>DATNFV010000061.1:0-4526 GCA_035606215.1 Hanamia sp.
CGTTGAAACATAAAAATCTCCGGGATAACCGTCAACTAAGTTGGTGACAGAATTATTTGAAATTTTATTCAGCACACCGGTAATAAGGAAATCATGTTTCGAACCTGAAAAACTTTCAATAGTAATAGTTTGCCCAACAACATCTTTTTTGCCAAAATATTTTAATGCTTTATCATTTGTTATTACAACAGAAAATGGATTTTGTAAAGCTGTTTTATTATTGCCATATAATGTAAAACCGTACATCGTAAGAATTGTGCTGTCTCCTATTTGTAAATTCTCGCGGAAACTTTTTTTACCTTTTGAAATATTGGAAGTAACACCATCGTACCGATAAAAATCTGCAACAAGATTTGGATAATCTTCTTTTAATGCTTTTGCAAGTGGTCCAAGCGTTGCAAGAAAATATCCTTCATTGGGATTTTTCCATTTGCTTTGAATAATATATTGCCGGTCTGCATTTTTCAGATTTTTATTTACCTGCAATTCGCTCCATACATAAGCGCCTATTAATAATGTAAAAGCAATGCCTGTTGATAAACCAATAATATTTACAGCAGAATAAAACCTGCTTTTAATAATATTTCTCCAGGCAATTTTGAAATAATTTTTAAACATTCTTTTAGTTTATAGGTTTACAGTTTGTAATTCACATCACTCACTTCTCAAACTCTCTACCGGATTTGCCAGCGCGGCTTTTATCGCCTGCAAACTAATGGTTGCAAAAGCGATCAATAATGCAATAACTGCTGCCAGAATAAAAACCCACCAGCTGATATTTACGCGGTATGCAAACTCCTGTAACCAATAACTCATTGCATACCATGCAATGGGAAATGCAATGACAGCCGCTATTACGACGAGTAACAGAAAATCTTTTGAAATTAATTTTACAATACTGCCGCTGCTTGCGCCCAATACTTTTCTAACACCGATTTCTTTTACACGCTGTGTTATTGTGAATGCAGACAATCCAAACAATCCAAGGCAGGCAATAAAAATAGCAATGCACGAAAAGATAGTAAAGATGCTGCTCTGTCGGTCTTCAGCTTCATAAAGTTTGGCATACCGGTCGTCTAAAAACTGGTATTCAAAAGGAATTTCGGGTAAATATTTTTTCCATGTTTTTTCTATTTGCTCTACTGCTGCGGAAACATTTCCGGATGTCTTGATAGAAATAGCATTATAGGAAGATCCATCATTCCGGGCTTCATATAAAACCAGGGGAATGATTCGCTGATGCAGGGATTCAAAATTAAAATCATTGAAGACCCCTGCTATCGTTCCTTTCTGGCCACCATATTGAAACTGTTTACCAATTGCGTCTTCATTTGATTTTAATCCCAGTGCTTTTACGGCTGTTTCATTGATCAGAAAAGAAGAAGTATCGGTTCCGAAATCTTTAGAAAAATTTCTTCCGGCTACTATATTTATGCCATAAGTTGGAATAAAATTTTCATCTGCAACAACATATTTAATATCCGCTTTTGAGGGCGCCATCGAATTTCCATTATCGAGCTGTGATCCTTGTGAATCCAATAATCTGCCTGATGGAATACGTGATGACAGTGCCACATCTTTGATGTTTGAATTAGATAATAATTCGTCTTTAAAAGATTGGAAAGAGTTAGCAAGACCTGGGTTATTCCTGATGGTTACTATATGTTCTTTATCAAAGCCGAGTGATTTATTTTGAATATAATTCAATTGCTGAAACACAATAACGGTGGCAATGATCAGAATAATGGAGATGGAAAATTGGAAAACAACCAATGCTTTTCTCAAAGAAATATTTCCTCCACCTGTTTTTATAACGCCTTTCAAAACCTTTACCGGCTGAAAAGAAGAAAGATAAAGTGCGGGATAAATTCCTGATAAAATCCCTACCAGAAATGGCAACAGTATGATGGCAATTAAAATTTTCCATTGCAACAAACTCCCGATGGATAATTGCTGACCCGAAAGTTTATTCAGCCATGCCAAACCCAGCCTCGTAAGCACGAAAGCAAGGGCGAAGGCAATGCATGTAATGAAAACGGATTCACATAAAAACTGTGCGATCAATTCTTTTTTGCCGGCTCCTGCCGTTTTGCGAACACCAATTTCTTTTGCGCGCAACACAGAGCGCGCCGAAGAAAGATTCATATAATTGATACAGGCGATCAATAAAATAAACAAAGCGATGGCAGAAAAAATATACACGCGGTTGATGTCACCATTGATATCTATTTCTTCATCGGTATGCGAATACAGATGTATATCTGTCAATTTGCGAAGCGATAAAACAGAGTAATCTGATGCTTTAAATTTTCCATCGGCCGGAATATGCCTGTTTTGAAAAGCAGGAAACTGTGCTTCTAATTTTTTGACATTATACTGAGGCGGTAAAAGCAGATAAGTAAAAAACGCATTGTTTCCCCAATTGGTCATCAAATTTCTTTCGCCATAAACGGCAGAATCTTTCAGGGTATTAAAAGAAAGCAGCATATCCGGATGCATGTGAGAATTTTCAGGTAAGGCTTTATAGATACCCGTTACTTTGCAATCGAACTGGTTATTGGCACGCAAAACTTTATTCAACGGATCGGCATTTCCAAAATACTTCTTTGCCGTCTCTTCGGAAAGCATTATGGAAAAAGGATCGTTCAAAGCCTTTGCAGGATTACCTTCTGTCACTTTAAAATCAAAAACATCAAAAAGATTTGCATCGGCAAAAAACAGGTTCTTCTCATTAAAAATATTATCGCCGTATTTGAAAGTTGAATTGCTGACGGGCAAAAGCGACGTTATTTTTTTGATGTCTTTAAAATCATTTTGAAGCAAGGGTGCAAACGGCGGCGCAACGGCTCCCAGCTTTAATGAAAGCGCTCCTGTTTCCGCATTCAAAAAAGTTCGTTCAATCCTGTAAATGTTATCCGCGTTTTTATTGTAGCGGTCATAACTTAATTCATTTAAAATATAAATGCCTATCAGCAGGCAACAACAGATGCCCACAGTTAATCCAAAGAGATTTACGAAAGAAATAAATTTATTCCTGTTTAAATTTCTCCAGGCAATTTTGAAATAATTTTTAAACATAGAAGATGATTTATGATGTTTGATTTTGTGATGTTTTTATTTACGTTTTTAAATTTGCTCATTCCCTTATCAGCATATCGGCACATTGATCATTCACTGCTCATGGTGCATCCTGCATAGCTCAATTCATTTCTTATGTACAAAGAGATCACCAAGCAGGCGGCAATGCCTATTGCAAAGCCACCAATGTTGATGACTGCATACATTCTTTGCTTCTGCATGTTGCGCAAAGCGACCTTTAAATAATGTTTAAACATGATGATTCTGTTTTTGAATATTAAATTGATTACAAGTAAACAAAGAAATATTTATCATTTCTGTTTCGTTTATCCATAACCTGATAAATCAACAAGACAAACTTTCCTGCTCATCACTCACCATTCACCATTCACCATTCACAACTCACCAGCAACATTACTCGCTTCTCAAACTCTTTACAGGATTTGCTATTGCTGCTTTAATTGCCTGGAAACTGATCGTTATTAAAGCAATTAAAAGAACGGCAATACCCGTTATTCCGAAAATCCATATACTAATATGAATGCGATATGCAAAATCCTGTAACCATTTGTGCATGGCGAACCATGTAACCGGAACCGAAATCAGAAATGCAATTGCAATCAGCACCAAAAACTCTTTTGACACCAGCAACAATACATTTTGTACCGATGCGCCCAACACTTTGCGTATGCCGATCTCTTTTGTGCGCTGTTCGATTACAAATGCTGAAAGCCCCAACAAACCAAGACTTGCAATTATGATGGCAAGAACAGCAAATGCAGTAAATATTTTTTGAGTGTGTTGTTCGCTTGCATACAATTTTGCAAACTGCTCGTCAAGGAAATTATATTCAAGCGGGCCGGCAGGATTAAAAGCTCTCCACTGTTTGTTCAAATCAGCAAGAAAACCTTTCACATCAGTTGTTTTAATTTTTATAATCAATCCGCCATAATTGCCTCCAAGCATCATCATCATTGGGGCAATTTCCTGTTTGGCAGAAGCATAGTTAAAATCAGCAAAAACACCCACTACTTTCATTTGCTGCTGCCCCGAGCGCACAATGGTTTTGCCGATTGGACTCGTTCCACTCCATCCTAATTGACGAACCGCTGCTTCATTAATAATTACGGCTGAAGAATCTGTGGGAAAATCTTTAGAAAAATTTCTTCCCATAATCATATGGATCCCTAAAGTGCGGACGTAATCATAATCTATGTGATAAATATTGCTGTGAATTTCTGCTGAGTTTTCATTGGCAGCTTCATTTTTTGGATAGATTTGCGTTCCATCCAACATTTTACCCCCTGGCACGTATCGCGAAATGCTTGCTGAAACAACGCGACTGTCTTTTAAAATTTCCTGTTCAAATGCATCTTGGTTTTTGCCCAGTAATCTTGCATCGGGCAAATACAAAACCTGGTTCTTATCATAACCCAATTTTTTATTTT
>DATNFV010000062.1:0-32955 GCA_035606215.1 Hanamia sp.
GGATAAAAAAGAAAAAGGGAAAATGCATAAAGTCCCAATAAAAATTTATGAAGAGGTTTATAATATTTACTGGTTGTATAATGTCGTTTTTTCTGCCTGATCCACTGTTTCCAATCGTTTGGAGGCTCAGATAATGTAAAAGAATCTTTATCAATCACAATGGTTGTATTCTTTTTCGTAGCAGCTTTATTGATAAAAAGATCATCATCTCCGCCGGGAACATGATTGTGAGCTGAAAAGCCTTTGTGCCTGAAAAACACTGATTTTTTATAGCTAAGATTTCTTCCGACACCCATGTATGCCATTCCGCTTTTTGCATAAGAAAGATATTGAAGGGCGGTATGGAAAGTTTCCCAACGTATCATTTTATTAAAAAATCCTTTCTTTTTATGCATCGCTCCATATCCCAAAACGATCTCAATACCATCGTAAAAACCATCCTGCATTTTTTCGATCCAAAATTCTGAAGCAGGCACGCAGTCTGCATCTGTAAGCAAAACGACTTCATGTTTGGCAGTTTTGATTCCAATACTCAACGGAAATTTTTTACCCGGAATAAATCTTGCTTCCTGTTTTAATTCTACCAATTGTAATTGCTTAAAACTCCGCTGATATTCTTCAAGGATATATTTGCTTTCATCCAGCGAATTATCATTTACTACGATTACTTCATGTGTTGTTTTATAATTTTGAACCAAAGCGCCGGGAAGATTTTTTACCAGCTTGGCTGCTTCATCCCTTGAACAAATAATGACTGAAACGGGATGTGTTTGAGAGACATTTTTTGCCTTTGATTTATGAATCGCCAAACGCAAAAAGAAAAATAAATAATAAAATAATTGTATGGTTGTAATAATACAAAAAGCAAGAAAAAAAATATTTCCCGGGTGAGAAAAGAAATCAGTCAGTTTCATTTAAATGCAAACTTACCTTCGTTCTGAATACTCGCAAAATTTTAAATGAGAGTGTGGGAAAGATGTTTGGAAAGTTGTAAAAATGAAAAGAACAATTTGCATTTTTCTCCTTTTACTATCAAACAAAAATCTTTCAGGCCTATCTTTGCCACCCTTTTTTAAACAGGATTTTCAATGGCTGCATTACAATTTGAGCTTCAACATAGTGACCGGGATACAAAGGCACGTGCCGGAAAAATAAACACGGATCATGGAGAAATTCTGACACCGGTTTTTATGCCGGTTGGAACTGTTGGAAGCGTGAAAGCGGTTACTCAGCAACAATTAAAAAATGATATTCACGCACAAATCATTTTAGGTAATACTTATCATTTGTACATGCGCCCGGGATTAGAGGTATTAGAGGCTGCCGGCGGATTACATCAATTTATGAACTGGCAAAGACCAATTCTTACAGATAGCGGCGGCTACCAGGTTTTTTCACTAAGTGGTACAAGAAAATTAACTGAGGAAGGCGCTCTTTTTCAAAGTCATCTCGATGGAAGCAGGCATTTATTTACTCCTGAGAAAGTAATGGATATTCAAAGAATTATTGGCGGCGATATCATCATGGCGTTTGATGAATGTCCACCAGGTGCAAGCGAATTTTCTTATGCACAAAAATCTCTGGAGCTAACCAATCGCTGGCTCGACAGATGTTTTGAAAGATTTAATTCTACCGAAAACAAATATGGTTATTCGCAGAATTTATTTCCCATCGTGCAGGGTGGAATTCATCCGGAACTGCGAAAATCTTCTTGTGAATTTGTTACTTCAAAAGATGCGACCGGAAATGCAATTGGCGGATTAAGTGTTGGCGAGCCAACTGAAAAAATGTATGAGATCTGCCAGCTTTGTTGTGAATTTCTTCCGCAAAATAAACCGAGATATTTAATGGGAGTTGGTACTCCATGGAATATCCTGGAATGTATTTCTCTTGGTGTTGATATGTTTGATTGTGTAATGCCAACGCGCAACGGACGCAACGCCATGCTTTTTACGAGCAAAGGAATTATCAATATCGACAACAAAAAATGGGAGAAAGATTTTTCTCCGATTGACGATGAAATTGATTGCGAAATCAGCAATTATTATAGCAAAGCATATCTGCGTCATCTCATGAAATCAAAAGAAATTCTGGGATTGGAAATTGCCAGCATTCATAATCTTGCTTTCTATCTTCATATAGTTACGAAAGCCCGGGAACATATATTTGACGGCACTTTTTCTTCATGGAAAAACGAAATGATTGAAAGATGGCAACAGCGTTTGTGAAGAAGGTTAATTGGTAATTTTATTGGCAAATTGGTGACGTTACATTTTGTTGTTGAAAAAAAATTAACTTCATGAAATAAAGCATCAACAATCAGAATAAATATTTTTGTCACTTTGAAGAATATACTTGAAATATTTTTTAAGAAATTAAATTCAATATTATGTTTAAATCATCACTGGTTGTTCTATTTACATTACTAACAGGTTTTTTATTTGCACAAAATAATTTACAAATAAAAGGAACCGGATCTAATGTTTACCTCGAGCATGTGGTTTCCGCGAAAGAAAGTTTTTACAGCATCGGACGCATGTACAATGTTTCTCCAAAAGATCTGGCGACTTTCAATCACCTGAAAGCCGGAAGTGGTTTGGAAATTGGGCAGGATTTAAAAATCCCGTTAAGTAAAAATAACTTTTTACAGGAAGGAAGAGCAACAAACAATGAAGCATTGATTCCGGTTTACCATACAATATCAAGCGGCGAAACGCTTTACCGTCTTGGTGTTAATTACAATAAAGTTCCTCTCCCTCTTCTAAAAAAATGGAATCATCTTTCATCTGATGCAGTAAATGTCGGCACTCCTATGATCGTCGGTTATTTAAAAGTTGATAAGTCTCTTTCACCTCTTGCAAAAAGTAAAGCAACAGCACCGGCAGAAGTTGCGGTGGAGTCACAAAAAGAAGTAAATCCTGTTTCGCAAACGAACGAACCAGTCGCACAAAAGCCGGAGCCTGTAAAAGAAGTTGCAGCAACAAACACAGAAAAAAAAGAATCTTCAACTCCTGCAACTGCAACAGCACAACCAGCAACAAATGACGTACGTTTAAATAATGGTTCTGATTTTTCAGGTGGTTATTTTAAAAATCTATATAATCAGCAAAATCAACAAAACTCTCTCGTTGATAAAAGCGGAAGTGCCGGTGTTTTTAAATCAACCAGCGGGTGGCAGGATGGGAAATATTATTGTTTCAACAATGATGCTGCCCCCGGAACTATTTTAAAAGTTACCAATAATGCAACAGGAAAAACTGTTTATGCAAAAGTATTGGATGCTATTCCTGATATCAAACAAAACTCCGGATTATTAGTAATAATCAGCAATGCAGCCGCACAGGAATTAGGTGCAGGAGAAAATAAATTTGATTGCATCGTGAGTTATTCAAAATAAAAATTTCGTCAGCTTTCATATTGGAAATTAGATCTTAACCGCTACCAGTAGCCGAACAAATTTGCCGCTTTTCCTTTTTGTATAAACTTTACCTTTTGCAGAATTAAATTTGCCCCATGATAACGTTCCTGCTGTTTATATTACTCTTTATTTTCTGTTGGCCGCTTGCTATTTTGGCTTTGGTGCTTTATCCGATCATTTGGCTTTTTTTGTTGCCATTCAGAATTTTGGGAATTGCAGTGGACGGAATTTTTGCATTTTTAAAAGCATTGATCATGCTGCCCGCACGGGTGCTCCGACGATTGTAATGGCGTCAGGAAAAATCAAAAACTCATTCATAATTATTTCTTATTTCTCCTTTAGAAATTTCTTATTCTCTTAAAACAATGATAATTTTACTAAAATTTTAAACTATGGATTTATCAAACAGAAACGCTAACATTACCAATATAAGTTACGTTCCTACAGGTGAAGAAACCAGAACACGTTCGTTTATCGCCAATGTTTTTTTATTGATGTTTGTTGCACTGGGAGTGTCTGCTTTATTTGCATGGCAGTTTTCGGTAAACGACCAATTAATGGCATATCTTATTAGCCCGACAGGCTTAACAGGGTTAGGAAAAGTTACTTTATTTGCTCCGTTAGGATTTGTTCTTATTATGTCGTTTGCCTATCAAAGACTTTCTTCCACTGCACTGATGGCCTTGTTTATTGCATATGCAACTATTAATGGAATCAGTTTCAGTTTTATTTTGCTCGCATTTACTCCCGGTTCTGTTTTAGGATGTTTCCTTTCTGCTTCCGCAATGTTTGGGGTTATGGCAGTTATGGGATATACGACTAACCAGGATCTTACGAAATTCGGACGCATTTTAATGATGGGGGTTATTGGTGTTTTGATTGCAATGGTCATCAACTTTTTCTTACATAGCAGCCAGTTAGATTATATCATCAGCATCATTGGCGTAATGGTATTTACTGCTTTAACAGCTTATGATGTTCAGAAATTAAAAAGAATTGGTGAAGGAGTAGAATATGAAGGAGGCATTGCAGCTAACGACGTTAAAAAAATGTCGATACTTGGTGCTCTTACTTTGTATCTCGACTTCATCAACATTTTCCTTTTCTTACTTCGCATGTTTGGAAACAGGAGAAGCTAGACAATAAGAATTATTTTTTAAAAGGCGGTTTTAATACCGTCTTTTTTTATGCAAAGATCTTTCCGGAATGATCCTGGTTTTATTTACAGAAGTTTCATAAAAGAATTTAAAGAAGCATGTACAACAAAAAAGCCTCACCATGGTGAAGCTTTTTTTGTTGTTGCTTTTCATCTTAATGCTTTTCGGGTTTGATCTTTACAGTACCGTTCTTTTTTGTTTTGTACTTTTTAATATCCTCAGCATTGTTTTTCCAAGGCTCATTTCCATTATAGTCAATAGAATACTTCTCGGCGTTATTGTCGAGTGTTACAGTAGAAGGCAATGTTTGGGCTTCTTTCCATTGATTGGAAGTGTTATCCAGATACCAATAATTTCCAGTAGCCTGATCCCAATAAATATTGGCTGATGGATAATAATAGTATTGGTGAGTAGTAGTTGTGGTAGTAGTTGTGTTTGTGCTGTCTGTTGTTTGTGCTGAAGCAGAGAGCATGCCTCCGCAAATCAGTGTCAATAGAAGGATCTTTTTCATAGTATTCATTTTTTACCCTTAAAAAAACGAAAAACATGCCAAAATGCGAATTCAAGAATCTCCCAATGAAATGGATTGCCGGAAGCAGTTTATAACAAAAACATTTACAATAATTTACAGCAATGTTAATAATGAAATTTTTTCTTGATCAATCTGCGAAGAACCATTGAAAATTTGCTTTTTTCTTTAAAAAATCATGAGGCGACTAAGGTTTCCACCTTATGAAGGCGCCGGTAGAAAAATGCAAGAAGCGTACAAACAGCTGCAAGAATATACCACAGGATTTTAAAATTAAAATATTCAGCGATCAGCGAACCTGCAAATGGGCCAATAGCCTGGGCTGAAGCCCATGCAACAGTGTATAAAGCAGCATATTGTCCACGATTACCTGGTTGTGCTCTTCCAATCCACCATGCATTCATAAAAGGCATTGAAAATATTTCGCCAAAGGTGATAAAGATCATTGCCATTATTGCAACTGCTGAAAAATCAAAAGGGGGTAAATTCAACAATAAAAATGAGACAGCTACCAATAACATTCCGCTGGAAATAAAATGCAGTGATGGTCTTTTTCCTTCCAATGTAAAGATGGTAATCATCTCAAAAACGCTGATAATAATTCCATTTAAAGCCATTAGAATTCCAATAAAAAAAACGCTTAAGCGGAATTTTTCACGAAAGAAAACGGGAATTGTTGTAAACATTTGAAAGAAGCAAAAAGCAAAAACAAAAGTGAGTATGATAAAGGCAATGTAGGTGCGGTCTTTATATGCAGAGTCAGCGATAACATTTTTTTCTTTCTTAATTTTTTCTGTTGCTAAATTTCGTGCCGGCGCCAATGTAAGGTACAATAAACATGCTGCCAAAAGATTCGAAATACCATCGACCCAAAATAATAAATGATAATTAAAACTTGCAAGAAATCCTCCCAAAGCTCCGCCAATAGCCCATCCGACGTTTATTGACAAACGATTTAAAGAATAAGACCTGGTTCTGTTTATTTCTTTACTGTAATGAGCAATGGCAACCGTATTGGCAGGGCGAAACGATTCATTCAGCATGGCAAGAAAAAAAGTGGCAATGCAAATGGAGGTGTAAGAACGCATTTGTCCTAGAATGATAAACATCACTCCGCCACCAATCAGCGCCACTAATTGAACATAAAAATATCCGATTGAATCTACCAATTTTCCTCCGATCAAAGCGCCGGTAATTGCACCTAAACCAAACACTGTCATAACGAAACCAGCCATTGCAATGGAAACTCCAAATTTCTGTGTAAGATAGATGGTCATAAAAGGAATTACCATCGTTCCCATTCTGTTGACCAACATCACCAGTGAAAGCCACCAGGTGCCTGAAGACAAGCCACCATAAGCTTTTTTATAAAGAGAAAACACGCCTTTCATCATATCCTAAAAATAAAATATGAAGGTACTAACGAATTTTCGGTAGAAATAAAATCTGAAGAAGGGAAAGTTTATTGGTAACCAGAAGGGAAATTATTTGTACATAATTTCATAATATTCTTCTACCATCCTGTTGCTGTCAAATGCAAATTGAACATCTCTCATTCCGTTTTTTACAATCTGGCGCCATGTTTCATGATCGTTATAATACAATGGCAGGATTTCATTTTCGAGAATCTCATAAATTTTATTCAGATCATAATTATCCTGTTCTTCTATATGCATATTCGCATAATCAGCCGGAGGAACCACGAATCCGTTATTGCCATTATTTACGAATTCACAGATCCATCCATCATTGGTACTCAGGTTTACCGCGCCATTCATAGCAGCTGTCATTCCGCTTGTTCCGCTTGCTTCACGTGGTACGCGAGGATTGTTCAACCAAACATCAGCCGCTTGTTTCAGGCGCTTGCTCAAAGCAAGTTCATAACCAATACAAACCGCAACATTTTTATATTGTTTGCTCAGATTAACCAGGTGATTAAAATCGTTGATCGCGGGAAAGTCAAGAGGGTATGGCTTTCCAGCCCAGATGATCTGAACAGGATATTTTTTATTATTCAGTAATGCTTCAAATCTTGTATGATCTCTCGTAATTAATTCTGCTCTTTTATAACCTGCAAATCTTCTTGCCCAAACAATCGTCAAAATATTTGGATCCATTAATTTTCCGGTCTGATCTGCAACGATTGCCAGCGCTCTTTGCTTTAAATGCCTTTTGCGGTCATCAAACCAATCATCATTGTGTTCCTGTCTTGCCCTGTATAATTGTTTGTCAGACCAATAGCGCCAGTTTTGCGCGTTGGTAATCGCTTTTATTTCACAAATGCCATCATATTTATACCACATCTGGCGGCTCACTTCTCCATGCAATTGTGAAACGCCGTTTGCAATATGAGCAAAGCGCAAAGCAGCAAGAGAATGATTGAAAAGATCATCTGTCATTCCTGTAAGCTCCCTTACTTTTTGCAATGGCATTCCACAGAAATAACTCATTTTTTCGCAAAGAAAAATATCATGTTTTTCATTACCTGCTTCTTCCGGTGTATGCGTGGTAAATACCAGGCGTTTTTTCACTTCTTCGAGATTTCCAAATTTGCTGTACAGATAAAATGCAGCACTGACTGCGTGCGCTTCATTCAGATGATAAATATCCGGATTGTAATTCATCAGATCCAAAAGCTTTGCCCCTCCTACTCCGAGCAAAATAAACTGCGCCATTTTAGTGGCTGCATTTCCATCATAAAGGCGGTGACAAATGGTTTGAGAAACATAGTCATTTTCCGGATCGTCTGTGCTTAATAAAAATAACGGAGCTGTATTGAATGTTTTTGGGTTGAGGTATAAAACTTTTACCCAAACAGGATGATCATGTATTTCTATTTGAAACCTGATACCCGTTTCTTCAAGAAAGTTATAAATTTTGTCGATCCATACAACCTTCAATGTCTGATCTGCGTTTCTTGCCTGATCGTAATAACCTTCTTTCCATAAAATGCCAATTCCGATTAGATTCTGGCGCAATTCATATGCGCTACGCAAATGGGATCCTGATAAAAAACCAAGACCTCCGCTATATATTTTTAAAGGCTGATCAATCGCATATTCCATTGAAAAGTATGCTACTTTTCGCTGATACCGCTCATTTATTTCATAGGGGATTACATAATTTTCAAAACTCATAGTGGTCAATAATATTTATTGGGCGCAATATAAACGGAAAAAATAAGAAAGTGATTGTTTTGCCCAATTTAATGTGTAAAGATTACACACATTCAATTCTCATTTTAGAATAAATAAACAAATAATATTCATTCTTTTTCTTACAAGGGATTGTTGTCTTTGTAGTATCCTCATTTTTTAGACTACTGATACATCAAAAACTTTTTCAAAATTGCGTTTTACTTTTTCTTTGGTCTCTTCAAAATCAACCTGATGACCTAATTCTTTTTCAATGGAAGTAACTTGTTTATTTACAATTCCGCAGGGAATAATATTATTGAAATAACTAAGGTCAGTATTTACATTTAATGCGAATCCATGCATAGTGATCCAGCGGCTGCAACGAATTCCCATCGCGCAGATTTTTCTTTCTCTTCCCGGGATTCCAGGCTCGATCCATACGCCTGTTTCGCCCTTGCTTCTGTCTCCTTTTATGCCATATTCCGCAATGGTTAAGATGATCACTTCTTCAAGGCTTCGCATATATTTTCCAATGTCCGTAAAAAAGTTCTCGAGATCAAGTATCGGATATCCAACAATTTGTTGAAGTCCGTGAAAGGTAATATCGCCGCCCCTGTTGGTTTTAAAGAATTCAATTTCCTGTTCCTCCATTTCATTTTCGCTCATTAAAACGTTTTCCATATGACCGCTTTTTCCCAAAGTATAAACCGGCAGATGCTCGCAAAAAAGAAGATGATGGACAGTTGAAGATTGATGGTTGAAAGTTGAAGGTTGATCCCCAATGGCTAATTGTTCACCACTCATTGCCATCCTTACTTCTGATTTTATTTCCAGATTTTTTTTTACCAGTTCTTCCTGGTAATCCCAGGCTGATTTGTAATTGATAATTCCGAGATCTTCAAAAATGACTTGCTGTTTTTCCAATGCAAAGATTTTAATTTGCAAAGATAAGGCAGTGAATTGTGAGTGGTGAATTGTGAATTATTAAATTATTCAATTATTGAATTTTTATGGATGAAGTATTGGAAGAAAACGAAGAACTTTTTGAAAGGGAAACGATTATTTGTGCAAAAGGGCAGGAGCCTTTGCGCATTGATAAATTTTTGATGGGGAGAATTGAAGGAGCTACAAGGAATAAAATTCAGCAAGGCATTGAAGCGGAAAGAGTTTTGGTAAATGACCAGCCTGTAAAGTCAAATTATAAAGTAAGACCACTGGATAAAATTGTTATTTACCAGGATTATCTTCCCGAAAGCAATGAAATTATTCCTGAAAATATTCCTTTTAAAATTGTATATGAAGATGAAGATCTGATGGTGATTGATAAAGAGCCTGGAATGGTGGTACATCCGGGAAGCGGTAATCCCGGCGGCACTTTGGTGAATGCAGTTGCGTTTCATTTAAAACAGCAAAACCCAGAAATTGAAGAAAGCGAATTATCGCGTTTTGGATTGGTTCATCGTATTGATAAAAATACTTCAGGGCTTTTGGTAATGGCAAAAACACCAAAGGCGATGACGCATCTTGCCAAACAATTTTTTGATCATACTGTCCACCGTCGTTATGTGGCTTTGGTTTGGGGTGATTTTGAAGAAGAGGAAGGGACGGTCGTTGCGCATGTTGGACGACATCAACGATTCAGAAAATTATTCACCGCTTATCCTGAAGGCGAACATGGAAAAGACGCGATCACTCATTATAAAGTTTTAGAAAGATTTAATTATGTAACACTTATCGAATGCAGGCTGGAAACGGGTCGCACACACCAGATCAGGGTTCACATGCAGCACATTGGCCATCCTCTTTTTAATGATGACACTTATGGCGGAGATAGAATTGTGAAAGGAACTGTGTTTACAAAATACAAACAGTTTGTAGAAAACTGCTTTGCGCTTTGTCCGCGACATGCTTTACATGCCCAACAATTAGGATTTATCCATCCATCTGAAAATCAATACATAAAATTTGAAAGTCCGATGCCGGATGATATGAAATCGGTCATTGAAAAATGGAGAAATTATAGTGCTTCCGGAATGGCAAATAATAAAAATGTATAGATTATGAAAGCCGAAAGATCAACGTACAAAATCAAATAATGTAGCTGTAAAAACCCCTCTCTCTCTTTTCTTAAAAATCGCTTTCCAGTTGCCGTTGTAACGCAGAACAGATGGGACAAGAAGATCTCCCGCTTTTGTCATTTCAACCTGCATCTCTACGGCAAAATCATACACTCCTGCATCATAGCTTAGTGAACAATTTCGTGCGACAATTTCAAAAGTTTTTTCATTAAACCACGTTGTCATTTCATCTATGACGACATTGTTTTTTTCACCGGGTTTTACTTTTATTTTAAAAACATAACAGGGAACAGAATCATGATCTTTTACATCGATTGCCATATCATATTTACCAGCCATAGATTCATCAAAAATCGCTGTTTTATTGCTGATCAGCGGCAGCCCGTTAATTTTTTTACCGGGATTAAAAAACAACATTTTCAATTGCTCTTTGTGTTTATCAATTCCGCTTAATCCATTCGTTGAAAACTCATGTCCTTTCACAATATTATTTTCGCCGCAAACAGAATCTTTGGTAAAAAAAAGACCGGCATACATCTGAGCAGTGTAATAATTAAAATTTCCTGCAGCGTCAAAAATATCACCTGTTACAGATTGATTTAACACTTCCATTTTCCTGCAATTACCGGTTCTGATTTGTTTTGTTTTACTATGCAATGAAGCGGCTATATTTCGTGTTTTATCCAACATTTTAATATCATTAATGGCAGTATAGCCAATGATACGAAGATTACGAAAGGCCTTGTAAAATGTGGTGTCGTTTTTCACTCTCTGAATAAAAGAAGGTACATCTAATTTATTATTGACAACGATTTCAGAAAGGGTAATATAATTTTCATTCACTTTAACAGTAGTGTCCTTCTGCGCAAAAATGCAGATGGAAATGAGCAGCAATAACGAAAGCAGAAAAAACTTTTGAGTCATTCAGTAAAAATATTCTTAAAATGTTGGAGGAAATCTAAATTAAAGCAACAATAAACGAATTAAGTTAATTAATGAATAAACCAGGTTTATTTATTAAACAACATTCTGTAATCAACCGAAACTTTCCCTTTGGAAATGTCATTGAGCTTGCGTTTCAGCAAATTTTTTTTGAGAGGCTTCAGATAATCAATAAATAATTTTCCATCGATGTGGTCATATTCATGAAGAATAACACGGGCCGTTATTCCTGTAAAAGTTTTGGTATGCTCTATAAAATTTTCATCAAAAAAATGTATGGTAACAGTTTCTTTTCTTAAAATATCTTCCCTGATTTTTGGTATGCTCAGGCAACCTTCATTATAAGGCCATTCATCGCCATCAAGTTCCTTAATCCGTGCATTAATAAAAACACCTTTATAACCCTCATCTCCGGGGTAATCATTCTTTTCGTCCTCCTCAAGATTTTCGAGAATTTGAATGCTGTCCATGACAAATAAACGAATCTCTTTGTTAATCTGTGGAGCAGCCAAACCCACGCCCTTACTATTATACATAGTGTCCCACATGTCTTCGATCAGTTTTTGCAAACCAGGATAATCAGGAGTAATTTCTATCCCCACTTTTCTTAAAACCGGATTTCCATAAGCTACTATCGGAAGAACCATAAATATTGATTATTGTTTGATTGATTATTGGAGTGCAAATTTACAGCTTTTCAGTAATTTTAGAAGTGGCTATTGCCCATATATTCCTGTAACATAATGGTAGCCGCTATTTCATCCACTGTTCTTTTATTTCTTCTGTCTTTTTTTTTCATACCCATTTCAATCATTGCCTGCTTTGCCATTTTGGAAGTGAATCGTTCATCCACTTTTTTTATTGGAATCTTTGGAAATTCTTTTTCTAATCTTTTAATAATGGCATTTACCAAAGGAGTGGCATGGGTATCAGAATCATCCAGGTTTTTCGGATCGCCAATTACAATTAATTCGACTTCTTCCTGCTGAAAATATTTTTTCAGGAAAGAAATTAATTCATGAGAATCAACAGTAGTAAGACCTGTGGCAATTATTTGAAGAGGATCTGTAACGGCAATGCCTGTACGTTTTTTTCCATAATCGATGCAGAGGATGCGGGACAAGTGATTTAGAGTTTAATTTATAATTGTTGATTGTTGAATTCTTAGATTGTTTAGAATTGTTTAGAGCGGTTTAGAATTGTTTTGAGCATTTAGAATAAAAAAATGTCCAATAAAACAAATACACAAAAAGCGACAGAGGCAATTCCATTCGATGAAAAAAAGGCGCGGTTTACTTTACTCAGATCTTTTGGTTTTATCAATGAATGCTGGTAAATAAGAAAGAATGCAAATGCAGCGACGCCTGCCCAATAAAGCATGGAAAAATTACCAGTCAATCCTGCTGCAACTACAGAAGCGGCAGAAAGAAAATGCAAAGATTCGCTCACGCGCAAAGCTCTTGCTGTTCCAAGTAATGAAGGAATAGAATGCAGTTTATTTTCTTTATCAAAGTCTTCATCCTGCAAAGCATAAATGATATCAAAACCGCTGACCCAAAACAAAACAGACAAAGAAAATAAAACCGGAACCAAAGCAAACTTTCCGGTAACAGCGATATACGCACCAATTGGAGAAAGGCTCAATCCCAGTCCGAGTACCAGGTGGCAAAGCGGTGTAAATCGTTTTGTATAACTATAAAAAAGAATTACAAGCAAAGCAACAGGCGCCAAAACAAAACAAAGAGTATTGATAAAAAAAGTGGCTACAATAAACGCAACACAATTAAAAATTACAAAGATCATGGCATGCCTTTTTGAAATAATTCCACCTGGTATTTCGCGGATTTTGGTGCGGGGATTTTTAGCATCATATTCCGCATCCAGCCACCGGTTGAAAGCCATTGCAGCACTTCGTGCAAATACCATACATAAAATCACCAGGATGAAAAGCTGCCACCACGGCCGGTTTAAATCATAATTCACCTTTTTTAATCCATAGAAAAATCCTATTAATGCAAAGGGCATTGCAAAAATCGTATGGGCAAATTTTACAAGAGATAAATAATTTTTTATTCGTAGCATATTTAATCTTAAGGAAGAAATCGTTTTAATCTTTCTTTAATTTCTTTTTCGGAAATAGTTGCTATTTCTGATTTGTCATAAATACTAATCAATATAACAATTTCATTTGTTACCTGAACAAAGGTTATAACCCTGGCTCCTCCACTTTTTCCCCGTCTTTTACTTGAAATGGAAAGCCTGACTTTATAACAATTATTCCCTAATGCTTTTCCTTGAAATGGGTTTTCAGAAAGTTCGTTTAGAAAAACATCAAAATCTGAATGTAATGAGGGATATTTCGCAGAAAAGCGTTTTATCTCTTTTTTAAATTCCGGAGTATTTAAAATTTTATAACTCACTCAGCAGAGATTTTGCATCTTGTAACTTTATCTTTCCTTTTAAAAATAAGGAAGCACTTCGTGCTCCATTTTCAATATCCTTAAGAACCTCATCTTTTGTAGGAGTCTTATATACTTCAGTTTTTATTTTCAGCTTACGCATTATACCAAGAACCTCTTTATATTCTCCGGAATCTTTCGGTTTTATAATAATTGTATCCATGCTGTAAAATTACTTATAAATTTTAATTGAATTCTAGCGGCATTTTACAAAACAATTGTCGAAGCCACAAGTATTTTACGAACACAAAATCTGGTAGAATAATTTTGTAAACTTGATTAAAATCTTTTAAAAATGGAAACAATATTAATACAAACAAATAATGAGGAAGAGGTCAGATTAGTAAAATCCTAAGGGAACATAGAATAAAAGGAAGAATTTAATTGAAGAGGATAAAGAAGATATTGTTCCCGGAAAATTAATGGAGGAAGCAGATTATGATGAATTGATTGACACAAATGAATTCCTCCATAAACGAAGAAGTTAATTTCATTTTTTTATCCATTTTTTTTTACCGCTTCCCATAAAACTATACCTGCAGCGACAGAAATATTCAAAGAATGTTTCATTCCAAATTGAGGAATTTCTACACATCCATCACAGAAAGAAATTGTTTGATGTTCTACACCACTCACTTCATTTCCAAAAATAAAGGCGATTTTTTCAACATTCAAATCAGAAAGATTTTCTAAAGAAATACTATCCGTTACCTGCTCTACGGCGAACACTTTATATCCATTTTTTTTCAAATCTTCAATCGCACTTTTTGTTGTTTCAAAAAATTTCCAATCCACTGTTTCCTGCGCTCCGAGAGCGGTTTTGGTGATTTCTTTATGTGGCGGTTTTGCAGTATAACCGGTAATATAAATTGATTCAATTAAAAATGCATCGGCCGTACGAAAAACACTGCCCACATTATAAGCGCTTCGGATATTTTCCAAAACTGCAATCACCGGATTTTTTTCAGATTCTTTAAATTCATCCACAGATTTACGATTCAATTCATCCATGCTAAGTTTTCTCATCAAAACAATATTATAATTTGCAAAAATAAGTTTAATGGGATAATGTGGTAATGTGCTAATTTGCTAATTTGCTAATTTGCTAATGTGAAAATGTGAAAATGTGAAAATGAAAGAATGATTTACAAAATAGAAAACTGGTTATTTGTTCGTTTACTGTACCCGCCCCTAAATTATCAATTCACCTTTCACAACTCACCATTTACTATTCACCATTCACATTTAACCAGAAAATTTTCTAAAAAATCAGGAAGATTTTCCTACCTTCGAAAAAAAAGCAGAATGAATACATTCAGGGCAAATGATGAAAGAATTTTGACGAAATATCAAAAATCCTTTAATGATAATATTACATTGGTTTCAGTTTCAAAAAAAGGTTTATTGCCACAGGCTGTTTTTGATTTTATTTCGCTTTCAGATTTTCCTTTTCCTTATGTAGAAAAAGTGTTGAATAAAACAATCAAAACGTTTACTTCTTATAAAAAAAATAAAACACCTTTAGACCCGGTTTTAAGTGAAAAGCTATTGAAATTTTTTGCACTATATGATAAAGGCCAAAACGTTTTTGGTTCCGTTGATGAATTTAATAAATGGCTTGCAGAGCCCGCATTTGGATTGGGAAATATTGTCCCAAAAGATTTGCTCGAAACGATTACCGGTATTGAGCTTGTGTCACAGGAATTAACACGAATTGAATACGGAGACCTTGCCTGAATATGATAGTTTACAGAATATCTCTTGCTGAATATTCGGGAAAGTTAATAGCTTCAGGAAATCCTGCAAGATGGAACTCAAAAGACACAAAAGTTATTTACACCGCTGAATCAAAAGCACTTGCTTGCCTGGAAAATGTGGTTCACAGAAATTCAAAAGGTTTGCAAAAAAATTTTATGCAAATGAATATCCTGGTACCAGACGAGATTGAAATGAAAGAAATTAAAATAGGCGGATTAAACCGAGATTGGAAAGAGTTTATGAGAATGTCTTATACACAATCAATAGGAGATGAATGGGCAAGAGCAGGCGAAACGGCTATCTTAAAAGTGCCGTCTGCAATCGTACCCGGAGATTCAAATTTTTTATTAAATCCTGCACATAAAGATTATAAAAAAATCAAACTTTTAAAAACATTAGCTTTTCAATTTGACAGCCGGATTAAAATGTAATAAAGTATTAATTTGCTGATGTGAAAATGGAAATGTGGAAAATAAGAATTCCGGTTATTTCTGCTCCTCCTGTAAATCTAACTTTCATTCTTAACTCTTAATTCTTAACTCTTAATTCTTAATTCTTAATTCTTAATTCTTAATTCTTATTTAATAAATGGCCTCTTCAGATACTCCTTTAATGAAACAGCATAATGACATCAAGGCGAAATATCCTGATGCGATTCTGCTTTTTCGCGTTGGTGATTTTTATGAAACTTTCGGACAGGATGCGATCACTGCCTCCCGGGTTTTGGGAATTACTCTTACCAAAAGAAACAATGCTTCTTCAACAGCGCCCGAGCTTGCAGGATTTCCGCATCATGCGCTGGATACTTATTTGCATAAACTGGTAAAAGCCGGTTATCGTGTTGCTATTTGCGATCAGCTGGAAGATCCAAAAACAGTAAAAGGAATCGTAAAGCGTGGCGTTACAGAATTGATAACACCGGGCGTGGCAACAAATGATAAATTGCTGGAGCATAATCAAAATAATTTTTTGTGTGGCATTCATTTGATTGAGGAAAAAGCAGGAATTTCTTTTCTGGATATTTCTACCGGTGAATTTTTTATTGCTGAAGGCGATAAAGAATATGCGGATAAATTACTGCAAAGTCTCAATCCTGCTGAAGTTATTTTTCAAAGAAATCAACAAAAGAATTTTAAAAGTTATTTTGGCAGTAAATTTTATACTTACACTTTAGATGAATGGATTTTTTCTCAACAATATGCTGAAGAAACTTTATTAAAACACTTCGGAACTCAGAGCCTGAAAGGCTTTGGTGTAGAAAATCTGAAAACGGGGATTATTGCCGCAGGCGCTATTCTTCATTATTTAAAAGATACGGAACATCCAAATCTTCAACATATTACTTCCTTACAAAGAATTGATAAAGCAGATTATTTGTGGATGGACCGGTTTACCATTCGCAATCTTGAATTGCTAAGCAGTTCGGACAACACCAACTCGCTATTAAAAGTTTTGGATAATACCGTCTCTCCTATGGGCGCAAGATTACTCAAACGCTGGATGTTGTTGCCTTTGACCGATATTAATTCAATAGAAGAGCGGCAAAATCTTGTAGAATATTTTATCAAATCGCCTGAAGAAAAAACGAAGATTGGACAGAATATCAAACAGGCCGGTGACATAGAAAGGTTGGTAAGTAAAATTCCATTGAAGAAAATAAATCCACGGGAAGTTTTGCATATTGGTAAAGGATTAAAACTTGCTGCACAAATAAAAGATTGGTGTGAAGCATCTTCCAATGAATATTTAAAAAGACTTGGTGATTCACTGAATCCTTGTAAATATATTGCTGATAAAATTTTTAAAGAGATCATAGAAAACCCGCCGGTAGCGATTTCCAAAGGAAATGTGATTGCTGCAGGTATAGATGAGGAACTCGATGAATTAAAAAGTATAGTTACTAACGGTAAGGTACACCTGCTGAAACTGCAACAAAAAGAGACAGAACGTACCGGAATTTCTTCATTGAAAATTGGCTTCAATAATGTGTTTGGATATTACCTGGAAGTAACCAACACGCACAAAGATAAAGTACCTGAAAACTGGATTCGGAAACAAACACTCACGAATGCAGAAAGATATATTACTCCGGAATTAAAAGAATATGAAGAAAAAATAACCGGCGCTGAAGATAAAATATTATCTCTTGAGCAAAATATTTTTGAGCAATTGCTGAACGAATTGCAGGATTATATTGCGCCAATGCAATTGAACGGACACGTTTTTGCAGTGCTTGATTGCCTCATCTGTTTTGCAAATAATGCGGTGCATTTTAAATATAAAAAACCTCTATTACATACAGGGCTTGAGCTTGAGCTGAAAGCAAGCCGCCATGCTGTAATAGAAAGAAATTTGCCACAGGGAGAAAGTTATATAGAAAATGATATTTTTTTAGATCCGCAATCGCAACAGATCATCATCCTGACAGGTCCAAACATGAGTGGTAAAAGCGCCATTTTAAGGCAAGCTGCATTGATTACTTTGATGGCTCACATGGGAAGTTTCGTTCCTGCGGAAGAAGCAAGAGTGCCACAGACGGATAAAATCTTTACCAGGGTCGGAGCAAGCGATAATCTCAGCAGCGGCGAAAGTACATTTATGGTTGAGATGAATGAAACGGCCAGCATTATTAATAATATCAGCTCCAGGAGTTTGATCCTTTTAGATGAAATCGGAAGAGGAACTTCCACGTATGACGGCATTTCCATTGCCTGGAGCATTGTTGAATATCTGCAACATTCTGCTCATGCGCCAAAGACTTTATTTGCCACACATTATCATGAATTAAACGAGCTTGAAAATAAATTTGAACGTGTAAAAAATTTTCACATCACGAATAAGGAGGCAGGAAATAAAATTATTTTTTTAAGAAAATTAGTGCCGGGTGGAAGTATTCACAGCTTTGGTATTCATGTGGCAAAGATGGCAGGAATGCCGCCATCACTGATTGACAGGGCAAATGAAATTTTAAAACAATTGGAAACAAAGCATGTGGATGCTTCTGAAAATGATGAACCCGCAGGAGATGAAACGCCGAAAAAAAGTAAAAAAAGTATCAAAGAAAATCTGCGCCAACTAAATGCGCCTCAAATGCAACTGAGCATTTTTGATGCACATTCCCAGGCGTTTGAAGACATCAGAAAAATTTTAGAAGTTGTTGACATTAACCGTTTAACGCCGGTGGAAGCACTGTTGAAATTGCAGGAAATAAAAGGGATGGTGAAGTAAACGCAGATCCGGCCGGCAACAAATCTGGTCATTTTCTGTTTACAAGTCTTTATTTTGTTCGTGCCCGACACCAGTGGTTTGAAGCTATTTTTGGTAAGCAAATTTTTGATACAAAATGACTTCATTACAATAATTTATTTGCCTAATATTGCTTTTTAAAAATTAGTACCCTTAAAAAATCAACTATGAAAACAGCATTTTTTGCGACTATTCTCTTTTTCACTGCTTTTACTTCACAGGCACAAAATTCTTTTCACGTTCAGGGAGGAATTGATCTTGGAGTTCCCGTTCATAACCTGTATGGCACTTCTATCGGACTGGGCGTTGACCTTACTGGTATTTATATGCTTTCAAATGAAGCAGCTTTAACCGGTGATTTTGGCTACACAGCATTATTGTCAAAATTCAAAGAAGACGGCACTACCAACTTATTGCCATTAAGAATTGGGCTCCGTTACTATCCTTCGGATAAATTCTTTGTGGGGGGTAAAATCGGAGCAGGATTTATTTCGAACTCAGGTACTTCAAGCATTACAACCACTGCTTATTCTTTCGGACTTGGATTTAATGCATCTCCACACGTCGAACTTGGTGGTTCTTACGATGGTTACAGTAAAAATGGATCAGTCGGATTGCTTAATTTCCGGCTTGGTTACCGGTTCAACTAATTTCATTAAAAAAGCCCGTGAAAAATCAGGGGCTTTTTTAATTTTAAAATCAGGCGTGCTTAATTTAATGGCCTTTGCCATGTTTTTCTCCATGTTCTTTTTTACCGTGTTTTCCATCCCATTCCTTGTCATGGTAATGCTTCTTTACCTGGCCGGGGGCATAATCTTTTGCAGAACCCCCATAAATCTTTTTTGCCTGTCCTGGAGGCAAATTCTTTCTTCTGCTTGTGTAGACAGGATAGGTATGCCTGCTATCAGTTTTTCTGCCTTCAAAAATTACAACATTTTTGGATGTCTGTGTTTTTTTAGGCCCTGATCCGGGAATAACATCATACACGCTTTTCTTTTGTGCAGATGCATTAAAAGATGCAATGAGGAAAAATGCAGCTAATAAGTTCTTTGTAAGCAATACAGGTTTCATAATGAGGTTTTATGTTATAAAGGCAATTTCTTTGCCAAACGGGTTTTATAATTCATTAAAGTATCTTAAAATATGGAAGCGCCTGTCAACATGTATATTTGTATTCATTCTTTCAGGTATTCAATTTACAATTGCATGAGAAAATTATTTTTTATTCTGTTCCAGCTTTGCTTTATTACCGGAATCGTAAAGAGTCAAAGTTCCAATTTTGAAAATAATAAAACCAACCTGGTTTCAAAAGTAGATAGTATTTTAAACCGGGAGGTGGCGAATGATTTGATTCCCGGAGCGGTGATTCAGATAAAAAAAGATGGGAAAATCATTTACAGACATGCATATGGCTATGCACAGAAATATGACATTCACCATCAATTGCTGAATCCGCCAGAGCTAATGAATACTGCAACCCTTTTTGACATGGCTTCTCTGACAAAGGTCATCGGCACTACTACTTCCATTATGTTGCTTGTTGACAGAGGACTGATCAAAGTAGATGATCCGGTCGGAAAATATATCAACGCTTTTGATACCGGTGCTAAAAAAGCCATAACACTGCGTAATCTGCTTACACATACTGCCGGATTGATCGAATGGTACCCGCTTTTTTATTTTTCTCATGATAAGCAAACTACTTATAAAGTGATCGGAGAATTGCCGCTTAAATATCCGGTTGGTAAGCAGCGCCGATACAGCGATCTCGGATTTATTCTTTTGCAGGAAATTATTGAAAAGGTTTCAGGAATGCCATTAGATCAATTTGAAAAACAAAACATTTTTGTGCCTCTGGGAATGACGCATACGATGTACAACCCTCTCCGGCATGGAAGAACTACGAATATTGCTGCTACCTCTCCCGGCAATCCTTATGAAACGCGCATGGTTTATGATTCCTCTCTTGGTTATACAGTGAAAGGCCTTGATCCGGGGAGTTGGAATGGATGGAGACATTATGTGGTAAAAGGAGAAGTAAATGATGGGAACGCATGGTATGCAAATGGTGGTATTGCCGGATCAGCAGGGTTATTTTCTACTGTAGACGACATGCAGAAATTAGTGGATATGCTGATGCATAAAGGAAAAGCCGGCAACAAACAATTTATTTCAAGCCGGGTGATCGATTCTTTTTTTGTTAAAGATCAATTCAATAATGGCCTGGGCTGGATGATGGACACTGCTGATTCTTTTCTCAAAGATGGCCCTGAAGGCACTTTTGGACATACTGGTTTTACAGGAACGGGCATTATGGTAATTCCAAAATATAATACGTCTATCATTCTTTTGATCAACCGTCAGAATATGGGTTTGTTGAAAACCGGGTTTTATTATAATGTAAATGAGGTTAGGAAGGCGGTTTTTGAAAACGTTCTGCAGTATTGCAGGAAATAAAGTAAAATGGGAAGAAAATTTCCATCCGCTTGCGCAACAATTGCTAACTTCATATTAAACTAAACAATTAATAAACATTGTATGAAAAAGAAACTACTATTCTCCGCCTTCCTTACATTATCAGTCTCATTTTTGTTCGCCCAAAGCAATATAACCGGTCATTGGACTGGTGAAATAATGAACCAATACAAAGTGAAGTATGATTTTGTGGCACAGGGAGATTCGCTCACCGGAAAAGATACTCATTACGATGGTTCTGTTTCCGATATTAGTAATGGAAAGGTGATGGGCGATAGCATTTCTTTTTCTGTGCCCATACAAGGTCAGCTAACTCCGGTAACCGGTAAGCTTCATGGAGACACACTTTCCTTATTCTTATCTGTCCAGGGTTATGATTTAACTGTGGATATGAAGAAGGGTGATGAAAATAAGTGACGTTTATTTAGAAATCAACTCCCCGAATTTTTCAGCTAATAATAAATCAGTAATCAACAGACTGGCGCATCCTTTGTATTTGATAAAATAATGTCATTATCAAAATATAAACAAAAGCGACACTTTGATAAAACGCCGGAGCCTGCCGGCGGTAAGCCTTCCGGTGATCAGTTGCGTTTTGTTGTGCAGAAACATCATGCATCTCATCTTCATTATGATTTCAGATTGGAAATGGAAGGCGTACTGAAAAGCTGGGCTGTGCCAAAAGGACCATCGATGAATCCTGAAGATAAAAGGCTTGCAATGATGGTAGAGGATCATCCATGGGATTACCGCAATTTTGAAGGAATTATTCCCGAAGGCTATGGTGCAGGAACTGTGATCGTATGGGATGAGGGAACGTATGAGCCGGCAGAAAAAAAGAAAACAAAAAAGGAAGATGAGAAATCGCTGATGCACCATTTATACCAGGGCGCTATTTCATTTGTATTGCATGGTCACAAATTGAAAGGAGAATTTTCTTTGGTGAAAACAAAAGAACGCGGGGACAATGCATGGCTTTTGATCAAGAAAAAAGACAAGTATGCATCAGCCGAAGATGTTACAAAAAAAGACAAATCAGTTTTATCCAATAAAACCCTGCAGCAGGTAAAAGCACATCCTGAAAAAGAATGGGAAAGCAACCGGGCAAAAAAAGCTGAACCAAAAAGGGAACCGGGCATAAACAGTAGCGAAAACCCGGATGAAAAAGAAATTGACGCGTTGATCCAGAAAGGAAAGAAATCAAATTTTTTATCAGGGATCAAACCGATGCTATGCACGTTGATAAGAGAACCATTCAACGATCCGGATTTTTTGTTTGAAGTAAAATTGGATGGGTACCGTATCATAGCCTATGTGCAAAATGCAAACGTGATTTTAAGTTCGAGGAGCGGCCTGGATTATACAGAAAAATATTCTTCAGTTGTAAAAGTATTGTCAGCACTGAATTGTGACGTCATTCTTGATGGAGAACTTGTTGCATTGAATGATGAAGGCAAACCGGATTTTGATGCATTGCAAAAAAACAATGGCAAAAATCCTTTAGTGTTTTATGCGTTTGATATTCTCTGGTACAAAGGATATGACCTCATGAATCTCCAATTAACTGAACGGAAAGAAATTCTTTTGAAAGTAATAACGTTCAATGAAGTTATAAAATACAGCGATGATTTTGAAGAAGGAATTGCACTGTTCGAATTGATAAAAAAACAGGAATTGGAAGGGATTGTTGCGAAAAGAAAAAACAGCAGATATGAGCCGGGAAAGCGTGGCAATGACTGGTTGAAATTACCAACAGAAAAGAGACAGGAATTTGTAATTGGAGGCTGGACTGAATCAGACAATGCGGCTCCTTTTGCATCACTTCTTTTTGGATATTATCAAAATGGAAAACTAATTTACCAGGGCCATGCAGGGGGTGGTTTTAAAGCAAAAGAAAAAGAAAAGATCATCAAAAAATTAGAACCGGTTGAAATAAAAAAAAGTCCGTTTTCGAATAAAGTTGACACTGATAGAAAAGTGCATTTTGTGAAGCCGGAATTAGTTGTCAACATAAAATTTTCTACTTATACCACTTCCGGAAAGATCAGAAAACCGGCTATATTCCTTGGCTTCAGAGAAGACAAAAAACCTGAAGAGGTGGTTGAAGAGAAACCCGTTCCTATTAGTAAAGTAGAAAATGAGACGGCTGATGAAACAGACAAAACAGGGAACAAAGAAATCAATGCAACAGAAGAAAGCAATTGGAAATTAATAAAACATGAAAAAATAACGAGCAAAGACTTTGTAACAATAGATGGAAAAAAAGTAATGCTTTCCAATGTTGAAAGAGAAATTTGGCCAGGGATTACAAAAGCAAATCTGATCGAATATTACCATACTGTTGCGCCTTATATTTTGCCTTATTTAAAAGACCGTGCTGAGTCTTTGCATATAAAAAATATTAAACCAACACTTCCCGGATTTTATATAAAAGATATGGAAGGCAATCAGCCGAAATGGGCCGAAACCTTTGCTACGCAAAGAAAACATCCCAGGAAAGGAAAAAGGAATACGATAGATTACCTGGTGTGTAATGACGAAGCTACTTTACTTTATATGATCAATCTGGGCTGCATAGATATTAATCCCTCGACATCCCGTGTACAAAATTATTTGCAACCTGATTTCATCATCATTGACCTCGATCCCAGCGATAATGATTTTAAAAAAGTGATTCAAACTTCATTGACTGCAAAAGAAGTTTTTGATAAACTAAAGATCAGGGCATTTGCGAAAACGTCCGGAAAAACAGGAATGCATCTTTTTATTCCCTGCGAAAAATTTTCTTTTCCGGAGACAAGAAAAATAGCGGAAGAGATTTCTAACCAAATCAATATTTTATTGCCGGAAATCAGCACTACTCAAATCACTGTTTCAAAACGTGGAGATAAGTTATACATCGATCCCAATCAAAATGATGAAGGAGATACCGTCGCAGCGGCATATAGCGTAAGACCAGCGCCAACTCCAACAGTTTCTGCTCCTTTAGAATGGAAAGAAATAAACGATCAGCTGGATCCAAAAGATTTTAACATCCATACGATTTTAAAAAGAATAGAAAAAAAAGGTGATCTATTTGAAGGAGTGATGAATGAAAAAATAAGAAAAAGTAATTCGAAAGTTTTAAAACAATTTTTATAATCATTCATTCTCACTTCAACATAACAGGTATGTGTAAACGTTTTTTAATAACGAAATAAATTCAATTTCTTTATTCTGTTTTCTGATGATGCGGATTAAAATGAATTCCTTTTGCTTCCGGCCCTGCAAGGATTACTATCGCCGCCAATACCAACACCGAACCTGCAAGAATTTCCATTGATGTTGCATAGTTTACATATTCTGCCAATACCGCTTCGACATATACAATTCCTGAAGCAATCAAAACTCCGGTCTGGTAAGCAAAGCCGGGAAAGAAACCACGAAGGCTGCCTGGCGAAAGCTCGTTGATATGGGCTGGAATAATTCCCCACGCACCCTGAACCATAAATTGCATTCCAAAAGCACCAAGGGCAATTAAAAAACTTCCATTAGCCAACAGCCACAACGGAATCAGAACAATGGCAAGAAAAACAGCAAGCGCCATCATTTTTTTTCTTCCGTATAAATCGGATAAATGGCCAAATAATAATCCGCCCAAAATTGCTCCAACCATTGAAACCATAGTAATGACCGCTGTTTTATGAGGATCAAAATGTCGCTGTTGTTGCAAAAAAGTTGGATACAAATCCTGCGTTCCATGAGAGATCAGGTTCATGGCAGACATCAGCAGAACCAGGTACAAAAATAATTTCCAATGCTTCTTCACAGCGTTTCCATATTCTTTCCAATCGCGTGTCCTGGTCGCTTTCCACGCAGCAGTTTCTTTTACTTTCGAACGAATAAATAAAGTCAGAAGCGCAGGCAATCCGCCGATAAAAAACATAGCTCGCCAGCCAAAATGAGGAAACACCCAATAATAAACTGCTGCAGCAAGTAAAAACCCAAAAGCATATCCTTCCTGTAATAGTCCTGATAAAAATCCACGCCGTTTTACTGAAACAGATTCCATAACCAATGAAGCACCTACACCCCACTCGCCTCCCATTCCAATTCCGTATAACAATCTCAAAATTAAAAACACCGTATAATTGGGAGCGAGACCTGAAAAAATTTCAATGATTGAATAAAAAATAATGTTGATCATCAACGGTCCTTTTCTTCCAAATCTATCAGCCATCAATCCGAAAATAAAAGCGCCAACAGGCCTCATTGCAAGACTTGCAGTAAGAGTCAAAGCAATTTCGGGAATGGTTTTGTTGAAATCTTTGGCAACAGTCGCCAGAGCAAATGTGAGAATGAAAAAATCAAACGCATCCAAAGTCCAGCCGAGAAAACCCGCCAGCACCGCATTCTTTTGATTTCGCCTTTCTTCCTTATTAAGCGTTTGACTTACATTTTGCGTAAGAATTTGTTCCATTGATAAAGCAATTTTTATTAGAAAAAAGGAGTGATTTTATTTCCCGGTTTTGCAGTTTCATAATATTATAGATATTTGTGGAGCAATTTTTTAAAATTTAAAATTTAATTGGTTCAAAACAATTTCTAAATCTAAAACGAAAAAAATGAAAAAATTAATTTTAGTCTTTACCATTGTTGCATTTACAACAGTGGGAGCAAAAGCTCAGGATTCAAAAACAACTTCATTCAGCATTGCTGCAAATATTGGTATTCCTACCACTACAGGCCTTTCCATTGCTTATGGAGCAGATATCCAGGGAGATTTTGCCGTGGCATCAACTACAAAACTCACTGGTAGTGTTGGATATGAAGGATACAAAATAAAGGATGTTCCTTCAGGCTCCGGTATTAAAAGCACCTTTGGAATCATTCCAATTCTTGCGGGTGTAAAATTCTTTTTCGGAGAAACCGGAAAAATGTATGGACATGCGCAATTGGGTTATGCAGTTTCTACCCAAAGTGGCGGTGGCGGCGCTTTCGCATATGCACCAAGCATTGGTTATTATGTTAGTCCCAATCTTGATCTTGCATTAAAATATCTTGCTTCAAGTAAAAACGGCGCTACTGATGGTTCTGTCAACCTTCGTGTTGCTTACAATTTTTAGTTTTATAAAATAGTTTATTCAAAAGCGGCACTCTGATGAGTGCCGCTTATTTTTTTATAATAACTGAAGAAATAAGATGATTCATTCTTCTAAAAATTCAAAACATCTTTCATAGAAAAAATCCCCTTTTTTCCATTAATAAATTCTGCAGCCAAAACAGCTCCTTCTGCAAAACCTTTACGATTATGAGCTGTGTGAATGATTTCAATATCATCAACAGATGAAACATATTTTACAGAATGTGTGCCGGGAACCTCATCAATTCTCTTGCTGATGATTGAGAGTTCATCTTGATTTTGCGAGGCACTGTTGACCCATTTATTTTTGCGATCAGACACTTCAATAATTTGTTCGGCAAGAGTAATTGCCGTTCCGCTTGGCGCATCTTTTTTTTGTGTATGATGAATCTCTTCAATCAATACATTATAGGCCTGATGTGGTTTTATCAGTGATGCTAATTTTTTATTCAATTCAAAAAAAATATTAACACCAACACTAAAATTACTCGCATACAAAAAACTTCCATTCAATTCTTTGCATTTTTCTTCAACAGCTTTCAACTGATGAAGCCAGCCGGTGGTGCCGCAAACCACAGCAACATTTGCATCAAAACAGAATAAAATATTCTTCACGGCACTTTGCGGATTGGTAAATTCAATCGCAACATCTGCTTTTTGAATATTTTCTTTTGTAAAATCCTCAAGATTTTCGTCAGTGATTTTCAAAACAATTTCGTGGCCCCGTTGCAAAGCGATTTCTTCAATCGCATGCCCCATTTTCCCGTAACCGATTAATGCAATTTTCATAATTAAAAAATAAGGAGTAGAAATAAAAAAATAAAATTAAGGAAGAGGCATCAAAGGTTTGGAACTTTTATCTTTAAAAAAGAAAACCAAAGAAAGTCCTGCGTTGCCGCTAGTATAATTAAAACCCGGCTGAATTTTCATCCCGATCTGTGGACTTACATCAAATGCTTTCAAATGTGCGTCAACAGTAGCATCTACAACATTCAATCCCCAGAAAACCAGGAAAACCAAAACAGAATAATCTATATTCTGCCGGAAAGCATCGCGATAAACACGAATTGATTCTGTGCTTAAATAAATAAATTGCGGATCAACCCTTAAACTATCTGCATGCGTACCGGAAGAACGATAAATTACGGCTTGTCGCAAAAGCCGGTATTCTTTTAAATTATAAAAGAAAACTCCTGCTGTCACTCCTAATGCTCCATAAATAATAGGAATCTTCCAGTATTTTTTATTGTACCATTGTCCCCAGCCGGGCAAAATCGCTGAGCGAAGCATCGCCACTTTCGGATTAAACTTTACGGAAGTATCTAATGCCAAAACACTTTTTTCAGGTGCAATCGGAAGATTATTTTTTGTGATAACTGTATCAGTTTTTTTTTCAACAGAATCTCTGCTTACATGAAGCGTATCATTTTGTTGCGCAAAAACTTCTGTTCCTGAAAATAAAAGGAGTGAAAAGAAAAAAGTAAAAATAAATGTTCGTGTCATAACTTAATCTACCGAAACCTGCATCTTGTCTAAAAGCGAGCTTAATTCTTCGATAGAAAAATAATCAAAAGTGATGCTGCCGGTTCCTTTTTTACTATGAGTCATTTTCACTTTCGTGCTAAAATGAGATGCTAAATTATCTTCAATTTTTTTCAAAGACGGTGGCAGGGTTGTTTTTACCGAATTATTAACAGGGGCTTTTGGCGTGTATAATCTCCTGACGAGTTCTTCTGTCTGGCGAACAGAAAGTTCTTTACTTTTTATTTCATTAAAAATAAATAATTGCTTGTCCACTACGTCTACATTGATCAGTGCACGAGCATGCCCCATACTGATGTTTCCATTTCTCACAGCGGCCTGAATATCGGGTGGCAATTTTAAAAGACGGATATAATTAGTCACCGTGCTTCTTTCTTTTCCCATTCGTTCTGCCAGCTGATCCTGTGTATAATCAAGTTCTTCCATCAATTGTTTGTAGCTCAATGCAATTTCAATCGCGTTCAAATCTTCCCTTTGCAAATTTTCGAGCAAAGCAAGTTCAAGGATTTTAGAATCTTTTACATCCCTGATATAAACCGGAACGTCATTAAGGCCGGCGATCTTAGCGGCACGAAATCTTCTTTCACCGGCGATGATACGGTATTTGCCATTCCCGGTTCTGGTAACAGTTATCGGTTGAATGATATCATGCATTTTTACAGAAGCCGCCAATTCACTCAATGCAGTTTCATCAAAATCATGACGAGGCTGTTCAGGATTCGCCTCAATTAAATTTAAAGGAATTCTTGTATTGGCAACATGTGATTTTTCATCTTTGATCAAACTTTTTTCTGTAACCGAAAGATCGCTGTCGATATTTTGTAACAGCGAGCGGATACCTTTTCCTAACGCATCTTTTTTGTTGGGTATACTTTTCATTTATTGCTTCGAATATTTTTGATTTCAAATTAAGGATGTTCCAAAACTTTATCGTTCTGGCTCATCTTAGTCATGTTATTTTTTTGAAGAACTTCTTTGGCAAGATTCAGATAGTTGATAGCGCCTTTGCTGTCAGCATCATAAAGTATTGCCGGCTTGCCAAAGCTTGGGGCTTCGCTCAATCTTGTATTCCGGTGAATCACACTATTGAAAACAAGTTCTTCAAAATGATGTCTTACTTCATTAACGACCTGGTTGCACAAGCGTAATCTTCCGTCATACATCGTCATTAAAAGTCCCTCAATTTGCAAATCAGTATTCAAACGGTTTTGCACAATCTTAATAGTATTCAATAATTTTCCCAATCCTTCAAGTGCAAAAAATTCTGCCTGAACGGGCACCACTACACTGTCAGCAGCGACCAACGCATTCACAGTGATCAGGCCGAGAGAAGGCGAACAATCAATTATGATAAAATCATATTGATCACGAATGGATTTCAATACGTTTTTCAACACACTTTCCCTGTCAGGATAATTGATCATTTCAATTTCAGCACCCACAAGATCTATATGTGAAGGCATCAGATCCAGGTGAGGAATTTCTGTTTTTAAAATCACATCTTTTGCAGGGGTTTCGTTCACCATACAATCATAAAGACCTGTGGTAACATTATGAAGATCAAAGCCTACGCCGGTAGTGCTATTCGCTTGTGGGTCTGCGTCTACAAGCAAGGTCTTAAATTCAAGTACAGCAAGGCTTGCAGCAAGATTGATAGCAGTAGTGGTTTTTCCAACGCCGCCTTTTTGATTCGCAATTCCTATAATTTTTCCCATATTCGGTTATCGGTTTCCTGGTTTTTCTTTTAATTATTGAGGCAGTAATTTCTAAAAATAAAATCAGCTTTTTGTCAAAATAAGAATCTGCGTTATTTGTGGGTGCAGAGCAAAAACTTAAATAACTCTAACAAAAATGATTAATTTTTAGGATCATCCGCCAATGTGGCAAATTTAATTATTAGGCATAATATTATCGCACAATCTATGGTTAAAAGCGAACTTATTAATCAACCAACTTCTAACAATTTTATATTTTAAACTTTTGAAAAGCGTAAAAGCAATTAATTTTATACTATGTTCACGATTATCAGCGGCACAAACAGGACCGGAAGTCATACGGAAAAAGTAGCCAGGGAATATCAACGCATTCTTAAAAATAAAAATATTGACGCTCCTGTTTTTACACTCGAAGGACTCGACGTTCTTCATCGTTCTGAAGGAATCATACGCGCAGAAAATGAAATATTAATTCCAACCGACAAATTTATTTTTATCATCCCTGAATACAACGGATCTTATCCCGGTGTTTTGAAAGCAATGATAGACAACAGCGATATCAGGGAAGTATGGAATTTTAAAAAAGCATTGCTGACCGGCGTTGCCACAGGAAGAGCCGGAAACCTGCGCGGAATGGATCATCTCGCAGACACATTGCATTATATGAAGATGAATGTTTTTTATAATAAACTTCCCATTTCTGTAGTGGATAAAGTGATGGACAAAGAAGGACATTTGAATGAAGAAACCCGGAAAGCGATCGACAACCAGCTTGATGAGTTCATTCTTTTTTAAATTTTAAATCAATTTACAAAATGCGTACTCCTTTTGGAACTTTTATTATCATCATCATCATGATATTACTTGATATTTATGTTTTCATGGCGATCAAATCTGTCAGTCATGGTGCTGCATCAAAAATGAGAACAGTAATTTTTTCGATCTACTGGACCATAGCGATTTTATGCCTGATTGGTTTCCTGGTTTTTATACTTACAGGGCCGGAATTTTTTCCAAGAAAAATAAGAACCTATCTTTTTGCCACCATCCTTGGTTTTGTTTTTTCACAAATAATTGCGTCCGTTTTTTTCCTTATTGATGATGTGAGGCGATTGATCCAATGGGCGGCGGAAAAAGCCTTTTTTAGAAATACAGAAGTGGCTCAAATGACCGGAGGCGGCATCAGCCGTTCTGTATTCCTTAGCTGGCTTGGATTAGCTGCAGGAACCACTCTTTTTGGAAGCCTGATCTATGGATTTTCAAATAAATATAATTACAAAGTAAAAAGGGTAAAACTTGCTTTCGATAATTTGCCGGAAGGTTTTAAAGGAATGAAAATTGTGCATTTCAGTGATGTTCATTCCGGAAGTTTTATGAATAAAAAAGCAGTGGAACACGGAGTTGAAAAGATCATTGCGCAAAATGCAGATTTGGTTATTTTCAGTGGCGACCTGGTAAATGACCGGGCTACAGAAATGAAAAGCTATATGGATGTTTTTAATAAAATAAAAGCGCCCATGGGAGTTTATTCCACTTTTGGAAATCACGATTACGGAGATTATGTAAAGTGGCCTTATGATGGTGTAACCAAAGAACAAAACCTGATCGATCTTGCAGAAATTCACCGGCAGATCGGCTGGCGATTGATGATGGACGAACATGTGGAACTGGAAAGAAACGGGGATAAGATTGCTTTGATCGGCATACAAAACTGGAGTGCAAAAGCACATTTTCCAAGATATGGAAATATGAAAAAAGCCTATGCCGGGGCAGAAAATTATCCTTTTAAAATATTGATCAGCCACGATCCAAGCCATTGGGATGCACAGGTGAGGCCAGAGTATCCGGATGTGGATCTCACATTAAGCGGACATACACACGGAATGCAGTTTGGAGTGGAAATTCCCGGATTTAGATGGAGCCCGGTTCAATATATTTACAAAGAGTGGGATGGTTTGTATGAAGAAGGAAAACAAAAATTATATGTCAATCCCGGCTTTGGATTTATCGGTTATCCGGGACGCGTTGGAATATTAGCAGAGATAACTGTGTTTGAGTTGGTTTAAAAATGTCCAGCAGCAGGAAAAAAGAATTTATTAAAATCAGGAATTATTTTAAATTGAACTTCCTTTTCACTTCAAAAAAATAATTTTATGAAGAAGCTCTTTTTCCCTGCTATTTTATTTATAGCAGTTTCGGCAAATGCGCAAAAACATCAGTTGGTAAAACTTTGGGAAACTGACACAGTCATCAACGTTCCTGAATCGGTTTTACCTGATTTGAATAAAAACATTTTGTATGTTTCTTTGATAGAAGGCGGACCGTGGGATGCAGATGGGAAAGGTGGTATAGCAAAATTATCATTGTCAGGAAAAATTATTGATACCACATTTATTACCGGTCTAAATGCGCCAAAGGGTTTGGGAAAGTTCGGCGATCGTCTTTATGCTGCTGATCTTAATGAAGTAGTAGTGATTGATATTAATAAAAGAAAAGTTGAAAAGAAAATCCCAATTCCTGATGCTTCAGGATTAAATGATATAACAGTCTCCAACAAAGGCATAGTCTATGTTTCGGATTCAAAAACCAGCAAAATCTGGAAGATTCAAAATGATCATCCAACTTTATTTTTAGATAATATCAATGGTGCGAATGGTTTGAAATGCATTGGAAATGATTTAATCTTTGCTGAAGGAAAAGATTTGAAAAAGGCTGATGCAAATAAAAAAATTTCTTCCATTGCAACAGTCACTGCAGACATTGATGGAATAGAGCCAATCGGCAATGGCGATTTCATTGTTACATCATGGGCAGGCTACATTTACTATGTCCATGCAAATGGAAAAGTTGAAACCTTATTGGAAACACATGATCAGAAAATTAATTCTGCAGACATCGGTTATAATCCTGAAAAAAAAATAGTATACGTTCCTACTTTTCTTCATAAGACCATAGCAGCATACAAGTTGAAATAATTGCAGGGAAAATCTTTTAAAACTTATTCTTCCACATCATACTCTCGACAGGCTTGTCGGGTTGATGCCTATATTTTGCATTTTTCTTGGAATCATATTTTACTTCCACATCGCCTTCAAGAGGAAAATAAATCAACTGACCAATGGGCATTCCTGTATAAATCCTTACCGGAATCTTGCATGAAATTTCTAATGTCCAATGGCCGCAAAAACCAACATCGCCTTTTCCGGCCGTAGCGTGAATATCAATGCCAAGGCGCCCTGTAGAAGACTTCCCTTCGAGGAAAGGGACATGCGCATGAGTTTCTGTATATTCAAAAGTGACACCAAGATAAAGCTGATTGGGCTGCAAAACAAATCCATCTCCAGGAATATCAAAGTATTCGATCTCATTGTGTTGTT
>DATNFV010000063.1:0-172906 GCA_035606215.1 Hanamia sp.
GTTGTTGGGCAAACTATTACTATTGAAAGTTTTTCAGGTTCGAAACATGATTTCCTTATTACCGGTGTGCTGAATAAAATTTCAAATAATTCTGTCACCAACTTAGTTGACGGTTATCCCGGAGATTTTTATGTTTCAACGGCTAACCTTGATTTTTTTGGAAGAAATATGAACTGGCAAAATCCTTTTATTGCAAATTATATTGAATTGCAAAAAGGCGTTTCGCCCAAAGACCTTGAACAACCAATTGCTCATTTAATAAAACAAAATGCGCCACCACAGATAGCTGCTGATTTAACGCCGCAACTTGTTCGGCTAAAGGATTTTTATTTGAATGCGAATAATGGTTTAATAATAAAAATGCTATATGCATTATCTGCCATTGCATTATTTATCTTACTGATGGCGATAATTAACTTTATCAACATGTCTGTAAGCCGCTCTGCTGCAAGAATGCGTGAAATTGGAATCCGGAAAGTATTGGGTGGATTGAAAAAGCAATTGATATTGCAATTTCTAATTGAATCCATCGTCACTGTTTTTATTGCAACGCTGTTTGCATTTGTGATTTATTTGTTTGCACAAAATTTATTTAGCAGTATTTTGATACATCCAATTCCGGCGCTAACTGATTTTCCTTTATACTTTATCGCATTTCCGTTTTTATTTATTTTAATGCTTGGTTTTATTGCAGGCATTTATCCTGCTTTTATTTTATCTTCTTTAAAGTCTGTTGATTCATTAAAGGGAAAACTTTCTTCTATTAAAGAAAATATCTGGCTGCGAAAATCTTTAATCGCATTTCAATTTACTACAGCAATCATTGCATTTGTGTGTGCCATTCTTATTTCACAACAAATAAATTTATTTTTAAAAAGTGATCTTGGCTATAACAAAGATTACATTCTTTCTGCTCAACTGCCACGCGACTGGACACAGCAAGGGGTCGCTAAAATGGAAGTAATACGAAATGAGTTTGCTGGCATGCCTCAAATAAGCAATGTTGCACTGTCTTATGAAATTCCTGATGGCAACAATAGCGGTAGTGCATCTGTTTATAAATTTGGTTCGGACTCAACACAGGGAATCAGCGCGCAGGCATTAACAACGGATGAAAATTACCTGAGCGTTTATAAAATACCTTTAAAAGCAGGCACTTTCTTTGAAGGCCATGCGCTCGATTCCGGTAAAATAATTATGAATCAGGCAGCCATTCATGCACTGGGCTGGAAAAATATCAACGATGCAATCGGGCAACAAATAAGAATTCCCGGAAACCCAACGGTGTTTACAATTAAAGGCGTTACCAATGATTTTCATTTCGGTTCTATGCAACAGAAAGTAGCACCAATCATATTTTTTAATGTGCAGTTCGCAACTATTTATCGTTTTTTTTCTTTCAAAATAAGACCTGGAAATATTGCTGCTGCAATTAATGCTTTGCAAAAAAAGTGGAATACACTAATGCCTGGCGCCCCATTCGAATATACATTTATGGATGACGCATTAGCTAAACTTTACAAATCAGAAATACAATTAAAAAAAGCTTCTTACACCGCAACAGTTTTAGCATTAATTATTGTTTTACTGGGCGTACTCGGTCTTATTTCGTTAAGCATTCAAAAGCGCACAAAAGAAATTGGGATCAGAAAAGTTTTAGGTTCTTCTGTTACAGGAATTATGTCATTATTTATAAAAGAATTTTTAATGGTTGTTTTAATTGCAGGAATTGTAGCATGTCCATTGGCTTATATTATTATGAATAAATGGCTGCAAGGGTATGCTTATCGAATTGATATTTCTGTGCAGCCATTTTTGATTTCTATTTTAATTCTTGGTTTTATAACTGCATTATTAATAAGCATTCAAACAATAAAAGCAGCATTAACCAATCCGGTGAAGAGCTTGAGATCAGAATGAACAAGCTGGCAATGTAATCAAACATCAAAAAAACATCTTTTATGTTTAAAAATTATTTCAAAACCGCCTGGCGCAATATTGTAAGAACCATTGGCTACAGCACATTGAATGTTACCGGCCTTGCAATAGGAATGGCGGTTGCATTGCTGATCGGCCTTTGGGTATATGATCAATATTCTTATGACAAATTCCTGCCGGAATATCAATCTGCTTACCGCGTGCAGCGAAACTTCGATAGTAACGGGGATACGCTTACGTTTCGCAGTACTTCACTAAAATTGGTGGAAGCCTTACGAAACCAGGTTCCGGAAATACAATATACTGCTGAAGCTCAATTATACGCCCAGCATGGATTAATGGTTGGTGATAAAAAATTATATCCGGTAGGTGTCATTGCCGGAACTGATTTTTTGAAAATACTTCAATACCCTTTTGCTGAAGGAACCGTGAATACCGCTTTCAAAGATGCTTACTCTATTGTCATTACTCAGAAAATGGCAAAGGCTTTGTTTGGCAACGAAGACCCGATGAATAAAATGATTCGTTTTGATAACACCGATAATCTCAAAGTAACCGGTGTATTGAAAGATATCCCGGCAAACGCAACAATCGATTTTAATTTCGTAGTACCATCAACTTATGTTTATCAAAAAAATCCTTCAGTAAAATCAGATGGAGAGCGTACTTATAGCAATAATAACCTTGAAACATTTGTTAAGTTAAAGGCAGGAATTACTTACGCACAGGTGGCCCCGAAGATCCGGAATATTGAGCATACTGAAAAAGGCAACACTAATGCGATGAGTTCTTATGTAACGCTCCAGCCTGCTGAGCGCTGGCATCTGTATTCCAATTATGTAAATGGAAAAGATACTGCCGGATTTTTGGTTTACGTTAATATGTTTTCTATAATTGGCTTGCTTGTTTTGATCATCGCCTGTATCAATTTCATTAATCTGACAACTGCGCGCTCAGAAAAAAGAGCAAAAGAAGTGGGCGTTAGAAAAGCGATTGGCTCCCAGCGGAAAGATCTTATTCTCCAGTTCCTTTCAGAAGCATTTTTATTAACTGTCATTGCATTTATTTTCTCATTATTGTTTGTGCAGTTAGCGCTGCCTGCTTTTAATACACTTACCTCTTCTCACATTACGATGCCTTACTCAAATGGATACTTTTGGTTATTAATGACAGGTTGCATTTTGCTTACAGCATTACTTGCCGGCAGCAGGCCAGCCTTCTATCTTTCTTCATTCAATCCTGTAAGAGTTCTAAAAGGAACGATACATACCGGAAGATCTTCTTCCCTTTCGAGGAAGATATTAGTGGTAATACAATTCAGTTGCTCCATTGCGCTGATAATAAGTACGGTCATTATTTATCAACAGGTAAATTATGCTAAAGACAGGCCTACAGGTTATGATTTGAACAGGCTGGTATCAACGAATATGAACGATGATCTTGCTAAAAATTATACTGCCTTAAAAAACGAATTGATACAAAAAGGTATTGTTTCATCTGTTACTACATCCACAAGCCCTGCAACTAATGTTTGGTGGCATACTGATATTGATGCATGGCCGGGCAAGAACGCCGGAGAAACAGTAGAAATGGGAAACATTTTTGTAAGTGAAGATTATTTTAAGACAGTCGGGATGGATATAAAAGACGGTCGAAATTTTGCTGGCCCAAATGACAGTACAACAGTCATTTTTAATGAAGCAGCCATTAAAAGATTGAGGATCAAAAACCCGGTAGGCCAAAAAATAACGTGGGGAGGTAAAGAATATACAATTGCCGGTGTTGTTAAAGATGCATTGATGATATCACCTTTTAGCGCTGCTGATCCAACCATGTTTTATTGTTTCCCCGGTACACAAAATATTATGTTGTATAAATTGTCTCCCGGCATTAAAACGCAGGATGCTATCACACAATTAACTTCCATCTTTAATAAATATGAACCGGCTTATCCTTACGATTATTCCTTCGCCGATGCAGAGTATGCTTCTAAATTTAAACTGGAAACACTGATCGGAAAACTATCCGGATTATTTGCCGGGCTTGCCATTTTTATTTCCTGTCTTGGTTTGTTTGGCCTGGCAGCTTATGTGGCAGAGCAACGAACAAAAGAAATTGGCATTCGCAAAGTACTGGGTGCATCGGTTTCGCAGGTTTGGATGTTACTCTCAAAAGATTTTATAGTGTTGGTTTTTCTAAGTTGCGTTATTGCATCGCCAATCGCCTGGTATTTTTTACACGATTGGCTGATGAACTATAATTATCGTATCAATATTGGCGCCGGTGTTTTTATATTGTCTGCATTGCTGGCTATTTTAATTACGATAGTCACTATTAGCTTCCAGGCAATAAAAGCAGCTGTGGCCAATCCGGTGAAGAGTTTGAGAAGTGAATGATGTGTTCATGTGGAATGTGAAATGCGATATTTTTTCAATTTCTGTACCTATAAACTTTGCACTTTGAACTATGAACTATAAATTATAAACTATAAACAATGTTTAAAAATTATTTCAAAACCGCCATCAGGAATTTAAGAAGTCACAAAGGCAGCTCTTTTATAAATATTGCAGGCCTCATTGTTGGCTTTGCTGCTTTCTTATTGTTATTCCTTGTGGTCCGGTACGAGGAAAGCTTTGATAGCTTTCATACCAATAAAAACGAGATCTACCGGGTGGTACGTATTGGCAGAAAAGCGGAGAACAGGGAATACAGAACAGGCGTGCCTTTTCCTGTAACACAGGGGTTGCGCACTGATCTTCCTCAACTGAAAAATGCAGCTGCTATTTTCGGCGATAATAACGTGCAGGTAGCTACAACTGCTGATGACGGATCGGTGCAAAAAAAATTTAAAGAACAAAATGTATTTGCAGCCGAGCCTCAGTTTTTTCAGATGTTTGATTTTCCTATGGCTGCCGGCGATATAAAAACCGCGCTAAATGATCCCAACACTGTGCTCCTTACAAAAGATGAAGCAACAAAATATTTTGGCGACTGGCATTCAGCTATGGGTAAGTCACTGAAGTTGTATGGACAGGTAATGAAAGTAACCGGCATACTTGATAATCCTCCTGCCAACACTGATTTTCCTTTGAGCGTGGTTGTATCTTATGCAACACTGATGAAAGGAATCGACCCAAATGACTGGGGCAGTATCTCTGATCAAAATTATTGTTTTGTTCAGCTCAATAAAAATGCTTCGTTAGCGCAGTTAAACAAACTCGTAGATCAATTTACTGATAAACGTATTAAGCCCGTCAATCCGGGTTATTTTCTTTCACTTGAACCGCTAAGCGAAATACATTTTGATGAGCGATACGGAAACTTTAACGGACATACTTTTACTAAAGACCTTATACTTGCCCTCAGCCTGATTGGCTTGTTTCTGTTGATCATTGCCTGCGTCAATTTTATCAACCTTACAACTGCACAGGCAATAAACCGAAGTCGTGAAGTAGGAGTAAGAAAAGTGCTGGGCGGCAACCGCACTCAGTTAATACTTCAATTTTTAGGAGAGACCGGCATCGCTACATTGCTTGCCTTGATAGGTTCCCTTGTGGTTATTTCCATCTGTCTTCCATTAGTAAACAACCTGCTCGGAATTCATTTATCAACACCCGTTCTTTTCAGTCCGCGGTTCATTTTATTTATGATTGCTGCTTTGCTGGTTGTTACATTTTTATCCGGTTTTTATCCTGCCCTGGTTTTATCAGCATTCAAACCTATTGAGGTTTTAAAGGCAGGCATCAGCAAAAAATTTAAAGGAATTTCTTTTAGAAGGGCGTTAGTGGTTTTTCAATTTGTAATTGCACAAGCATTCATTATCGGAACATTGATCGTGGCTTCGCAAATGAATTATTTCCGCAATGCAGATATGGGTTTTAATAAAGACGCCATCATTAATGCAGCCCTTCCCGGCGATAGTTTGAGCCGTACAAAAATGGATAGGTTTTATAATGAATTAAAGAATATTGATGGTGTTAAGCGTGTAAGCTTCAGCACGTTTGCCCCGTCGGGCGGTGGTGAAAACTGGGCTACAGATTTGCGTACGGAAAATAACAAGAACAAAACGGAACCTGATATGATCGTTACAATGAAGCCTGCTGATACCGGATTTTTCCGGTTATATAACCTGCATATGGTTGCCGGACGAATTTATTTCCCTTCAGATACCATTCGCGAATTTGTGGTAAATGAAACAGTGGTAAAAAACCTGGGCATCCGGGATCCTGATAAAGCTATCGGTAAAATGATCAATGTAAGCGGAAAGAATGCGCCTATTGTTGGCGTTGTAAAAGACTTTCATGTATATTCCCTTCGGGATCCTATCGGCCCCGTTGTAATGACAACGATTAAGAATAGCTATGGATTGGCAAATATTCAGATAGACATGCACAAGACAAAAAAGGTTATCGCTGCTTTACAAAATACCTGGAATAAAGATTATCCTGATTTTATTTTTGAATATGGCTTTGTTGACCAGGCAATAGCAGATTATTATAAGCAGGAAAACCAGTTATCTGTATTGTTTAAAATATTTTCAGGCATTTCAATTTTTATTTCCTGTCTTGGTTTGTATGGCCTTATTTCCTTCATGGCTGTTCAACGAAAGAAAGAGATCGGCATCCGAAAAGTATTGGGTGCGCCGGTTCGCGACATTGTAGTAATGCTTTCAAAAGAATTCACGATTCTTATCGCCATTGCGTTTGTAATTGCAGCGCCTGTTGCCTGGTATTTTATGCATCAGTGGTTGCAGCAATATACATTCCGTATTACCATAGGTGCATCGTTCTTCATCATTACCATTGTAAGTGCATTAAGTATTGCATGGCTGACGGTTGGCTATACGGCGATAAAAGCGGCAATGACCAATCCGGGGGAGAGTTTGAGAAGTGAATAATATGCTAATGTACATTTCTGAAAATGAGAAATCCTAATATTTGTTTGTTTACTGGCAGTATTGCAGAGACATTCCGGGGGAACAATCGTTAACGAATTAATTGATATAAAAATCTAAAGACGATAAAGAATGCTAAGACATTATTTCAAAACAAGTTTCCGATACTTCAGTGAGCATAAATTATTTTCATTTATTAACCTCGCAGGCCTCGCTTCTGCATTATGCGTCGTGTATTTTGCGATATTGTATGTAAGCTTTGAATTGAGTTATGATAAATTTAATGTCCATGCAAAAAATATCTACCGGATCAGTACTGATGTGGAAACGGCGAACGGAACCAACTTTGAAACTTCCCCGGCTCCGCTTGCAGAAGCATTGCAATCTTCTTTTCCTGAAATAAAAACCGCTGCACGAATTTTTATCGACTATTATATTGTGCAAAAAGACGCAAGTAATTTTGGCGAAGAAACTTTGGCTTATGCAGATTCATCTGTTTTTTCAGTGTTTTCTTTTCCATTGATAAAAGGAAATCCTGCAACGGTTTTTGATGCCCCTTATACCATGGTGCTTTCAGAAACAGCCGCTAAAAAATATTTCGGAACAAATGATTGCTTAGGTAAAACCTTAACGCTTGATGGAAAAATAACTGCGACCGTAACAGGTGTTATGAAAGACATTCCTCAAAATTCACATTTCAGAACAGACATGTTTCTTTCGATGTCATCGCTTATTCAACCCGGAACCAATTGGATGGAGAACTGGAGCCGTTATGGCTTTTCCACTTATATTTTATTGAATGCAAATGCAGACAAAGATCTGTTACAGAAAAAGCTATCTGCTTTTGTAAATTCACATCCGCTCAAAGACAACCTTCATTATTCCTTATCTATGGAACCGTTGACAGCAGTGTATCTCCATAGTAAGGCGAGGGTAAATAAAGCCGGAGGAACCACCGTTGGAAACTATAAAAACATCTATATTTTTTCTCTCGTCGCCTTATTTGTATTGTGTATCGCCGCTTTCAATTTCATCAATCTTACTACCGCTTTTTCTTTAAAAAGAGCAAAAGAAATCGGCGTGCGAAAAGTAATGGGCGCATCAAAAAAGCAATTGGCATTTCAATTCCTTACGGATGCCATTGCTCTTGCTTTGGGCGCATTTATTTTATCTGTTTTTTTAACTGCTTTACTGCTTCCTGCTTTTAATCACCTCTCGGGAAAAACGATCAGCACTGGAATTTTCGGACAAATAAAATACCTCGGTTTGTTTTTCCTGATCGCTGTTTTTATTGGTTTTCTTTCCGGCTGTTATCCCGCTTTTTTCCTTTCCCGTTTTCAACCCGTTAGCAGCCTGAAAGGGAAGTTTGCTAACAGCGCCAAAGGCTTATTTCTGCGGAGGGGACTTGTCGTAGCGCAGTTCATCATTTCAATTGTATTGATCATAGCAACAGTGGTTGTTTATAAGCAATTGAATTTTATGAAGAATGAAAATCTCGGATTTAAAAAAGAACACAACCTCGTTATAGATTTTCATTATGACAACCACATCACTGATCGCATGGGAATGGTTCAATCTGAATTGACAAAGATACCCGGAATTCAATATGTAAGCGTATCTTCTGCGATTCCCGGACGGCCGAATAAAAAATTTCCAACCACTATTGAAGGAATCAATAATGAAAAAAAAGAGTTTCAATCCGATGCTTATTTTGTGGATTACAACTTCTTAAAACAATATGAAATTGAACTGATCGCAGGAAGAGCATTCTCTAAAAACTTTGCAACTGATTTTAAAGAAAGTATGATAATTAATGAATCAGCAGTGAAGCAATTGGGGTTTGCAAATGACGCAGAAGCAATCGGCAAACACTTCTGGCAACGCGGAGGCACAGGACAAATAATCGGAGTGGTAAAAGATTTTCATTTTCATTCTCTTCATGAAGAAATACAGCCACTCACCATGCAGGTAACCCCGGGCTTTTTTACTTTTATTACGCTCAGTGTTTCTTCAGACAACTTGCAGCAAACCATTAATACACTTGAAAAGAAATGGGCGGCTTTAGCACCCGGCCTGCCCATGATCTATTCTTTTACAGATGAGACATTTAATGCGCAATACATTGCTGAAGGCCGGTTTGGCAAATTGTTTATTTGCCTGGCATCGCTGGCAATTCTTATTTCGTGTCTTGGCTTATTTGGTCTGTCGTCGTTCAATACAACCCTGCGCACAAAAGAGATCGGCATTCGCAAAGTACTGGGTGCATCATCCGCAGGAATTGTACGGTTGCTCACCAAAGAATTTTTTGTTTTGGTAATAATTGCTTTTTTAATTGCTTCGCCCGTCGCATGGATCATCATGAATCATTGGTTAAACAACTTTCCATACCGTGTCAATATTCCGTTATTATATTTCATTGTATCGGGTGCTCTGGCTTTATTAATTGCTTTTGCAACCATTAGTTTGCAGGCAATAAAAGCAGCGCTTGCCAATCCGGTAAAGAGTTTGAGAACCGAATAATGCGATGTGCTGATATTAGATTTCTGATAAGAAAATTAGATTTTGAATTATTTGTTCATTTACCACAAACTAAAAACTACAAACAAACTGAGAACTATTAACTAAGAACTATATTTGCAAAATCCAAATATCTTTTTGTAAAGATGAAAAAGTATTTACCAGGTATAACTACTGCAGGGATACTGCTGCTTACTTATACTGCTCTTTTTATTGTATTGGTTATTCTGCGAAACCAGCAATTCTGGAATCAGAGAAAAACCAGTGCTGCACTTGTTCAATTGGTTCCCGCTGCCAATCAACGGCAATCTGTATTTACCGGTCTCTATAAGGAAAATGCGAGGCAGGAGATTTCTCTTTTAAAACTTTCCTATTCATTTGAAATCAAAAGTCCGCAGGATGTAAATAGCGTCATTTCACGAATCAACGCGAATGATAGTTTATTGATCGCATCAGGGAAGCTGCTGCAAAACAATAAAGAACAGCAGCTGTTTAGTGAATTACAGGAATTATCTGCAACAAAAAAAAGATACCTGGATCAGTTTTTTCAGCAAATCAAAGACGGGAAATATGATGCATTAAAAAAGAATTATGAAAATAATCTTGTGCCTGTTTATAATGTATACGAACAGGTCATATCCAGGCTTATCAATGTTATCAATGACAGTGATCAAAAATTGATCAAAGACGTTGGTTTAAGGATCATTCATATCAACAATGTCAACATCTGGATCAGCATAGGCCTCGTCGTACTTTTAATGTCCATGGGGATCAATCTGATTATCATTGGTAAGAAAGGCCAGAGAACAACTTTCGCTTTGAAGGAAAGTGAAAGAAAATACCGCGCACTTATTGAGCAGACAAATGAGATCATTGTGAAATTTGATGCTAATGGAAGATTTGTTTTTGCAAATGAATCTTTCAGAAAAACTTTTGAATATAATGAGCAGGAAGTTGCTCAGCTTACCAGCGCTGACTTATTGGATGAACATGCAATGCCATTCAATCTCTCTGCTCAAAAACAGAACGTAATTGCTAATGTCGAAAAAATTTGTAAAAGCAAAAGCGGGAAAAAGATCTACCTCGAAGGCACCATTTACCTGGAATACATTGATGGCATTCTCGGAAGTTATATTGGGTTTTTTAATGACGTTACCGAAAAAAAGAAACTGCAGGAATCATTAGTGGCTTCGGAATTAAAATTTCGTAACTTTTTTAAACTTGCCCCTATTCCAATGTGGGTAATTGATCCTGAAACCAATCAGTTTCTTTCCGTAAATAATGCTGCCTGCGAACATTATGGATACACAGAATCCGAATTTTTGAGTATGACCATATTTGATATCCGGAAAGTGGAGGAAATTGAAGAGGAATATGAAGAGGTAAAAAGAGTAAAAATAGAAACCCTTGGCCTTTCCCCGGATAAGGTAAGGAAATATAATTTCTGTCACTTGAAGAAATGTGGTGAAAAAATAGAGACAGAAGTTCACACATCCCCGATCATTATTGGTGAAAAGAAATGTATTTTATCTATTTGTCTTGATGTTACTGAGCGTAACCAGATGGAAAATAAAATTACAAAAGCCATTATTAAAACGCAGGAAGATGAGCGCTACGAAATAGGCAGTGAGCTGCATGATAATGTCTGCCAGATCCTTGCCGCAGCAAAAATGAGCCTAGGGATGATCAAATCTTCTTTAATGCCTGCTGCCATTGAATCCTACGACAAAAGCAGCGAGGCGATTTTGCTCGCTACCAAAGAGATCAGAAACCTTTCTCACAGGCTGGCTCCTGCATTTTTTGATAATACAAAACTGGAGGTTGCTTTTGAAAGTTTATTTAAAACGTTCAATATTGATCGCAACTACAACATCTCCATCCATTTTGATAAAAGATCGAAGTGTATGTCGATCAAACAGGAAATTCAATTAAATCTTTACCGTATTTTACAGGAGCAACTCCGCAATATTATTGCACACTCTTATAGTACGGATATTGAAGTAAGCGTTTTTATGGATGACAATAATCTCCATATGCGCATTGCTGACAACGGGGTAGGATTTGATGCAAATACGGTAAAATATGGTATCGGAATAGCGAACATGAAACGAAGAGCTGAATTATTTTCCGGCCACTTATTGGTCAATTCTTCAAAAGGTAAGGGCTGTGAATTAACGATTATTCTTCCCCTGGATAAAACAATGTAAACTTTCATTTGCCTGCCATAAAGGCTCTCTTACGCTTCCCTGGTTAAGTCCCGGTATTTCTTCCATTTCTTCATAAGATCACAATTGCTTTTTCCACCTGGTTCAGCTTTTTAATGGCATGATAAAGCTGCATCAGTCTTTCTTCTTCAGAAAATTCATCATGCTCAGTTGACTGTTCCGGTATGGATGCCGGCTCATAAGAACTGATAAAGTTTTTTTTCTTTCGCAATCCTGAAATCGCCGTAATAATGGCTACTCTGTAAAGCCAGGTGCTGAATTTTGAGTCGCCTTTAAACTTTGTGGATATGCTTTTCAAAGCCGGATCACGATCTCCTGGAAAATATCATCCCGGTCAGCATTACTGTAAGCATAGATCCTGCACACTATGTAAAGCAGAAGCTCATGTTCCCCTATCTGCTTTTCAAACTCTTTTTCCGCTACCTGCTTCAATGTGGGTCATTTTGTATGCTAAGTCGCAAGATGTGGAGAATTGTTACAAAGAAGGAAAAGAATTTCGAAAGGTGGTTTCAAATCCACAATTCTTCTCCCGGTCCATTTTCAGTCCGGCAGCCTTATTCACCTTCGTTTCTTCGTGTCCTTCAACCATCAACCTTCAACCTTCAACCTTCAACCATCAACCATCAACCATCAACCTTCAACCTTCAACCTTCAACCATCAACCTTCAACCATCAACCTTCAACCTTCAACCTTCAACCATCAACCTTCAACCTTCAACCTTCAACCTTCAACCTTCAACCTTCAACCTTCAACCATCAACCATCAACCATCAACCATCAACCATCAACCATCAACCATCAACCTTCAACCATCAACCTTCAACCATCAACCTCCAACCATCAACCTTCAACCTTCAACCATCAACCTTCAACCATCAACCTTCAACCATCAACCTTCAACCTTCAACCTTCAACCATCAACCTTCAACCTTCAACCATCAACCATCAACCATCAACCATTTTACTTCTTTTTTACCTACCTTTATCAATCAATACTTTGTGATTCCTTACAATGAGTGCAGCAACAAAAAAAATACATGAAGGACAGAATGTAAAGCGCTTGGAGAAAACTCTCGGGATTAAACAGGATGCCCTTGCAGCGGGTCTCCGCCATGTGCGGAACCAGCAAAAAGTTTCGCTGCTCAAACAAAAGGAAACGATTGATCCGGATTTGCTGCAACAAATTTCTGCAGCACTAAAGATCCCTGCAGTACAGGACGGGAGTGTAAATGAGGCTGTAAATTAAACGGCCAAAAAAAAAATCATCCTTCGCTCATCCTTCGTTCATCCTTCGCTCATCCTTCGCTGATAAAGCCTTCATCCTTCGCAGCTAAAGCTTTCATCCTTCGCTGATACAGTATATCTCCCCCCATGATACAGCATATCTCCTCCCATGATACAGTATGTCTACGGTATATGAGCATGTACGGAAAAGTATGAGGAGTAGATGAAAACCACCCGGACAAAAGTTTCCGGTGTGTTAAGTAGAAAGGTCAACAGGCAACCAGGGAAGAGAGATTTTAGTGGCGGGTAAAAAAGAATGGGTGTTGGCGGGACGCCGGCAACCTTCAACTCTTCGTCTCTTCGAGCCTTGTGACAATCCTCTTCTTTTCTTCATCTTCTTCGTGCTCCTTAGAGCCTTCCTGTCCTTTGTGGCTCATTCCATTCGCTTTCTCCGTTATTCCGTCCTCAAACTCTCTGCAGGATTTGCCAGTGCCGCTTTTGCAGAATGGATGATTACCGTTATTACGGCCGTAAGCACGATTAACAAAGCAGATAAAATAAAAGGGATTACTGATAACCCCGGATTGTAAGGAAATATACTCAGCCAGTTGTGCATAAAATAAAAAGCGACAGGAAAGGCAATCAGTGCCGCGATCAGGGCCAGCCATAAATAACCAACAGTTACCAGGCTTACAATCTGCGCAATATTGGCTCCCATCACCCTTCGTATGCTGATCTCCTTTTGCCGTTGTTGGGTGGTAAAGGCAGTAAGCCCCAGCAAACCAAGACAGGTGATGATAATAGTGAGCAGCGAGAAAGCAGCAAAAATCTTTCCCCGTTTCTGATCGGCAGCGTACTGTGAATTAAAATCTTCGTCCAGGAATTTATATTCAAAGGGCAGATTAGGAAAATATTTTTTCCATGCATTTCCCAGTGCTGCAATAGATGTTTTAAGATTTCCGGTACTCATTTTCAGCTGGATCATATTGCCATTAGGGCCATAAAATAACAGCAGTGGCGCGATCGGATTGTATAAAGATTCCTGGTTAAAATCTTTTACAACCCCTACTACTTCCAGGTAATTCGAAGAGGTGTCTCCCGGAAATTTTACGCGCTTGCCAATGGCTTCTTTCCATCCAAAATGTTTTGCCATCGCTTCATTTACAAGAATGCTGTGCATCGTATCTGATAGCCCCGAAAAATTGCGGCCTTTGACTACAGGAATATTTAATGTTGTCAAAAAGCTTTCATCAATGCCATAACATTCAACTGCCTTATCTACATAACCACTGTCCGTCTGTATTCTGAAAAGATTAAAATTAATATTAGGATTCCCGGGATAGCAATTACCCGTTCCCACCATCTTTACGCCTGGCACATTCCGGAAGTCGTTATCCATCGCATTGATCTTACCACGCTCATCTTGTCCGGTATTGACCGTTACGATCATCACCTGGTCTTTATTAAAACCGACATCTTTCTTTTGCAGATACGAAAGTTGCGAATAAACCACCCACGTACATATCAGCATGATCATAGAGATAGAAAACTGCAGCACAACCAGTGCCCTCCTCAGATTGATATTGCCGGATGCTTTTGACAGCGCACCTTTTAAGACACTCACCGGTTGAAACGAGGAAAGATAAAAGGCAGGATAGCTGCCGCCTGCCAATCCTGTAAACAAACCTATAGCCAGCAATAAGATAATATTGAAAGGCTGAAATAACGTCCGCAACGTAAATTCTTTTCCCGACAGAGCGTTAAAAGAAGGAATCAATAGCATGGCCAGCAAAAAGCTTAGCAATACAGCAAGCAGTGCTGTAATGATAGATTCTCCTAAAAACTGCACGATCAATTGTTTTCTTGAACAACCGGTAACCTTGCGTATTCCTATTTCTTTGGCCCGCCGTGCAGATCTTGCCGTAGTGAGGTTCATATAATTGATACTCGCGATGAGCATCATAAAAAAAGCAACCGCCGAAAATATCCAGATATACGACATGCTTCCCAGTTCTTCCGGCTCACGTTCTAACTTCGAATGCAAATGAATTTCTGTTATCGGTTGTACACCATAATGCATCTTCACATTGAATTGTGCAAACAGTGGCGCCATGTATTTTTCATACATAGGCACGAGTTTCTTATTGAAAGCCGCAGCGCTCGTACCAGGCTTCAGCAATACGTAAGTAAAATTGTTGAAATTACCCCAGTTGCCATCACCATTCTGATTTTTAGGAAGTGACGACCATGAGATCAGCATATCAAAACGGATGTGAGAATTATGAGGCACCTCTTCGATAACGCCGGTAACCTTATAAACATCATAAACAGTGCGAAGTGTTTTTCCAACCACCGAAGTGTTTTTCCCAAAGTACTTATCAGCAAGTGTTTTGGAAATTACAATGCTGTTGGGCTCAGTCAGCGCATGCGCCGGATCACCTTCAATAAAAGGAAAGGTGAAGATCTTAAAAACGCTGCTATCCGCATAATAGATCTTTGTTTCATAAAAATTATTTTCCCCGTTTTTAAACAAGGTCCGTTCCTTACTCATAAACCTTGCTGATTCTTCTACCTCCGGGTAATCTTTTTTTAATGTTTGCGCAAGTGGTGCCTGGGTTAAAGTCCAGTCCGTGTTTTTATCACGTTCCTGGATAAAAGAAATGATCCTGAATATCCGGTCCGCTTTTTTATTATAGCGATCAAAGTTGAGCTCATCACGCACATAAAAGATTAAAAAGAGACTGAAAGTAATGCCAATAGTAAGCCCTAAAATATTCAGCAGCGTGTACCACTTATCTTTTTTGAAATTGCGTATTGCAATCAGCAAAAGATTTTTTATCATATAATTGGTTTGACGGTTTAAAACTGTTGCAAAGACGCTATTCCATTTCTTTATTTCTCATTTGCACAAAGTGTGACGTTCTGTCCCTGATTTAAGTTACACACTTCATAAAATAATACAGGACGAACACCTCTTTGATGAAAAGATCTTCTTATGAATCAACAGCTATGCCATCTGCTAAACCACTGTCAATAAAGGGTTTGTAAAAAAAGGGATTCATGAAAGTGTCCGAAAACGAACACCTGCTGAACGCTTATAATACAATCAGCCAAATGCTTTCTTGCCGCTAAGACTCTAAGAATAGAACGAAGAAGAAAACCTTTGTGCATCGTGTCTTCGCGCCTTTGTGGCCCCTCCCTTTGTCACTGACAAAAACTTTTTTACATTGTGATACCAATACAAATCCAAAAATGAAACGAAGGCGCTTTCTTTCCTCCAATGGCTGTCATGCTTCCAATGGTTGTGGTAAGTACAGAAATGTCTTTATCTTCCTGCAATACAACAGACACGGTTGAAGAAGGATTTACAGAAGTAAATATTCAGCTCCTCAATAAAATTGGTGAAACGGTCATTCCGGCCACAGCCACTTCTCCCGGTGCAAAAGCTGCACGGGTAGGGCAATTTATGAAAGTATATGTAACTGATTGTTATGATGTGGCTCAGCAAAAGATTTTCTGGACAGGGATCAATAGGATCACCTGCTGCTGTTGGCGTCTCGCCAACAGCCTTGAGAGAGAAAGTATGAGGAGATTAAGGAGAATCCCGTTTTTCAGGAGCTGGGGCTGTGCTTACTATACCGGTTAAAACCGTTTACACAATCTAGTTTATACTACTGAGGAGTGTATGAGGAGTGTATGAGTTATGTATGAGTTATGTATGAAGAGAGTATGAGGAGAGTATGAGGAGAGTATGAGGAGAGTATGAGGAGAGTATGAAGAGAGTATGAGGAGAGTATGAGGAGAGTATGAGGAGAGTATGAGGAGAGTATGGGAAAGCCATGGGAAAGGTATGGGAAAGGTATGGGAAAAGTATGGGAAAAGCCGTTTTTCGTCTTATATTTCTGAATGTCGGGTGGGGACATCCGCCAGGGAAACTGTCATAAAGACCAACTAAAATTAATTGTATATTCTCTTTTTAATTTATCAGCCATTTTTCCCCCATAACTTCTTAAACCAAACGAAATTACAATTGTACTCGCTTTCTCTTAGATATAAAATCCCATGTTAAGACTATTAAAATAACAAATACCGATACCAATATCAAAGAAATATAACTGGAACTTCCATATCCGGATGGTCAAAACGCTTGGCTATTAAAAATCCTGTTATCAGAATAATAAAACCAATGGTACGACAACAATCCGCGCTTACTATCCTTCCCAAATATAACCGCGAAGGCCAGAGGGACATTTGTTTGGTTGACCTGTTTCAGTAAATAAGATTATTTGCTGAAAAATAAAAAGCGATACCTGGTCAAGTGTAGTATCGCTTTTTATTGTTTAAAAAAGTTCATTTACCAGCCTTTTTTGGCAACGCCGTCTTTAACTGCCTGTAATGCATTCGCTTCGCTCAGCATAGTAGTCATTTTGTTACCTTTTCCATCATTACCCTGGGCCATATAACCGCCGCGGGCAGTTTTAGTAATTACTGCATCTTGCATTGGAACATTTTTTTCTTTGGTTTTCATGCAATAAGCTGTTAACATTTTTGACATTTTGATTTGGTTTATGGTTTTAAAATTTAGTGATTCTATCCATAGTCAATGACAGTGGAATTTCAAATTTAGGGATTTATACTTATTTCACGTTATATATTTCCTAACATTTATAAATATTAAAAATCAAGTGAATTTCTTACTTTAACAAGGTTCAGTTTTAGTACATATTTCAAATACATTTCGTAGGAATATTCTAGCCCGGTTCCGCTGGAAATTTTTTCAATAAAATCTTTGTAAGGAATGATCCTGAAATCAAAAAATAGATTTTTATAGATTTCTTTATCATAAATAAAGCTGGCGATCAAAAGCTCGCGGTGTTTTTCTACAAGTCCGGGATATTTTTCAGAGATTGATTGAAACAAAGCCATTCCGCGGGGTCCGATAAATCCTTCCGCATTCCAATACCTCAAATCGATCCCAATGTTTTTAAACTGAAATAAAAGGTGCGATAAAAATCCGTTGCCTTCACTAAATGGCTGTCTTTTTTGACCTGAGATATCTTTGTAATTCACATAATAATTTTCGAAAACTATTTTCTGGAAAAGCTTCGTGTTTACACGGTAAGTAACTGATGTGCCCGTAGCAAAATTAGTTAGCGATTGCAGCGGCGTATGCAAGCTATCATATTGTCCGCCTTTGTGAGAATAAATCAGCTGGATAGGAATATGAAAATCCCACCTGTTTTTATTAACAACGTTCAGATTCGAAACATAGCCAATATCAAATTCTTCTTTAAAATCATCCCCCGGATGAATCGCACGACGCCAGTTGATAAAGAAATCATGGTTATATGGTTTGGTATCTACTAAAAACTGGAAGCCATTTTCCAGGCGTTCATTGATATTATTTTTATAATCATAAAGAGGTTCTATGTAGCCATGATCCGTTCCGCCTTCTAAATTTCCGAGAATGTAGGAAGAATGCTTTGCGCGATATTTTACCTCAAAAGTTGGAGCGATCGTAGTATAGTTGGGACGTCCAAATTCTTTTTGCAAATAAATGCCACCTTTTATAAAAAACTTCGGCGACACCTGGTATTCCAATTCAGGAATGATCTGGTATCCGAACAGCGTTCCGCTCAAAGGAATATTCCCAAACCATTCGGTATTATTGATATAATTCAGATTATATAAATTAAAAGAAAGCTTCTGGCTGTCAGCGGGATTAATAATGGTTCTATTAGAAAAAACCGGATAATCAACCTGCGAATAAGTTTTAAAACTAACCATCAAAAACAAAAGGACTAATATTTGGGGTTTCTTCATAAAAATTAGTTGATGAATATGCAATATTACATCATGGAATGAAAAACAAACTTTCTATTTCTGATAATCATGTCGATCAAAAAAAAATTACTTTACTAAAACAAAAAAGCTCCTTTTTAGAAGAAGCTTTTTACAGAATTTTTTATGATCAGTTACACATCCAGTCTTGCATACTTTGCATGGTTTTCGATAAACTCCCTGCGTGGGGGAACATCGTCGCCCATCAGCATACTGAAAACCCCGTCTGCTTCAACGATGCTGTCAATGGTTACTTGTTTCAATGTCCGTGTGGCCGGATTCATGGTTGTTTCCCAAAGTTGCTCACTGTTCATTTCTCCCAAACCTTTGTACCGCTGAATATGAACAGTATCTTCTTTTCCTGATGCCACTTGCTGGATCCACGCTTTCCTGTCCTCATCATTAAAGGCGTAAGCCTGCTCTTTTCCTTTTTTCAAAAGATACAAAGGAGGCTGGGCGAGATAAACAAATCCCTGCTCTACCAGCTCTTTCATATATCTGAAAACGAAAGTAAGGATCAGCGTTGCGATATGGCTTCCATCCACATCGGCATCGGTCATTATAATCAACTTATGATAACGAAGTTTGCTGAGATCCAGCGCTTTCGGATCTTCGGGTGTGCCGATTTTTACGCCCAGGGCAGTAAACATATTCCTGATTTCCTCGTTGTCATAAATTTTATGCTCCATCGCTTTTTCAACGTTCAGAATTTTACCACGAAGAGGAAGAATAGCCTGGTAGCTTCTGTCTCTTCCCTGTTTGGCGGTTCCTCCCGCAGAATCTCCCTCAACAAGAAATAATTCGCAACGGAAAGGATCTTTATCACTGCAATCTGCCAGTTTTCCCGGTAAGCCACCGCCGGAAAGCACACTTTTGCGTTGTACCATTTCACGCGCTTTTTTCGCAGCTGCCCTTGCCTGTGCGGCTAAAATTACTTTCTGAATAATTGTCTTCGCATCTTTTGGATTTTCTTCAAGATAAGCCGTTAAAACTTTGCTTAAAGTAGAATCTACAACGCCCATCACTTCATTATTTCCAAGCTTTGTTTTTGTTTGTCCTTCAAACTGCGGCTCCGGAACTTTTACTGAAATAACAGCCGTTAATCCTTCGCGAAAGTCATCACCCTCAATTTCAACTTTTGCTTTTTCAAACATGCCTTCTTTTTCACCATAACTCTTAAAAACACGGGTGATAGAACGGCGAAAGCCCGAAACATGCGTACCTCCTTCTATCGTATTAATATTATTTACATAACTGAAAAGATGTTCCTGGTAACTGGTATTATACATAAGCGCCACCTCAACAGTAACGTTGCTTGTGTCATCAAAACCATCACAATAAATTACAGAAGGTAGCAAAGATGCGCGATTACCATTTTTATCAATTAGTCCAACGAACTCTGTGATACCGCCTTCGCTATAAAATGTTTTTGAATATGTTTTCCCTTCTTCATTTTTCTCACGCAGATCATTGAGAATGATCCTGATTTTTTTATTGAGGAAAGCGAGTTCCCTTAATCTTCCTTCAAGGATTTCGCGATTATAAACGGAAACAATAAAAATAGAAGGATCAGGGAGAAAACGAATTTTTGTTCCTGTTTGATCGCTGGTTCCAATCTCACGAACAGGGTATTGCGGAATTCCTTTGCAATATTCCTGTTCAAATGTTTTTCCTTCCCGGTTTACAACTACATGAAATTCGGTACTAAGCGCATTCACGCAACTTACACCAACGCCATGCAAACCACCGCTGACTTTATAAGTATTTTTATCAAACTTTCCACCAGCGTGCAATACTGTCATGACCACTTCCAAAGCGCTGCGGCCTTCCTTCTTCATAATGCCTGTAGGAATTCCACGTCCGTTATCTTCGACAGTAATAGAATTGTCTTCGTTAATGGTAACATTAATTTCGGTACAAAAGCCTGCAAGAGCTTCATCGATTGAGTTATCAACAACTTCATAAACCAGGTGATGGAAACCTTTGGTTCCGACATCACCAATATACATTGCCGGACGTTTTCTTACAGCCTCAAGTCCTTCAAGAACCTGAATACTGTCTGCACCATAACCATCAATTTTAGGGATTGTTAATTCTGCGGTATCTTCTGCCATATTAAGGGGGATAAAAACAATTTAGTTTAAAAGAAAATTATATGCAAATGTACGAAAATTAAGGGGTAATACCTAAAAAAAGAAGGGTTTGTGCAATAAAAAAAGGTTTCATTTCTGAAACCCTTTTGCTCCCCCTGCTGGACTTGAACCAGCGACCCTCTGATTAACAGTCAGATGCTCTAACCAACTGAGCTAAGGAGGAATAAGACCATAAAAAAGAACCTCATTTTCCCTTTTCGGGGGTGCAAAAATAGAGATTTTTGATTTGAAACAAAAATTGATTTAAAACTATTTTTTTTAAGCTTGTTAATTGTTTCAAAAAGTCGATTTTAGCTATCTGAAAATATATCCCTTGCAAACTTTTATTTCAATCTTAAGAGGTATCAACGTTAGCGGTCAGAAGAAAATTTTGATGGCCGATTTAAAAGCGCTTTATGAAAGTCTGCGATTTAAAGATATTGCTACTTATATCCAAAGCGGAAATGTTGTTTTTAAAAGCAATGAAAAAATTACCGATCTGCACATTGCGAAAAAAATTGAAGAAGCAATTTTTAAAAATTACAATTTCCAGGTTCCGGTTATCGTCAGAAGTTCGGATGAAATGAAGAAAATCGTTTCTTCCAATCCTTTTTTAAAACAAAAAAATATCGATGTAAAGAAATTGCATGTTACGTTTCTTTCAGAAATTCCGGCGAAAACAGCTGTTGAAACAATTGAAAATATTGACTTTTCGCCTGATCAGTTTGTTATCTCAGGCAAAGAAATTTATCTCCGCATTCCCGAAAGCTATGGAGAAACCAAACTGTCGAATCAGTTTTTTGAAAAGAAACTGAAAGTATCGGCTACTACCAGGAACTGGAACACAGTAATGGAGTTAATGGAAATGTCTTCGGCGTAAAAGTCATTGCTGCTTCTTTCCTTCGCGATTCTTTTGCAATAATTTTTTTCTTTTCTCATCTGCAACATTTTCATAATCATAAGGGCAATTCTGGCAGCCCTTGCCACAACAATATCCTCTTTTCAAATGGTATTCTTTCGTAAAAACCATTAACCCTGATTCATTAAAATAAAAATCAATTCCTTCTTTTAAGTCATTGCTCATTCTTAATTTTCTTTAGATGCTGAAGAAGTAAAGCGTCAATATTTTTAATAGTTTCAGGCAAAGAAAAACACAAATAAAAAATCGAATTACTTTTTGCAATATCAAGTTTTTCATAATGAGTTTGGATCGCCAGTTCGGGAGATAGATTTGCTTCCTGATAAACATTGTTCATATCAGAATGAATCGGAAGGTGATATAATTCAATAACTGTTTTTGTAAAATGGTACAGATCCGGCGAATCGGTTTTTAAATGAATTTTTCCGGCTTGCCTTAAAATTTGTTGGTACAATCTTAGAAACCTGGGATGTGTTAATCTTTTCTTGGCCTTCGACAAGCGAAGCTGCGGATCCGGAAATGTGATCCATATTTCATCTACTTCTTCTGTAGAAAAATAATTAGTTATCTTATCAATTTGCGTTCTTAAAAAAGCCACATTTTTTAAATCGCTTTTCAAAGCAAATTTTGCTCCCACCCAAAGCCTGTTGCCTTTTATATCAACACCAATATAATTTTTTTCAGGATAAAGTTGTGCGAGTCCATTTGCATATTCGCCTTTGCCACAGGCCAGTTCAAGGGTAACGGGATGATTGTTTTTAAAAAATTGCTCCCACTTTCCTTTCATGTTTTCAGGGAATTGCAAAACGTTGGGAAAGGTATCAAGCTCTGCGAATCTTTGTAATTTTTTTTGTGCCATGTTTGCAAATGTAGTTGTAGAAAAAATGATTCAACGATTTTTACCGACCGTTTCAAACCCTTTACCGACAATTTATTTACTTAAGCCTAATGCCTCTTTTAAGAGCTTTATCGCAGGAATATTTTTGCGTTATGAATTTAAAAAAATATAAAAATTATTAGGATGGAACCAAATAATATTGAGATGTACAACAGAAATAAAAGATCAAGAATTTGGAGCGGATTAATTCTTGTAATCGCAGGAATCCTGCTGCTCGGATATAAAATGGGCGCACCAATTCCGGGCTGGATATTTACATGGCCGGTACTTTTAATTGCCATCGGATTACTGATTGGCGTTAAAAGTAAATTTCATAATCCGGGAGCAATGATCATGATTTTGATTGGCGCTGTTTTTCTTTTGGATGAACAAATTCCGGGAATCGATTTTCATAATTATATCGTACCTATCATCCTCATAAGTGTTGGAATCATCTTTATCCTGCGGCCACGATCTCATGGCTGCAGCAGAAGAAGCCGTCGCTGGGAAAGAATGAACATAGCCGCACACGATAATTTTAAAAGTGAACCTGTTTCTTCGTCTGATGATAATTCAGAATACCTCGATGTGGTAGCAGTATTCGGAGGAATAAAAAAAAATGTGCAGTCAAAAAATTTTAAAGGCGGCGAAATTGTAAGCTTCATGGGCGGCTCTGAAATAAATTTTATGCATGCAGATATTCAGCAACCCATAGAACTTGAAGTGAACAATGTTTTTGGTGGAACGAAATTAATTATCCCTTCCAACTGGGATGTAAAAAATGAGATTTCTGCAGTGTTCGGCGGGGTGGAAGATAAAAGAACTTTCAGTAACAGCCTTCCCGACACGGATAAAAAAATTGTGCTGAAAGGCGCCTGCGTCTTTGGCGGAATAGAAGTTACTAATTATTAAAATAATTTTTTCATCTTATAAATTCACTTTTATGAAATGGTATCTTGCAAAAATTGTTTACAGAATTGTGTGTGGCGATGGAAATCATACACCTCAATTTGATGAACAGCTAAGGCTGATAGAAGCAGAAGATGATATGCATGCTTTTCAAAAGGCAAGGATAATGGGCGATACAGAAGAAGATCATTTTTTGAACAATGAATTAAAACCGGTGCATTGGAAATTCATTGATGTTGCAGAATTGCATCCGCTGGATAATTTGATTGATGGCATTGAATTATATTCAAAGATTTGTGAAGAAGAAGATGCAGAAGCTTATATCAAAAGCGTCAGCAAACGCGCCAATTATTTACACGGGAATTGTTTGCAAAAAACGTTTCAAATGAATTAAAAATCTTGAAGTTTGGCCAACTCAATTTTATCTGATAAACGCTTGCGATATTTTTTTGCTGCCTGGTGGCTTGTATGGATGTTGTTGCAATATATTATGCTCAGGCAATTGAACATTGATGAATTGCATTCGGTCAGCGACAGTATCATCAGCAATGTTCTTCTGGCAATATGCTGTTTTTTTATCAGCAACAATATGAAATATTATCTGCCACGCGCAGAAAAATATTGGTATATTCTTGTGGTAAGTCTTACAGCAAGCTTTTTATGGATGCTTGCTCTACAGGCAGCTATGTGGATGATTTTTCCTGAGACCGATCATTATGTACAGGTAATTCGTACGTCGTGGGGAATCAGGTTTGGGGCGGGCTATCTTTTGATAAGCAGTATAAGCATGTTTAGTTTATTGTGGTACAGCCAACAGGAGCAAAAAGAAATGGATAAAAGAAAAACAGAGTCTGAAAAACTTTCAAAGGATGCAGAGCTTTTTAAACTTCGTCAACAATTGCAGCCGCATTTTTTATTCAATAGCTTAAATTCCATCAGCGCTCTTACCGGCTCTCATCCTGATAAGGCGAGGCATATGATTCAGCAATTGAGCGATTTTTTTCGTGGCACTTTAAGAAAAGACGAACATCAATGGAATTCGCTGGAGGAAGAATTAAAATATCTTGAGTTGTATCTTGAAATAGAAAAAGTAAGATTTGGCCATCGTTTACAAACAGAGATAAATTACATAGATGAAATTCTTTCAATGAAAGTGCCTGCGCTGCTCTTGCAGCCGGTTGTGGAGAATGCCATAAAATTTGGATTATATGATACGACAGGCGATATTTTGATCAAATTAGATGCAACGACCGAAGAAAATAATTTAAAGATTGTTGTTGAAAATCCTTTTGATCCTGAAACATCGCAGCCTTTGAAGGGAACGGGCTTCGGGCTTTCATCGATTCGGCGAAGATTATTTCTTTTGTTTGCAAGAAATGACCTGTTAACCATAAAAAAAGATAAAGAAATATTCATGACAACAATTTTGATTCCTCAGATCGATGCAATAAAAACTGAAAGAGTTTTTGTTGAAAGCAATGGAAAATTAGAATCCTGAATTTTTCAATTTACAAAAAGAAGAAAATGAAAGTAATAATAATTGATGATGAACCATTGGCGAGGGAAATTGTAAAGGAATATCTTAAAACAATTCCTGGTGCAGAATTAATCACTGAATGCCAGGATGGTTTTGAAGGCATAAAAGCAATTCAGCAATACCAGCCGGATCTGATTTTTTTAGATATTCAAATGCCGAAGATCAATGGATTTGAAATGCTGGAACTGATAGAAGCGCCGCCGGCAGTTATTTTCACTACTGCTTTCGACGAATTTGCCATAAAAGCTTTTGAATCGAACGCAGTTGATTATTTATTAAAGCCTTTTAGCAAAGAGCGGTTTGAGAAGGCAATTCAAAAGTATTTGCAACATCAGAATTCCCAACAAACGCAGCAGGTAATCGAAGCAGCGGCACAAACACCTTCACAACAAAATCGTGTTGTGGTAAAAGATGGAAATAAAATAAAAATTATTCCGGTAAATAAAATTGATTACCTCGAGGCATCGGATGATTATGTGAAAATTGTAACCGCAGAAGGAACATTTTTAAAAAAGAGGACGATGAATTTTTTTGAACAATCATTAAGTCCTTATCATTTTGTTCGAGTTCATCGGTCCTACATTGTCAATACACAATTGATAACCCGTATTGATCCTTATGAAAAAGACGGGCATTTATTATTGCTGAATACCGGAGCAAAACTGCCGGTAAGCAAAGCAGGATATGCAAAACTGAAAGAAGTTTTAGGCATTTAACTCGATTGGCGAAATAAAAAAACCTTCAGCAATGAGGGTCTTTTTAAGGAGTAATTTAATTTAACCTGATTGTAAAGATTTGAATTCCGGCAGGCTTATTGACGAAGGAAATTTTTAAAAGAGAAGATTAAAATGGCTATACTGATTTATTGTTATGATGCTTATTGCGATTGGTGTTACGGCTTCAGCCAGGTAATAAAAAAAATTAACTCTGAATATAAAGACAGGCTTGAATTTGAAGTAATTTCGGGAGGAATGATATTAACAGAAAACCCGGTTCCGATCAGCGCTACAGCTTCATATATTGAAGGCATTTATCATAAAATTGAAGAAACCACCGGAATCAAATTTGGTGAAGATTATTTATGGCACATTAAGCATCCGGAAATAAGCGATTGGTTTCCAAGCTCAGAAAAGCCTGCGATTGCATTATGTGTTTTTAAAGATTATTTCCCTGGTAAACAAGTAAGCTTTGCTGCAGACTTGCAATATGCACTTCATTTCGAAGGACGCGATCTTACTGATAATGAAGCTTATCGTTTATTGCTGGATAAATACAATATTCCCGCAGAGGAATTCTTTGAAAAATTAAATGAAGAAGAATACAAAGAACAGGCTTACAATGAGTTTTCTTTTTGCAAACAATTGAATGTGTCAGGTTTTCCCACTGTATTTCTGCAGGTGAAAGAAAGAAAGTTCTATATGGTGTCAGAAGGGTATACCGGTTATGAAACACTCAGCGAACGAATTGAAAGATTATTGAAGGAAAGCTGACAGAGATGCTTATGCGAAAAAGATTTTATTCTGAAACTACTTCAGCAATTACATTTTGTTTCATTTGTTTTAGAAAATGATAAAGTCCTTTCATACTATCGATATCCTGCACCACTAAAATTCCGTTCTTTCCTACTTGCTTTAGTTTTGCCTTATTCGTTTTTGTTTGAATAAAATCAAGGATTTTTTCAAAAACATTGCTGGTAAAATAAGGAGATTCGGGGTTAGCGACAAAAAAGCATTTTAATGTTTCATTTTTCAAAATCATCTTCTCGAAACCTAATTCCACAGCAATTTTTCTGCAACGGACTGTTGTAAAAAGATCTTCAACCTGGCGGGGAACCGGACCAAAACGATCAATCATTTCTTTATGCAGATCCTGTAACTCCTTTTCTCCGTCACCACTGTCGGGTGCATTGTCTAATCTTGAATAAAGGCTTAATCTTTCTGTAATATTTTCAACATACTCATCAGGAATTAAAATTTCAAGATCGGTATCAATCGTACAATCAGAAACATAGTCATCCTGCTTTTGGATTTCTTCTTTGAACAAATCCTTAAACTCCTTTCTCTTCAATTCACGAATGGCTTCATCAAGAATTTTCTGATACATTTCAAAACCAATTTCAGCAATAAAACCACTTTGTTCTCCACCCAGAAGATTTCCTGCACCACGAATGTCAAGATCACGCATTGCAATCTGGAAGCCGCTTCCCAGATCGCTGTATTGTTCTAAAGTTGTCAAACGTTTTCGGCTGTCAGGTGTAAGTGTACTCATCGGCGGAGAAAGCAAATAACAAAATGCTTTCTTGTTGCTGCGTCCAACTCTTCCCCGAAGCTGATGAAGATCACTTAGCCCAAAATGATGCGCATTATTAATAATGATCGTATTTACATTAGGAATGTCAACACCGCTTTCAACGATATTAGTACAGATCAATACATCATATTTGTGCTCTATAAAATCGAGAATCGTTTCTTCCAGTTTGGCTCCCTCCAATTGGCCGTGGGCATAAGCAATGCTGAGATCAGGACACAATCCCTGGATTAATGTTTTCATTTCCTGTAAGCCCTGAACACGATTGTGAATAAAGAAAACCTGGCCACCTCTTTCTACCTCATAATAAATCGCATCGCGGATAAATTCCTGGTTAAAAACATGTACTTCCGTTTGTATTGGCTGACGGTTTGGTGGCGGAGTATTGATAATGCTAAGATCTCTTGCACCCATCAAACTGAATTGCAAGGTTCTCGGGATAGGCGTTGCCGTTAGTGTGAGAGAATCAACGGTTGTACGTAGTTGTTTTAATTTTTCTTTTGCTGCCACACCAAATTTTTGCTCTTCGTCAATGATCATCAATCCAAGATCATGAAACTTCACATCTTTGCTCAATAGAGCATGTGTGCCGATGATGATATCAATTTTTCCTTCTTCTAATTTTTTTAAAGTTTCTTTCTTTTCTTTCGACGTTTTAAAACGATTCAGATAATCGACGGTTACAGGAAAATCACTCAATCTTTCACTGAAAGTTTTATAATGCTGATACGCAAGGATCGTTGTAGGAACCAATACTGCAGCCTGTTTGCCATCTAAACACGTTTTGAAAGCAGCCCTGATTGCCACTTCTGTTTTTCCAAAACCGACGTCGCCACAGATCAGGCGATCCATGGGCGATTCTTTTTCCATATCCACTTTTACATCAGTAACTGCTTTGCTCTGATCCGGTGTGTCTTCATAAAGAAATGAAGATTCCAGTTCAGTTTGCATATAATTATCAGGAGAATGCGCAAAACCTTTGTGGCTCTTTCTTTCAGCGTATAATTTGATAAGGTCGGTGGCAATATCTTTTACCTGTTTTTTGGTTTTGTCTTTTAATTTATTCCAAACATCGCTTCCTAATTTATTCATTTTAGGAATCGTTCCTTCCTTTCCGCTGTACTTGCTTATTTTATGAAGCGACGAAATGTTTACATATAAAAGATCTCTGTCTTTATAAAGAATTCTCACAGCTTCCTGCGTTACACCATTCGTTTCAATCTTCTGTAATCCACTGAATACGCCAACTCCATGGTCAATATGCGTTACATAATCGCCGGGTTGCAATTCGCGCAACATTTTTAAAGTAAGTGCTTTGTTCTTGCTAAAAGCCTGTTTGACACGGTATTTGTGATAGCGCTGAAAAATTTCATGATCCGTATAGCAAACTATTTTCAAATCGTTATCAATAAAACCTTCATGAATAGAAACAGGAATAGGAACGAAATTTATTTGTGTATTCTGATCTGTAAAAATTGAATGCAAACGCTCAAGTTGCTTTGGATTTTCAGCGAAAATGAAAATGTTATATTTCTTTGTTTCAAATGATTTTAAATTCTCAATAAGCAGTTTAAACTGCCTGTTGAACGCAGGTTGCTGTTCAATTGAAAAATGAATATCATTTCCTTCTGAGAAATATTTTTTATTACCAAACTCAATGGTGTGTCTTTGTTGGATCTGTTCCTGTAACAGTGATGCACAAACGAAATCTTTTTCTGAAACGTCTTTGATTTCATTTAACTCATCTTCATCCTCCTGCCGGCTTTTATTGACCTGTATCTCTTTTCTGTTTCCTGATAACGCTTCTTTCAGATCTTCTTCCTGTTTCCCGATCATCTCTTTAATAAATTCCCAATCTTCACTCCATACAACAGTATTATCAGGCAGGAAATTTAAAAGCGAAACTTTTTCTCCCGTTGTAAATTGTGTTTCAACATTTGGAATAATATTTACCTGCAAAAGTTTTCGTTCACTCAGCTGTGTTTCGGGATCAAACAAACGAATGCTGTCAATTTCATCTCCGAATAATTCTATACGGTATGGCTTTTCATTTCCATAGGAATAAATATCAAGAATGCCTCCGCGAACAGCAAATTGCCCTGGCTCATAAACAAAATCATTTCTGCTGAAACCATAATCCACAAAGCGTCCCAGCAGTTCATCCATTTTTATCGTATCGCCTTGTTTAAAAGAAATAATATTTTGAGAAAGTGTTTTGGACAACACCACTTTTTCAAAGAGCGCTTCGGGATATGTGACCAAAACTTTTTTATTTCCTCCTGTGCTTAATTTGGTAAGCGCTTCAGTTCGAAGCATTACATGGCTGCTGTTGAGCAGATGAAAATTCTTTTTGTTTTTAAAAGAAGATGGAAAATAAAAAAGATCAAGAGCTCCTGTGATATTTTCAATTGTATTATGAAAATAGGCAGCTTCCTCAGCATCTCTTAAAATCACGAGATGGTTGACCTGTGAAGCAATGGAATGATTAAAAACCGCTGAAAAAATAAACTGGGAAGCGCTTCCATGAAGGCCTGAAAGATGGATGTGCTGTGGTTCGGACAATAGAATCTTATCCGCAATCGTAAAAATGCGGGGATCATTTGAATAATAATTCGTCAACACATCAAGATTCATCCAGCGTCCTTTTTCTGAGAAATGCAAAGTTAAACGGTTTCAAATTAATTTTCACCTTTCACGGGTTCTAAAAGCATTTATAACATCTTTTTGATTTTTAATTTTTCATTCAAAATATCGGTTGTATTTTCCCTAAAATTATCTTCATGTCTTTAGAAAGCTGGAGTACAGGAACTGTCATTCGTATCGAAGATGAAACTTACAATACGAAACGTTTTTTTATTCGTGTAAATGAAGTTGATTCTTTCAATTTTAAAGCCGGACAATTTGTAACGCTTGATCTTCCGATTCACGAACAAAAAAATAAACGATGGCGCAGCTATTCAATTGCCAGCTGGCCTGATGGAACGAACGTTTATGAACTGGTAATTGTTTTGCTGGAGGGCGGGGCAGGGTCAACTTATTTATTTAACGAAGTTAAAGTTGGCTCTGAACTTATGTTTCGCGGTGCTCTTGGCAATTTTATTTTGCCTGACAATATTGAAAAAGATATTTTTTTTATTTGTACCGGAACTGGTATTGCACCATTCAGAAGTATGTTGAATGATGTGAAATTGCACCACATCTCTCATAAAAATCTTTATTTAGTTTATGGCTGCCGCACACAAAAAGATTTGCTTTATTATGATGAAATGAAAGAGCTGGAAAATGAAATAAGTAACTTCTACTATTTACCGACTTTAAGCCGCGAAAAATGGAACGGTCATACTGGTTATGTTCATGATCTCTATGAAGAGATCTGTAAAAGGAATAATGAAGCTTGTGAAAATATCAGTAACCTGAAACCTGCCGGGTTTTATTTATGTGGCTGGAAATTTATGATAGATGATGCGCGAAAAAAGATTGCGGAACTCGGATATGACCGAAAATGTATTCACCTTGAATCCTATGGATAGAGAGTGTTTTTTAGAAAAAGGAAATAAAAAATTAGAAATATTCCCTTTTTTACTATAAACCCAATTTTGTAAAAAAACTAAATTAATTTTATGAGAAGAAGCCACAGCCGTGCAATGATGATCTCACTTTTCGTCATCATTATTTCTGTTTTTAATTTTCAAAGATTGACGAATTCAGATTGCATCCGCGCAATTCATGTAATTACGTTGTTGGTAATTGGAGCTGCTATCGGAGTTTTTCTTTCTAATTTTTTCGCACTTATTATACAAAGAAAAAGGCAACAATAAAATTTACTCCTGTATTTTCTGATTCACAATTTTTCTTACTTCAGAGAGTGAAATCCTTTCCTGCATCATTGTATCACGATAACGGATAGTAACGGTTTGATCATCTTTTGTTTGATGATCTATGGTAACACAAAAAGGTGTTCCAATCGCGTCCATTCTTCTGTAACGCTTGCCAATACTGTCTTTTTCCTCATAAAAAGTATAGAAGCTTTCTTTACAATCATCAAATAAATCTTTGGCGATTTCCGCCAATCCATCTTTTTTTACCAAAGGAAGAATGGCCAATTTGTAAGGAGCAATTTTGGGAGGAATTCTTAAAACGACACGGCTGTCTTCACTTCCATCTTCTTTTGTCCATTTTTCTTCTGTATAAGACATGCTTAAAACAGTGAGGAACAAACGGTCTAAGCCAACAGAAGTTTCCACTACGTATGGGATATAATTTCCGTAAGGTTTTCCATCTGCTTTCAACTCGTTATCAAAATATTGCAATTTCTTTTTGCTGAGTTCCTGGTGTTGCTTCAAATCAAAATCGGTGCGTGAATGAATGCCTTCGAGTTCTTTAAAACCAAATGGAAATTCAAATTCAATATCTACAGCGGCATTGGCATAATGCGCCAGCTTTATATGATCATGATAACGTAGTTTTTCTGCAGGAATGCCAAGGCTTTTGTGCCATTTTAATCTTTCTGCCTTCCAGTAATTGTACCATTCCATTTCTGTGCCGGGGCGAACAAAAAACTGCATTTCCATTTGCTCAAACTCCCGCATCCGAAAAATAAACTGGCGTGCAACGATTTCATTTCTAAAGGCTTTTCCGGTTTGCGCAATTCCGAAAGGAATTTTCATTCTTCCTGTTTTTTGAACATTCAGAAAGTTTACAAAAATTCCCTGCGCTGTTTCCGGACGTAAATAAATAGTATCGGCTTCTCCGGAAATGCTGCCCAATTTTGTATCAAACATTAAATTGAACTGCCGGACATCGGTCCAGTTGCAGGTTCCGCTGACAGAGCATTTTATTTTATTTTCTTCGATTAAGTTTTTTAATCCTGAGTAATCGTCTTTAGACAATAATTTTTCCATGGAAGAAATAATTTCTTTTGCAAGCTCTCCATTTCCTGTAGCGGCCTGTTCATCTGCAAAAGTTTCTATCAGATGATCAACGCGATAACGTTTTTTGCTGTCCTTATTATCAATCATCGGATCGCTGAAATTATCAATATGGCCGCTTGCTTTCCATGTAAGCGGATGCATAAAAATGGCAGCGTCAATTCCGACAATATTGTCGCGAAGTTGCGTCATGCTTTTCCACCAATAATCGCGGATATTCTTTTTTAATTGTGCACCGTTTTGCCCGTAATCATATACTGCACTAAGGCCGTCATAAATTTCACTGGAAGGGAAGATATATCCGTATTCTTTGCAATGGGCGATGATTTCGCTAAAATTATTGGTTTCGTTTGCCATAAGGCTGCAAATATAGCAACACAAAATATTATTGAAATAGAAACTGCAATTACAAAAAGCTTAAAATTAAACGGAGTTTTTAAACAGATATAATCAGTAAAGAAAGAAATAATGTTGATTTCTTTTTAGCTATATTAAACAAGAAAAACCGCCGCTACCAATCCCGCGGTTTCAGTACGCAGCCTGGTTGCTCCTAAACTTACCGGAAGATAATTTTGCTCAATCGCGTTTTCAATTTCTTCTTCTGTGAAATCTCCTTCAGGTCCGATTAAAATTATCCTTGAAGAATATTCTTCCACCACATTTTTCAATTCATTCTTTTCTTTATCGATGCAATGAGCAATAAACTTCTGATCAAACTTTTCATTCTTTATTACATCGGAAAACTTTGCCGGTTCAGAAATTTCGGGTAGCCATGACTGTTGACTTTGCAACATTGCACTTATTAAAATTGATTTCATTCTTTCAAGCCTGAAATGAATCTTTTCTGTGCGTTTACAAATCATTGGAATGATCGCTGAAATACCTATCTCTGCTGCTTTTTCTAAAAACCATTCAAAACGGTTATTGTTTTTGATCAGAGAAATAGCAATGGCAGTTTTTGGTTTTGGAGGTTCGTTAAATTCGCTGTGAACAACCTTTACTTTCGTCTTTTTTTTATCAGGAAAAACAATCTGCGCTGTTTTCGTTTGTCCATTACCGTTAGTTAAAATAATTTCTTCATTTTCTTTCATTCGCAACACCTGAACAATATGTCGTGAAGTTTCTTCGCCTAAAATAAATTCATCTGAGGATGATAAATTTTCTTCGAAAAAAAAGGGTGATGCCATTCGCAAAATTTTTTTAAGGACCGGGCTTTTCGGTTTCAGAAAACGAAATTAAAAAGGTGCATTTTCATCAAATTCTTCATTGTTCATTTTGCTTCCTGCCTGGAAATAAAGTTTAGCGCCACCGCTTCCATCCAAATCTTTTACCGGTTTAAAATTTCCGGGAGGAAAAGGATTTCCAAAATCATTTTCGTCGCTTTCAACAAATTTTTGAATATGTAATAATGCTTTTAATGTGATGGTTTCCAATTGACCATTTCTATGTTTGGCAATACGAACCTGGGTTTCACCTTTTGTAGATTCGCCCATTTCATTCGCATGAATGTCATGATATTCGGGACGATAAAGGAACACAACCATATCTGCATCCTGCTCAATAGCACCGGATTCTCTCAAATCGCTCAACTGCGGAATCTTACTTCCTTCCTTTCTTTTTTCTACTTCACGGCTCAACTGGCTGAGTGCAATAATCGGAACCTGTAACTCTTTTGCAAGACCTTTCAGATCTCTTGAAATGCGGCTGATTTCCTGCTCACGATTAGCATTTCGGTTTTCACCGGTGCCACTCATCAACTGCAGATAATCAATGATGATCAAACCAATATTGTGCTTATTTTTAAGCCTTCTGCATTTCGCTCTTAATTCAAAAATATTTAAAGCAGCTGTGTCGTCAATATGAATCGGTGCAGAGGAGAGCCGGTTAATTCCTTTTTTATAAAGCTCTTCCATTTCATGTTGCTCCAGCCTTCCGCGAGCAATTTTTTCCAGAAGAATTCCGCTTTCAGCACTTAAAATTCTTTGAACGAGTTGACTGGCGCTCATTTCCAATGAAAAGAAACCAACCGGGGTAGGCTTGGTAGGATGAAGCGCCGCATTTCGCGCAAGATTCAAAGCAAAAGCGGTTTTACCAACAGAAGGACGAGCAGCCAAAACAATCAGATCACTTGGCTGCCAACCATAAGTGACTTTGTCAATAGATTCAAAACCAGTCGGAACACCGGTAATTTCATCCTGTCGTGTTCTCAGATCTTCAATTCTTTGAATTGTTTTTACCAACACGGAATCTATACTTGCATAATCCCGTTTCAAATGTTTGTTGGTAATGTCAAATAATTTTGACTCGGCCATATCCAGCAAATCAAAAACATCAGTGCTATCTTCATATGCGTCCCCAATGATCTCGCCGCTGATTTTGATCAATTCGCGCTGAATAAATTTTTGAAGAATAATTCGCGCATGAATTTCAATATTTGCTGATGAAAAGACGGCGTTGGTCAATTTCGTCACATAAAACGGACCGCCGATAAGATCCAGTTCTTCGCGAAATTTTAATTCTTCTACAACGGTTAATAAATCAATAGGTGAATTTTTTTGTTGTAAAGCCTGCATTGTTCGAAAAATCCGCTGATGCGCTTCAATATAAAAACATTCCGGCGTCAAAATTTCTACAATAACGTCGAATGCATTTTTTTCCAGCATGATGGCTCCAAGAACAGCTTCTTCCAGTTCTTTTGCCTGTGGCGGCACTTTTCCAAATGCCATCGTTCCAAGGTCGAGAGAGGTGGTTTTTCTCCTGACTTTTCTGTCTTTATTGATGTTAGTAAGATCCATTTTTAATTTCTCAATCAGAGCAATTTTTTAAAATTTTAGTAATTAGTTTTTCAACCATTTTCAAAAGCGGGCGGCTAAGATAAAGGACAAAAAGCTATTAAAATAAATTGTCTGCGGCTTATATTTATTCATATTCAATTCACATTAAAATCCGCATAACTCATGGTGTTATCAACATAATTATTTCTGTTTTCCACAATCTAAAAAAAATTTCCCAATTTTTAATTGTTAAATCCACATTTGCGTGTGAAGAAAAAAAGTTGTGATTTGCTCTTTCTTTTTTCATTAAAAATGATTAGCATAAAGGCTAAAAATTTGTTTAAAATCGAAAACTAAATAAGTTATTTTTTAATGAAATAGAGGCTGTGTCTATGTTATAAAAAAAACAGAAGCACGAATTCCTATCGACTTCTTTCTTACTTTTGGGATTCTTAAAAATTAAACGAAGAATTTACAAAAAATTACATGAAGATTAGTTACAAATGGCTGATAGAATATTTACCTATAGATGAGTCAACTGCAAAAATTACAGGGAATCCGCAAAAAATCGCTGAAATACTTACTTCCGTTGGTCTTGAAGTGGAAAGTTTGGAAAAATATGAGGAAGTAAAAAATGGTTTGGAAGGTTTGATCATTGGCGAAGTTCTTACTTGTGAAAAGCATCCCGATGCAGATAAATTAAAAGTGACAACGGTATCTAACGGTCATGGTGAAACGTTGCAAATTGTTTGTGGTGCTCCAAATGTGGCGGCTGGCGAAAAAGTAGTGTTGGCACAAGTTGGAACAAAATTATTTCCTGCTTCAGGAGAACCTTTTACCATAAAAAAAGCAAAGATCCGTGGTGTGGAAAGCAATGGAATGTTGTGTGCGGAAGATGAAATTGGTTTAGGAATCAGTCATGAAGGAATTATTGTTTTGCCCCAGAAAGCGAAACCAGGAATGCCATTAAGTGATTTTTATAATTTATATAATGACTGGATTTTCGAAATAGGCCTTACGCCTAACAGAATGGATGCGATGAGTCATCTTGGTGTTGCAAAAGATGTTTGCGCTTATATTTCTCATCATTTTAAAAAAGGAACAAAAGTTATTTCTCCTTTTCAATACCATTTCAAAGCCGATACTCACACCCGGCCTGTAAAAGTGGAAATAAAAAACCCGGAAAATTGTGAGCGGTATGCGGGAGTGAGTATTACAGGAATCAAAGTGGCTCCTTCGCCCCAATGGCTTCAAAATAAATTGAAAAGTATTGGCCTGCGTCCGGTGAACAACATTGTTGACATCACTAATTTTATTTTGCATGAAACAGGGCAACCACTTCATGCTTTTGATCTTGATAAAATAAAAGGAAATAAAATAATCGTCGAAACACTTCCTGAAGGAACTCCGTTTGTTACACTTGATGTAAAGAAGCGTAAACTGAGCAGCAACGATATTATGATTTGCGACGGTAACAATGAACCGATGTGTATCGCAGGGGTTTTTGGCGGTGTAGAAAGTGGAGTTTCTGAGCAAACAACTAATGTTTTTTTAGAAAGTGCTGTTTTCAATCCGGCTTCCATCAGGAAAACAATGCTCCTCCACAATTTGAGAACAGAAGCAGCGGTTCGTTTTGAAAAAGGAATCAACATTGGAAACACGGTGGAATCTCTAAAACGTGCCGCCCTGTTGATCAGACAGATGGCTGGTGGCCAAATTGCTTCTGACATTATTGATGTGTATCCTGTACCAAAACAGAAAAAAGAAATTTCGCTCTCTTATCAATATTTGAAAAAATTAAGCGGTAAAAATTATCATCCTGATACGATCAGAGATATTTTAACTTCTCTAAATTTTACTATTTTAAGAGAAGCGATGGATCACATCTCTGTAGCAGTTCCTTTTAGCAATCCTGATATCAGCATTCCCGCAGATATTGTTGAAGAAATTATGCGAATTGACGGATTAGATAATATTCAAATACCTGAATATGTTTCAATGATGCCGGCTATTGATCCAAAATTGAACGAGGCACTGATAAAAGAAAAGATTACCGGCTGGCTAACAGGAAACGGGTTTCATGAGATCTTTACCAACTCGATCACGAACAGTAAATATTTTGACGCTGAAACCCTTTCCACTACTGTAAAAATCATCAACAGTCTTAGCGAAGGATTGAATATAATGAGACCGGATATGTTACCAACCGGACTGGAATGCATTGCCTATAATCTGAACAGAAAAAATAATAATTTGCTGTTTTTTGAATTTGGAAAAATTTATTCTGTAGTTGAAAATGAATATATCGAAACTCCAAATCTCACTTTGTATTTTACCGGAAACAGAAATGAATTGAACTGGAATTCGCCTGCAAGAAAAACCGATATTTATTTTGTAAAAGGAGTTTGCGAAGCTATTTTTTCTTTAGTAGGATTAAGTAATTATGAAATTGATGAAGCTTTAGCAGACTCATTTGACGAATGTTGGCTTGCTTCCGTAAACCGCAAGGCCATCGCGCTTGCAGGAAAAGTTACCAAAAAAGATCTTGAAATGTTTTCGATCAAGCAGCCGGTATATTCTCTTTATATTGATTGGGAAAAATTAATTTCATTGACAAACACCAACGATATTTCTTACGATCCGGTTTCAAAATTTCCACAGGTACAAAGAGATCTTTCCATTCTTATTGATAAAAAAATATCTTACGCGGAAATTGAAAAAGTGGTAAAATCTTTGCAAATAAAAAGACTGAAAAATATTCAGTTGTTTGATGTTTTTGAAAACGAAAAATTAGGAGAAAACAAAAAATCATTTGCCATTAACTTTACTTTTTTAGATAAAGAAAAAACAATGACCGATGATGAGATAGAAGCAATGATGAATAAAATTATTTCGAATCTTGAAAATAAATTAAACGCAGTAATAAGACGGAATGCCTGAAAACATAGAGCTTCATATAAAAAATATTCAATCAAAACTGCAACTGCTGCTGAAGAAACATGCATTGCTGATGAAAGAAAATAACCAGCTCAAGAAAGAAAATGAAGCACTTGTTTCGAATGAAAAATTACTGATCGAAAAAAATGAACAGTTGTTGCAACAGGTAAATATTTTAAAAACATCTGCCGGGCAACTCGAAGGAAAAGAAAAAATTGATTTTGAAAAAAGTATCAATCGGTATATCAGGTCAATTGATAAATGCATTACAATTCTAAATAAATAATGATGGCGAACGACGAACTTATTCCACTCAATATTGTGATAGGCGATAGAAATTATCGTATAAAAATTTTGCCTGCTGATGAAGAAATGGTTCGAAAGGTTTTAAAAACAATCAACGAAAAAATTCTTGAATTTAAAACGCAATTTGCCGGAAAAGACATGCAGGACTACATTTCAATGGTGCTGATCTGGTATGCAACACAACTAAAGGAAAATACATCAGAGATTATCAGTAATGATATTTTGGATTCGATTTTAAAAATAGAAAAACAATTGGACGAAGTAATGGAATGAAAAAGCAATTCAAACTTGTAAAAAACCAGGATTTCTAAATAAGATAGCAAAAATATTTACAGGTTAAGGGATGAAAGGTATTTCAGTAAATCAGAAAAATAATTGTATTGTGTTTTGTTTGCCGGAAAATTAAATTTTGAAAGGGACGTCAGCTATTTTTCACTAACTGTCCCTTTCTGATTTTGTGGCTACATTAATTGGTTAATTCTTTCACTTGTCAAATAAGACATTTCACTAACCTCCTGCTCTGAATATGCTTCGGTTCCATGCTCATGTAAGTCAATGCCAATAATTTCGCCCTCTTCTTCTACTCTTAAATTCCATGGATGTGGCAATTGTTTCACTACCCACATCAATATGAATGCAACAGCAAAGGTAGCTATAGTGATAGTTGCACTTCCTATTAATTGTGCTTCAAAAACACTTGTACCGCCGCCATAAAAAAGACCTGCTACCGGTGAAGAATTATCAGGGCCAGTTGGTCCTGTCGCCCCAAATTGGCCTGTTGCAAAAAGCCCTAGAGATAAAGTACCCCAAATGCCGGCGAGGCCATGCACAGAAACGGCTCCAATCGGGTCATCAATCCTAAGCCACTCCAATAAATTAACGCTGAGGAATACAACAACACCAGCGACGGCACCTAAAATTATGGCTCCAAAGGGAGATACCCAATAACATGGACAGGTAATAGCTACCAGTCCTGCAAGAAATCCGTTTATCGTAAAGCCAAGATCAAATTTGCCTTTTGTATCTCCAAACCATAGTGCAAAGAACATAGCTGAAATACCTCCTCCGCAGGCAGCGAGAGTTGTATTAGTTGCTACTCTGCCAATTCCCTGCATATCCACTGCTGAAAGAGTGCTTCCGGGATTAAAGCCATACCACCCAAACCAGAGGATAAAGCCACCAACTGCCGCAACAGTCAGGTTATGAGGCGATGGCATTCCTCCTCCGTCTCTTTTAAAAACCCTCCCTAATCGCGGCCCCAAAACAATTGCACCAGCAAGTGAAGCAATTCCTCCGATTGTATGCACCACTGTTGAGCCGGCAAAATCTCTGAAGCCCTGTCCCAGGGAAGCAAATAAATGTCCGGGTGTACCCATCAATGCTAAAAATCCGTCTGGCCCCCAGGCCCAATGTCCAATAACGGGATAAATAAACCCGGTAATGCCAATACTATAAAGAATATCACCTCTAAAACCTGTGCGACCAATCATAGCTCCTGAAACAATTGTTGAACAGGTATCGGCAAAAGCATACTGAAATATCCAATGTGCAAGGATGGGAATTCCTGTTGTCATATAAGTAGCGGGTGCGCCCATTAAGAAAAACCAATGATAACCAATGAAACCATTTCCATTGCTAAACATAAATGCGTAACCAATAGCCCAAAAAAGAATTCCACAAAGACAAGTATCAAAAATGCATTCCATTAATACATTTACGGTTTCTCTTTTTCTGGCAAAACCGGCTTCCAGCATTACAAAACCGGCTTGCATACCAAACACTAAAAACGCTGCAATTAAAGTCCAAATGGTATTTGCAGTATTCATTAATATAGTTTCATGCGGAGTAAAAGTGTCTTGTGCAGAAGCAGGAGTTGCAATCATAGCGGGCAGCATTTTCATTGCGATAATTACTAAAAGAACACCGATGATTTTGCCCATGAAAATTGTCAGCCCAAGACGCCATTTTTCTGATTTTGTTAATCGCACCATTGATGGTGATGTTTCTGAATTTCTGTTGCTCAGATGATCAACCAGTTTTTTTACTAACATGTGTCTGAATTTAAAATTTGAAAATAATTTGGGATTTAAAATTTATAAACCACTGCGGCAATAAAGCTTGCATCACTTTTAGTGGCCGCTCCTGAATGTTTTACAAAAAGTGGGGCACTTGCTTTATCGAGCCTGAATTCGGGGATGAAAGTGAGGCCTTCAATTTTAAAATTTGCCGATAAAGTATTTGAAAAAACATTTCCGCCAACAGGCTGTGTTGCGTAGAGATTTAATTGTTTATTATCGTTAAAATATTCTGAGCGAAGCGTTAAGCCAAACCAGCTTTCAGGATCATAATTAAAATATAATGCAGATCCCCACCAGGTTTTCGTTCCAATACTTTTTACTTTATCCCATTGTTTCACATTGGCAAGGATACCATTGTAAACAATATTAAATTTAGAAGTAATCTTATCTGTTATTATAAGATTACTGGTGTTAGATTTTGAAGAATCAGGCGCTTTTCCGCTTACATAATTCAGGAGCAATTGAAGATTGTCATTTGGGGTATAAGTAAATTGCGCCAGCAAGAATTTCTTATTAATTTGTCCAGCTGGAGCAACCCTGTAATCTGTTGCATTTGCAATACCAATCATAAAAGCAGTCTTTTTACTTGTTGTAAAATCTGCTCTTACACCTGTATGGGAAAAAGGCCCATACGTAAAATAATAACTCATGCTATAATTGCGATTCGCAAATGCATCTGCCAGTTCATAATTAAGATGAGTAGCCCAGCTTCCAGCTGTTAGCTTTAACCATGAGTTGGCTGAATAAGAGATATACAATTGTTTTATAGCTTGCGAAATCCCATTGTCATTATAGGCAAATTCTTCTTCTCTCTGGCCAAAACCAAGGTCTGCAACCATATCTATTTTCTTGGTTTGCAACTCAAATTTCACATTAGCCATTCCTAATTGAAATGAATTTTGTGTTTTAGTGAAACTTGTAAAGCTATTGTACGGTGTTACACCCGGATTATTGAAATCATACCTGTAATAAGCGTCCACAGCGCCCGTTATTGCAAGTGACGGCCTGGGGTCTGTCGTATCAGTAATCGGTTTTGTTAATTTTGAGGAATCTGTTTGTGCCTCTGTAGAAATAAAAGCAAAAAATAGTAGTGCTCCTAAGAAAATTTTTCTTAACATTGTTATAGAATTAAAGTTAAAAATGGAAAGGGCATAGCTTATTAACTTTTCTCAGAAGTTAATTTTTGGGCTATGCCCTTTTCTGTTATATTAAATGAACCATTGCGTGTTTTGTATTTGATCTGTAAATATTTTCATTTGAATCTTTTCTCATCTTCTTCACGAATCTATTTCGTTTACCAGTATTCTGCTATGTAATTCCCTTGTTACCGGAGAATCTATTCCAACTTCCTCTTCAGTTACTGAACTCTGTTGCCTTACTAATAAAGTTCCCTGCACGTATTTTTCATCGTGTTGTGAAGCATCCAATCCCATCTCTTCATCAGCTTCACTTACTCTCATTGGCATCACCCAATTGATAAATTTAAAAATGCCATAAGAAACCGAAAAGCTATAGACAACCACGATCGACAATCCTTTTAATTGTGTAAGAAAAAATGCAGCATTCCCATAAAATAGCCCATCATTTCCACCGGCATTGATTGTTTTTGTTGCAAAAATTCCCGTCATGATCATTCCTACAATTCCACCTATTCCATGACATGGGAAAACATCCAAAGTGTCATCAAGTTTTGATTTTGAACGATAAAAGACCGCTACATTAGAAATAAGAGCAGCTACAGCGCCAATAAAAATACTTTGTGGAATGGCCACATATCCGGCTGCAGGAGTAATGGCAACCAGGCCAACAACAGCGCCAATGCAGAAACCAAGCACAGAAGGTTTCTTGCCTTTTAAAATATCAAAAAACATCCATGATAATCCTGCTGCTGCTGCTGCAGTATTAGTAGTTGCAAACGCTGAAACTGCCAGGGAATTTGCAGCTAAAGCTGAACCGGCATTGAAACCAAACCACCCAAACCACAGCAATCCAGTACCGATCAAAACATAAGGAATATTGGCTGGAGGAATTTCTTTATGCTCACGATGTACTTTCCTTCTTTTTAAAACAATAGCTCCGGCAAGAGCGGCGCATCCGGCAGAAATATGAACCACGGTTCCGCCGGCAAAATCAAGGATTCCCATTTTAAATAAAAATCCTTTTGGATTCCATGTCCAATGCGCAATCGGTGCATAAACAAAAAGGCTGAACATGACAATAAAAAGAATGTAAGAAGAAAAACGGGTCCTTTCGGCAACGGCGCCCACAACAAGACTTGGAGTAATGATGGCAAACATTAATTGAAAAAGTGCGAACAATAACAAGGGAATTGTTGGAGCCAGAGACCAGGGAGCTCCTGAATTTACTCCTTTAAAAAAAATATGGGTTAAAGGATTTCCAATAAAGCCACCAATTGAATCTCCAAAAGCCAAACTATATCCAACTGTAATCCATAAAACTGATACGACGCCAGCAGCTACAAAACTTTTGATCATAGTGGAAAGAACGTTTTTTCTATGAACCATTCCGCCATAAAAAAATGCCAAAGCCGGAGTCATTAAAAAAACCAATGCTGTGGCTACAAGTATCCATGCGATATCGGCAGAATTATATTTTCCATTAAAATCTGAGAAAGAAGGAATGAAAAGAGCGATAATGGCGATAATGAATAAAGCGACAAAAGGAGCGGCATTTGAAATATTATTTTTTTTCATATCCAATAAATTTTAATCAAATCTAAATGGATATTTGCAAACTTTTGCTTATTTTATTTTATTTATTTTTTTATAATATTTAATTATTCTTTTTTTATGGGTAATAAACATTGTTTAGGAAGAAATTTAATTGTATATAAATAATTATAATATTGATAAAATGAGCCCAGAATTCTATAAAGTCATATATGATTGTAGCGCTTTTACATAGTTTTCAAAAGCCAGAATTCCTTTTGGTGTTATTTTCCCAATCGTTTGAGGATAGTTTTTATTAAATTGTTTAGTGATTTCAATATAACCTGCTTCTTTTAATTTATTCATTTGAACGCTTAGATTTCCGGCAGTTGAATTTGTTTTTTCTTTTAAAAAAGTAAACTCCGCTTCCTTTACGCTTATCAAAAGGGACATCACGGCCAACCGTAATTGAGAATGTAATATGGGATCAAGTTCTTTAAATTCCATTGGTGATTTCTAAATTTGTACCTCCCATTTCACTTTTAAATTTATTTCTCAACAAATGCCCCGGAATGATCCACGCTGCAATAACTGCTAAGGCGCTTAGTAATACATGATATTCAGGATTTATAAACGGCGAAATGAATGCCATTGTCCAGCAAAAAATTCCACCAAATAATAAGGGTTTAAATTTTATAATAATGCCGGACAAAAATGTTGGTATTCCATACAAGACCAATAATAAGGGATTAATTAATTCATATTTTTTAAAACTCACACAGATGAAAATTGTGAGCATTAAACAAATAAAGAAAGAAAGCCACACAAATGAATTGATTTCCCTTGTATATGTCCTGGTTCTTCTTGATCTTTTTGTTTTTCTGATGTAAAAAACCTGAAAAATAAGAACAGCATATATTAAAAGCCAAACTAAGTTTCCTTTGGGATTATGAAAAAAATGACCGGTCACAAATTCTGTAAGGCAGCAAAATAAAATCACCCAGCCCCAGATAAGATAGAATAGTCCGGTTTCCCCATACAGATTTTTTGCTTTGTTGATCATTGAAGTAATCAATAGCATACTTTCTGATTCAGACATTTTTATTTCCTCGTTTTCCATAAAGATTTACTTGTATTGTGATAAGAAATAATCGAGGGTGGATTTGCCCCAGTTGGGAGAAATATCTGTTTCAGGCTTGAAATTGCTATATAATTGGTTTGCCTTATCAAATAATTCTTTTGCCACATCTTTTCCACCGCCGTAAGCTTCAGGAGTAAAAAATTTATTTTCTGCTTCTACTAAAACCGGACGCGGATTGGTGGGATCAAGAGATTCTGATTTTTGAATATTTCCGCTGATATCCGGACCATAAGTCATATAACGGCTTTGGGGATCAACAGTCATGTGAGCTGTGGCAATCATACTTTTGATCACATCAGTTTCTGAATTTTCTTTCCCTAAAATTGTTTCTGCTTTTTTGATCAGATCAGTTGCTTTATCAGCCAAAGCATCTTTTTTTGAATTATCCTGTTCCTGTAAAGCTTCTGATGCAGTAGAAAATGCGGCATAATAATAAGGAAGCCATTGTGTTTTTTCAGCATCACCGATTCTGATAAAATTGTTGGCGATCTCCTCGTAATTATTTTTTTGTCTTGCCGAATCCAGTTGAGAAATATTGGATTTCATTGCGCTTTCATATTTCGCACTTTGGGCAAAGGTGAATCCTGCGATTAGAAAAAAGGATGCAAATAAAATTGACTTTTTCATTGTTGTTTGATTTTATTGTAAAAAGAAATTATTGTTTGTTTTTAAGTTTTTGATATTCTTTTTCTGCCATTGAATCTTTGCTTTTAAAAGCTGCGCGGTAGTTAAAGAAAACGGCGATTCCCCAACCAAGCATTGGCCAAACCGGCCATGGAATTGCATCTCTTTGTGACGGCGGCGTTGGATTTGTTCTCAGGCTGATGTAATAAATTGTCCAGAAAAAAATGATCATGATAAAATAAAGGAGCACATGAGTTCTGAACGCGGCTCTTTTTTGAGCTAACTTCCATAATTCAGGATCTTTGATTTCTTGTTCCATAAAATTATATTTAATTGTTTTTAATGATTACTACAATTTAATTCATTTTAAACAGATCACTTTTTTATAAATGGTTATTGATTTCGTCCTGTGTCCTGTCTATTCCAAGACTTACAAAATATCCGAGGTAAATAAATCTTTTTGCAGGTGGCGTTACCGCTACTTTATTTTGCCCGTTTACAGAAAAATCGTAATTGTAAACATTTTCAAATCCTAAAACATTAGTTACAGAAAATACAAAAACTGAAAATGCTTTTGCATTTGTTTTTCCTATTGATGGAAGATAATTGACACTGAAACTTAAATTATTATAATCTTTTGTTCGCCCGTTTTCTATGATCTTATAATCATGTTGATTGTCATCATAAATAATATCATAGTAAGGACGGCCTGTAGCATAAGTGTAAGATGCATTGAATTGTGTTTTCAAAGGAGTGACAAATTTTTTCAGCACCAGCGAAGCCGTATTTTTTGAAACAAAAGAAGGTTCTATTGCAAAAGGATAATTTAAAAAATCACGTTTGGTATCAAGGTAAGAATACGAGATCCAGTAATCAACATTTTTGATTGTTTTTTTGTCGCGCCAAAAAAATTCAATTCCCTTTGCATCACCAAAGCCGTTATTGTTAATTGCCGTAAAAGTTTGATTATATGCTTGTGTTGTTTTTAAAAGATCCTCGTATTTTTTGTAGAATAATTCTGTTCTGAATGTCCGGTCTTTTGTGATCTTCTCATATTGAAGAATGTAGTGAGTTGCTTTTTGGAAATGCAATGCATTAAGCGATGGCAGGTATTTTCTATCCGGATCCTGGTAAAAAATTCCATATGCTAATGAAACCTGGCTTTTATCTGCAAACTTATAGGCGAATGAAATTCGTGGAGCTACATTCCATTTGTCTAAAAGTTTTGAATGTTCTGCACGAACGCCAGCTCTTGCTGCAATGTTGTTCGTAACATAAATGTCGGCTTCGGCAAAGCCGGAAACAATGTTTTCTATTACTTTTTGCAAATAAGAATTTCCATCATATTCGTTGTAAGTGGACCTTTCATTGCTGTAATTATCTTCGGCGCCGAAACGGATGGCGCTTAATGATTGCAACTTTTTTTCAAACACTACTTTTGTATTTGCATAATCGCCTTTATTGATCAATCCAAAATTTTTATAAGCAAATAAAGGTTTATCAACGATTTGTTGTTTTTCATTGTCAGCATTTTGTAATTCCATATTAATGTTATCCTTGTTTGTACTGTAAGACGCGCCGGTATTTACTTTCCAGCCCTTTCCAAAATATTCTTTCCAGGATAAATTGTGATACATGTTCAAATTTTTCAAACCGAAAGCATCTTTCAGATTCAATGAATCTACATCCTGATTTCGAAAACCAACATTGGTTGCATTGAAATAACCATAGTATTTCAACATACCGGTGGAAGAAGTTTTAACTCTATAATTGATATCGGCTTCTTGTGTTTCAGGCACCTGGAAATAGTCAAATTTTTGTTTGATCAGATTATAAACTAAAGAAAGATTTGCATATGCATACGTAATTCCCCAGGATGATTTTTTGTTTTTAGAAAGTTTCTGTATTCCTGCGTTTGCAGCGAGATATGAAATTCCAAAATCCGCTGAAGTTTTTTCAGGAAGGTCAATTGATTCTAGCAAAAGCACTGACGAAAGCGCTTGTCCATACAAAGCAGAATATCCGCCTGAACTAAAAATAGTTCCTTTAAATAAAAATGGGTTAAACCTTCCACGTGTTGCCTGGCCGGGCTCGCTGCTGTAATAAAAATTATTTACCAAAGTTCCGTCGATATAATATTTGGTTTCATCTGCTGTGCCCCCTCTTACAAACAATCCTTCGCTTTCGCCGACTTGCTGTGCTCCCGGTAAAGTTTTTATTGCAGAAGTAATATCACCGTTGGCGCTTGCTGTTGTTACAATATCGATTGGGCTTAAAGCAGTTGCTCTTTTTGCATCGCTTGCTTCAAAAGTTCCTGCGCTAATGATCACCGCTTTAAGTTCTGTAATTTCTTCTTTTAACTGGATATTTAAAACCATAGATGATGATTCAATATTTATTTTTTCTTCAAAAGGCTTATAACCAGTTGAAGTGGCTTTTAAAATTTGTGTCCCTTTTTCTGATGTAGTGAATGAATAATTTCCCGCAGAATCAGTTGTAGCTCCATCGTAAGAATCAACAATTGAAACACTGATTCCAGGCAAAGGATTTTTTTTGGCATCAGTAATGTTGCCACTGATTTTTGTCTGACAAATTCCTGTGGAAACTATCAACATAAACGGAAATAAGAGAAACTTCAGCACCATATAAATTTTTCACAAACGTAAAGTAGTTTATAACATAAACCAAATTATTGAAAAATATTTTTTTTATTATTTTCCAGAAGCGCGAATTTTTGCATTTAACTTATTAATAATCAGGTGGTAAGAAATTTGAAGTGTAGTTTGTTTTTATATGTGAATGGATACAGAATTTATTCACATCCCTGAAAATTAATTTGTTTATCTCCTTTCAATTAGTAATTTAGCAATAGAATTTAATGGGTTAGTAAGTACAAAGAGCTGGTTTCAACGCCGGCTCTTTTACTTTTGCAGTAAATAGACTTTTTTCTTTGATTTTTATTTTGATTATAAAATCATTTTTAATTTCTCCTTCACTTTTCTTTTTCATTTTTCTTCTCTTGATAATGATTGTTTAATTTCATAGCTTCCAAACAAATTTTAAATGAGTAAAACTAAGACTGCTTTTTTTTGCAGCAACTGCGGACAGGAAAGTACAAAGTGGGTTGGCAAATGTCCTTCATGCAATGAGTGGAATACTTTTGTGGAAGAAGTAATTGTGAAAGGAAATGAAAAACAGGAAAACGAGTGGAAAGAATTTGCAGGGTTGAGTGGCGGACTGAAAACAATTTTATTGCAGGACGTTACAAGTGGTGAAGAGAAAAGAATTGTTACTGAAGACGTTGAACTTAATCGGGTACTTGGAGGCGGAATTGTTTTAGGAAGTATTGTGTTGATCGCCGGCGAACCTGGCATCGGAAAATCAACGCTTTTTCTGCAGGCGACTTTACAATTAAAAAATATCCGCACCTTATACATCAGCGGAGAAGAAAGTGAACAGCAAATTAAAATGCGTGCCGACAGATTACAAATTATCAATGAGAACTTTTTTCTTCTTACTGAAACCAACACGCAAACCATTTTCAAAGAAATAAAAAAAATAAAACCTCAGTTAGTTATTGTTGATTCTATTCAAACACTCCAATCGCCTTATATAGAATCTGCACCGGGAAGTGCTTCGCAAATAAGAGAAAGCGCAGCAGAACTTCAGCGGTTTGCGAAAGAAAGCAATACACCGGTTTTTTTAATTGGCCACATAACCAAAGACGGAAGTATCGCCGGTCCAAAAATTCTTGAACATATGGTAGATACGGTCTTGCAATTTGAAGGTGACCGCCATTATGCGTATCGCATTTTGCGAACGTTAAAAAATCGTTTTGGTTCTACCTCTGAGTTGGGAATTTATGAAATGACGGGTGAAGGAATGAAAGAAATCAAAAATCCTTCAGAAATTTTAATCACACAGAAAGAAGAACAGTTAAGCGGCGTTGCCATTGCTGCAACAATGGAAGGAATCCGTCCGCTGCTGATCGAAGTGCAGGCACTGGTTACTCAAAGCGTATATGGAACACCTCAAAGAACGAACACCGGTTTTGATTTGAGAAGATTACAATTGTTGCTCGCTGTTTTGGAAAAACGTGGAGGATTTCATTTTGGGGTTAAAGATGTTTTTATCAATATTGCCGGTGGGCTAAAAGTAGAAGATCCTTCTATTGATTTAGCAGTTTTAAGCGCCTTACTTTCTTCTTATGAAGACGTGCCTTTGCCAATGCAAATTTGTTTTTCAGGCGAAGTTGGATTGAGTGGTGAAATAAGAGCGGTTAATCGTATTGAACAAAGAATTGCAGAAGCAGAAAAATTAGGTTTTGAAAAAATGATCGTAAGCAAATACAATACAAAAGGATTGGGGAAAAATAAATTCAATATTGAAGTAGTTCCTTTGGGAAAAGTAGAAGAGCTGTATAGATATTTATTTTAAAAGTGGGCAGCATCTATTTGATCACGTTTTTTAAGAAAGGATTTACAAATTTTACAATAGAATTGGAAGTAAGACTTTTAAAAACTATTTTTTTTAACTTGAAATCTTGAAAAAATTTTCATTCACTTCATCGCCTCTTTTTCATTTCTTTTATCCGCATCATTGCATCGGATGTTCAAGTGATGTAATTCAAAATGAAAGCTTTCTTTGCCTGGATTGTTTAAACGTATTGCCTCAAACCAACTTTGCCATGCATGCAAATAATCCTGTTGAAAAAAGATTTTGGGGGCGATTGGCAGTTACTTCAGCTATGAGTGAATTTTATTTTTCTCAAAATTCCATTGTTCAAAATATGATTCATGAATTAAAATATCGTGGAAATAAAAAAGCGGGGAAATTTTTTGGGAATCTGATGGGAAAAAGTTTACTCAACAGTAATCGCTTTCATGTTGATGTGATTATTCCGCTGCCTTTGTTTGAAAGAAAAGAAAGAATGCGTGGATACAATCAATCAGAATTAATTGCTAATGGAATTGCTGAAATCATCAGTAAGCCTGTTGTTAAAAATAATGTCGTAAGAAATTTTTTTACGGAAACACAAACTAAAAAACACCGGTTGGAAAGATGGAAAAATGTTGAAAATATTTTTTACGTAACAAGACCTTCAGAATTGGAAGGAAAACATATTTTATTAGTGGATGATGTGATCACAACTGGGGCAACTATTGAATCTTGCGGATTAGAAATTTTAAAAATAAAAGACGCAAAGCTAAGCATTGCTTCTTTTGCTATTGCAACCAGTTGAAATGTTATTTTTTAAAACCCTGAAATAATTCTAATTTTTATTTTGACGAAAAAAAAGAGAACTGCTTTCGCAATTCTCTTTTTCTATTTTTTTTAATTTAAAACTTAACGGTTGATTCCCATTTTTGCTTCAATAGAAAGAGTAGCATGTGGAACGGCTCTCAATCTGGCTTTATCAATCAGTTTTCCAGTAACGCGACAGATTCCATATGTTTTATTTTCAATTCTCATCATCGCTTTTTCCAAATGATCAATAAAAGTGATTTGACGGCTTGCCATCTGGCTTAATTGTTCCCTTTCCATACTTAAACTTCCATCTTCCATGGTCATATAGCGGTTGTCGCTTTCATCACCGCCCATTTGATCTTTCCTGGTGATAAGTCCCTGCAGATATCCAAGTTCTTTTTTTGCAGTTTCCAATTTGCGGGTAATTAATTCGCGGAATTCAAGTAATTCATTATCGCTATAGCGCATAGAAGGGCCATTATTCTCAGCCGGAGATTGATCCAAAACTGATTTGGTAAATTCCGGTTCATATTTTCTTGCTTTTTCAGTGTTTGTTTTAGGCATTACAAAAGGTTTTTTAGGGGCTTTTTCTGCTTCATGATGCGATTTTACCTTTGCAATCGCTTTTTTCAATTCTACTTTATGATTGCTCGGTTTAACCGTTTTTGAAGAAGAGGTCTTTTCAGGTGTTTTTTCTTTTTTTATAGGTTTAGCAACAGCGGTTTTTTTAACTGTTGCAGATTTTTTAGATAAATTCTTTTCTTTCTTAGGAGCAGTTTTTTTTGCGGCGGCTGCCGGTTTTGCAACTGCATCCCTTTTAGTCGTAGCCAATTTTTTGGGTACTGCTTTCTTTACACCGGCTTTAGCAGTTTTTTTAACCGGGGGTTGTTTCTTAATAGATGATTTTTGTTCTTTACTCAATTTGGATGCCGCTTTTTTCGGAGCTACTGTTTTTGTAGATTTTTTTTCTTTTGAAGATCCGGCTGCTTTTTTCGGAGTCGCTTTTTTGGCAGCCACTTTCTTCACAGGCGCTGCTTTTTTAGCAACTACTTTTTTTTGAGGAACAGACTTTTTGGCTGCTGCTTTCGTTGCTTTTGATTTTTGTGCAACACTTGTTGTTTTTTTCTTTGTAGCCATACTTTAAATACTTTTTTTACTAACTTTTACTGTAAAAGCGTCATTATTGACATCTATTTCGGTGCCTTCCGGTATTTTGGTGGAGAATTCAATTTTTTCTGCCAAAATTTCCGCGCAAATATACTCATTAAATTGAGTAATTATATCTTTGATCGACTCTTTTTCTTCTACCGCTAACAAGATTTTATCGGTCAGTTCAAAATCATTTTCTTTTCTGATATTTTGAATTCTATTAACAAATTCCCGTGCAAATCCTTCATTCTTCAATTCATCTGAAAGCACCAAATCGAGCGCAACCGTTAAATTACCTTTTACAGCTATTTCAAAACCGGGAATCTCATTAGTGCTGATCTCAATATCTTCCTCAGAAATAAAAATAGGTTCTTCATTCCTTTTTTCAAAATCAAAGTTTAATAAAAAGTTTCCAGCTTGTATCTTATTAATTGCCTCATCATCAAGTTCCTGAATTGTTGCAGCAGCCCATTTCATTTTCGGCCCAAGCTTCTTACCCAAAGTTTTGAAATTGGCTTTCGCTTTCTTTTTGATAAAGTTATTAGCCGCAGGCAAAATCTCTACTTCTTTAATATTTGTTTCTGACTTTATAATGTTTTCAACTTTCCTTATCTTCTGCTCAAAATCATTATCAATTCCTGGAATAATTACTTTTTGAAGTGGCTGACGAACTTTAATGTTTACTTTTTTCCGAAGTGACAAGATCAAGGAAGAAATGTCCTGGGCCAGTTGCATCCTTTCTTCCAGTTCTTTATTAATCAAACTTTCATCAGCTTTTGGAAAATCTGTTAAATGAACAGATTCTGCATTAATTTTCTGTGTTACGGAGTTTAGATTTTGAAATAACCAATCGGCAAAAAATGGTGCTATTGGAGCTATTAAGCCACTTAAAATATGCAAACATTCATACAGGGTCTGATATGCGGAAATCTTGTCTTTTTCACTTTCAGGATTATTTTTATCAGCAGGTTTCCAAAATCTTCTCCGGTTAAGACGAACGTACCAATTGCTTAAATGTTCGTCTAAAAAATATTCAATGGCTCTTCCTGCCTGTGTTGGTTCGTAATCATCAAGGCTTTGTGTTACCTCTTTTATTAATGAATGTAAAGAAGAAAGGATCCATTGATCAAGTTCCGGTCTTTCATTGACAGGAATTGGATTTTCTTCAAAAACAAAACTATCAACATTGGCATACAGCGCAAAAAACTGGTAAGTATTGTAAAGTGTTCCGAAAAATTTTCGTTGAACTTCTTTGATTCCTTCTGTATCAAATTTAAGATTATCCCAGGGCGAAGCATTAGTAATCAAATACCAGCGTGTAGCATCTGCTCCAAAAACTTGAAGGGTTTCAAACGGATCAACCACATTTCCAAGACGCTTGCTCATTTTATTTCCGTTCTTGTCCAGCACTAAGCCGTTGCTTACTACAGTTTTATAAGCTACACTGTCAAATAGCAAAACAGCCAAAGCATGTAAAGTATAAAACCACCCACGAGTCTGGTCTACACCTTCTGCAATAAAATCAGCAGGAAAGTTTTTCTCAAATTGTTCTACATTTTCAAATGGAAAATGCCATTGTGCATAAGGCATTGCACCGCTGTCGAACCAGACATCTATCAGATCAGGAACACGCTTCATTGGTTTTCCTGCGGAAGAAACGAGAATAATATTATCAACGTAAGGTTTATGAAGATCAGAAACCATTTTATCAATCTCCAAGAGAATGTCAGTATCTTTTTCTGCGTTTAAAAATCCTACATCAAAAGATTTCCGGATTTCATTTTTTAATTCATCAATTGAGCCGATGCATTTTTCTTCACTTTCATCTTCTGTTCGCCAGATTGGCAATGGAGTGCCCCAAAAACGGCTACGGCTCAGGTTCCAATCAACCATATTTTCCAACCAGTTTCCGAATCTGCCCGTTCCTGTCGAAGCCGGTTTCCAATTAATGGTTTTATTCAGTTCAACCATTCTGTCTTTTACAGCAGTGGTTTTTATAAACCATGCGTCAAGAGGATAATAAATGATTGGTTTATCTGTACGCCAGCAGTGCGGATAATTATGCTGGTGTTTCTCAACTTTAAAAGCCCGGTTTTCTTTTTTTAATTTTACACAAATGTCCACGTTTACGTCTTCATAATGTGGCTCATCTTTGTAATTTTTCACGTAACGGCCGCTAAACTCCCCAACTCCTTTTATAAATTTTCCTTCCTTATCTACAAGGATTAAAATTCCCAAATTATTTTTCTTTCCTGCTTTAAAGTCATCGGCGCCAAACGCAGGAGCAGTATGAACAATACCTGTTCCATCTTCTGTGGTAACAAAATCCCCTAAAACCACTTTAAATGGTTCAGCTCCGGGAGTTATTTCCCGGATCTTTTCTAAAGAATTTGCTTCAAAAGGCATTAATTGTTCATAAGTCAATCCTTCTAACTGACTTCCTTTAAAAGTGGAAATCTTTTCCCACGGAATCAGTTTATCACTATCTTTAAAATCTGTTAATGGAAGAATTTCTGCATCAGCTTTAAAATAATTTGGAATCAAATCAGAAGCAAGAATCACATTAACTGGTAAATGTGTATAAGGATTAAATGTTTTGATTAAAGAATATTCAATATTAGCGCCGACGGTCAAACCAAGATTGGAAGGTAAAGTCCATGGTGTAGTCGTCCAGGCGAGAAAAAAAGCATCCCCGGCCTCCCCTAAATCCCCTCCAAGGGAGGGAACCTGTGACTCTTCAATTGCAGAAAATATTTTTTTAATTGTGGGGTGTTGTTCCTCCCCTCCCTTGGAGGGGCGGGGGAGGCGGAACATTATAGTTGCACTTGTATCTTTTACATCTTTATAAGTTCCCGGCTGGTTTAGTTCGTGAGAACTTAAACCTGTTCCTGCTGCCGGTGAAAAAGGTTGGATACTAACACTTTCGTACAAGTATCCTTTTTTGTATAATTCCTTCAGGCACCACCAAAGTGTTTCGATGTAATCATTTTCAAAAGTGATATAAGGATGTTGTAAATCAACCCAATAGCCCATCTTCTGCGTTACCTCATCCCATTTATCTTTAAACTTTAAAACTTCGCGACGGCAAGTGGCATTATATTCCTCAATTGAAATAGATTTACCAATATCTTCTTTTGTAATTCCCAATAATTTTTCAACTCCCAATTCTACCGGCAGTCCATGTGTATCCCAACCACCTTTCCGTTTTACCTGGAAGCCTTGCATAGTTTTATAACGGCAAACCAAATCTTTTAAAGTCCTGGAGATTACATGATGAATTCCTGGCATTCCATTGGCACTTGGTGGCCCTTCATAAAAAACAAAAGGAGTTTTACCATCACGGTTTGAAATACTTTTTTTAAACGCATTTTCTTCATCCCATGATTTTAAAACCTCATCAGCAATTCCTGTAAGATCCAACTGCTTATATTCACGATATTTCTTCTTCATTCTTTATTGACCTTTTATAATAAAGGTGTGCAAAGGTAAAGATTTTTACTACCTGTTTTGGCGCTGAAAATGATATTATTTACTTAAAAATTAATTTGATAATCCAGTTAATTCTCCTTTGAAAACTAAAAAAAAGTTGATTTTTCTACTTATAAAATGCTTTGGCACAATATTTATGATACTTGCAATATGATGTTCGAAAGAACAATGCCGTTGCAAACAAATGAAAAACACTGATTTCTAAATAATTGCATCCATTGCAATTTATTTGATCAGCGCCTTGCAATGGAAGGTTTTTGAAGGCGAAGGTTTTCCTTCGTCTTCTTTTTAGAATTAAACAGGATGAAAATACACAAAAATGGCTTTCTCATTCAAGGGAAAGCCATACTTATTTGATTGTCTTTATTTTATCTGAATAATAATTCGCACGGCTTTATGCCGGTATGTTTTTTAAAAGCAGTTGAAAAATGAGAAATCGAAGAATATCCGAGTGATGCTGAAACTTCAGTAACCGTTAATCCTTTTTCATACAATAAATATTTGGCATGTTCCATTCGCTGACTTTGGAAAAAATCAAAAATAGTTGTTCCATACATTTCTTTAAATCCTTTTTTCAGATAACATTCATTGATCGCGGCTTTTCTGCTAAGTTCTTTAATCGTAAGTGGCTCTCCGATATGTTGCAATAAAACCTGACGCGCCAAAGCTATTTTTTCACGATCAGCTTCATTCATCAAAAATTTACATGAAAATTCTCCTTCACTTTCCCCTCCCATACATTCGATGCTGTATAATAATAACATTTGAGTTTGTGCATTAATGAAAATATTTTCCATACTGTCTGTGTAAGTATGATTCATTAACGAGTTGAGAACGGTTCGCGTACGGCTGCAAAGAGGAAGAACTTTTGTAAAAGAAGTGGTGTGGTTAAAATTTAAAATATCTTCTGAAAAAGTAGTAGTTTTTATTCCTTTCACAAATTGTGAAAGATGATCTGTGTTGAAACGGAAACACGCTACGTCAATTGTTTCTACCAATTCTTCACAGTTATGGGATTGGGAATGTTTACAAAAATTACATTCCTTATCTTTTTGTTTGCAATAGCGATTTCCTTCAAGGCAGAAAACCAATTCAAGATTCCCGGATTTTTGATCCTCCTCATTATAGTTATAAACCATCATCCCTACTTCTTCAACAGACATTTTTGGAGATTTGCGGTAACGGTTAATAACATACTGAACTGATCCCGGAATATTTTGAGAGCTGTGCTGTACTAATTCCATCTCTTCGTTCATTACAGGATGGCTCAAAGCGATGGATAAAATATTTTGAGCAGATTCCATTACTTAAAATTTGAATGTTGCAAAGGTAGCCATTCTCAAGGGAAGTTTGGTTGCAAAAGCATTGAACATGATAACAATCATATCATTTTTATATTTCTAAAATTAGGATTTTGATTTATTTCCTCTGTTACTGCCTGTTTAATTTCGCAGCTTCCCATCCAATCATTGCGGCTTTTCTGGTGCTTCCCCAATGATAACCTCCAAAACTTCCTGTTGATTGAATAACGCGGTGGCAAGGAATCAGAAATGCAACCGGATTGTCTCCAATAGCTGTTCCTACTGCTCTTGAAGCTTTCGGGTTTTCAATATGAGATGCAATAGTTCCATATGTTGTTAATTTCCCCATCGGAATTTTTAAGAGCGTTTCCCATACTTTTATTTGAAAATCTGTTCCTTTTAAATGCAGTTTTATTTCATTTAGATGATTCCAGTCGTGTGTGAAAATGAATAACGCATTTTGCTGAATCAGATCAGCCATCTGTTTGAAATGCGCGTTTGGAAATTTTTGGATCAATGCGTTTAAAGCTTCTGTTTCGTCATCAGCAAAAGCAATATGACAAATTCCTTTTGTGGTAGAGGCAACGATAATATTTCCAAAAGGACTTTCCGCAAAACTATAATTAATACGAAGATTTTGCCCCCCATTTTTATATTCACCAGGTGTCATTCCTTCAATGTTAATGAACAGATCATGCAACCGGCTTGTGCCTGAAAGCCCTGTTTCCATCGCTGTTTCAAACAAAGAAACATTATTTTCTTTCAATATTTTTTTGGCATATTCTGCGGTGATATATTGCAAAAATTTTTTCGGACTTGTTCCTGCCCATTCTGTAAATATTTTTTGAAAATGAAATGGACTTAAATGAATTTCTGCTGCAACTTCTTCCAGTTGCGGTTGCGATTTAAAATTTTTCTGAATAAAATCTATTGCCTCGGCAATGCGATTAAAATTAATATTCTCATCATTCATTTTTCTTCATTATAAAAGCAAAAATAGAAATGAAAAGTTCTACTTCCTACCCGAAACTTGCTATTCTTATTTTTTGAAAACAATGTTGAGAAATAAGAAATTAGAATCTTTTAAATTTGTGCGCAAACGATTCTTTATGGAATTTCTTTTTGAGTTTGATGAAATTGAAAATACTGCGAAAGATTTTTTAAAAATGGCTGATAATTATAAGGTTTTTGCTTTTACAGGAGATTTGGGAGCTGGAAAAACTACATTCATTAGTTCGCTTTGTAACCAATTGAAGGTGGATGAAACAGTTAGTAGTCCTACATTTTCCATCATCCAGGAATATAAAACGAAGTTAGACAAAATCATTTACCATATAGATTTATATCGCATTAAAAATAAAGAAGAGGCAATGGATGCAGGGATTGAAGATTGTTTGAACAGCGATGAAATGTGCTTTGTTGAATGGCCTGAAAAAGCTCAGGAGATTTTCCCGCCATCTACTGTTTTCACCAGCATTGAAACTATTTCTCCTACTTCACGAAAATTGATTATAACATTTCCGGCATAAAAATTTATATTTATATAACTATTCATTGTAAACTAAGTCCATGGCATCCTCAAAACCTTTTGTTTCCCCTTCTTTCACTTATGAAACGTTAGAAGAAACGCTTGATATTAAACCGAAAGGCGCAGAATTATTGATTGGTATTCCAAAAGAAACTTCATTCCAGGAAAACCGGATAGCTCTTACTCCTGAAGCAGTTACTGTGCTTGCTGCTAATGGCCATCGGATTATTATGGAAAGCAAAGCCGGGGAAGGCGCTAGTTATTCTGATAAGGATTACAGTGATGCAGGAGCAAAAATTGCGCATCATAAAAAGGAAGTTTTTGAGTGCGATGTGATTGTGAAAAGTGCACCAGTTTGTGAAACTGAAATAGATCTCTTAAAACCCAATCAATTTATCATTTCTCCGATTCATGTAACGGCGATGAAACGTGAGATTCTCGAAAAAATGATGGAGAAAAAAATTACTGCACTTAGTTTTGAAAATCTGAAAGATGATAGTGGACATAATCCGATCGTACGTAGCATGAGTGAAATTGCCGGAAGCGCTGTAATGCTGATTGCAGGTCAATATCTCAGTAATGCGAATCATGGAAAAGGTGTTTTGGTTGGGGGTATTTCCGGAATTCCTCCTACAAAAGTCATTATTATCGGAGCAGGAATTGTGGGCGAACAAGCTGCACGAACAGCGCTGGCAATGGGTGCCAGCATTAAAATTTTCGATAACAGTATTTACCGGTTGAAGCGTCTGCAAAATAATATTGGTTTACGTTTATACACCTCGGTTATAGAGCCTGGAATTTTATCCAAACAATTAAAGACCTGCGATGTGGCTGTAGGTGCATTAGCAGCTTCCGGAGGAAGAACGCCACTTGTTGTAACGGAAGAGATGGTAAGTAAGATGCGGCCAGGAAGCGTGATCGTAGATGTTAGCATTGATCATGGTGGTTGTTTTGAAACTTCAAAAATTACTTCTCATTCATCGCCTGTTTTCAAAAAATATGATGTTATACATTATTGTGTTCCTAATATTCCAAGTGGTTTTGCGCGAACCGCTTCACAGGCAATCAGTAACGTATTAATGCCGCTAATGCTTGAGATGGCTGATGATGGCGGGTTTGAGAATTTAGTGTGGTACAAAATCAATATCCGAAGTGGCATTTATTTATTCAAAGGAGCGCTGACCAATTTTCACCTTAGTCAAAGATTTGATTTAAAATTCACTGACCTGAATTTATTGATCGCAAGCAGAAGATAAACTGCTTTTATTTTTTCACTTGCTCAAAAATAAAATGAGACAAATTTTAAACATCTCTTTCCTGTGCCCTCAACCATCTTTCCGGAATTTCATTATTGCTTGCAAATAAGTAATCTTTATAACTGCAGGGGATCATTTTTCTATCGGGTAATTGCATCCACCATCTTCCTGTTTTTTTGCTTTGCATAAATACAGTATCCACTTCAGCAAATGCAGTATGATATTCATTAAAATTTTGTCGTTCGGTTAATAAAGATTCCTGCCGGCTTCTGTTTTTCCCGTCAATAAAATACCAGATCATTTGCGCAATTTGCAAGGCCGTAAGGTCTTGAACATCTTTTGATGAATCATACCCATAAATTCCAAAAGAAGAAACGCCTGTACTCATTCCAGCAAAACGTGCAATGGCGCAAGCTTCTTCTCCGGTAAATCCATTAGAACTACATGTGGATGCCGGAGCATCACTATTTTTTATAGCAGCAATATCAAAACTGAATAAATCAGAGTTACGAATCACAGGTTCCATTTCATCCAAATCTTCTTTTACAGTTCCCACTCTGAAACAATCAAATCTAAGTTTATCCATTGTTTCAAGCATTCGCGGATGAACAAAATAACTTTGAAAACCTATGTGATTATAATGCCTTACCATATTTGGTTCGCTGGTAAGCATTTCCATCAAAAAGTTTTCACTTCGTAGCGGCGATTCACTTCTCAAATCTATTGTCGCATCAACAACTGTCGCGTCAATTATTTTATTTAAATCTTTATATGCAAAATATTGCGCTAAAGTATTGTCATGGGAACCGCCAATGATCGCCACTGTTTTTTTCAACTGAAATAATTCTTTCAGCACAATCATCAGTGCAGAATAAGTATCTGTTAATGAAGAGCCGCTTTTGATATTTCCAATATCGGCAATCGTGATATCTTTATGCCAGTAATGCAATTCATAAAATTTCTTACGAATAGCGTCCGCAGAATTTTCACTTGCAATAAATCCATTTCCACGGAATTCATTTACTCCAACAATTACAATATCTATATCTGATAAATCAGGAATTTCTTCTTCGTTTATTTTAATTACATTTCCCATCTGGCTGTCGTTGTATGCACTGTCATCGCTGATTTCAGCCACATTTACCGGAATTAAATACTCATGTAAATCGTAAGTCAATTTTTTATTTTTTGGCAAACCTAACGGATAAAATGGAGATTTAAAAGGTGAATTAAATATGTGAAACTTTTAATCGGATTCTGCAAAACATTCTTTAAAAGCCGAAATCTTTTGTAACTGTGGTTCACTTATTTTTGCAATATGGAAAATCTGCTAACGCAAATAAATCTTTTAAAAGACGAGATCGCTAATTTTTTAAGCGATGATAAAAATCCTGGTGAAGTATTTCGTATCAGGTTTCTTGGTTCCAACGGGTCTGTAAAAGCATTGATGGGCGAAATGAAAAATGTTGCCCCGGAAAACAAAAGAGAAATGGGAAAAGTGTTGAATGAATTAAAATTATTTGCAGAAAATAAATTGGAAGAATTAAAAAAGTCAACCGATAACGGACGACCGGCAACCGAAAGCAGTATTGACCTTTCATTGCCTGGTGATGCGTTGCCAATAGGAAGCCGGCATCCGATAAGTATTGTAAGAAATAAAATTGTTTCTATTTTTCAGAGGCTTGGTTTTGCTGTTGCTGAAGGGCCGGAAATTGAAGACGATTGGCACAATTTTACAGCTTTAAATTTGCCTGAAAATCATCCGGCGCGCGATATGCAGGATACATTTTATGTTTCACAAAATCCTGCATGGATGTTGCGTACACATACGAGCAGCGTACAAGTTCGTGAAATGGAAAAAGGAAAACTGCCAATCAGAATTATTTGCCCGGGTCGTGTTTATCGAAATGAAACCATCAGCGCAAGAGCGCATTGTTTTTTTAACCAGGTGGAAGGTTTATATATTGCCGATAATGTTTCATTTGCAGACCTCAAACAAACACTTTACTTTTTTGTTCAGGAAATGTTTGGTAAAGAGATGAAAGTTCGCTTTCGTCCTTCTTATTTTCCTTTTACCGAGCCGAGTGCAGAAATGGATATCTCCTGTTTGATCTGTGGAGGCGCGGGTTGTAACGTTTGTAAACACACCGGTTGGGTAGAAATTCTCGGTTGCGGAATGGTTCATCCAAGTGTGTTGGAAAATTGTGGAATTGATTCCAAAAAATATACAGGTTTTGCATTTGGAATGGGAATAGAAAGAATTACAATGCTGAAATACCAGATAAAAGATTTGAGAATTTTCAGTGAAAATGATCTTCGGTTTTTAAAACAATTTACAAGCGCTGTCTGACATTTAAAAAAGATCTGACATTATTTGTTTGTTCTCCATACATTTTTAAAGCAGTTTATGAAAAGAACCATTTGCATTTGCGGAGCCGGAACAATGGGAAGTGGCATTGCACAAGTGGCTGCGCAAAGTAATTTTGCAACAATTCTTTTTGATGTAAATAAAATTGTTCTCGAAAAATCAAAAGAAGTCATTCAAAATAATCTTCAGTATTTACTTGATAAAAATAAAATTGAAGCAAAAGAAAAAGAAGAAATTTTTTCCCGGATAAAATTTTCAAATGATATAAAAGATTGTACAGCTTTTGTGATTATCGAAGCGATTGTTGAAAAAGAAGAAGCAAAAATTTCGCTGTTCAATGAGCTTGCAAAATATAATAATGAAGAAGTAATTTTTGCAACAAACACTTCATCACTTTCTGTTTCTTCGATACAGAAAAAAGTACTTTTCCCACAAAGAGTTGTTGGTATGCATTTTTTTAACCCTGCTTATATTATGAAGTTGGTGGAAGTAGTTAAAGGCGATCGGACAAGCGATGAGATAATTAACACCGTTGTTTCGATTTGTAAAAAAATGAATAAAGAACCGGTGATTTGCAAAGATTCTCCTGGCTTTATTGTTAATCGTGTTGCGCGGCCATACTATCTTGAATCTTTAAAAATTGTAGAGGAAGGAATTGCTTCTTTCAGGGAAGTGGATAATATTCTTGAAGCAAGCGGATTTAAGATGGGATCGTTCAAATTAATGGATCTGATTGGAATCGATATCAATCTTGCTGTTACAGAAACTGTTTATAATGCATTTGAAAAGGCACCCCGTTTTTTACCCTCATCCATTCAAATGGAAAAAGTAAAAAATAATGAGCTGGGCAAAAAAACCGGTAAAGGGTTTTATAAATATGATTAATTAAAAAAGGATAATTAATTTCATCTCTGAATTAATTAAAATGCCGGAAATACTTAAGGAAAATCTTTCACACAAAAATATTGAGCGCAAAAAAATCCTTGTCACAGGTGGTTCCGGCCTTGTAGGAAATGAGCTAATCAAACAACTGCTTTTATCAGGAGAAAAAGTAAGAGCAATTTACCGTTCCTCACCAATTCATATTTCGCATCCTGATTTAGAAATTATAAAATGTGATATTCTTGATGTAGTAGGCTTACAGGAGATCATGGAGCCAGTTACACATGTTTATCACTGCGCCGCAATTGTTTCTTATCATCCAAGAGATAAAAGAAAACTATTAAAAATAAATATTGAAGGAACTGCAAATATTGTAAATGCCTGTATTGATGCTAATGTAAAGAAACTGGTACATGTTAGTTCTGTTGCCGCTTTGGGAAGAATGAGAGATGGTGCTCTGATTTCGGAGCAAATGAACTGGACCGAAGAAACTAGCAATAGTGTTTACGGAAAATCAAAGTATTTTTCTGAGCTTGAAGTGTGGCGTGGTATAGCCGAAGGTTTAAATGCAGTCATAGCAAATCCATCATTAATTATAGGAGGCGATAATTGGGAAAACAGTTCCTCTGCCATTTTTAAAAAGGCCTATGAAGAATTTAAATGGTTTACAGAAGGTGTTACAGGATTTGTAGATGTAAGAGATGTAGCAAGAGCAATGATACTTTTAATGAACAGCGATATAACGTCTGAACGTTTTATTTTAAATGGAGAAAATATTTCTTACCGTGAAATATTTTCTTCCATTGCAAGCTGTTTTGGTAAAAAACCTCCCTATAAAAAAGTAAATCCTTTATTGGCAGAAATGATCTGGAGAATCGAAAAATTAAAATCATTGTTCACAGGCTCAAAACCTTTGCTGACAAAAGAAACTGTGAGAACTGCACAGGCAAAAGTTTATTTTGATAACCAAAAGATTTTAAATGCACTGCCTCAATTTAATTTCACAAAAATTAAGGATTCAATTGAATTTACTTGTGCCTCATTAAAAGAAAAATATTCTCTTTAAGGAATTGAAAACAGGACGCAAATAAATAAACCGGTTTTTTTTTGAAGAATTTTCCCCAAGATTATTTATCAAGAGATTTTATTCTTTCCCAAATCTCGGGAAGACGTTTTATCAACACCAATTCTTTTCTTTTACTAAAAAATTCCTGGATAGGAGTACCCCAATAAGTTTTATTGCCTTCGATACTTGATGTAACTCCACCTTGTCCCATCACTATAGCATTATCCCCAATTGTAATCGTTTTGTTTACTCCAACTTGTCCCCACAGAATAACACCATCGCCTAAAATAGTTCCTCCTGCAATTCCAACCTGCGCAGCGATCAAACAATTTTTTCCCATTACTACATCATGTCCAACATGTATCAGATTATCAAGCTTTGTTCCGCTTCCGATGATCGTTGCATCGCTTACGCCCCTGTCAATTGTACAATTGGCGCCTATTTCAACGAAGTCGTTGATCAAAACCTGTCCACAACTTTGCATTTTTTTATACCAGGCTTGGCGGTTCTTTTTTGTATTAAAATAAAAAGCATCGCTGCCTACAACAGTGCCGGAATGTATTTCAACATTGTTTCCAATAACGCAATCATCATAAATAATTACACCGGGATGAAGGATGCAATGATCACCAACAACCACATTATTTCCTAAAAAAACGTTGGGCATAATCACTGAATTCTTTCCAATTTTTGCAGAATCACTAATCATTTTCTCAGATGCGGTAAAGGGTCTAAAATGATTGACAATTTTTAAATACGCTTCAAAAGGATCATCAACAATAATCAAAGTTTTTCCTGCCGGAACTTCTCTTTCAGCATTAATAATGATACATGTTGCAGCGCTGTTTAAACATACTTCATAATATTTTGGATGATCGACAAAAACAATGTCTCCGTTTTTTACCTTGTGTATTTCATTAATTCCGGTAGCAAAGGAATTTAGATTGCCGGAAATTTTTGCTTTGATAAAATCTGCGATCCATTGAACAGAAACAGGAGAAGGAAATTGCATGAATAAAATATTTTGAGCCAAAGATAAAGTTTGCAAAGCGCTTCAATGAAGATGATTTTATTTTGCTTTTGAAATATTTTTTTGAAAATAAAAAAATTAACATCGTTTCATTTTCATTGGGCTTTTTGAAGAAACTTTCAAAACACAAATCAGGTCTGAAAAAAAAAGAAAGTTTATTTTTTCTTCAAACTATTATAGACAGTGCATTTGAAAAAGAACGTAGGAAAAAAAGCGCCCTTTTTTTTAAAATCATTAAACAAAAAAGATTTTTGAAAAAGCTGAAAGTTTCACTTTATCCCCACACGATTATTTAAAATGTTGATAAAAAAATTTGAAATATTTTTTCATATAGCAAAATTTATTTTTAATATTGTGTAAGGAAATTTATTTCCTGTACTTACTAACCCATCCATATAACAAAGCCCGTTGATTTTTTCACGGGCTTTATTAATTTTTATAGGAAATTTCATCAAAATAAAATCATTAAAAATTCTTTTGAGTAAATATTTTATTGTCCATAAACCATTCAATGTGCTGTCGCAGTTTTCTTCGCAGGATGAAAAAAAGACGTTGAAAGATTTTTTTCATGTTCCCTGGAATGTCTATCCTGTAGGGCGTTTGGACTATGACAGCGAAGGGGTATTGATCTTAACAGACGACAAAAAACTAACCGAGCATTTATTAAATCCTTCTTATCAGCATGAAAGAGAATATTGGGTCCAGGTAGAAGGAGAAATTTCAAAAGAGGCGATTGAAAAATTACAACAGGGTCTCTCAATTAATATAAAAGGGAGAATGTATCAGACAAAAAAATGTAGTGCAGAAAAATTCTTGCAGGCACCAAATATTGCCGAAAGGAATCCGCCGATTCGGTTTAGAAAATCTGTTCCGGACAGCTGGATAAAAATAATTTTAACAGAAGGGAAAAACCGTCAGGTAAGAAAGATGACTGCGGCTGTTGGTTTTCCAACTTTAAGATTGATACGATACAGAATTGGAAAAGTTTCTTTAGATGATCTTAACCCTGGCGAAATGAAAACCATATCTAAACAAGAATTGTATAACTTGCTTAAAATTCAAAAAGATAATTAAAGATGGTAAGATCAATGACAGGCTTTGGAAGAGCTGAGCAAACCGTAGATGATAAAACTTATTTGGTAGAAATAAAATCATTGAATGGGAAACAACTGGAAATTAATTTAAAAATTCCTCCGATCATTAAACCTTATGAATTTGACATCCGAAATTTAATTCAGGAAAAATTATTGCGCGGAACAATTGAATGTTTGATTGTAGTGAAACAAAATGGCACTACAAAACCTGTCGTCATTAACACCGATCTCATCAAATCTTATTATCAGCAAATTGAAATTTTAGCAGAAGAATTATCTATTGATACCAATGCGGTTTTAGCTGCTTTATTAAGATTGCCCGAAGTCGTTTCGCCAAGTAATGAAGTGTTGGATGAAAAAGATTGGCAACACCTAAAGCAGGTGATAGAAGTGGCTTTGCAGGAATTAAACAGTCACCGCATAGAGGAAGGAAAATCTTTGGAAAAAGAGCTTAGGCTTCGCATAAAAAATATTAAAAAGCAGGAAGATGAAATTTTAAATCTTGAACCTCAAAGAAGAAAAAGGATGAAAAATGATTTGATTAATCTTCTTGAAGAAAATGCAGGAAAAGAAAATTATGATTCCAATCGTCTAGAGCAGGAATTGATTTACTACATTGAAAAAATTGACATTCGTGAAGAACAGGTTCGCTTGAAGAATCATTGCGAATATTTTCTATCAATACTGGATAATGATGAAGAAGCAAAGGGGAAAAAATTATCGTTTGTAGTTCAGGAAATTGGCCGCGAAATAAATACAACTGGCTCAAAAGCCTATGACTCGGATATACAAAGAAGTGTTGTCTTAATGAAAGATGAGCTTGAAAAAATTAAAGAACAAACGTTTAATGTTCTTTAAGGTCTATCTGTTTTACAGCAAAAAAACGAATTATTTTTGTAAAAACTTCAGCTTGAAAAAAATCTTTTTTATATTATTCGTTTCCACAATTTTTGTATCCTGCATTAAGATCAACCTTTTTGAGAAACAGGCTGTAATCCCTTCCCAGCAATGGTTTTACACTGATGTTCCTGAATTTTCCTTTCATATTGATGATACAGCTTCACTTTACAATGTATATGTTGTTTTGCGTCATACCGATCTTTATAAATACAATAATATATGGCTTCGTGTTGGTCTAAAACCTCCTCATGATTCTATTAGTTATCAAAATATAAATCTTGTTTTAGCCACAGATGCCAAAGGATGGGAAGGAACAGGAATGGATGATATTTATGAAGTAAGAAAAAATATTTCTGCTGCTCCTTTTTCCTTTAAAACCTCCGGTGATTATACATTTACCATTGCTCAGATTATGCGTGAAAATCCTTTAAATTATGTTTTGGATGTTGGTATAAGAGTGGAAAAAGTAGGAATGTAATTTTGATTTCTAATTTTAAATCTACACTTTCTTTGCTTCTTTCTGAAATTATAAAACGATGCCTTACCAGGAACTGAAAAAAAAATTAAAAGAAAAACCACTGAGGTTGATTTATGCATTTTACTGGTTTCTGCTTGCTTACATTATTTCTGCTTTGGTTTTTTGGTTCCTTATGCTTAATAAGCAAAATGCGCAATTAACTGAGGAGAGATTGGAGGATATTCCCGTAAATGATATTCATTATTACCAAAAAGAAAAGAAAATAGAGGTTTTAAAAGCACGAAAAACAGAACAATACATTGGAGAAGGCGTTACATTTTTATTGTTGACTCTGGCGGGTGCAGTTTTCGTTTTCCGCTTCATCAATAACCAATTAATTCAATCTGAAAAACAACGAAACTTTATGATGGCCATAACTCATGAATTAAAAACTCCGATTGCTATTACGAAGCTGAATCTTGAAACCATGCAGATGAGAAAATTGGATATGAATCAGCAGCAAAAGCTGATCAGAAGCACGATACAGGAAGCCAACCGGTTAAATTCGTTATGCAATAATATGCTTTTGCTCGGTCAGTTGGATACAGGAGGATATAAATTTACTCTGGAAAAATTTGATCTTACAACACTCGTCAATGATTGCGCTGAAGATTTTATGATTCGTTTTCCTGAAAGAAAAGTTGAGGTAGAAGCGTTGAATGAAATTATTATAGCAGGCGATAAGCTCTCTTTGCAGTTAGCCATTAACAATCTTTTAGATAATGCTATTAAATATTCACCGAAAGACAGTGTAGTTTTGGTAAAAGTATTTCAGGAAAATAAAAAGATAAAGCTGCAGGTAGTAGATGAAGGTTACGGAATTAATGATGAAGAAAAGAGAAGAATTTTTGAAAAATATTTTCGTGGGGCACACAGGCAAACTAAAGGGACAGGGCTTGGTCTTTATCTTACAAGAGAAATCGTAAAACAACATCATGGTGAGATCATTGTTGAAAATAATATTCCGAAGGGATGTGTTTTTGAAATACAATTTAAAGCATCTAGAAATTCATAAAAATAAATTTGAATTATGGCATCAAAAAAACTTTCAATCCTGTTGGTAGAAGATGAAGAAAATTTGCAGGATGCTTTGCGGTTAAATTTTGAAATGGAAGGCTATGAAGTTACTTCTGCTTATGATGGAGAAGAAGCTTTGAAAGCTGTTCATAATGAGTATTTTGACCTTATCGTTCTGGATGTAATGCTTCCTGAAATAGACGGGATTACCGTTTGCGAAAACATACGGCTCAGCAATTCCGATATTCCTATAATGATGCTAAGCGCCAAAAATCAAAGTTCTGACCGGGTATTAGGATTAAAGAAAGGTGCCGATGATTACCTGGCAAAACCTTTCAGTCTTGAAGAACTTTTGATAAGAGTAAGAATATTAATTAATAAAAGCCAGAAAATTTCTGCGAAAGAACCCGTAGCTGAAGAATATAATTTTGGAAAAAATCTTATCAATTTTAAATCGCTGGAATGCACAACAAAAGCCGGAGAACAAGTGGCGCTTACAAAAAAAGAAGCAATGCTTTTGAAATTGCTTATTGAAAATAAAAATGAAGTGGTTACCCGGGAAAAAATTCTTCAATCTGTTTGGGGCTACAATGTTTACCCAACAACAAGAACTGTTGACAATTTTATTTTAAATTTCAGAAAATATTTTGAAGAAGACAGCCGCAATCCAAAATACTTTCATTCTGTAAGAGGGATAGGATATAAATTTACCAATAGTTAATTTGTGATACCTAATCAGTTAAAATAAGATTCCAATTATTTGTTCCCTTACTGACAGAGAAAATTATTAATTGCACACTTGCTTATCCAGTAACGACACTACTTGCGAAGCTTTTTCAAAAACTTTATTTAACTCTGTTGCATTAGAAGAAGGTGCATATAAATTAATTTCTACTTCATCCATTAAAGACGTCAGCATCATAGAAGTTCCAATGCTTACGTTGCACTTATCCAATTCTTCATTCAATCTTTTTTTAGAAAGTTCATTTTCAGGCACTTTAAATTTTGCTGCCAGATATTTTTTTAACGAAGTATCAAGAGTGTGATAGAATGCGCTGCTGTTGCCGTTTACAAGTTTCTCATGCGCTTCTGTCAAAGGGCTTTCCGGAATTTTAAATTCTTCCTTTGCATTTTCTGCTTCATTTTTCAAATCGTCTACTATGACATTTTTTTCCAGATCATTTTTGTTTTTATTTTTCCTGATAATGAAAAAAAGAATGGCAAAAATAATAACAGCAACAAGCACAATTCCTGCTATTAATTCAGTTTGTGTTGACATAATATTATTTGATTGAGAATTTTTCTTATCACCGTTTTTTGCAAAAAAATTGTGACTTCCTTTTTTTACATTCACCTGTAAAGGCGCTGTACGCAAGGTTTTATAAGTAGAAGTTTCGGGGTCAAAATAAGAAAATGTAATAGAATCAATTTTGTATTCTCCTGCTTTTGAAACAGTAAAAGGGAAAGAAAAAGTTTTGCTCCCTTGCATTGGAACAGATGTTTTATCGATATCATCTTTTACTTTTGCTTCATAACCATCTATTCCCTGTGGCCATACGATTTTTGGCGCATTGATCAGTTGAATATTTCCTTTTCCTGTTACAACGAGTTTTAATGTTCCGGCATCATCAGTAGTAATATTATTTTTTTCGAGAGAAGACTTGATAGTAAAATTTCCGACGGCACCTCTGAAATCCTTTGGTTTATTTTCATCTGGCAACGGTTTTACATTGATTGTTTCTGAATTTGATTTTAGCGTCACCTTTTGCTGAACCTGTGCTTCCGGAGGAAGTGGGGCTTCTCCCAGATCATCGAACATATCAAAGAATGGATCACTTCGCTGTGAGTTGGCATATTGAGATTTTATAAAAGTGATTTTATTATCGGCCACTACAGGATCAAGTGTAATATTTCCGGCCTGCAAGGGATATAATTCTACTTTCCGAAGCGTATAAACATTATACATCCGACCGTTATATTTTTCAAGAGTAGAATTATTACTGACATCAAAATCAGTCACAGAAAAACCGTTGAAAGAAGGAGCATCGGTAATGCTTGTTTCCGAAGGAAGCCGTGTATAAAGTTTGTAGGTTGCAACAATTGGTTGACCAACATAGCAACTTTTTTTATCGATATCTAATTTCAAAAAAATATTTTTAGCCGTTTTCTCGGCAACATTTTCTCCTGGTTTTAAAATATAATCATCAAACCGGCGAACTGGCGAAGCAGGTGGAAAATTTAAATTTAAATTAGGAAACGGAGATAAGTTTTGCGTATTGTTATTTGGCGGAGATACAGAGCCAGGCACTACTTCAATGGTTATCGGCTGCGTTTTTAAATTTTGTCCATCGGCAATTGCGGTTGCAGAACCGATGGTAAATCTTCCTGTTGATGTTGGTTGCAATGAATATCCGATTGCAACGGATTGGCTCATCTTCCCATTAATACTTGTTATACTTCTTTGTTGGTTAGGACCTGAGGCAATTATAAAATTATCAAAAGACGGGGGAGTAATATTATCAACATTGGAAGCATTATCAACCTTAAACTGAATTTGCAGCAAATCATTCTTTCCAATTTTTTTTTGTGGACAAACAACTGAAAATTTTACCTGGCCAAAAGAAGAATCAGGCAAAAAAATAACTGCCAGAAGAATGAATGAAACAAGAAATTTATTTGAGTATGATCGTAAAAATTGAATCATTTCATCAGCTAAAGGTGAGCTACAAAAGTAGTTGGAATAGAATTTAAAAAAAGGTTAATAGAATTTGAATTGTTAAAAATCGTTTAGGGAAGATCACCCAAAAGTGGCCTTATTACTATATCTTCAACACAGGCTTGTGGTGAAAGGCAGGCAGCAGTAAAAATCATATTTGCCACATCTTCAACTTCCATAATTCTTCCCATAGGAATTTTGGCATCTTCCCATGAAGCCGTAAGAACTGCACCCGGATAAACGGCAGTTACTTTTATATTAAATGGTTTCATTTCTTCGCGAAGATTTTTACTAAAACCAGCTAGTGCAAATTTGCTGATACTGTAAGAGCCGCCATTGCTATAAGCTTTCAAAGCTGCGATAGAACAGATGTTGAAGATATGACCCGATTTTTTTTTCATCATTTGAGGTAGTAATGCTCTTGTTAAGTGATATGCAGAAAACAAATTGATGTTCATCATTTTTTCAAGATTTCCTTCTGGTTCATTATAAACGCTTCCGGGAACAAATTGACCGGCATTGTTGATTAAAATATCTATCGAAATATTTTTGCTCAAAAGCCAATCTGCAAATTTTAATACCTCTTTTTCTTGAGAAAGATCTGCTGGAAAATAATTAACGCAATGATTATATTTTTCGTTCAGTTCATTTGCTGTTTGTGCTAGTTCTTTTTCATTTCGCGAACAAATAAAAATGTTATTTTTTGCTGCTGCAAATTTTTCGGCCATCGCTTTTCCCATACCTTTGCTGGCACCTGTAATTACAATATTGAACATGTTATAATGTTTTTTTCAAGGTAACAAATCTAAAATCTTACACCCAAATTTTTTAAAATAACCTCATTGAAATATCATCATCTTTTTTTTGATCTTGATCATACGCTTTGGGATTTTAATGTCAACGCTAAAGAATCTCTTTCAGAATTGTATGAATTCTTTACCCTCGAAAGTCGCTCTGTTTCACCATTTGAACAATTTTATTCTATTTACCTTAATCATAATGCCACTTTGTGGGAGCGTTATGAAAAAGGATTCATAACGACAGAAGAATTGAAATGGCGCAGAATGTGGCGTACATTGCTTGACTTTAAAATTGCTGATGAAAAACTGGCAAAAGACATGAGCGAATATTTTCTGGAAGTCCTTCCAACAAAGAAAAAAGTTTTTGAATATACTTATGAAATTCTTAGCTACCTGACCGAAAAAAAATATGCTCTTCATCTCATTACAAACGGTTTTGAAAAAACACAGAGATTAAAATTGAAAAGTTCTGATCTGACAAAATATTTTAAGACAATTGTTACTTCTGAAATCTCAAATTCTGTAAAACCGAAAAAAGAAATTTTTGAATATGCGTTAAAAAAAGCCAATGGAAAGGTCGAAGACAGTCTTATGATTGGTGATAATCTTAATGCTGATATTGTTGGCGCTAAAAACGCCGGAATGGATTCCGTGTTTGTAAATCATATCAATGCGGATTGCAACGAAGGACCAACTTATATAATCCGGCATTTAAAAGAATTAGAATCCATTTTATAAATCCCTCTAAAAATCAACAAAACATAAATCCAACTTATTTGTTGATTCACTGTTGCACATTTACCCTCACTCCTTCACTATAGGCCGTAAACTCCGGTGCATACATGCATTGAATCGTAGTAATTCCATTGCTGAAATTTCCTGCATGAGTTACAAACATCGGATATTCAAAAACATAAGTCCCTTTGTTTAAATAATCAAAGAAGAAATTGGTGCTTACATCTTTGGTCGTTTCATAATAACCAAGGCCATCCTGGTATTTGTATTGGCTGATTATATTCGAGGGTTCCATACAAGAGGCGCGCATATCTTTCATGTGAACGTATTCCATATCGCGGTCAACGCGAAGTTCGATGCGAACTTTTATTTTATCACCAATGTGCAATTTGTCGCCATCATTTACAGGAACTAAAACCGGGCCTTTATCAGAGTTCTTTTCTATAAATAATTTCTTTGAAAGTTTTAATGGTGTTTCTGAAAAAGAGATTTTATCTAAATTTTCAAAATATTGCCAGTAAACTGAACCCCAGGAGGCCTCCTCCCGCCCTCCTCCAAGGGAGGAGGAGTTGGATGAAACAGTGACTTTTATATTTCCCATTTCCGGGTTTACTTTATCAGCATCAATTTTTCTTTTAAAATATCCCGTACCTGATTCTTGCTTGTCATCTCTACTATTAATGGTTTTATTCCCTAATTTTATGACCACTTTTTTTTCTTCAGAAAGCCAATTGGTCCCTTGCAATAGAATCGCATAACAAGCATCAGCTGTAGCTTTGGTCGTTTTCCAATTATTCGTTTGCTTGTTTTTCAGCAACCATGTTTTTAAATCTCCAATCGTTTTTTGGTCTTTGTCAATTTCAGAAAATGCCTCTATCATCAATGATTGCGATTCTATCGGTGCCTGGTACCACCAATAACCCTGATTATTCCATTCTTTCCAATACATTCCCAGTTCTTCATTGTTGATTGAATTTTCTTTTAATGATTTTATAATTGCGGTGGCCGTTGCAGTTTCATTTGTTCTGTTCAGCGCCAACGCAATCATTCCCTGCTCATATTTACTTTCACTCACCCAATATTTCTTTGCCTGATTACGATAATAGTTAAACGCAGTTTCCGTTTCTTTCGCAATCGGATATTCCGGGAAAAAACTGCGCATATATAAATATTGAATGGCAATGGCAGAAACATTATTCTTGCTTAAATCCGCTTTGCTTTTTATTAAATTATCATACTCTTCTTTCAGCCTTTTATCCAAATAGGGAATCGCTTTATCCAAAATAGATTTTAGCGCTATTTGTTGGTTTACTGGAAGAGCATTTAATTTTTTCAAATGACCAATTCCGGTCACAATGTATTGAGTCATGTAACGATTGTCCGGACCGCCTTTGAACCAAACAAATCCGCCGTTTGGGGATTGCATTTCTTTCAGTTTATCAATGGCAGATTGCAATTGAAGACTCATTTTTACCATGTCAAAAAGCAACGCAATATTTTTCTTTTGCTGCGTTTCATTTTGCGCCTGCAACACCCATGGAGTTTGTTCCAGTAAAACAGATTTTAATTCTTCATTTTTCTGAAGATTGCTTATCAAAGCAGCTTCTTCTCCCCTCTCCTCCGGGAGAGGGGTTGGGGGTGAGGCTGCCCATTTCTCAAATATGGCTGTTATTTTAGGAGAAGAATTTACAATTTTTAGTGCCAATGCATTTGCATAAAAACGATTGAAAGTTTGCTCTGTACACTCATATGGATACTCCATCAGATAAGGCAAAGCCTGCACAGCATACCACGCAGGATTGGTGGTATATTCTACTGTTAATCCATAATTGGTAAGGGTTTTAGATGAATCGGAATGAAGCAGTTTTTCAAATTTAAAATCTTTACTTCCTTCGCCACGCATTGGCAAGGGCATTGTTTCTGTTACCAGTATTCTGTTTGTAACCACCGGAATTGCTGCTTCTTCACCATCACTTACATTTCCTGCTTTTGCAACAATTCTATAAACAACCGCATTATTAAAATTGCTGGGAATTTCAATATTAAAATTTACAACAGTGCTTTGCCCGCGAGCTACTGTAAAGGCTTTTGTCCTATTCGTATTTTTAAACCATACATCAACCGGATTCATGGTAGAGGCATTTAATAATTGTAATTCTGCATTTCCGCTCAATTCTTTATCGCCTAGGTTTACAATTTTTTCGCTAAATTCCATCTTATCTCCTTCGCGTAAAAACCGTGGAGCATTTGGCTGAACCATTAAATCTTTTTGCGTTACAATTGTTTTTTCTGCATAGCCACTAGCCAAATCTTTTGTGTGCGCAAGCGTCATTAATTTCCATTGAGTAAGCGCTTCGGGCATCGTAAAACTAAATTCAATATTTCCATCTTTATCAGTTCTTAATTGAGGAAAAAAGAAAGCAGTTTCATTGAAGTTTTTGCGGATTTGAATTTGAGATTGGTCAATGGTTTCAGGAGTTTTATCTTGTTGAATATTACTTGTTGAATCAGGCATTGTAAGATTCTCTTTCTTTTTTGTTGCAAATCCTGTAACAACTACTTCATTCAGATTTGCACTTTTCATTTCCATGGGAGCAGCTCCTCTAATCATGATGCCCCGGTTATAATAAATATTGTATTGAGGTAAATAATTCAACACATCATACTTCTTTTCTTTTTGTGGAATCATTTTTTCGCTCCAATATTTTTCAAAAGAATTTATACCAATAAAATTCTGTTGACCTTGCCAACTATTGTATTCATTGTAGTTTGGCCAAATGTCAGGCTTGCTCCATGAATGTGGTTTAAACTGGTCTAATGAAGCGTCATACATGTTCGCCAACATTTCTGCAGCAACTTTTTGTCCCTTATCTCCTGTTATTTTTACTTTCCATTTTTCTTCACTTCCCGGTAAAGTTTTATCGCGATAGGTATCAAAAGAAATATTCAGGCCTTTGTTGCTCCAGGGCACATTTATCTTATTTGAAACTGCATAAAAACGGTTGTCTTTTACAAAAAAATCATTCACACCAAACCCGCCACGGTCATCTTCTGAAATCTTAAAATCAAAAACTTTTTTATCATTGTTCAATGAAATAAAATTGAAGCTGGTATTTGTTTTATTGGTGGTCTGTTGCCCGGCGTCGGTCGTCTTTGTTCTATTAATTTCCTGGATTAAAAACACATCATTTGCAGCACTTCCTGTAATAATTTTTGCAGTTTCTCCTGGTTCAACTTTATTTTTTTGCTGATAATTCCAAACATATTCCGGAGTAGAAAGTGTATTAGATTTTGAATCATAAACCTGGAAATATTTTACATCTTTGACTTCCTGTCCGTACTTATCTTTCCCTATTGCTTCTGCAACGTACCATCCGCCCTTGAATATTGTTCCGATAGCTATCGGAAGAACATTGAATATTGAATCTTTATTTGTTGAATCACTTTTTTCAAAAACCAATGCTCCTTTTGCCCACGATTCTTTTTTAGTTTCATCTTTATATTCATCATGCGGAAAATATTTTATAAATTTATTTTTAGTAAAAATAAATTCGTCCGGTTCATTCCAAAGCCTTTGCCTGATAAGCCTTTCCGGGGATTGTAGCTTATAAATTTTCACATCTGCTTTTACAGTTTCGGGTTCTCCACTTAAGTTTTTGCTGCTGATAGAAATGCTTTTTAAACTGTCTTTATTAATCACATCTTCCGGTAAAACAATTTGCAAATTCAAAGATTTATATCCAACAGGAACCGTAATATCGGTGCTTCTTGTTTCGCCGTTGATATCCGTAACATCTGCTTCTACTTTATAATCAAAAACAGGGTCTGTCTTTTTATCAATACTCAAATCAGGAATAGCAGAAAATGTTATTACAAACTTTCCATCCGCATCGGTGGTCGTTTCTCCATGAGCAATTTCCATCGGCCTTGTTTGTGGAAATCCTTTTCTCCAAAACATCCATGGATAAAGGAATCTCGCTATTCTGGTAACGCGATAAGAAACTTTTGCGCCGTCAATATTATTGCCTGCGTATGCTTTTGCAAAACCATTGATACTAACGGTGTCGCCTACACGAAAACTGCCTTTTGCTTTTTCAAAATCAGTGTAAAACTTAGGACGTTTGTATTCTTCTACTGAAAAAGAAACAGAAGAATTTTGATATTCTTTTACATCAATTCCAAATTCGCCATTCAGTTTATTTTCAGGTATTTTAAATTTTCCATTGAATGAACCAAAATCATTTAATAAAACTTTTATAGAATCTATTTTTTGACTATTGGCATCAGAAAAAATAATGTTCAATGAATCTTTGGATTGAAGCAGAATTGATTTTTTTGTTTTAAAATCTTTTGTAACGCCGATTCCTTTGAAATAAACTATTTGCCCGGGACGATAAATACTTCTGTCAGTAAAAAGAAAAACCCTGGCAGCCTTATTATCATACTCTTTTTGATTATCATATTCTTCTCCATCAATGCCTTTATAATAGTTGTAAAAAACGAATTGATAATCGTCTAAAAACAAATGATCGTTCACTGTTGAAATTTCAAGCCGTATGTTTTGATTCTTATAATTGTTTTGCTTTTGTTCAGCCGGCAATTCAAAGAAACCATTTTTATCAGTACGATAAAAGCCGTCCTTTATTAAAGTGTTATTCCTCGTTGTATAATCATATTTTTGATTCCACACCTGCACATTAGCACCGCTCAAAGGCTGTCCTGTTGTGCGATTCAGCACAAAATACTTTAGTCCGTTGTTGATAAAACTAATATCGGAAACATAAAAATATTGTGCACAAAGTGGATTTTTATCAAGACTAAAATTTTCATCGCCGCTACCAATCAATACATATTCTCCAACCGGCAATGCATCAATTTTTACTTCTACAGAATGAGAAAAATAATCGTTCGTTTTTGGTAAATCCTGCTTCCACGTTTTGATATTTTTTAAAGAAACTAATTTTTGAAAAAGTTTGTCGTTGTCCGATTCTTTTTGCAAACTCTTTTTTAATTCAGGAGTTAAAGAAATAATCCGAAAATAAACGGTATTAAAATTTTGATAATTTACTAATGTTCTGAAGGGTTGCTGAGGGACATTTATTTTTTCGGTAGTGAGGTTTAATGAAGGATGTAAAATTGTTTTTAAAAGATTTTGAGCATTAATTCCACCTTCGCTTTTTGGAAATTTATTTTCGATATTATCCAAAATTTCTTTTGCCTTTACTATCGTATATCCTGAAGCCGAATCATGATTTTGGTGAGCAATGATTGCTTTGCTATAAATATTTTGAGCAATCAAAAAAGTAGCTTGTGCGGCTAAAGGATTATCAGCATATTTTTGGCTCAAACTTTTGAGGGCGTTTATATACAGCGAATCTTTATTTTCCATTACCCCATACTGATTCACAAAATTGATTCGCTCAATATCGGCATCAATCAACGCATCCGGATTTTTATCCTTTTGATGAAATGATAATAATTGCTGAAAAATAATCAGTGCTTTCTGATGAAGTGATGATGAATCTTTCGAAATAAAATTTCCATTTATAAATTCGTTTACTGATGCAAAAGCAACCGGGTTATTTATTTCAAAAGCATACGCGGGACGGGTAATATCGCGTTCATCATTTTTAAAATAATCCAATGCGCGATGTGCAAGCAAATCAAATAAAGTTGGACGCAGATTGCGTACATTTCCTTTTAAAATAATCGCATCAAAAGGTTCCGGTTTTGTTTGTTGTAGAAGTTTTTCATTCTTCAAAGAAGCTAAATATAAGTCAGCAATTTTTTGATGCAGATCATCAGATGTCCACGTCGCAATATCTTTTTTATCAAAATTAATTGTGTTGGTTCTTTGATATAATTTATACCGGTTTTGCTGAAAATAATTCCAGTATAATTGTGCTGTAATGCTTTGTAATATTGACTTTGCCGGTTCTTTTGCAATAGCAATCTCATTTTCAAGTGAATCAATACTTTTTGCAGAAGCATCTTCTTCAATATTCTGCCGCAAATTTATTTTGAATAACAATGCCTTGATGATTTGCGCATCATTATTATTTTTTTGGGCATCATTATAAATATTTTCAACTTGTTGCAATGCAGATTTTGTCAAACCTTTTTTCTGAAAATTTTCTACTTTCTTCCATTGCATGTCGTAATCACTTTTTGTTTTTTGTGCCTGTAATATCGAAAAACAAAAGCAGAGAATCACTGTAAAAAAAGTCGCGGATAAAAAAGAAAATTTCAATTGCATGAAAATGGTTTTATTCTAAAGATAAAAAACGATGCTTTGTAGTTGTATGATAAAAAATGAATTAACCTTTTCAGGTAGATGCAAAGAAAGATTTATTTCATAAAGATTTTAGAATTTGAACTTTTTTTAAGAAACAATAAACGATTAAAAAATATAGGAAGAAGCAGTAACCGAACTTTTAAAATGATTTTTCCTGTTTATATTCCTTCTAAAATATTGACTTAAATTTGAGAAGTAGTTAGACCGATAAGAATAAATTAATAAGGAAATGAATAATTTATCAAGTTATCCGGGTATTCAAAGTATTGAATTTGTTGATAGTGCTATTCTATTTGTCCATCTTACGAATGACCGGGTTTGTATTGTTCCGTTGGATAAATTTCCCGTTATAAAAAATCTTTCTCAAGAAGAAAAAAAAGAGTTTGAAATAATTGATGACAGATATCTTTCTTTCTTGTCAATTGATGAAGTATATAGTATTGAAGAATTGATTGGATTACCGAACTTTGTAGAAGCTCAAAAAGGTTAATTAATCGTTATCAAATGAAAAATAACTTTGTAGAATCAGATTCTTATTTCAAATTATGATACACCTTTTGCACATCTTCATCCTGCTCAAGATGATCTACTAATTTCAAAACTTCATTCGCATCTTCTTCAGAAAGTTCAACAGTTGTTGTGGGAATTCGTGTCAGTTCTGCAGTTATCACGTTTATCTTTTTTTCTTCCAAAGCCTTACTCATATTTCCAAATTCATTGTAAGGCGTACGGATAATAATATTGCCTTCACTGTCTTCGCCGATTTCTTCCAGCCCGAAGTCTATCAGTTCAAATTCCAGTTCTTCAATATTCAGATTTTCATTTTTGATTTTAAATTCTCCCATGTGATTGAACATAAAGGAAACACTTCCGCTGGTGCCAAGCGAACCGTTATTTTTATTAAAATGCATGCGCACATTAGCTACAGTTCTGGTTGGATTATCGGTGGCAGTTTCTACCAGTAATGCAATTCCATGAGGCGCATATCCTTCGTAAACCTCTTCATGATAATCAGTTTTATCTTTCCCCATCGCCCGCTTAATCGCTGCATCTACACGGTCTTTGGGCATATTTACTGCTTTCGCATTAATGATACATCTGCGCAAAGCTGAATTATTATCAGGATCGGGACCACCTTGTTTTACGGCAATATCTATTTCTTTTCCGATACGCGTAAATTGTTTGGCCATTTTATCCCAGCGCGCAAACATTGTTGATTTTCTTACTTCAAATATTCTTCCCATCTGTTGAAAATTTTTATTAAACTGACTTTTTTCAGTTGCGGCAAAACTAAAATCTAAAATGTGAAATCAAAAATTAAAAAACTATTTGGAAGCCGGATCTTTTCTCGCCTGATATTTCCATATACTGTGATTTTTTAATTGTTACAAAAAAGTTATACTAATCTTTTTGGAAAGTCTTTTTACATCAGATAATTTTGCGCGCATTTTTATTATAAACAAATAAATCCTGAAAAGGTACAGTTATGAAAGTAATGAAATTTGGTGGCACCAGCGTTGGAAGACCTGAGAGAATGGCTGAGATCAAAAAACTGATCACAAAAGAGGAAGAACCGAAGATCGTTGTGTTAAGCGCCTTGAGTGGAACGACTAACGCACTTACAGAAATAAGTGATTCACTTTCTAAAGGCGATCGCGAAACTGCTAAAAAGCGCATCGATGTTTTGGAAGACCATTATCAGAATTTTATAAAAGACCTGGTAAAGAGTGAAGAATTTTATCAAAAAGCAAAAAGTGTTCTTGCTGAGCATTTTGAATTTTTAAATATAATTTTAAAAATTTCTTACAGTGAAGCATTGAATAAAGATATTCTTGCACAGGGCGAATTGTTAAGCACCAAACTTTTCAGCATTTATTTACAGGAACAAAAGATTCCTCATGTATGGCTTGCCGCACTTGATTTTATGAGCATTGACGCTTCCAGTGAACCACAGGTCGGAAGCATTAAAACAAAGTTAAACCAGTTGTTGAATGCACATAAAGATGCGCAACTTTTTATTACGCAAGGATACATCTGCCGGAATGCAAAAGGAGAAGTTGATAATTTAAAACGCGGAGGAAGCGATTACAGTGCTTCATTGATTGCCGCTGCGGTTGATGCTTCTGTTTGTGAGATATGGACCGATATTAATGGGATGCATAACAACGATCCGCGGATTGTAAAAAATACAAAGCCTATCAAACATTTATCTTTTGATGAAGCTGCCGAGCTTGCTTATTTTGGTGCAAAGATTTTACATCCTGCAAGTATATGGCCTGCACAGTTTTTTAATTTCCCCGTAAAATTATTAAACACTATGGAGCCGGAAGCGGCGGGAACACTGATAGAAAGTCACTCTGAAACCGAAGGTGTAAAAGCCATTGCTGCGAAAGATAACATCACGGCAATAAAAATAAAAAGCAGCAGAATGTTGCTTGCTTATGGTTTTTTAAGAAAGATTTTTGAAGTATTTGAAAAATATCAAACACCAATTGACATGGTAACTACTTCTGAAGTTGCCGTTTCACTTACCATTGATAACAATACTTTTCTAAAAGAAATCATCAAAGAACTGGAAATGTTTGGAAGTATTGAAATTGATACTGATCAAACGATCGTTTCCATTGTTGGCTATCATATTTCCAAAACAGAAAATCTTCTTGCAAAAGTGTTCGATAGCATCACAGAAATTCCTGTGAGAATGGTAAGCTTTGGCGGAAGTCAACATAATATTTCTATTCTTGTTTCTCATGAAAACAAAGAAAAAACATTACAGTTGTTGAATAAAGGATTGTTTGAGTAAAAGCTTCTATTAAAAAGTTTGAGTAAAATTTGTCTCTTTATTTTTTCGTAAATAATTTGTCTTGGAGGACGAATTATATAACAGTCATGGATAGACGAAATACTAAGATTTAATCAACAAACTCATATCCAATATCACCACGGAAATAAATTCCATCAAAATAAATTTGTTCCAAAATTGTTTTCGAAAGTTCTATGGCATCGCCCAAACCTTCTGCCATTGCAGATACAGCAAAAACGCGGCCCCCATTGGTAACAATCTGGTCGCCTAGAATTTTTGTGCCTGCATGAAAAACAATCGCTCCTTCGCCATTATCAATATGTTTTCTTGCTTCAGGGTTTTCTAAATACAGGAGATTGACAGGAAGCCCTTTCTTGTATTCTTCAGGATAGCCACCACTTACAGCAACAATTGTTACTGCGTTATTTTTCTCAATTTTTATTTCCTGCTCATCTAACTTTTCCTGATCCATTGCTACTAATAATTCAACAAGATCATTTTCCAACCGGATTAAAACAACTTCAGTTTCCGGATCTCCCATGCGACAGTTGTATTCAATTACCATTGGCTCTTCATCCACTTTTATCAATCCGAAAAAAATAAATCCTTTGTAATCGATTTCTTCTTTTTGCAGGCCTTCTATAGTTGGTTCGATAATTTTTTCAGTAACTTTTCTCATAAAATGATCGGTTGCAAAAGGAACAGGACTTATCGCACCCATTCCGCCTGTATTCAATCCTTTATCTCCTTCACAAATTTTCTTGTAATCTTTTGCTTCCGGAAGCAGAACATAATTTTTGCCATCGGTAAGAACGAAAACACTTAGCTCTATTCCATCTAAAAATTCCTCGACGACCACTTTTTTTCCTGCATCACCAAACTTCGACTGCTGAATCATTAGTTCAAATTCACTTAATGCTTCAACATAATTCTGGCAAATGATAACTCCTTTTCCAGCTGCTAATCCATCAGCTTTTAAGACAATTGGCAATGGATGGTTCTGAATATATTGAAGTCCTTCATTAAAGTTAGAAGCGTCAAACTCCTTGTACCGGGCAGTAGGAATATAATATTTTTCCATAAAACTTTTTGCAAAAGCTTTGCTGCCTTCCAGTTGTGCCCCACTTTTGGAAGGGCCGGTAATAATGATATCTTTTAAGTCATAATCATTTTTGAAAAAATCATAAATTCCTTTTACCAATGGTTCTTCCGGACCCACAACTACCATGTCAATTTGATTGGAAATACATATAGCCTTCACTGCAAGAAAATCATTGATGTCGATTTCTATATTTTGCCCAAATGCAGCAGTGCCGGCATTTCCGGGGGCAATAAACAATTTTGAACATAAGCTACTCTGGCTTATTTTCCAGCAAAACGCATGCTCTCTGCCACCGGATCCGAGAATAAGAATTTTCAAAATGAATTTTTTTTGTGATGATTAAAAAAATGGACTTGCAAGTTATGAAACTTACTGTTTTGTCTTTTTAAGTTTTTATTGCAGTTAAGTTTATTATTCATGAAATGGAAAATGCAATTGCTTCTTTTTTTTACTGCAAATTTTTTTTAATTCTTTCCAAAAATAAAAAGCCGCTTTTTTGTTTCCTGGTTCATTTAGATTACTGAACCTGAATTTATTTTTATCAATAAACTATTTGATTAAAAATTAAACTTAGTTTTAAATTTCTTTTTACTTTACACGCCGATTAAATTATTTCAAAAATTATTTTCAATAACAAAACCAAAACAAAAATGGAAGATCAGATTATACCTGCAGATATTGCCCCTCAAAAGAAAGGCAAGCACCCAAAAGCGCTGTATGTCCTTTTTCTTACTGAAATGTGGGAACGATTTGCCTATTATTTAATGGTTGGAATTTTATTGCTTTATTTGATTGATGATAAAACAGGCGGAAAAGGAATGACAGAAAAAGTAGGTGCTGATGTTGTTGGAAGTTTTATAGCACTGGTTTATCTCACACCTTTTATCGGTGGTTTAATTGCTGACAGGTATTTGGGCTATATTAAATCAATTTTTCTTGGTGGTACTTTGATGGCGCTCGGATATTTTGGACTTGCAATTCCAGGAAACACGGCTTTATATGTTTCACTGTTGTTGATCATTATCGGAAATGGTTTCTTCAAACCCAATATCTCAACCATTCTTGGAAATATTTATAATCGCGAAGACCTGAAACCCCTAAAGGACAATGCTTACAACATTTTTTATATGGGAATCAACATCGGTGCTCTTGTTTGCAATTTTGTTGCCGCTTATTTAAGAAATCAATATGGATGGGGATATGCGTTTGCCGCAGCAGGTGTTGGTCTTGTGATAGGAATGATCATTCTGGCAAGTTCTTTAAAAGGTGTAAGAATCGGCGAAATGAAGAAAGAAAAAAGAGCTGAAGACATGCCGCTCAGCAAAATTTTTGGGTATGTTTTTTTACCTGCAATTATTGCCGCGGTTATTGGTTGGGTTGTTCCTACTCTTGTTTTTGGATCAACGATCATGGGAAGCAAATCTAACGATGCATTTATTTTTGCATGTCTTCCGATTATTGCTTTTTATATTTCTCTTTATGTAAAAGCTACTGGTCAGGATAAAAGAGGAATCGGCGCACTGTTATTTATTTTTGGAATCTCTATTATTTTCTGGACAATCTACAATCAAAATTCAACTGGCCTTACCTTATGGGCGCAGAAACATACTGACAGGACCGTTTCTCCGACAGCTCAAAAAATTGCAGGTTCATTGGGATTTCTTCAAACTGTGAGTGATACGCCAAGATTGGTAAATAAAGTAGATCAAAATTTTGTTGACATCAAAGATCATGCAGCAGTTGCAGGACCTTACGGGCAAAATAATTTAAAGTTAGTCGATGGAAATATTGTAGATGCTAAAACAAGAATCGTTCAGGTAATGGGACCTGATCCTTATTTTAATAATGTTCCTAAAAGCCAGTGGCCTCCGAGTGGAAGTGAACAATTAGCAAATACTGAATTGTTTCAATCGATCAATCCTCTGTTCATTATCATCCTCACACCCATACTTGTTCTTGTTTTTAGCACTCTTCGCAAAAAGAATAAAGAGCCGAGTACTGCAACTAAATTTGGAATGGCATTATTTATTTCCGGGCTTTCTTCACTCGTAATGGTATTTGCCATTATGTCTGTTTCATCCGTTTATTTGCATAAAACGTCTCCATATTGGCTCTGGGGAACTTATTTTGTATTCACCATCAGCGAATTGTTATTAAGCCCGATTGGATTATCCCTGGTGTCAAAACTTGCACCAGCAAGGCTTACAGCATTACTGATGGGCGGATGGTTTTTGTCCACGGCTATTGGGGGAAAACTTGCAGGAATCATGACCAGTTTCTGGGATGATTTTACGGATAAAAAAGTATTCTTCCTGATATTGGTAATCTCAGCTTTTATCGGTGGAATTTTAATTTTCAGCAGGTTAAAATCTTTAAATTCAATCGTAAGAGAAAAAACAGGATCTGCATAGAATATGCTTTTTGAAAAATAAATTAAAACCGTGGATGACGCGGTTTTTTTATTTGTAACATTTCACTTTTGTCTTTAGAATGGTTTTAAGTTTTGTACAAAAGCAGTTTATAGCAAAGAAAACCAGTCGTATTTTGATACTCTGAATTCAAGACTGATTTTTTTTATTTTTATTTTTGTTTCTTTTAAAAAGAATTTATGACGATAAAAAATATTTCCGTGATCGGCGCGGGAACAATGGGAAATGGCATTGCGCATGTATTTGCCCAAAATAATTTTTCTGTAAATCTTATTGATGTTTCCCTGGATCAATTGAATAAGGCAATAAGCACGATTCAAAAAAACCTTGATAGACAAGTTGATAAAGGCACCATTTCAGAAGAAATAAAAAATAAAACGCTTCAAAATATTTTCACTTTTTCATCCGTAAAATCAGGAGTGGAAAAAAGTGATTTGGTTGTGGAGGCAGCAACTGAAAACCTGGATCTAAAATTGAAAATTTTCAATGAAATTGATGAATATGCTCCGTCAAATTGTATTCTTGCCTCCAATACTTCTTCTATTTCAATTACCAAAATCGCTTCGGTTACAAAACGGCCCGGAAAAGTGATCGGAATGCATTTTATGAACCCGGTTCCGGTAATGAAATTAGTTGAAGTGATCAATGGATATGCTACTGATAAAAATGTTTCAGAAACAATCGTCAATCTGTCAAAAGAAATTGGAAAGATTCCATGCGAGGTGAATGATTATCCCGGCTTTGTCTCCAACAGAATTCTAATGCCAATGATCAATGAGGCGATTTATGCATTGTATGAAAATGTTGCAGGCGTTGAAGAAATTGATACAGTAATGAAACTTGGAATGGCTCATCCGATGGGACCATTGCAACTGGCCGATTTTATTGGTCTTGATGTTTGTTATTCTATTCTAAATGTATTACATCAGGGTTTCGGAAATCCAAAATATGCTCCTTGTCCTTTACTTACCAATATGGTAAACGCAAAAATTTTAGGAATAAAATCCGGCGAGGGTTTTTATCAATATTCGCCTGGTCGTAAGGAATTAATAGTGAGTGAAAGATTCCGATAATTAAGTGAACGTTTATGAAATAATTTTTTTTTAGAATTAAGTCAATCTGTAAAAAATATTTAATTGTGTTGAAGCGTTAACACTAAATTCTTTTGAACCAAATAATAAAAGAATCACTTATTAATTTTTGAAAACTGTTTTTATTGACTCAAATTCAATACCTTTGACCATCTAAATTCTACTGTTATGAAAAAACTCTATGCCCTGTTTTTACCGTTTTTATTTTTTACCAATCTGAATGCTCAAAGCCCCAATTGTACTACCAATGTTTTTCCTGTTGATGGAGCAACCAACGTAAATCCTTATCCATCTATTACTTTTAAATGGACTCCCGTTGCCGGCGCTACTTCTTACGATGTTTATATCAGCACGAAGACTCCGCCAAAGCAATTATTAGGTGAGGTTACTGCTGATTCAATTGTTTTTAAAGATGCTAATTATAGCACTCAATATTTTTGGTATGTAGTTCCGAAAAACAGCTCGGGTACCGCAATGGGTTGTATTTCATCGAATACTTCATTTACTACAATCGCACCACCGCCACCGCCTTCTAATGATAATTGCAGCGGTGCCACTAATTTGACAAGTGGGCAGATAACCGGCAATACCGTAGGCGCTACTCAAAGTATGCCTGCAGTTGTTTGTAATGGTTTTACAGGTACTGCCAACGATGATGTTTGGTATCAATATACTCCTGCTACTTCAGGTCCTGCACAAATTACTGTAACTGGTCAAGGCTCTTTTGATGCAGTGATGGAAGCGTTTAGCGGAAACTGTGGATCTTTAACATCTCTCACTTGTAGCGATACCTCTCAAAACGGAGGAACAGAGGCGATCACTATCAATGCTACTGCCGGAACAACTTATTATTTCAGGGTTTACAACTTCTTCCCGAATTTAAGTACACGAGGAGCCTTCACCATTTCCGGACCTGCAATTACACTTCCGATTTCATTAATTTATTTCAAAGGACAACATGTCGGCAACAGCAATGTTCTTTCCTGGTCAACCGCAAACGAACTGAATAACAGTGGTTTTGAAGTCGAGTATTCATTTGACGGAAAAGATTTCAGAGATCTTTCTTTCGTGAATTCAAAAGCTCCCGACGGTAACAGTAGTTCAACTTTAAATTATCAATATACAGATACCAAAGCAGCTGGAGCAGATGTTTTTTATCGCCTGAAACAAGTTGATAAAGATGGCCGCATTTCATATTCAAATGTAGTTTTCATTAAAGGAGGCAAATTAAATTCTCTTTTATTAAACTCCGTTTATCCAAACCCTGCAAAAAATAAATTGAACGTGATTGTTTCTTCTCCAATCTCTAACCAGATCAGCGTGGTAGTTACGAACCTGGCAGGAAAAAGAGTATATCAACAAGCTTTTTCGATTTCAAACGGAGGAAATAATCTTGATTTAAATGTTTCTAATTTGCCTGCAGGAAGCTATTTTATAAAAGCAATTTGTAATGACGGTTGTAATTCAGCAGTAAGCAAATTTGTAAAAGAATAAGAGCTTTTAGCTTTTCTCAAAAGTGGCGATGGTTTATTTTTTTAAACCCTCGCCATTTTTTTTATACATTTAGAAACTTTTTCTAAAACCAATTACAATGAAATCCCTGCTTTTTCTTTCTCTTACTGTTGCCCTCGCATCTGCAGCCAATTCTCAATCTTATAAAAAAATTCATGAAGACGCTATTGTTTGTGACACGCACAATGATATCATCAGTGCGTGTATTGAAAAAGGTTTGGTGTTTGACCAGGATCTTACAGGAAAAACACACAGCGATCTGAACAGGATGCGGAAAGGAGGATTGGATGTGCAGGTTTTTTCTATTTTTTGTGATGGGAAACAGATCAATCCATATCAGTTTGCGAACAGGGAAATTGATACTTTGTATGCATGGATCAATCGCAATCCGTCAAAAATGATGCTGGTAACGAATCCTGAACAATTGGAGGAAGCAGTAAAAGAACGCAAACTTGGTTCTATGATCGGTGTTGAAGGCGGTCACATGATAGAAGATGATTTGGGAAAATTAGACAGTCTTTATCAGCGTGGAGCACGATATATGACACTTACATGGAACAATAATAATTCATGGGCCACAAGCGCTGAATATGAATCGGGGCATCAAAAAAATAATACTTCCAATCAGAAAAAAGGGCTTTCAGATTTTGGAAAACAAGTTGTAAAAAGAATGAATGAACTGGGAATGATGGTCGATCTGAGCCATACCGGCGAGCAGACTTTTTGGGATGCGATTGCAGTATCCACAAAACCTGTTTTGATTTCTCACAGTGATGCCTATGCGCTTTCTCCCGTTTTTAGAAATTTAAAAGATGACCAGATAAAAGCAGTTGCGAAAAATGGAGGAGTGATCGATTTGAATTTTTACCCGGCTTTTCTGGACAGCACTGTCTCTGGTAAAGAAGCCGCTTATTTTAAAAGACATAAAGATGAGAAAAAAGCGTTGATGGATTCAGGTAAAAAAGATTTTGAAGCTGACGAGATCATTGCTAAAAAATATCCAAAGGAAGCGGAAGAATTGCAGGCTCCCTTTCATTTATTGTTTGATCACCTCGACTATATTGTTCAACTTGCGGGTATTGATCATGTTGGCCTGGGGGGCGATTTTGACGGAATCACTTTTACGCCAAAAGTTTTGACAGATGTAACAAAATATCCAATGATCACAAAAGAGTTGGTAAAGCGTGGTTATACAAAAGAGGATATCGATAAAATTTTAGGGGGAAATTTTATCCGTGTTTTTAAAGCCAATCAGGCACATTAATTTTTTTGCTGATGAAATTTATAATATCGTTATTATTTGTCCTTCCGCTGCAATCAGTTGCTCAGCCTTTTTCGTCAAAAGAAATCTCTAAATGGCAACAGGAGGCAAAAAATGTAACGATCATCAGAGATAATTTTGGCATTCCGCATATTTATGGTAAAACAGATGCTGACGCTGCTTTTGGATTATTATATGCTCAATGTGAAGACGATTTTAACCGTGTGGAAATGAATTATATTGAAAAATTGGGAAGACTTTCAGAAGTGAATGGTGAAAAAGATTTGTATAACGATCTTTTGAACAGGCTCGTAATTGATTCTGCCGCTGCAATTAAAGATTATAACAATGCACCAATTTGGTTGAAAAAGTTATGCGATGCTTTTGCTGATGGAATAAATTATTATTTGTATAAAAATCCACAAACAAAACCGGCATTATTAAAACGCTTTCAACCATGGTATCCATTACTTTGGACTGATGGAAGTATTGGCGCAATTAGTACAGCCGGAGTTTCTGTCCGTGAACTGGAAAACTTTTATTCCGGAGAAAATAAGCCGGTTGCTTTTAATGAGTATAAGGAAGAAAAAGTAACTGGTTCAAATGGCTTTGCTTTTGCTCCAAAGATCACAGGATCTCATCATGCGATCTTGTATATCAATCCTCATGTTACCTTTTATTTTCGTCCTGAAGTGCATATGGTAAGTGATGAAGGATTAAACGCATATGGTGCTGTAACATGGGGGCAATTTTTTGTGTACCAGGGATTCAATGAACATTGCGGATGGATGCATACCTCAAGCTATGCTGATGTTTCAGATGCTTATATTGAAAAAATAACTTCAAAAAATAACCGGCTTTTTTATCGGTATAATGGGAAAGAAAAGCGGGTTATTCACAAAAAGATCATTCTCAATTATCAGGGTGGTGATTCAGTGAAAACAAAGATCATTGACGGCTTATTTACCGGTCACGGACCGATAATGGCAATAAGAGATGGCGAATGGATCAGTGTAAAATCTGACAACAGGGACATCAAAGGATTGGAGCAAAGTTGGGAAAGGACCAAAGCAGAAAATTTTGCTGAATATAAAAAAGTAATGGATCTTTTGGCCAACGTTTCCAACAATACAGTTTATGCAGATGCTGAAGGAAACATTGCATATTGGCATGGAAATTTTATTCCAAGAAGAGATCCGAAATATGATTGGTCAAAGCCGGTTGATGGCACAACCTCCGCTACAGAATGGAAAGGCTTGCATACGGTAAATGAAACAATTCATATTTACAATCCTCCAAATGGCTGGATAGAAAATTGCAATTCTACCCCGTTTACTGCGGCCGGAAAATATAGTCCTAAAAGAGAAAATTATCCTTCCTACATGGCTCCTGATGGACAAAATTTTCGTGCGCTGAATGCGATTAAAATCTTACCCCAGGAAAAATCTTATACAATTGATAAAGTAATTTCAAAAGGCTATGACACTTATCTGGCGGCTTTCGAAGTCTTGGTGCCTGCTTTAATTAATGCATTTGAAAAAAACATTTCTAAAGAAGATTCCTTGTATTTGCAATTAAATGAACCAATCAATATTTTAAAAAACTGGGATTATCGTTGCGGCGAAAATTCAGTTGCAACAAGCCTTGCTGTCAGTTGGGGAGAGCAGTTATTAAGAAGCATTTACTATACAAAAGTTCCGGACGGAGAACAAGATGACCAGGTAACAAAGACAAGACAATTTGCTGCCACAGCATCTGCTGATGAATTATTGCAACCATTTTTATCAACAATAAAATACTTGCAAAACACTTTTGGAACATGGAAAACCGAATGGGGAAAAATCAATCGCTTTCAAAGAATTTCGGATAATATTGAACCAACTTTTAATGATGATTCCACCAGCATTCCTGTTGGTTTTGCATCTTCTACATGGGGAATGATTCCGTCTTACAGCAGTCGTACTTTTCCCGGAACCATAAAAAGATATGGTGTTAACGGAAACAGTTTTATTTGTGCCGTGGAGTTTGGAAGAAAAATAAAAGCAAAATCATTATTGGCTGGTGGCGAAAGCGGCAATCCACGTTCAAAACATTTTTTTGATGAAGGATATATGTATTCAAAAGGAATCTTTAAGGATGTTTTGTTTTACAAAGCCGATGTTTTGAAGCATGCTGAAAAGACGTATCATCCGGGCGAATAAGTGATGCAATTTTTTTAATTTTAATTCTAAAAAAATAATTTTCTATGGATAGCATTCGCTGGGGAATGATCGGCTGTGGTGACGTAACAGAAGTGAAAAGCGGACCAGCATTTAATAAAGTAAATGATTCATCTCTCGTTGCGGTAATGCGCCGGGATGCAGAAAAAGTGAAAGATTATGCACAGCGACATGGCGTTGGAAAATGGTACACTAATGCTTATGAATTGATCAGTGACGATGAAGTAAACGCCATCTACATTGCCACTCCGCCCGCTTTTCATGAAGAATACGCGATTGCAGCGATCAACGCGGGTAAACCGGTTTACATTGAAAAACCAATGGCATTAAATTTTGCTTCAGCAAACATGATAGCGAAAGTAGCTGGAGAAAAAAATGTAAAAGTTTCTATCGCTCACTACCGCCGCGGGCAACCACTTTTTAATAAAGTAAAACAATTGCTTGCTGAAAAAGTTATTGGCGATGTGCGTTTTGCAAAGCTTGAATTTTATAAAAAACCATTGAATAACGAAGCGCTTCAGATTCCTAAAGTTGCCTGGCGTGTGAATCCTGAAATAGCGGGTGGAGGCTTGTTTCATGATATTGCCCCACATCAGATTGATTTAATGTACTGGTTTTTTGGGCCTGTTGAAAAAGCATTTGGATTAGCGACGAATCAGGCAGGTTTGTATGAAGCAGATGATATTGTTTGTGGAAATATTTTATTTAAATCGGGAGTCCTTTTTAATGGATTGTGGTGTTTTAATGTAGCGGAAGAAAACGTAAAAGACCTTTGCGAAATACAAGGTTCGGAAGGGAAAATGCGCTTCCCGGTTTTTGAACATAAAAAAATTGAGATCATTAAAAATGGAATTCCCGGAGAAATATTATTCGAACCGCTTCAGCATGTGCAACAACCATTGATACAAAAAGTAGTGAACTATTTTTTAGGAAAAGGACCTAATCCAACTCCACCGGAAGAAGGAGCAACTGTTATGTGGTTACTGGATGAATTCACGAAGAAGTAAACCTCAATTTTTATTGGCGCGACTCTAATGATTCCTCATTTTACTACAATCCTCAAAACGATTAAAACTCCTTAATTATCTTCGCGCAAAATGTATCAATTCATCCGAAATATTTTATTCTTTTTCGATGCAGAAGACGTTCACTATTTCTCGATGAACATGCTTCGTTTTTTCTGCAGATTTTCTTTCATTAAAATTTTTTTAAAAAAGAAATTCACTCCTTCAAAAATTTTTTCAAAAGAAGCTTTCGGAATTATTTTTCCCAATCCCGTTGGTCTTGCTGCCGGCTTTGATAAAAATGCAAAATATTTGAATGAACTGGAAACGTTAGGGTTTGGTTTTGTAGAAATAGGAACTGTGACGCCATTGCCTCAAAGTGGAAATCCTCAGCCGCGTTTGTTTCGTTTGCCCAAAGACAAAGCATTAATTAACAGAATGGGTTTTAATAATGAGGGTACAAAAGCAGTAGCTGAGCGGCTTAGAAGATTTCGTAACGATAAAAGTTCGCTGATCATAGGTGGTAACATAGGAAAAAATAAAATCACACCCAATGAAGATGCATGGAAAGATTACGGGATTTGCTTTAATGAATTGCATGATGTGGTGGATTATTTTGTTGTTAATGTCAGTTCGCCTAACACACCAGGACTTAGAGATCTTCAACAAAAAGATTCTTTGAAAAAAATTCTTACAAATCTTCAGCAGATCAATCGAACCAAAAAAGTTGAGAAGCCCTTGCTCTTAAAAATTTCTCCTGATCTTGATCAACATGATTTAGATGACATCATTGATCTGGCAATGGAAATAAAACTGGACGGATTAGTGGCAGCCAATACAACGATCAGCAGAAAAAATTTAATTACTTCCGAAAAAGAAATTAATAAAATCGGAGCCGGCGGTCTGAGCGGAAAACCATTAAGAGAAGAATCAACGCACATAACAAAGTACATCCAACAACGCACAAAAGGAGGCATTCCTATTATCAGCAGCGGCGGAATTTTTTCCAAAAAAGATGCGGAAGAAAAATTTCAAAATGGTGCAGATCTCATTCAGGTTTGGACCGGTTTTATTTATGAAGGACCAGGAATAGTGAAGAAGATTTTAAACGGAAGATAAATAACCTTTTATTTGCTGTCCTCCAACTCCGGCTCATCTAATTGAACCACTCTTTTATTTTGTCTTTTAATCATCACCATGTTCAGCACTTCGACAATAAAAGAAAAAGCCATTCCGAAATAAATATAATTTTTTAAATGCAGTTCTTCTGCTTTATCTGCTGCCCAGCCTTCTATTACAAGGCTTAAGCCGATCATCACCAAAAACGAAAGTGCCAGCATTTTAAACGTAGGATGTTTATGAATGAAGGCAGCGATATAAGGGCTAAAAGAAAACATAATGATCATAGCAATGATGACAGCTGCAATCATTATTTCAACATGTTTTGCAGTGCCGCCGGCAGTGATCACACTGTCGAACGAAAATACCATGTCAACAAGGACAATTTGAAAAACCGCTTGTGAAAAGGTAAGCAATTTCTTTTTCGGTTTGGAAATATTTGGATCCTCACCTTCAAGTTTTTCATGAATCTCCCTGACAGATTTGTATATCAGAAATACTCCGCCAACCAACATTACAATGCTTGCCAGGTCAAAGCCTTTGTCAAATATGGTAAATACTGCTTTTCCTTTCTGAGCTAATAACCAGCCAAGAGCCAGCAGTAAAACACTTCTGACGATGGAACCAAGAAGAACCCATGCAAGTCTCGCTTTTTTATGTTTTGCTTCCGGAAGCCGGTTAATGATAATGCTTACAAAAATCACATTATCTACTCCGAGAATAATTTCAAGAATTACTAAAATAAAAAAACTGATAATGCTATCAGTTGTCAATAAATGTTCCATTTAAAATAATTTTTAAAAATCCAGTACACTTAATCGTTTCTAACTTCCACAATACGATCAACAATATATTTTGTATCGCCTCGCCATGGAAGTTTCCCGATTTTTTGTTTATAGTGAACACTAATATCCTTCCCCTCAAGTTTTAATAAACTATCAGCCACGGTTTGGTTATCAACAGAAAAATCCCACATGTAATTCATCATCATACTATTGTTCGCTGCATTGGTGACACCGCCAAGATTCATTTCCCCTTCATAGGTTTTAAACATAAACCCTTGCTTTGAAAATTTAATTAATCTTCCTGCCCGGTTTCCTTCACTGTAAGTAAATGAATATCGCCCAACAAAAAACAAAACGAGGAAAACAACAAGAATACCGACGATTGGCAAAACATATTTTTTCATCGGGAATATTTTTAGCAAACATAACTATTCCCATTTAAAAATTTCCAGGCTTTACTTGGATACCAAAACGAGATTGATCATTCTTTATGCTTTATTTTCTAACATTGAGGAAGTTGTAAATTGCATCAATTTTTATTCTGATAAAAAGCTTTTGATTTTAAATGAAATAATATGAACATAGGAATTGTTTGTTATCCCACTTTTGGTGGAAGCGGCGTGTTGGCAACAGAACTCGGAAAAGCACTGGCAGAAAAAGGACATAACATCCATTTTATCACTTATCAGCAACCGGTAAGACTTGGAGGTTTTCATGCGAATATTTTTTATCACGAAGTAAGCGTGCCTACGTATCCTTTATTCGATTATCCGCCTTATGAAACGGCTTTGGCCAGTACAATGGTAGATGTAATTATCAATCAAAAAATTGATCTCTTGCATGTTCATTATGCCATTCCCCATGCATCTGCAGCCTATATGGCCCGACAGATTTTGCTGAAAGAAGGAATTGATATTCCTGTCATTACCACATTGCATGGAACTGACATTACTTTAGTTGGAAGAGACAAAACTTATTCGCCGGTTGTTACCTTCTCAATGAATGAAAGTGCTGCTCTCACTGCTGTTTCAAAGAATTTGCGCGATGAAACGTACAAAAACTTCAGGATGGAAAAAGAGATTGAAGTGATTTATAATTTTGTCGATGCAAAACGTTTTAATAAAAAACCGGTTACTCCTTTTAAACAAGTGATCGCACCTAATAATGAAAAAATCCTATTGCATGCATCCAATTTTAGAAAGGTAAAAAGAGTGCAGGATGTGGTGTATATTTTTGAAAAAGTAAATAAAGTACTTCCATCAAAATTATTGTTTGTCGGAGATGGACCTGAACGCTCATTTATCGAAGATCTTTGCAGGAAAACTTGTGCCCGCACAGATATCCGTTTTTTGGGAAGGCAGGAAGAGATGGAAGAAATACTCGCTATTTCCGATCTTTTTCTATTGCCAAGTGAATACGAAAGTTTTGGGCTTGTTGCCCTGGAAGCTATGGCTGCACAGGTCCCTGTGATTTCAACAAATGTGGGCGGCTTGCCTGAAATTAATATCAATGGAGTGACAGGCTTTCTGAGTAATGTGGGTGATGTTGAAGACATGAGCAACAATATCATCAAGATACTTTCTGATGAAAAAGCATTTGCAAAAATGAAGAAGAATGCTTTGGCACAGGCAATGAAATTTGATATCCATAATATTGTTCCTCAATATGAGGATTTGTATAAGAAAGTGTTGGAGAAGGTTTAAGAGATTGAGAATCAAATTTTATCTGATTTTATCGGTACGTAAGCAAATAATTTCAAATTTTATTTCCCAATAATCACTTTCGTGCTTATTATATTTATTCAATGACCAATCGCCAGATATTTTTAAATCATATAGGCCAAACCTCGCCGGATCCTCTTGCATTGGAGATCGTCAAAGCGAGTGGCAGCAAGCTTTATGACATCAACGGAAAAGAATATATTGATCTCATTGGCGGTATCAGCGTTTGCAATATTGGACATGCTAATCAAAAAGTAATTGAAGCAATAAAAATTCAGGCCGAAAATTTTATGCATGTGATGGTGAATGGCGAATTGATTTTATCGCCGCAAACCGCTTATGCTAAATTGCTTACCGGTCATTTGCCGGCTACTCTTAATTCCGTTTTTTTTACTGCTTCCGGAACGGAAGCTACAGAAGGAGCTATGAAACTTGCGAAACGATTTACAGGAAGAATGCAAATTGCTGCATTTAAAAATTCTTACCATGGAAGTACTCAAGGTTCTTTAAGCATTCTCGGCGATGAATATTGGCGCAATGCTTTTCGCCCGTTATTGCCCGATATTTTGCATCTTGATTATAATAACTTTGAAAGCCTTGATTTTATTACAACAGAGACCGCATGCGTATTTGCAGAGACGATACAGGCAGAAGCAGGCGTAATCGTTCCGGATAAAAAATGGATGCAGGCACTCAGAAAAAAATGCACAGATACGGGAGCTTTATTAGTGCTTGACGAAATTCAATGTGGTTTTGGAAGAAATGGTACGTTGTGGGCTTTTCAACAATTTGATACTGTTCCGGATGTTTTGTTGTTAGGAAAAGCGCTGGGCGGGGGAATGCCTTTGGGTGCTTTTATCGCAGATAAAAAAATCATGGATTCTTTGTCCAATAATCCTGTTCTTGGCCATATCAATACTTTTGGCGGACATCCTGTTTGTTGCGCGGCCGGCAAAGCTGCAATGGATTTTTTGTTGCAGGAAGAAATTGTTGCAACAGTGTTTGAAAAGGAAAAATTATTTCTTGAAAATCTTCATCATACCAAAATAAAAAATATCAGAAGCCGAGGATTGATGATGGCGCTTCAGTTTGAAAGTTTTGAGCAGAATAAAAAAGTAATTAATGCGCTTTTGGAGCAGGGCATTTTTTCAGATTGGTTTTTGTTTGCATCTGAATGTTTGAGAATTGTTCCACCTTTAATTATTTCTGAAGACGAAATTGCAAAAGCTTGTGATGCTATCAAAAAAGTGGTTTCAGATTTGTAACATTTTTCCTAAATCCCTTTTAAAAAAATACGATGAGAGTTATCAAATCATTTGCGTGTGCGTTTGCCGGTTTAAAAGATTGTCTTTTACACGAAAAAAATTTTCGCATTCAATATGTGATCGCTTTGCTGATAATTATTGCAGGATTATTTTTTTCATTAAGCGAAACAGAATGGATGATCATTTTCCTGTGTTTCGCTGTAGTATTGAGTTTTGAGATCATTAACTCTGCCATTGAAAAACTTTGTGATTTGGTTTGCCCTCAATTCAACCGGACGATAAAAAAGGTAAAAGATATGTCAGCATCTGCTGTTTTGTTTGCTGCAATTATTTCTTTTATCATTGGTTGCATTATATTTTTACCAAAGATTATTTCACTTTTTTACCGATAGGATTTTTCGATTAAAAAGTAAAAGAAGAAATAAATACTGGCTGTTTTTTATTGAGAAATTCTTCCGCTACAGATCTTCATTTGTAAACTTTTTAAGAGCAAAGAAATAATATCCGCAGATGTAAATGAGGCTTGCAACTACCAGGATCCAGGGATCTGGCGCACCTTTATAAATTACTTTATCTCCAAAAGGAATTGGAAGCATCACATCGGTTACCTGTAGCGGTAAAAAATAACCAACAGGTGAGAGAGAAAATTTCATATTAATGAGAACTGTAAACAGGTATTCAAAAATCAATCCGTATAAAAAGAAGACTGCAATTGCAGCGCCGCTTTTTCTGAACAGAATGGCAAGAAACATCGCAAATGTAATGTAGGCAACCGTCTGAATAAAGATATAAACTACATTTTCCATTCCTGCAAAAGAAAAATGAGAACCTGTAGTGATCAATCCAAATAACAACGCTACTAAAAAATTAAAGACAGTGGCTGCCAATGAAAACAAAAGTGCGAAAACAAATTTTACGGTTATGAATTGTTGTCTTGTCCAGCCGTCAATAATATTCTGTCGATGTGTTTTAAAATTAAATTCATTGGTAAGCAACATGATGAAAAGAATTCCCGGAAAATATAAAAGCCAGCTACTCATAAAACCTACTGTTTGCCATACTTTGGGAAAAGCATAAGGCGTTCCTAAAAGAATCTTGCTTGCCGGCATATTTTGAACAGCGAGTTCATTAATATAAAAGCCGGTATAATTGATCCCAAGAATGGCAAATCCATAAAGAATAGTAAAAATCCAGAAAGCTTTGTAATTTTTTACTTTAAGCCATTCAATTTTTAAAAGATGTAACATAAGTTTTTAATTATTGGTCAGTTCAAAAAACCTTGCTTCAAGGCTTTGTTTTTTTAGTGTCAGATGATTTAAAGTAACGCCATGATCAAAGCAAAATCTGTTCACTGCAGAAAGATCGGCTTTGCCCACAGGAAAGAAAATCTTTACTACAGAATTTTCATCAATAAGTCTTGATTTTTCATTCATGGAATTTAAAACTTCCACCAATTTTTGATGATCTGTCGCTGCTACTTCCACCATATCTTCATTCGACAAAATTTCATTTACTTTTCCTGAGACAATTAATTCTCCTTTTTTCAAAATCGCGACGTCAGTACAAACTTTTTCAACTTCATCCAATAGATGACTTGCCATGATGATGGTTTTCCCTTCCCTGTAAAGTCGTTTCATTAACTCTCTGATTTCTGCGATCCCAACAGGATCAAGTCCGTTTGTAGGTTCGTCAAAGATCAATACAGACGGGCTTCCCAACAAGCACGAGGCTATTGCGAGCCGTTGTTTCATTCCTAGAGAATAGGTACTGAATTTTGAATCTTTTCTCCTGGTTAGATCTACTGTTTCCAGAACACGGTCAATATCTTCTTTGCCGTGTTGTTTTATTTCAGCAACAATTTCAAGATTTTTTATTCCGGATAAATAATGGTAAAAATTTGGAGTTTCCAACAAAGTTCCAATCCTTCTGCGATTGGCTGCTGACGCCGGTTCATCAAATAATTTATAGGTGCCTGATGTAGGTTTTAAGATATCTGTAATGGTTCCGAGCGTGGTGGTTTTTCCGCTGCCATTTGGCCCCAGGATTCCAAAAACAGTACCTTCAGGCACGGAAAAACTTACATTTTTCAATGCTTGTATTCGTCCATAAGATTTGGATAAATTTTCTACAGTAAGTATTGACATAAAAGATTATTAAAAAAATAATATTGCAATATACAGGAAGCCGCAAATAAATCGGAATTTTTAAAATGAATCCGGGGACTTTTAGTGAGTCAGAAAATCTAACAGGAAATTAATCCTGTTCTACTGTTTCGCCTGCAAGCGTAAGAATTTTGTGCGATTTGATAATCGGCTCTTCATGAAGTTGACCATTCGTAAGAACAATCTTTGTTTTTGGACGATTATAATAAACAATTCCAACAATGGATGTAGCCACTGCTGCAAGAGTTAGCATTACAATAGAAGTGCCTGTTGAACGTAAAAAATAAGCAAGAACGATAAATGAAATGTTGGCAGTTACACAGGTCAAAGCAATCATTTTATGAGAAAATCCAAGATTCAGTAAAACGTGATGAATATGGTTTCTGTCAGGGCAAAAAGGTGAACGGCGATTTAAAATGCGGTGACTTACCACTCGAAGTGTATCAAAAAGAGGAACTAATAAAATTGCAAAACCCAAAGCAGGAGCTGATTGTAAAGGAATTGCAGCAGCTGGATCAGAAGCAGTAGTAATAAATTTTATAACCAAAATAGAATTGACAAGTCCGATAAGAAGCGAACCTGTATCACCCATAAATATTTTTGCGGGATGAAAATTGTAAATTAAAAATGCAATCAAACTTCCGGCAAGTGATAATGCCATAACAGCATACAAAGGATATCCGGAAAAATAAAAGTAGGCGCCAAAAACCAACGATGTAAGCAAACCAAGACTTCCTGCTAATCCATCAACACCATCTATCAGATTAAATGAATTCGTAATTACCACGATGGTAAATAACGTAAGTAAAAAACTCGCTGTAGGAGTTAGCGCATGAATTCCTAAAACACCATACATATCGGTTATCTGGATTCCCCCAAACTTTATAATAATACCTGCGGCTATTAATTGTCCAACAAATTTCTTGGTAGCAGTAAGTATTAAAACATCGTCTTTTACACCCATAAAAAAGATGATCATAATGGCTGCCATGAAATATTGTAAAACGGAAGCATCAGCGGGAGGAACACCAATAAGAGTAGCAATTATAAATCCGCCGAAGATGCCAAGGCCTCCTAAAGTAGGAATGACAGCTTTATGCACCTTTCTTTCACCGGGCTCATCAAACAGTTTTTTGTCTTTGGCAACTTCAATAATTACGGGTATCGAAAAAAAAGTAATTATGAAAGCCAGTCCGCCGCTTAAAAATATATTATTCATGCATTGGGATTATAAAAAATACGCAAACCTTTTACAAATGTATTATTTTGTTCAAATTAAATATTAAAATCTACAAATTAAATAACGCTAAATCTGCAACAGTTATTTTGTTTCTGGTTTTACTCATCCACACTACCTGATACAACCGAATTACTTAATTTCTTTAAAGGATTTTTTCGGTTATCATCATAGAAATTCCGGTTTTTCAAGATATCTAAAGCTCCAAAAATCGCTGACATAAAAGATGATGTATCTGCTTTATTTTTCCCTGCAATGTCCAAAGCTGTTCCATGATCCGGACTTGTACGAACAACCGGTAATCCTGCCGTATAATTAATTCCATCACCCAATGACAAAGATTTCAAGGGAATTAATCCCTGGTCATGATACATGGCAAGCACTGCATCAAAGCGGTTTTGATATCCTCTTGCAAAAAATGCATCTGCACTGTAAGGTCCCGTTACAATCATATTATGATGCTTGGCCTCAACAACAGCCGGCCTGATAATTTCAATTTCTTCTGTTCCGATCAGGCCTTCATCTCCTGCATGCGGATTTAAAGCCAGGACTGCAATTTTCGGTTTATCAATATTAAAATCTCTTTTTAATGAAGCATATAAAATATTGATTTTGCTTAAAATATTTTCTTTGGTAATATACTTTGAAATATCTTTTACAGGTATATGTTCTGTTACCAGGCCTACGCGGAAATCTCCGGCGGCAAGTAACATTACCACATCTTTTTGTTCAAAAAAATCTTTAAAATAAGGCGTGTGACCTGTGTAAGGGAATTCGCTGCTATGAACATTTTTTTTATGAATTGGTGCAGTTACCAATGCGTCAATATTGTTATCTTTTAGCGCTTGTGTTGCAGCTTTCAGGCTTTTTACTGCATATTTTCCACCGGTTTCATTTAATTCTCCCGGATTAATAACAATCTCTTCTTCCCAGCAGTTATAAATATTAATTTGTTTTGGATTTATTTTAGAAAAATCTTTTATACTCGTAAAATTAAAATTGATTTCAGGAAAGTTTTTTCTATAAAAATTGATCACTCTGTTACTTGCAAATACCACAGGAGTAAAAAGATCGAGCATCCTGCTGTCTGAAAGAGATTTTATAAGTAGTTCTGGCCCGATACTGTTGATATCGCCTGAAGAAAATCCAATAATGGGCTTATTTTCTGTATTGGTAGTGTTGCTCAAATTATTTCAGTTTGCATGGACTTGCAAGGTAACAAATTATGGATGGATTCGTCTTTTACGTGGATAATTTTTATTACCATTTGTTACTTCCAACATAACTTTCAATTGGCATGCGGTTAGAAATACTTCTCCCCAGAGTCATTTCATCAGCATACTCAAGTTCGCCTCCAAAGGCAATACCACGGGCTATTGTAGTGATTTTTACAGGATGATCTTTTAATTTTTTACTAATATAATAAATGGTAGTATCGCCCTGGATGTTCGGACTTAAAGCAAAAACCAACTCTTCCGTTTTTTCTTCGGTTACCCGTTTTATAAGCGAATCAATTTCCAATTCTGAAGGGCCAATGCCATCCAGGGGAGAAATAATTCCACCTAAAACATGAAAAACTCCGTTGAATTGTTGTGTGCTTTCAATAGCAATCACATCACGGATCGTTTCAACCACACAGATGATTTCTTTTTTGCGGCTGCGGTCTTCACAAATATTGCAAAGCTCTTTGTCAGCAATATTATGACAGCGATTACAGAAATGAATCTCTTCTCTCATTTTTAAGATTACATCACTGAAATTTGTTACTTCCTTCACATCTTTTTTTAAAAGATGAAGTACCAGGCGTAAGGCAGTTTTCTTGCCAATGCCAGGCAATTTTGCAAATTCATTCACCGCATTTTCTAAAAGAGAAGAAGAAAAAATCATGGAGCAAAATTAAATAATTGAGATTAACCAATAAACTAATAAACCAATTAACTAATTAACCAATAAACTAATTAACCAATAAACTAATAACCAATAAACCAGGTAACATAATTAATTAATAAACCAATTAACAAATAACCGTGTGAACATACAAGCAATTGCTGTTTATATTTTGACTAAAGTTCAATATCCGCTTCATTATCCCAATCTTCACGAATACTCAATTTTTTCCTGATTGCTGTTACTTTTTCCGGCTGTTTTCTAAGGTGATAATTTCCGGGATCCCAGGTGCCATTGTCATTTTCATCGTCAAGAATCCGTAATTCATAATCCCCGGGGTTAAATAATTTTGCTGTAAATGTTGGTGAAGAAAGTTTGAAAGAATCGACTACTTTGTCATTCTGCACAAATTGCAAAACAGGATGAGAAAATTTCTGAAGATTTCTAAAATTTAATTTGATACTACCATATTCATTTTCTCGTTTTGTTTTAAAAGCAATAGTATCAGGTTTTAATAATTCATTTCCTGATGTATCAACAGCAAAATCTTTAGCGATGGTTAATTTATAATGAGTGTCTTCCGGCCATTTATTACTTACTGTAATCGATTTTTTTGTAGTATCGATTGATATTACAGCGGTTTGAACCGGATTAAATAAGGTATCTGTTAACTTGATCTTTGAAGAATCAAAATTCTTTAATGGTACCGTAAAATTAATTTTTAAAGGCGTCAGCAAATCCTGGATATTGCTGGAAAGAGTGGTTGTAAATTTCAAACCTTTTTCAGCATTTTTCTTATTATTTACAGGTGCCGGATTGGTCACAGGTTTTTCATTTTTTTCTTCAGAGTAAGCAAACAATTCTACCGGTTTTACGCTTTTGGAAATATGAATAGCGCTGTCTGCAAACGCAAAAAGTTGCGAAGGATTATTATACATTTTCTGACCGCTTTCATCCTTCAAGGCAAATAAATGATAAGTGTCCTCGGCAAGATATTTAAATTGAAATCTTCCCGAAGAATCAAGCCTTGCAATATATCTTGGTTTCTCTTTATAAACCGCCGAATCGCCCAGGTTATTATACAGCAAGACAATCAGCGTGCTGTCAACTTTGCCGGTTTCTGCAAGCACCACATTTCCATTAAAAGTTAATGAATCAATGTAGGAACCGGTTGAAAAAACGTAGGTAAAATTTTTGATGGGATTGTTTTCATCAATATCCTGGATGGCGTTTCCAAACTGAAAACTATAAGTAGTATTTGGTTGAAGTGTATCCCGGATTTTTATTGAAACGGTCTTTAATTTTGAAGTAACATTCGGAATAATTTTTGGAACCGGAGAAACCAATAAATTCGTCTGTAAGTCCTGCAAATGAACATATTCATCAAAAGTAAAAGTGATTTTATTTCCTTCAAAATGAATCGTTCTGTTTGGTGGATTGGAATTTAATAAAACAGGTGGTATTGTATCTTTTGGCCCACCGGTTGGCATGGCTATTTGTGCACAGCCGCTTCCAACAACAGAAAGAAGATAACAGAACGCGGCAAACGCCAAAATGATTATCGAATTATTTATTTTCATTTAAGAAGAGCAAACTTAATTTCTTTGTATGGATATTGTTTTTTCTTGTTCCTAAATAAAAATTAAATCTCCTGTTCTTCTTCAATAATATCATGCAGCGCGATATGTAATTTATTTTCTTTTACAAAATTACACCAGGTACAGTCTTCTTTTCCGCAACCTGTATAAAAATCTCTTGCCTGGATCTTGCTCCAAACTTCGGTTATTTGTTGCTTTACTGTATCAATATCCTGTGGCTCAATATATATTTTCCGTTTCTGAAAACCTTTTGATTTGTCAGGCTCTACAAAATCAAATTCTGAACTCACCACTTTCCAATTTTTGTCGTCCACGTTATCAATTAAAATTTTGTAAAACACGGCCTGGCGCCAGTAATCGCCGCCATTTGGATTATCAGGATTTGGGGCCACCAATTTCTTCTTTGTATAATCACTGTTTACATTGCCGGTTTTATAATCAACCACATTAACGTCTCTTCCATTAAATTCCATCTTATCAATTTTTCCTTTGATCGGAATTCCATTCACCACATTTTTTATATTCCTTTCAACGGCAACGATTTTATTGCATGTGGCAACGTACTCATCATAATAATCAGCCAACACGATTTCGCCCTGTTCCATTCTTCTGTCAAAAGCTTCTTTCGTAAAATTTTCTCGATGCTTTTTCATATACCATTTAAAATATTCCAACACTTTTTCTTTTGAAGGGAATTGTTGTTGGGCATCTTTTTGCATGTCCTCAAAAAGCTTTTGCAAGGCGTAATGCACAGCGCTTCCAAACTCAAGATTCTCCGATTTCCCGGCAGGAATCCGGATGATATTTTTAAAATAAAATCCAATCGGGCAATCAAGATAATTATTGAGCGAAGTAACATTCATCACATATTTATCAAGAACAGAATTGATAAAATCTGCTTCGCTTTTTTCCAGTTCTGGAGCCTGCGGAACGAAATTTAAAATTTCAAATTCCATCAATTCGTCCTGTGTAAGATTTACCGGAGTTATTTCTAAATTATTTGCTTCAATAATTTCGGCCACAAACATCGAATGCTCTGCTTCTTTGCCGTCTGCTTTAATTTTTACAAAAGAAACAGAAAGATCTTTTTCCGCCCTTGTAAGCGCCACATAAAATAAACGACGCAATTCTTCAAGAGGATTGGAGGAAGGAAGTGAAGAAAATAATGTATCAGGAAGTTTATATCCGTCACTGTTATTTTGTTTCTTTTCCCATAAATGCGCATTCATCCCTGTGATAAAAACATATTCATATTCAAGTCCTTTCGAACCATGAGCCGTCAATAAATTAACGCCCAAACTGTTGCCGGAAAATTCAATCAATGGCAAAGGAATATTTTCTTTTTCCATCAGATCTATAACGTCGATCAATCCCTGCAAATCAAGTGAAGGATTCCGTGCAGTAGCATCTTTTATAAAATCAAACAAAGCCGTAAGAAGTTGTAGCAGCCTGATTTTGTCATCACTTTTCATAATGTAGGAAAGAACTCCGGCCTCAGAAATTATTTTTTCAAAAAGTGATTGAAGCGTAACATTGGAAACTTCCGTGATCAGTTTTTCAATCATTTTACAAAAGCTTTTCAAAGCAGGATGAATGCCGACATCAAAAAGATCTTTTGCAAAAGCATTTGATTTTTCACACAACAGGCTTCTGATTGAACAATGTTGATTACTGTAATTTTTTGCATTGGCTTCAACAGTTAATTTTGCAATTTCTATTGCAGGAATTTTGTAAAAATCATAATGCAGAATTTCAAATAAAATTTCGTCTCCACCGTAAGGAATATCATGTTCAGCAGCAAGATAACGCAGGATAGAAATTATTTTTCTTATAAAAGCATCATCAAGAATGTTGATATTTCTTTTTGAATAAACGGGAATATTTTTGAGCCTGAAATATTTCATCAGTTGTTCTCCATAAATATTTTCCTTATAAATGATGGCGATCTTTCCCGGCTGAATGCCTTGCTCAATAAGCATTTTTACCTTGTTGGTAATATCTGCCATCTCATCTTTGATCGTATTATATTCTACAACAACAGGAAGCGAAGAGATATTTTTCAATTCTTCTTTTGAACAAATCAATTCCTTGGTTAAGCCGGGAAATTTATAGATCAGCCTTTCCTTGTTATTGTCAATCAACGATTTTGAAACATCAAGAATTGGTTTTGTAGAACGATAATTATCACACAAAACAATTTTTAAAAGTTGATCAAAGCTTCCTGCAAAGTTTTCCATGTTCTCAATATTGGCGCCCTGGAAACGAAAAATACTTTGATCATCATCGCCGACAACAAAAACATTTGGCTCATCCCAAAAGTCAATCAATAATTTTACAATTTCATTCTGCGTTCCGCTTGTATCCTGGTATTCATCCACAAGAATGTATTGAAATTTTTCCTGGTAGCCTGCAAGCACATTCTTATTTTCTTTAAAAACGCGTATCACCCAATTGATCATGTCGTCAAAATCATACAAGCTGTGTTGTCTCATCAGTTCCTGGAAATGATCAAACTCATTTACGGCTGCACACAATTTTTCCATTCGCTCCACATCAGCATAATATTCAGGTTTATAATCGCCAATTTTTTTTCCGGATTTTGCCTGGGGCTTTTTATATTTAAGGCTTTCATCGTTTTTAATTTTTTCAAGATACTGGTCAATGCATTCCACAATATATTGTGGCGTCCATCCTTCTCTTTTCATGGAAGAAAAGAGCTTCTGCAAATTTTTTATTTCGTAATAAACATCGCCGCGGTATCTTTTTAATGGATTATTTTTTGGTAACTGATCAATGAGGGTTTTGTAAAGCTGAATTCTTTCCAGATCAGAAACCGGGTTCAATGCCGTTTTTTCAAACAGGGATAAATTTTGTTGAATAACGTCATTACAAAAGCCATGAAAAGTATAAATGTTGACTTTATAAGAATCGGGGCCAATAAATTGGAGCAATCTTTTTCGCATGGCAATAGCTCCGGCATCAGTATAAGTGAGGCATAAAATATTTTGTGGAAGAGTATCAGTTTCCAACAAAATTTTGCCAATCCGCGCCGCCAGGATTTGTGTTTTCCCGGTTCCGGGTCCCGCAATTACCATCACTGGCCCTTCAATCGTATCTACTGCCAGCCGCTGCTTTTCGTTTAGTTTCTGGTATTCGTCCTGGTATTTTTTTAATAAAATTTCTCTATAAGTTGACATGAAACGAAGATAATTTTTTTGATACAGTATTTGGCAAAATTTTGTTACCAAACAAGAAGAAGTTATTAAGAATATCAATGATTATAATTCATTTTAAAAAAATTGCGATTCATTTTTATTTCCTTCGTTTACCGGCTTTATTTTTTATAAAAGGCTTTCAGATAATTTTTTTCGTTAACTCTTTTGAAAGCCAATGATTGCATTCACTTTTTCCTCAATTATCATTTACTTTGCTGCTTAAACGAAAAACCTGTTCATGAAGAACTTTAATTTCAAAAAAATACTTCCGCATTTAATTGCCGTTGCCATTTTTTTTATTGTTGCTGTTATTTATTGCAAACCGGCTTTGCAGGGAAAAGTGGTGCAACAGTCGGATATACAAGGATGGCGCGGAATGGCACAGCAATCATTTGAATTTAAAGATAAATATGGCCATTTCCCTTTATGGACGAACAGTATGTTCAGCGGCATGCCGGCGTTTCAGATTGCTTTGGACCCAAGAACAAAAATCTCTGTAGGATACCTTACTTCTGTTCTCACTTTAGGATTACCGATTCCCATCAGTTTTTTCTTTTTGGCCTGTATCTGTTTTTATTTTCTGTGTGTCGTCGCCGGAGCCAATCCGTGGGTCAGTATTCTCGGTGGATTAGCTTACGCCTATTCCACTTTTGATCCCGTTATTATTTCCGTCGGACACAATACGCAGATGTTTTCAATCGGTTATGCTCCGGCAGTTTTAGCAGGCTTGCTATTATTATTTCAACGAAAATATTTGGTTGGTTTCACGATAACGGCATTGTTTTCTTTCTTCCTCATAGCGCAAAATCATGTTCAGATCGTTTATTACACTTTGATCATCGCTGTAATTATGACGATTGCTTTTTTTATAAAAAGTTATCGTGAAAAACAAATGGGAACTGCTGTGAAAAGAGCGGCATTCGGTCTTTTGGCGGGAATCATCGGACTCGCATGTTGCGCAGTTTCCATGATGCCGACGTATGAATATGCCAAAGAAAGTATGCGCGGTGGAAAATCTGAACTTACTTCTGATATACAAGGAAATAAAACAAAAGGTGGACTCGATAAAGATTATGCTTTTCGCTATAGCCTTGGCTTTGGAGAAACGTTTACTTTCATTGTTCCGGGATTGTATGGCGGTAGTAACGGTGGTGATGAATACAATACTTCATCAAAGTTTGTTGAGAAATTTTCTCAACTCGGAGTGCCTGAAGATCAGGCTGTGCAATACGAAGATCATTATTCTTATTGGGGGAATCAGCAACCAACTTCAGGCCCGGTTTATTTTGGAGCGATCATTTGCCTTCTGTTTATTTTTGGAATTGTCTATCTAAAATCATGGTACAAATGGTGGCTGATTGCCGCCAGCATTCTTGGCGTTTTACTCGCTTGGGGATCTAATTTTCAAACATTTAATTATTTTCTCTTTGACTATCTTCCATTTTACAGTAAGTTTCGTGCGCCGACAATGGCGCTCGTAATTCCTCAATTGTGTTTTCCATTGATGGCGGTTCTTGTACTAACGAAATTGATCTCACAAGATATTAATGTGGAAGAGGCATGGAAGAAATTAAAAACTGCTTCAATTATTACAGGAATTATTTTTGTTTTTCTTGCTGCTTTTTATTTGACTGCTTCTTTCAGCGGACCCAATGACAAATCACTAAGAGAAGGGATTCAGCAGAATATGATGCATGTTCCTGCTGGTCAGCAAGCTCCACCGGAATTGCAACAACAGGCTGAACAAACAAGTCGTGAAATTATTTCTGCTTTACAATCAGATCGAAAAAGTTTAATGGGAGGAGATTTACTTCGTTCTTTTATTTTGATTGCTGTCGCAGTTTTTTTGATGGCATTTTATTTAAAGAAAAAGGTGTCTGCGCAGATTCTTGTTGGTGCTTTAATTGTGCTTTCTGCCTATGATCTTTTGGGCATTGCCATGCGATATTTAAACTCTGACAAATTTGTTGAGCCTGAAGATTTTGAATCAGCATTTATTCCTACACAAGCGGATCTTCAAATCCTGAAAGATCCTGATCATGCGAACTTCAGGGTATTTAATGAAACAAGTGGAGATCCATTCAGTGATGGTATTACACCTTATCATTTCAATGCAATCGGCGGTTATCATCCTGCAAAACTTGATTTGTATAATGACATTATTACGCGCCAGCTAAGCAAAGGAAATATGGAGGTATTTGATATGTTGAATACCAAATATTTTATTGTTCAGGATCCCCAAACCGGAAAGCCTGTGGCACAATTAAATCCAAATGCTTTTGGAAATTGTTGGCTGGTAAAAGGAATCAAATTTGTTGAAAATGCAGACCAGGAAATGGCTGCTCTTGATAATACCAATTTGAAAGACACTGCTGTTGTTGAAAATAAATTTAAATCACAAATCACACAGGAACCAAAATATGATTCTGTTGCCTATATAAAATTGGTAGAAAATAAAAATGATTTGATTGATTATAGATTTTCTGCTCCAACACCACAGTTTGCCGTGTTTAGCGAAGTGTATTATCCAAAAGGTTGGAATGTATTTATTGATGGGACGAAAGCTGATTATGTAAAAACTGATTACGTGTTACGTGGCATGTATATTCCTGCAGGAAATCATAATATTGAATTCCGCTTTGAGCCGAAATCCTTTTTCACCGGCCGTTTGATCAGTATCATTGCGAATATTTTAGTTGCATTATTAATTATTGCAACAATTGTTTATTATGCGGCAAGGAAGAAAAAGCCTGATGCGCATTTGTTATAAAACTTTATAAAAATAAGGCTGGTTTGAAATGATTTTTGGAGAAAGCCTGATGATGCTAAAAACATTTTCAGCATAACTTTTTGTTTGTAAAAAGGAATATTTTTTCGAGCTAAAAATCTTGGAAAATATTACGCCCAAAAAAAAGATCGGGATTTCGAGAGTATAAATAGCAAGTATAAAAACAAACCAGCCAATCCCAAATTCTTTTCTGATTCGCACAAGATTGGATAACATGATCTGTCTTCCTTTTTTGTCAAATAAATTCATATAGCCTTTTCCCGAAGAACCAAAAGTTTCATTGGAAGTTTCGCCCTGCAAATGAACAATATTGATATCTCCGTATATGCATAATTTCCCGGTTTTTTTGAGCCTGCTACACCATTCTGCTTCTTCTGCGTAAAGAAAAAAATCTTCATCCATCAATCCTGCTTTTTGAATCGCAGGCTTTTTTACCATTAAAAAAGCGCCATTGATCCAATCAACTTCTGTTATCCCTGAAGCATTCGGGACATTTGGTTTTTTTACGCCAAAGATATTTGCAAATGATTTTAAGAGATTTCCAAGGAAGGGCAAGGGCAGCAGGTAATTGAGGCCTCCGTTCATGGCATAATTGCCGGAGATTTGAGGAGTTCTATCCACATTTAATAATTGCACCCCGCAGGCAACATATTCCGAAAACTGGAAATGTTCAAAGCATTTTTCAATCGCATTATTTTCAATAATTGTATCACCATTTAGCAGTAAAACCACATTTGCGTTGGATTTTCTGATTCCTTCATTATTAGCCCTTGCAAAGCCGGAATTATAATTCATTTCTATCCAGACAATTTCAGGAAATAGTGACAGAATTTTCTCTTTGCTTCCATCACACGAATTATTATCAACAACAATTATTTCAAAATTCAACAGAGAATTTTGCGCATAAATGGATTGTACACATTCGCAAATTAGTTGAGCACTTTTGTAATTGATAATGATGATGGAAAGTTGAGGCATCGTTTTTTTAATTTGCAGCACTAAATCGTCTGAACTGCCTGCAATATTAAAAAACATTATTTTTACGGCTGCTCATATTTTTTAAATTAAAAAATGAAACCCGCGATAAGTGTTATTATACCTTGTTTCAATGATGGTCTCTACCTCGGGGAAACAATTTCAAAATTAAAGCTTCAAACTTTCAGGGATTTTGAAATAATTATAGTTAATGATGGATCTAATGATGAATTTACACTGGAGGTATTAAAAAAGATACAACAACAGGAAGTAGTAACAGTTTATCATATACCAAATCAACGAATGTCTGCTGCAAGGAATTATGGTATAGAAAGATCAAATGCCGATTTGATTGTAACGCTCGATGCGGATGATTATTTTGACAAAACATTTTTTCAGAAGGCCTTTAATATTCTTAATCAGGAGGATAAGATTGGTGTGGTTTCTTGCTATATCAGGAATTTCGGATTGAATAAAAAAGTTTTCAAACCGCGTGGAGGAACTATTAAAAACTTTTTATTTTCAAATCAATGCTCCATGTGTGCGATGTTTAGAAAATCAGTTTGGCTGGAGGTTGGGAAATTTGATGAACAGATGAGATTAGGCTATGAAGATTGGGAGTTTTTTATTCGGGTTACTGCTAACGGATATTTAATAAAAATTATTCCTGAAGTTTTATTTTATTATCGCCAAACCCAAAAATCAACTTTGAAAAATGATACAATTCCTAACGAAAAGGAAATTGTGCATTACATTATTCAGAAACATTCAAATCTTTATAAAAAAGAACTTGCTGAATTAATTATTAAAAAGCAGGTATTATATACTGAATCACGCATCTCCTGGCAAAACATAAAAAAGATGATTGTGAATAGATTGACAGCAAGATATAAATGAAGCTAAGAGTATTGATGCTGGTGCCTCAATAAGGTTTTAAGCATTAAAAGTTTAGAGACAAAGCCATTCTTTAATGTTTTATAAGAAAATTTTTCCTGTGCTTCAATTATATGCTTTAATGGCAAATTAATTTCTTCATATTTTATTCCAATTTTCTGAAGGTCATTCAATGACTTCACTTTATGATTCCTGATCAGTCTCCAAAAATAGTCAAACACCAAAAGCTTTCTAAAAACCTTTAAAGGCCTCTTTTGCGCGTAAAGGATATTTTCTTTAAGCATGATCTGAGGATTTTCATAACAAAAAACTGTTGTTTGATTATCATGCATTCCGATAGTAACAAGGTGTTCATCAATATATGAATATTCAATTCCCGTTTCAATTATCCTTACAAAATAATCTACATCAACAAGCCAGATGAATCTTTCATCGTAACGGGTTTTTATTTTTCTGGAAATCATCACGTTACTTGGAGGCCCGATAACGAAGTCATCAATGAGAAAATCGACGTTTTTTTTAAGATTATTTATAATTTTTTTATCATGCGGAACATTCGGAACAAATTTTCCATTATCATACATTGGTGTATTACGCGAAAAAACAAAAGCCACTTTTTGGTTTTTTCTAAACTCGTCCAAATATCTGTTGAGAGATGAAGATTTTGCAAAATAATCATCCTGATGAATTAGCATAAGATAATCTCCGGAAGCCTGATCCAAAGCGAAGTTCCAGTTTTTAGGACTTTTTAATGAAGGTTTGTGATTGAAATAACGGATCAGTAAATGACCCTTGTACTGCTCACATAAATTCTCAATTTCAAACTCACTGGAATCATCTGATACAATCACCTCAATATTTTTATAATCCTGCATTATAATTGAATCAAATAACCGCTTCACATAATCAATATGATTGTAAACAGGAATACAAATTGAAACTAAAGGATTATTTATTTCCATTTTTGAATGCAAAAATATTTAATTGAACATCGTAAGTATCAATCATTTTTTTATCATAAAAAGGCCGTGAATAAACATTTTCAGCTTCTTTTATATACCATTTGAAATTCTCTTCTGTTAATATATTTAGAATACTATTCAGCTTATTCATTTCGTCATAATAACCATGATATTCAACAAACATTTTCTCTACATTCACCAAGCGGCTTTTAATATCAAGAAGAACTTCATATTCTGCCCCTTCAATATCAATTTTTAAAAAATCAACTTTTTGATCTAAAAAATCTTTTAGGCGAACTGCAGAAACCTTTACTCGGTTTCCTCCAGTGTTCATTGCGTGGACTGAGCTGGCCATACTATTCGATTCATAGAATTCCAACTCGCCGTCATTGATCCAAACCGCTTTTTTAAACAATTCTATGTCCTGAAACCCCCATGAATCAATGTTTTGTTTGGCCAAACTAAAATTCCCTGAATCAGGTTCAAAGGCAATAATTTTTGAATGAGGGTAATTTAATTTAAAAAATAAAGCACTGATTCCAATATAGCCACCACAATCAATTATAAAAGGAGTAGCATTTGTTGTTTCAAACAAATAAATTTCATCAACAAAAATTTCTTTAATCGCATGAAGAAAAGATAGCGGATCAGTAAAAGCTACCTTTATTCCTTTCTTATATTTATGAATATACTTTTTGTGATTGGCCGCATGTTTGTAAAACTTTTCCTGCACCAGGCTCATATTAAACTTCGCATATTTGCTGGTTAGTGCACGCTTTGCTTTTTTGAAAAAGCTATTGATAATTTTACCGGCCATTTTTGAAATTTAGTTCAATTTTTTTAGCAGGATTCTTTTTTATTTTTTCTAAAAATAACTCTAAGCCCTTCTTCTTGTTTTCGTCCAGATTAAAACTAATGCAATTTGTATAATAATGTTCGAGATTGAATGTCTGAAACGGATTTTCCTTTACCACTTCATCTATATGATTTAATCCAAAAGCATTCGCTTCATCAAAGTCTTTTATAAAATCTTTTGTAAGTCTTTTATTACTGATCCAGCCTGCAAATACGAAAGGTAGTCCAGTGAAATTTTTCCATTCTTCACCTAAATCAAAAATATAAGGAGAAACTTTTCGTTGAATTAAAGCCCGGTCACCAATTACAAGTCCGGCTGTAGTTCCTGAAATTTTTGATTGATAATTTTCAGAAGTTTCTTCAAACGCTACATTGATTTTCCAGTATTCCTGAATCAGAATTTTTAAAAGTGCTACTGAGGTCCGGCTTTGATAATCCAATAAAATTGTGCGAATATCATTCAATGGAACTTCGCTGAAAAGGCATACACTGGCGACTTCGCCTATACTTCCAATGCAATAATCCGAAACAAGATGCGATTCTTTTAATTCAGGAATAATAGCAACCGGAACTAATCCTACATCAATTTCATCTTCTAATAACATCGTCGCTATCTTCGATGGATAATCAATGCATAATTCTATTTGATCCCTCATTAATCCATGTTCAATTCCATATATAAGAGGCTTCGTGTTCAAATAACTTACTGCGCCAACCCTAACTTTTTTCTGCACTGTTTACTTTAATTTTGCCGCAAATTTAAGGGTGAACAGCCAATAGACAATTGCTCATCGAGAATTGAAGAAAATAGAAAATCACAATATTGTTTATTTACTGAATATTTGAAATCAAAATCACAACAATAAAACACTAGACATTTCAATGCAACTTCAACCACTTACTGCCATTTCTCCTATAGACGGACGTTATCGCAATCAGCTTCAACATCTGGATGAATATTTTTCTGAATTTGCTTTGATAAAATATCGTGTCAAAGTGGAGGTAGAATATTTTCTGTTTCTTTCACAAAAAAAATTTTTTAAAGTTTCTCCACAATTGAAAAAGCAAATACTCAGTATTGAAAAAGACTTTTCAATTGCTGATGCAGAGAAAATAAAAGCAACAGAAAAAATCACCAATCATGATGTAAAAGCTGTTGAATATTTTTTGAAAGAGAAGTTACAATCCTTTGGTGGCACAGAATTACAGGAATGGATTCATTTTGGTCTAACCTCACAAGACATTAATAACACAGCAGTTCCGATGATGTGGAAAGATGCTATTGAACATGAATATTTACCTGCTGTTATCAATCTCCAACACATGCTTCATGATCTTGCAGAAGATTGGAAAGAGGTTCCTATGCTTGCCAGAACGCATGGCCAGCCTGCTTCTCCAACGGTTCTTGGAAAAGAAATAATGGTATTTGTTGAACGGATTGACAATCAGATTCAGCAATTCAGTTACATTCCTTTCACCGGAAAATTTGGTGGCGCTACTGGAAATTTTAATGCGCATCATGTTGCTTATCCAAAAACAAACTGGATAGATTTTGCCAATCAGTTTTTAGAAGAAAAGTTAGGAATCCAACGTCAGCACTACACTACTCAAATTGAGCATTATGATTTACTGGCTGCTCATTTTGATGCAATAAAAAGAATCAACACGATCCTGATTGACTTGTGCCGGGATATGTGGACTTATATCAGTATGGATTATTTTAAGCAGAAGATAAAACAAGGCGAAATCGGAAGCAGCGCAATGCCACATAAAGTAAACCCGATTGATTTTGAAAATGCAGAAGGAAATTTGGGATTGGCAAATGCACTGTTGGAACACCTTTCGGCCAAACTTCCGGTTTCCCGTCTGCAGAGAGATCTTACAGATTCAACTGTTATCCGGAATATCGGTGTTCCGGTTGCCCATACGATTCTTTCCATTTTATCTGTTAAAAAAGGAATCGGAAAATTAATTTTGAATGAAGAAAAATTACACGCAGATCTGGATAATAACTGGGCTGTAGTGGCCGAAGCAATTCAAACCATTTTGAGAAGAGAAAATTATCCAAAACCTTATGAAGCATTGAAAGAATTAACAAGAGGCAAAACTTCAATTGACAAAAAGGCAATTCATTCTTTTATTGATTCTTTAAAAATATCTGCATCATTAAAGAAAGAACTGAAAGCAGTAAGCCCATTTAATTATACCGGGTTTCCTGATTTATAAAAAGTAAAAAATTGGTTGTCCTGTTTGTCGAAGGCCATTTTATCATTTATGTATCTCACTCGTAAAATGAAATTCAATATCCGGGTTATTAGTCCTTTCAGTGTTTAAAAACCATTCACTTTGAGCAAGATAGACCAGTAAGCCATCTTTATCACGTGCAATATTTCCTGATTTGAATTTGATGAATTCTTCGAGTTTTTTAGGATCTTTTGAGGTGATCCAGCAGGCTTTGTAATAAGGAAGCGAATTAAGCTGAACCGACGCGCCATATTCATGCAAAAGACGATATTGGATTACTTCAAATTGCAATTCTCCCACACAGCCGATGATCTTTTTATTGCCTCCAAACTGGGTAAATAATTGTGCCACACCCTCATCCGTCAACTGCAACAATCCTTTTTCAAGTTGTTTGGTTTTCATCGGATCTTTATTTACCACTTCTTTAAAGATCTCCGGAGAAAAAGAGGGGATACCTGTAAAATAAAAATTTTCTCCTTCAGTAAGCGTATCCCCGATTTTAAAATTTCCTGTGTCAAATAACCCAACTACATCACCCGGATACGCGTTTTCAATAATGTCTTTATCCCTTGCTAAAAAAGTATAAGGATTGCTGAATCTTACATTCTTGCCGAGCCGGACATGATGAAAATATTTGTTGCGCTCAAACTTTCCCGCACACACTCTTAAAAACGCAATTCTATCACGATGACGTGGATCAAGGTTCGCATGAATTTTAAAAACAAAGCCACTGAATTTATTCTCCTCAGGCTCCACAATCCTTGTCGTTACTGCTCTTTCCTGTGGCAAAGGTGCAATTTGTATAAATGTTTCCAATAATTCTTTTACACCAAAGTTGTTGATGGCGCTTCCAAAAAATACCGGCGCAATTTTTCCTTCCAGGTAAGGTTGCCTTTCAAAATCTCCATAAACACCTTCGATCAACTCTACATCTTCTCTTAATCTTGCAGCATCTTTCTCTCCTAATTTTTCGGAGACAACCGGATCATTGATATTTTCTATCGGCAAATCTTCTTCTGTTATTTTTTGATTAGGAGTAAACAATAAAAGACTTTTATCATAAAGATTGTAAACGCCTTTAAATTCTTTCCCCATTCCGATTGGCCAGCTTAATGGATGTAATTGAATGTTCAATTCTGATTCAATTTCATCCAGAAGGTCAAATGGATTTTTTCCGTCCCGATCTAATTTATTGACGAAGACAATTACAGGAGTATCACGCATTCTGCATACTTCCACCAATCTCTTTGTTTGCTCTTCCACACCTTTCACAGAATCAATTACCAAAACAACACTATCTACAGCGGTTAATGTCCGATACGTATCTTCTGCGAAATCTTTGTGTCCTGGAGTATCCAGCAGGTTTACCAAAATATCTTTATACTCAAAACTCATTACAGAAGTAGCAACAGAAATTCCACGCTGCCTTTCGATGTCCATAAAATCTGAGGTAGCATGTTTTTTAATTTTATTGCTTTTTACAGCACCCGCAGTTTGAATAGCGCCACCGAATAACAGGAATTTTTCTGTCAATGTTGTTTTTCCGGCATCCGGGTGAGAAATGATGGCAAATGTTCTGCGCTTCTTTATTTCGTTGGCCAGTTTTGTATTTATTTCCGCCTGCATGTCTGGGTTTAAAAAATTTTGCGCGAAGTTACGGCAATTGGTTTACGTGCCGGCCAGCCAATATGCTAATTTGCTCATGTGAAAATGTGAAAATTGTGATCATTAATGTGTTGATGCCGTCATGGTTAGCTAATGTTTCGGTTGAAATACAGTTGACATGGGATTCCCCCTGGCTACTCTATAGCTACGCCCTGGCTACTCCGTAGATACTCCCATGCAAACTTATAGCAGGTGCCGGACTTACGCCGGACTTGCTGCGGACTTGTACCGGAGTTGTGCCGGACTTCTCTTTCTCAAAAAGCCCTATGGAAATTGGAAAATAAACTTTAAAGTCTATTGTAAAATTAGTTTGAAAGGAATGAAATTCGGCTTTTGAAGATACACTCTTTTAGCTTTTCGGTGCACTTTTTTGGCTCATTTTCAAAAATAATTTATCTGAGCTTGTCACCAATATCCTCACTGCTTTATCCGTGATGAAAACTAACAGCCGAAGGCGTACGCTACCCCCACATTTGTGCATTCGAATAGCAGCATTATTAGGACATACCTCATTACGGAATTAACTTACTTTTGCAACACTTAAAAATCAAATATGGATTTTACTTTTTCTGAAGAACAATTGATGATCAGACAGGCTGCACGTGATTTTGCCATTACTGAATGTTTACCGGGAGTAATTGAACGGGATGAACACCAAAAATTTCCTTATGAGCAGGTAATGAAACTTGCCGATTTGGGTTTTCTTGGAATGATGGTTCCACAGGAATATGGTGGTGCAGGATTGGATACAGTCAGCTATGTTCTTGCGATGGAAGAGATCAGTAAGGTTGACGCCAGTGTGAGCGTTTGTATGAGCGTGAACAATAGTTTGGTGTGCTATGGACTCGAAGCTTTTGGAACTGAAGAACAAAAGAAAAAATATTTAACCCCTCTCGCACAGGGAAAAAAAGATGGAGAGTTATACATAGGTGCATTTTTATTAAGCGAGCCGGAAGCTGGCAGCGACGCGACTTCACAAAGAACCACCGCTGAAGATAAAGGCGATCATTATGTGATCAATGGTGTAAAAAACTGGATCACCAATGGAAATTCTGCTTCGGTTTATTTAGTAATTGCACAAACGCATGCTGAAAAAGGAAGCCGTGGGATCAATGTTTTTATTGTAGAAAAAAACTGGACGGGCGTGAAAGTAGGCGCAAAAGAAAATAAGTTGGGAATTCGCGGAAGTGATACGCACAGCATCTCATTTACTGATGTAAAAGTTCAGAAAGAAAACAGGATAGGAGAAGATGGATTTGGTTTCAAATTCGCAATGAAAACTTTATCTGGTGGCCGCATTGGAATCGCTTCACAGGCTGTTGGACTTGCTTCCGGAGCCATGGAAAGAGCCATTGCCTATTCCAAAGAAAGAAAAGCGTTTGGTACGGAAATAAAAAATCATCAGATCATTCAATTTAAAATCGCTGATATGGCAACAAGAATTGATGCAGCACGCTTGCTTTGTCTTAATGCCGCATGGCAAAAAGATTCTGGTCAGGATTATACCGAAAGTGCAGCGATGGCAAAAGTATTTGCAAGTGAAACAGCGATGTGGACTACAACAGAAGCTGTTCAGATCCATGGGGGCTATGGTTTTGTAAAAGAATATCATGTGGAAAGAATGATGCGCGATGCCAAGATCACACAGATCTACGAAGGCACGAGCGAAGTGCAGAGAATCGTGATCAGCCGCGGAATTCTGAAATAATTTTAATTAGCTAATGTGTTAATATTGGAACTACTGTAAATACTTTGAAAATAATTAAATCAAATTGGCAGTAAATACAGAATTATATAAAGAAGTTTCTTCTGCGCTTCAGCTACAAAATGTAACGCTGATTGCAGTTTCAAAAACCAAATCTGTTGAAGAGATTTTAGAATTATATCACCTCGGACAAAGAGATTTCGGAGAAAATTATGTGCAGGAGCTTGTTCAGAAACATGAACAACTTCCCAAAGATATTCGCTGGCATTTTATCGGCCATCTTCAATCAAATAAAGTAAAGCTAATAGCACCATTTGTTCATTTGATTCAAAGTGTTGACAGCGAAAAATTATTAAAGGAAATTAATAAAGAAGCAAAAAAAAATAATCGGATCATTAATTGTTTGCTGGAAGTTTTTATCGCCAAAGAAGAATCTAAATTTGGCCTCGCTGCTGATGAAGTTGATGAATTAATAACTCATATTTTAACTGATAATCACTCAAATTCCAAAGAAGATCAAACACGAATTCTGGACACGAATTACACGAATGAAAAGAGTGAGAAACCATTTCCGAATATTTCCATAAACGGATTGATGGGAATGGCTTCATTTACTGATGACAAAGAAATTGTTAGAAAAGAATTTAAATTTTTAAAATCTCTTTTCGATCAACTGCAAACTAAAAACGACAAACTAAAAACTCTTTCAATGGGCATGAGTGCTGATTATAAAATCGCTATTGAAGAAGGAAGTAACATGGTGAGAATCGGAAGTTTGCTTTTTGGGAAAAGGATTTAGAAACATTGGCAGATCAGCAAATTTTCTTTATTCTTTTAACAATTATAAACACAAATGTTTTTATCTTATAGTTAAATTTGAGCAACGTAAAAAATTATGCTTGACGCAAATTACCTGAATCACGAATTTGAGGCAGAAAAAAACAGGAAAGCTTTAATGTATACTGCCATTATTATTGGATTGTTTTTATTGATCGCTATTTTCTATACATGGCCGTTGCAAGTGCCACCAACTCCAACTGTCATGGATTTGATCGATGTAAATCTTGGAAATGAACAGGAAGGAATGGGCGATGTTCAACCATTGGTAAAAGGCGAGCGTGCTCCTGATAATCAAAGCGTAGCTTCTCATCATACTGCTACTCATAAAGTTGCTGAAGAACCTTCTCAAAGTATCAAAGCTGATGAAAATAATAATGATGTTACTGCTGCTCCGGTTGTAAAAACTGAAAAGAAAGTAGAGAAAGCAAAAATTGAAAATAAAGAAACAAGTTTGAAGCCTTCAAAAAATATTAACCCTTCCCCTGTTATTAACCCAAATCCTGCTCCACCAAAACCAAAAATTCCTTTATATAAAGGAGGAACGGGAAATGGAGGAAACGGCGCAACAGAAGATAATGGCTACAGAAACCAGGGTTATAAACCAGGAAATGGCGATGCCGGTAGCCCGGACGGAAAAGCAGACGCTTATGGGAATTCCCCCGGAGGAAAAAGCGGTTTTAGCGTAGTTCGCGGACTTTCAGGAAGAAGACCAATCCATTTCCCTGACATGCAGGGCGATTTCAATGAAAATGCGAAAGTATATGTAGATATAAAAGTAAATGCTGCAGGAATTGTAACCAGCGCCACCATTTCCAAAGGAACAACTACTTCCAATCCGGATCTTAGAAACACAGCGATTGAAAAAGCAAAACAATTAAAATTTCCACCCGCTCAAAGCGATATTGAAAGCGGAACAATACTTTTTAATTTTGTATTGAAGAGCTAGAAGTAATATAAAAAACCGGGTCATTTATTCTTTACCTCCGTTACTTATTCTTCAGGTCTTCCTGAAGAAAGATTGAGAAGTTTTCCTTTTTTCCAGGCTTTGTATTCACGTTTGTAATTCTTTTTGTTTTGTTTGGTAAGATGCGGATCATCTAATGAATTAAGATCAGGGCTTCCGGCATTTACCCACGCTGTGTACCAAAAACAAGACACTTCATAAATAGAAAGTCGTAATTGTTTTTCGATCATTCCTCCTAAAGCAGTATTAAATGCTTTTGCATATTCATCAGAAAAAACAGGCGAATTATAAAACATGACCGTCTTGCCGTTGCTGTCTTTTTTATACATATTATCAATAGTAAATTGCTGACGCACTTCTTTTTCTTTCATCAAAATGGTATCTACCAAAGAATGAGATTCTTCAATAATTTTCCATGTTTCAGCCGGAATATCATTAATATATTTTGCAGGTGCCGTTCTGAAATTATAAGAGCCGCCAAATGTTTGCGGAAGATTAGATTCCCATAAAGAATGAACACCTTTTTGATGGGTTAACTGTCCGTCATAATTAGAAGTGGTATGCAAAGGCTGGTTCGCATCAGCTATATAATGGGAAAGATCTGATGCTACAAAAAGTATTTCTGATTTATTTCTTTTCTTAAATGCGGCAGTTAGTTTTTCTGTAAGACTTTGAATGTACCACGGCAAAGAGCCATATTTGTTTAAGAATGAGCTGTCATATTTTTGATAAGCTTCCTTCGTTGTTTTTGGGAATTCACTTAAAGGGATTCTAAAATCCTCCACATCCAAAAAATGTCTTGGTGATTCATTTTTATCATTGATGATTGCCCTTCGCAAATCCGGTACCACGGCTGCTTCTGTAATGTAATCAATATGATTGTAAAAGAAAGTTCTCATACTGTCTGGTAGTGCAAAAACGGCTGCACGGCTGATATGTTTGTGCCCCCATTGCCCCCACGCAAATGCCAGCGTAATACTGCTCAAAACAAATAAAAATAGAAAAGTCACTCTCAAAAATTTCTTTCTCATTGGTAAATAGAATTCAGGAAAAGGTAAAAAATGGTTTAAGGCGCTAAATATAAGAATGATTATTGTAAAGAAAATTTTGGCAGAAAAAATTGTGGTTTTCTGGCATAGTTATTTATTTAAAAATTGAAAATGATTTTAACATGGATGCGAAAAAAGAAGAAGAGAATAATCCGGAACCACCGGAATTAAGGAAACAGGGAATTCCGCCTTTAAAAAAGCAAATGAAGATAGTTTATATCATTATAGCCATTGCATTTGTAATTGTTTTGATCTTTTCGCTTATTTTTTGGTATCATAATAACAGGTAAAATGCTGGGAAAATTGCGGATTAAAAACTTACATGCCCTCTTATTGCAAATGCATTTACTGGTCCGCGGTCTTTATTATATGCCGGATTATTTACAAATTGATAATCCAGTGTGAGTGAAAAAAAGTTGGTGACAAGAGCGTTATAATAAGCTTCCAGAATTCCTTCATGGGCATAGTTTAATTTTCCATCTCCAATAATAAAACCATAACCTCCGGCTTTTAAAAAATTTCTGTGATCGGATGAAATTCCATTTACCACAGCTGCGATTCCAAGAATATCTTTTGCCCGATTCCATTTATTTCCATTAATAGAAATTCCTGCACTTGCTGTTGCATCGATCTCTGTAAATGCCCATGTAGCATACTTTCCATCATTCCATCCGGCACGCATAAAAATTCCTAAAGATTTCCCCAATTGCTGGTCACCGCTAAAACCCATGGTAAATTTTTTACCTCCATAAGTTTTTCCTTCAGTATCTCCTGAAATCACATTTAAAACATAGTTGTTATTAGATTGAAGAGCTTTAATACCTTGTTGATATGATGGCGCTCTTGAAAACATTTCTGAGAAGAGAAAGCGAAGAGTGCCCGGCATTTTATGTACAAATATTTTTTTCTCAATTTCAAAAGTTTCAGAATGAGCTTTGGAAAAATCATACTCCATTTTCGGAGAATTGGCAATGGAAGGAACGGCAACACTTGAAAGTCTGAAAGCCCAATTTTGTTTGAAATACTCCGCAACAATTCCAAACGTATAACCTCTTGTATTTGCAGGATAATCCCAGGCCCCATCAGACATCAAAGACCAGTTAAGAAATTGTGTTCGCGGATCATGGCTGTATTCGTTATTGTCAAAAAAATCACTGATGGCAAATTTTCCGGCACTTAGCACGATCCTCTCTGACGCTGCTTTTCCTTTAATCTGATTGATATCATCATCTACATTTTCATAAGAGGTTGACAATGGAATTTGCTGTTGAAAATAAGCGCGGGCAATAAAAACAGAAGGAGCTGAACTTCCTACCCGATACGTTTCTCCATTCAATGCGCCGGCAACTCCCACAGAACCACTCAATCCCTCTCCGCCAGAAATTTCGGGATCAAAATAAAATGCGGCGTCTTTCCATAATTTTTTTCCAAGAAATAATGTAGAAGTGATGCTGGTTGCGCCCCATTCATCATCGTTTGATAAACTATTTCTTCCACTATAAAGCGATTTGAATGAAAAGTGATTTTGAGAAATAACGGTTAGTTGAAAATGTGCAGTTGAATTTATTTCTCCTAAAGAATCAATGGTTGTTTGAGCAGAAACAAAAGAAAAATTGAATAGATAAAATACAAAAATGACAATGATATTTTTCACTCGAATTTATTTCTTAAATCTTTCGGAAAAAGAATTTTTCTACTTACAAATGTGCAAAATCCATTTCAAAATTTCCATTGATTCTTTCAATAGATGGATTAAAATATCCAAATTTTAGACCTGGAAATTCTTCTCTTAATAACTCCATCATTTGACGAATGCCCATACATTCACCGGTTTCAGTTACGCCAATTTTTGCCAAATACCAATCAGGGTCAATATTGAAATTTCTCCACTGGATCATTTTTAAACCTGTGGTTTTTATCAGCGTTCTTAATGCTTCATATTCTTCAATACTATCTGTCATCCCAGGGAAAACAAAATAATTAATACTTGTCCAGCCGCCAAAACTGTTTACGATTTTCAGACTCTCGATAATATCTTTGAATTCGTAATTATTAGGCCTGTAATATGGAGTATAAATCCCTTCCCTGGCAGAATTGGTGCTTACCCTAATGCTGTTTAGACCTGCTTCACATAAAGCTTTCACCGCATTTGGATCGCTTCCGTTGGTGTTGATATTGATGCTTCCTTTTTGAGTATGTTTTCTTATTTCTGTGATTGCTTCTTTAATGGTTTTCCACATTAATAGTGGTTCGCCTTCGCATCCCTGGCCAAAACTAACAATAGGGAATGGCGCGGTTTCTAAATGAGGGACTGTGTATTCAACAATCTCTTCTGCAGTTGGTTTAAAGGTGAGCCGGTCCTGAGTTGACACAATCGATTCTTCCTGTGGCTGAAATGAAATACATCCAATGCAATTTGCATTGCAGGCAGGAGAACTTGGAACCGGACATTCCCATCTTCCCATAAAAAAGTTTCTTGCCGCAGGACAATGATACGTCAGGCAACAATTGTTGGCCAGGTGTTGCACCAAACGGTTGTGCTTATAGGAAGCCAATAGTTTCTTTACACCACTTTCGATTTTTATTTCATCAAAACCTGCACTTTCCTGGCGAATATCTTTTTCAATTCTTACAGCTGTTACATAAAATTTTTCGTCGTACCATCCTGCTGCGGTATAGCAAAATAAAGGAAGGGTTTCTGCGCCAGGCAAAGTTTCATAAGCAGAAAGGTAAGTTCCGGTAAAAGCAGGCGGAATAAAAGCGGCAACAGCCCAGCCTTTTTCACATAAGCGCATTTCTCCTGTGGATACGTCTATACCAATACCACGCCGGTTGGGCAGCTCATACATCTGGCCGCCGCCAGGAAGCTCGATCCATTCTTCATTTGGAACAGGCAAAGCATCCCATCCACTGCGGCCGCAAACATAAAGTGAGCGGTCTTCAAAAATGTTTCCTTTGCCATCAGAATATAAAAGATATGGAGCGTGTTTCATTGTTATAAATTGTCAATCATTTACTGAAGCTGTGATTGCGCAAATAAATTAAATTGCTGTTCATTAATATTTTGTGATCGCTCAATTTCTGCCTGTATCAGCCGGTTGTCTTTAAAATCAAGTGTAAGAATATGATCTTTTAAAATTACATTATTCATCATGTTCCATTCAAATTCTTTAACAGGAAAGCTAAGCTTAACTATTTTTTCTTTTGTAAAAACAAATTGCAATTTCTGTAAAGCCAGATGGTATAAAATTCCCAGGATTACCAGCGAGGCTACTATAAAATAATTTCCCAAGCCAAGCCAGCAACCAGCCAAAACAAACAACATTACCTGGTCAAGATAATTTCCCTGGTTGTATTTTCTGATAAAATATAAACGCATGAAAATGTAAACACCAATAAGCAGAATCGCTGATGCGGCCTCATACCTGTATTGATCATAAAATAAGAGAAAAATAAAAACTGCAAGGTTCAAAAGCAAGATGATGAATGCTATAGAACGATACGATTTTATTTTTTCATTCTGAAGTGTGATCTCAAACTGTTGCATATTTATCGTTTGAAGCAATCAGCAGATTGCATAATTTAAATAAAACTCTTGCACCCACATTTTCATCCCATTCGTTGGAACTTACACCCACTTCGTTTAAATCAAAACCAATTATATTTCTTCCGCTTTCGATAATTTTTTTCAGCAAATAGTAAACCTGTTGTGTTTCAAAACCACCTGGAACAGGCGTTCCGGTGTTAGGACACAATTTGGGATCTAATCCGTCAATATCAAAACTAACGTAAACTTTTTGTGGAAGATGTGTAATCATGTCTTCTATAATTTGCTTCCAGGTTTCTCCTTCATATCCACGTTCTTTCAGATCTTTATCAAAATAAGTAACCACACGGCCCTTACTGTTTTTAATAAATTGCAATTCCCCGGAAGAATAATCCCGTGTTCCGGCCTGAAGCAATTTTGTAAGCTGGGGAATTTCCTGCAAAGCGTTATACATGATCGATGCATGAGAATATTTCAGGTTTTCATAAGATTCACGAAGGTCACAATGAGCATCAATTTGCAAAATTCCAAACTCGCCGTACTTTTCAGCTATCGCTTTATAAAAGCCCAAAGGTGAACTATGATCGCCACCTAAAACCGCCACAAGTTTTCCCTGGTCCAGTAATTCTTTTGTTTGCTCATAAACCCACTCATTTAAAAATTGGCTTCCTTCGTTGATCTCGCGCAAAACTTTCTGCATAAATTTATTATCTGCAAGCGAATCACCTTCGGTAATAAAATTGATATACAATTCCGCTTCCTTTCGCAGATAATCACTTTTCATCATTACATTTTTATCTACATCACGTAAATAAATTCCCTGTTTCCAGCCTTGTTCGTTGTCATCATCCATCAAATCAACCTGAAGGCTTGCACGGCACATTCGTTCCGTAGCCCTTGCTGTTCCTGCTTTATAGCTGACTGTTACTTCCCACGGAACGGGCAGTAAAATGAGTTTTGCATCTTCTTCTGTAAATGGAAGTCCAAAAATTCCATTATTCGGATTTCCAACTGAATCGGGATCAAAATTGCTTAAATCGGCCATTGTATTTTTCTTAAAATTTTTTCGGACGGCAAAGGTAGTAAGGATAAAATTAACAGCTCAATTTGCAGAAATAAGTTAACAGTAAAATAGGAGCAGTACTCTTTTTGGAATTCTTTTTGTGACTTATAAAAATTAAAAAAATAAATTATGGAAGAACAGAAGTTTGAATTTGAAATAGATGAGATACCGTATATTGTAAAAGTAGTTCCGTTTAAATTTAATCTCGAAACACGCTATAGGGTAAGTTACAATGGCGGTAAAGAGGATATTTTTGTTTGGGATCCTGAGGTTGGCCGTATCCGCGCCATTGATGATGCCGCCTCAACACTTCCTGATAGTTTAGGTTTGGAAATTTCAAAGAAAATTATGCAAGCTGAACTTTATTAAACGAAGTTTTATTTTGACGGAATAAACAAACAAAGTAATAAGTAAATTTTTATTTTGTCTAAATATAGAGTGCCCCTGTAGAGAACAGGGGCACTTTACCAAAACTAACTGCTTATGAGTTGGGGCGAAAATTAAATCAAATTCTATTAAGTAGGTAATATTTCTTCAATTTTTTACTGATTTATTGCAATAATATTTTTTTATTATAATGCATAAATGTAATGGATACAGGTTTTTTACAGGAATTTTAAAAAGAGTTCGAAAAAATATGCCGGGAAAAACCATTTTCTCATCTCATAAAAATTTACATAGGAATTTAATTTTTTAGCAGTACTTTGATTAAAAATTAAAAATCTGAAAATATATGAAAAGAATTTCCCGGCAAGTAAGTTTACTGATTTGTTTTACTTTTCTCATCACTGCATTTTCAAAAGCAAATCCTGTGAAAGAATCAGATTCAACGGCTATCATAGGCAGATGGGATATTACGATTAATATTAATGGAAAAATGTATCCCTCCTGGCTTGAAGTAAGTCTTTCAGGGTTGAAAACGCTCGTTGGCCGGTTTGTAGGAACTGGTGGTAGTGCAAGGCCAATTTCAAGAATTTATTTAGAGGATGGCAAAATGAGTTTTTCTATTCCGCCACAATGGGAGAGTGAGCCAAATGATCTAAAGGTTGAAGGAACTTTGCAGGGAGATAGCTTGTCAGGATCAATGACTTTTAGTAATGGAAAAACGTATGACTGGACTGCGAAAAGAGCGCCGTTTCTCCATCGGAAAAAAACGCCGGTTTGGGGAAAACCGATTCATCTTTTTGATGGCAAAAATATGAATGAATGGCATGCGACCGGGAAGAATCAATGGATTGTGGAAAATGGAATGCTACGAAGTCCTCATTCAGGTTCGAATATTGTTACCAATCAAACTTTCAACGATTTTAAACTCCACATCGAATTCCGCTACCCTGCAGAAAGTAATAGCGGCGTTTATCTTCGTGGCAGATATGAAGTGCAGGTGGAAGATAGCAAAGGAAAAGAACCGGAAAGCCATCTTTTCGGAGGTGTTTATGGGTTTTTGCCCCCAAGCGATATGGTGGCAAAATCACCTGGTGAATGGCAATCATTTGATATTACTTTAGCCGGCAGAATGGTAACAGTAGTTGCGAATGGCAAAGAAATCATTTGCAATCGCGAAATTCCGGGAATAACCGGCGGCGCCCTTAACAGCAATGAAGGAGAGCCAGGTCCTATACTTCTTCAGGGAGATCATGGCCCGGTTGACTATCGGAATATTATCATTACTCCGGCAAAAGATTAAATTGTGTAGTAGACAAACATTTAATTTCATTTTTTATTTCTGAACTTTAAAATCATAATGAAAAATTTTCTTATTACTCTCGTGGCTATTGTATTTTCTATCAATACAATGGCTCAGCAAGCTGATTCTATTACTGTAAAAGATTATGAGCATGCTGCAAATTTTCTTTCTACAAACACTTCGAAATATGTTGATCATCCAAGAGTAGAGCCGCATTGGCTTTCCGATAATAAATTTTGGTATCGCGATTTGAATGCAAACGGAAGTGAATTTATCATGGTAAATACAGCAACAGGAAAAAAATCTGCCGCATTTGACCAGGAAAAATTAGCAACTGCACTTTCTTCCGCTTCCGGCAAAAATTACAAGGCAGGAATGTTGCCTTTTTCTGATTTCTTTTTATCTGAAGATGGAAACTTCGTCTTTTTTAAGGCAGATGGGAAATTATGGAAATGCAATTTGAGTAATTATCAATGTACCTCTCTTCAAGAGCCATTGGACGACGAAAATAGGGATGAAGTAGTATCTCCTGATGGTACAAAAGCGGCTTTTATCCGCGATTATAATTTGTGGGTACGTGATCTTTCCTCAGGAAAAGAAACCCAATTAACCACAGACGGAGAAAAGAATTTTGGGTATGCAACAGATAACGCAGGATGGAAACACAGCAATGGACCGATTCTGCGCTGGTCGCCTGATTCAAGGAAAATCGCCACTTTTCAGCAGGATGAAAGAAAGGTGGGAAATATGTATTTGGTAACAACAAATGTCGGACATCCTAAATTACAACAATGGAAATATCCGATGCCGGGAGATTCAAATGTGATTATGATTCAAAGAGTGATCATAAACATAGATACTCCAAAGGTAATTCGCTTACAAATTCCTCCGGATTTTCATCGTGGAACTTTAAGTGATGACATCGCCAGCAGTGGCACTTTTGATGATGTGGACTGGAATCCCAACGATAATGAACTTGCTTTTGTTTCTACTTCCCGTGATCATAAAGTGGAAAAATTCAGGATTGCCAATGCAAATACAGGTGCTGTCCGTGAAGCTTTTGAAGAAACAGTTCCTACTCAATATGAATCAGGACAAGGTGCTATAAACTGGCGTTATCTTCCTAAAACCAATGAAATTATCTGGTATTCTGAGCGCGATAATTGGGGACATTTATATTTGTATGATGCGAAAACAGGAAAACTTAAAAATCAAATCACCAAAGGTGATTTTGTAGTTACACAATTATTGAAAGTTGATGAAAAGAGCCGTCAATTGTATTTCCTCGCTGATGGAAGGGAGCCAGAAAATCCATATTTTACACAGTTTCTTAAAGTTGATTTTGATGGGAAACATCTCACTTTGCTTACTCCTGAAAAAGGTAACCATAATATTTCAATTTCTCCGGATGCAAAGTATTTTGTGGATGCTTATTCACAGCCTGATATTCCGGCAGTAATGGTTTTGCGCGACTTAAACGGAAAATTGATTACTACTTTAGAAAAAACAGATGTTTCGCGTTTGAAAGCTATCGGATGGCAGCCACCAAAAGTAATTACCGTAAAAGCACATGATGGCAAAACGGATTTATTTGGATTGATGTTTACTCCAACCAATCTTGATCCGAATAAAAAATATCCTGTTATTGATTATATCTACCCTGGTCCTCAGGGCGGAAGTGTTGGAAACTGGTCATTTATCGCTTCAAGAGGTGATCACCAATCAGTAGCTGAACTTGGCTTTATTGTAGTATTGATTGAAGGAACCTGCAATCCTTTGCGATCTAAAAGTTATCATGACATGTGTTACGGTGATATGGCTGAAAACACTTTACCCGACCAGGTTACGGGTATCCGGCAACTCGCCGCAAAGTTTGGATATATTGATACAAGCCGTGTTGGAATCTGGGGACATTCAGGTGGTGGTTTTGCAACTGCTGCAGCTATGTTTCGCTATCCTGATTTTTTCAAAGTTGGCATTTCAGAATCCGGGAATCATGATAATCGAAATTATGAAGATGATTGGGGTGAAAGATATATTGGACTTTTGAAAAAAGGAGAAAATGGAGTTTCAAATTACGAACCACAGGCAAATGAAATTTATGCCGGTAATTTAAAGGGTAAATTGTTGCTGGCTCATGGACTGCTGGATGACAATGTACCGCCTTCCAACACATTATTAGTAGTGGAAGCTTTAGAAAAAGCGAATAAAGATTTTGATCTGATCGTTTTTCCAAACAGCCGTCACGGCTACGGTCCGTTTTCAACTTATATGATGCGCCGCCGCTGGGATTATTTTGTACAAAATCTAATGGGCGAAAAACATCCGACAGAATTTGAATTCAAATTTTCAAGAGATCCGAGAGAGGGCAGGGGAGGAAGAAGGTTTTAAAAAAGGCCAACTCATCCGGTTACTAAAAAACGGTTTTATAAAAAGTAAAACGGCCACTGATCAGTGGCCGTTATTTTTATAATTTTATGCCGGATTATTCCGGAGAATCATCCAGAGTTAAAGGATATTCAAAAGGTTCATTGTAACCTGGGTAAACTCCTGTGATGGTTATATCAGTTTGATTACCAATCAGGTTTTTCAAATCATCCAATGTTTTCACTTCTTTACCATTCACTTTTGTAATGATAAATCCATCTCTCATTCTTGTCTGATCATTCAGAGCGCCTTCATTGATTTTTCTTACTACCACACCTCCGGCTAACCCCAATTCTTTCGCTCTTTTAGGATCAAGGGTTTGCAGATCCGCGCCAAGTTTATCCAGCATAGTGGTAGGCTTTACGATATCGTAATTGCCGGCATTATTTTTCAAAGTAACATTCAGGTTTTTTTCAGTACCATTGCGCAAAACTGTTACAGTGATTTTATCGCCGGGTTTGTAACTGCTCAATTGTTCCTGCAATTCAGAACCTGAAGAAACAGCAACACCGTTGATTTTTGTGATCTCATCACCAACCTGCATGCCTGCTTGTTTGGCAGCGCCTTCAGCTACCAAATCAGTAATATAAATTCCATCAGCAGAACCAGGAATATTTACTTTCTTTTTATCCTCATCGGTCAACTTGCTGGCATCAATAAACCTTGCTCCTAAAAATCCTCTTTGAACGCTGCCATATTTAATAAGATCGTTGACCACTTTTTTCACAATGTCAACAGGAATTGCATAAGAATAACCACTGTAATATCCTGTAGGAGAAGCGATGGCAGAATTAATACCAATCAACTGGCCGCTGGTATTGATCAAAGCACCACCACTGTTTCCCGGATTTACCGCAGCATCAGTCTGCAAATAAGATTCTACTGCCATTTCCTGCCCCCCTTTTTTATCATGGTTCAATCCTAAATAGCGTGATTTGGCACTGATAATTCCAGCGGTTACTGTCGCATCTAAATAAAGCGGATAACCAATTGCTAAAACCCATTGACCAATTTTGGTATCTTTTGAATTTCCATAAAGTAAGAAAGGTAAATTCTTAGCATCTACTTTTACTACAGCCAGATCATATGCAGGATCAGCTGCAATTACTTTTGCAGTATAAGTTTTTCTGTCGCTCATCGTAACCGTTACTTTATCTGCACCTGCTACTACGTGATTATTGGTAACAATATACCCGTCGTCACTGATAATAACACCGGAGCCCGAAGCTCTTTCAGGTAACATTCTTTGGCGTCCACCGCCACCCTGACCAAATAATTGGTTCAGCAGATCATCACCGAACAAATCGGAAAATGGATTTTGCTGAGGTAAATTATTATTTACAGTTTTTGCGTTGGTCAGCGTTTTAATATGAACTACTGCCGGAATTGCAGCTGAAGCAGCTTGTGTAAAATCAATGGGTGCACCTGTCGGCCCGTTTCCACTGTCGAGAAAACCGGCATATTTGTAATTGGAAGGAAGAACTGATTGAAAATTAGGATTGTTTGAGTTATGCGTAAATGCATTGTATCCGAAAATAACCCCTAAAGTAGTAACTGCACTTATGAGTACAGTAAAAAAGATATTCTTTGTTTTCATTTATTTAAAAATTTTTATTGGTAATAAAAAATTTACGGTTGAATTAGAAGCAACTATTCAGGTAAACGAGTATCAAAATATATGCCCCGCCATAAAATTAATTGAAGGAGTATCATTTTTTTTACCACTCAATTACCTTTAACAATAAATTAAAAAAGGTTGTCAACTGTTTAAATTGCTTTTTGGCTTCTGTGTAAATTTACTTCAGAAAAAAGTAAAAATTTTCACAACAATGATATTTGGCATGTGTTTTTGTATAAAAGAAATGTGAACTTTTTTATCCGCATCTTTTTGTGTAATGGTTAATCAGGGACATTTAATGATGTCAGTAAATATTTACAGAGTCAATAAAAATTGAATTGTATCAACTCCATCCGCATAATCAAATAATCCCGGTTCCTGTGATTTTCCAAAAGGAACTTGTCCTGCGCCAACAATGCATTGAACATTCTCATTGTTTAATAAATCATCCAAAGTGGATTTTTCATTTTCATAAAAGGAATAATGAAGGACGCTGGCCGGCGAAAAAATATTTTCATTTTCATAAAGAATAATGCTGTCGTTGGTCATGTAGAACTTATTATTCATAATGAGCAAAGCAAGATTATAGTCATAATTATTCCGGTATTTGGGAATGTCAGCAAAGTAATCGTATTTTTTAAACGCGTTCAGCAGTGTTTCAAAACTGTAATTTACGGGTACAAATATCTTGGTCACATTTCTACAGCCTAAACCAAAATAAATATAAACATCATCCGCAAGGCAGGAGAGATCACCAAAAGTTTCATTGCCATTCAAAATAGCTACAGAGGTTTTATTTCCGCGGATAATGGAAGGATATTTTCCAAAGTAAAGATGAAAATACCTTGCAGAATTATTACTTCCTGTAGCGATATAAGCATCACAATCTTTCAGTAGTTCAGCAGTTTTTACTACAGATTTTACTTTCGGGTTCCACTGTTCCAGTTTTTCGACCAGGTGGGTCGTTAAAACTTCATCTTTATCCGAAAGCTTGATCATTTGATGATGGCCGGTAATAAAAACACATAAAAAATCGTGGAAGCCAACCAGCGGAATATTTCCCGCCATTACAATTCCTATTTTCTGAGGATGAATATTGTCATCAATATGATAATGATGAACCCATTTTTCTAATTTCTCCTGCTCCAGGTAATGAGTCGAAATATTCCTGAAAGCATAATTTATAAATTCTTCGGTAAACCATTTATTTTTTTCATAGGCCTTTTGTTTCACAAGTTTTAGCTCTTCACCATCTTCCATTAAATATTTTCCAAGGTTTACCATTAAGGTAATTCTTTCTGCTAAATTCATGTAGGTAAAATTATCTGTTTATATTTGTGCTGATTAAAACAGGCAAAATTCGGAAATAATTTTGACCTTGTGGAACTGCTTAAAACATAAATAAAATGGCAATAAAAATAACTGATGAATGTATTAATTGTGGCGCCTGCGAACCTGAATGTCCGAACAATGCAATCTATGAAGGTGGCGTAGAATGGGCGATTGAAGATGGTACTACAGTAAAAGGTGATGTGGCATTGATGAATGGAAGTCTTATGGATGCTTCACAAAGAAATACGCCAATTTCTGTTGACACTTATTATATTGTTCCCGATAAATGCACCGAATGCCAGGGATTTCACGAAGAGCCTCAATGTGCGGCCGTTTGCCCGGTAGATTGTTGCATTCCTGACGAAATGTATCGGGAAACAGTTGAGGAATTGTTAGCAAAAAAGGATAAATTGCATATATAATTTTGAAGGTGTAATAACCTATCAATGCAGGTGATATTTCCTGCTTCATGGCGAGGGTATTGCAAAATGCTTTCGCCATTTTTTTTAAAAGAAATTTTATGACAGTTACCAGGCAAAATAAAATTTTGATCATTCTTATTTTGATCACTATTAATTTTTCCTGCCAACCAGAAGCAAAACAAAGTCCCCCATCATCAGATTATGAAATACTCAATGCCGACATTGCTTTTTCGGATATGAGCCGGCAGCTGGGAATGAAAAAAGCTTTTCTACAATATATTGACAATGAAGGAACACTATTAAGGCCGGATCATCTGCCTCTTGTTGGCGCCGATGCTATAGATTATATCAGTGCTCTAAGCGACACCGGATACACGCTCTCATGGAAACCTGTGAAAGCAGAAATGTCAAAGTCTGGAGATATAGGCTACACTTATGGTATTTATGAATTAAAATTACCTGACACAGTTTTTAGAGGAACGTATGTAAACATCTGGAAAAAAGAAAAAGATGGAGAGTGGAAGTTTGTTCTAAACAGTAATAATCCAGGGTTGAATGAAAGAAGCGGCTCCGGCACAAAGGATTAAAACAGAAAGGATTTTCTGAAGATATAGTTCACTTTTACTAATAAAATTTTTCTCAATCTTACTGTCGAAATATGTTTGTAGTAAAAAGTTTATCTCAATTTTCTTTTCTCCGAAATAATTAGAATTCTTCCTGTTAATGCTGGTAATGGCATTCTCTTCATCATTAGATGCTAAGGCTGCCGGTAATATCTTGCCCAAAACGAAGTAGCCATAAGTTTATTTCTTTTAAAATAATAAATAATGAATAATGTTCGCTAATTGCTTATAATAAATAACGAAATATCTACGGATTTATTGCGGAAGTACTTCGATCTTAAAAACGACGAAGTATCGAAGCGATATCGAAGGGATATCGAAGAGATGAGCTTTTTGACTGGGATAAAAAGAGGTTGAAAAAGGAAGAAAAATAGAAAAAGTTAGTCTGAATAAAATAATTTTTGGAAAACCTGGTTTCCGTGATTTTCTCCATCCCCCCTTAAATAAAAAAAGGTTCTTTTCAGAACCTCCTTTTATTTTGTCAGGTAGATTATGGTTTAATTAATTACAGAAAGCTTTTTTACTGTAGATGAACCGCTTTGCTGTCCGAGAATTTTTACAAAATAATTTCCTTTTTGCAGGTTGTTGATCTCAACAGAATTGCTTGTAGTAGAAGTTTGTTGAATCAATCTTCCGGTGTTATCAAAAACCATTATTTTAGAAGGTTCGCTGATATTTCCGATGGTGACCTTTTGGTTGCTGCTTGCAGGATTAGGGAATAAAACGATATCGCTTTTTAAACCGCTTCCTTTTACCATTTTTACGTATGAATAAGCAAATGAATGATCAAGATCAACCATTTTTAGCCTGTAATAGGTGTTCTCAGCAAGAGTGTTCGAATTATCAGTGAATGAATAATATTGAGCAACGCTGCTGTTTGCACTTTTGCTTGCAACTACTCCAACAGTTTCAAAATTGATATTATCAGAAGATCTCTGAATTTCATATCCGCTTGAGTTTAATTCCTGTTCAGTTTTCCAGTTAAGAGTTACAGATGTTCCGCTGCGCTCTGCACTAAAGCTGCTTAAAATAACAGGAGTCGGGCCTGCTTCAGGACCATTTGGTGGCACTGTACATGCTGTCTTAATTGAATCGAAGATACCTCCGTCAAAATAAACCTGCAGGGCACCTATCGGTGGAATGTTTCCTCCAAAGCAGTAGCTGATATAACCACCACTAGCGTATTTAGAGGTATCGGGAAGTGAATAAGTAACAGTTAATTTTACTCCGTTTGAATAAACAGAATCAATGGTAGGAGGAACAGAAGGCATTGTTGTAAAATACATTTTGATCTGTGCTCCTGTACCGCAAGTACCTTTACCATTACCGTTATTTCTTGTATAACTGGTAGGGCATTGTGCAAACCCAATAAGGGTGATTAAAGAGAGAACTGCGCTGATTGTAAATTTCTTTTTCATGTTGTTAATTTGAGAGGTTAATTGTTTTGTTACCGTTAATAAATTCGTTGGAATTTACAGGCGGATTACAACGGCGCTTGCAGAGGATATCAAATCGATATAATAATAAAAGGAGGATTTGCTTAAATACAGAGATCGTGAAGATAAAATGGTTTCAAATATCTATGTAAATATGTAAGCGTTTAGAAATTCAGAGTATAGTTGGAAAAAGTAACTAAGCGTTAGGAATTCGGCAGATAGTTGGATGAAGACGCAAACATAAATAACATTTTTGAAACATAAAAGCTTTTTTTATTTTTTTTTTAAAATATTTTGAAATGATTGAAATCCAATTCTTTATACTATAACCAAAAAAGTAAAAAAACGGGTTCTTATTTTATTTTAATGAAATAGTCTTGGAACCCCCCAAAAACCTTATCTTAGTTTTTTTCAAATTATATGGCATTAAGCAGAATTTGGGCGGCCTTCATTATCATAGCTTTCCTGGCTGCAACTTTCCAATGTATTTTTATAAAAGGAAACACCGATATTTATAGCCAGATGATTGTTGGCAAAGCTGGCGACACTTCTAATACGAAAGCTTTAGACACTACTGCATTATCTGCTACTGTTTTAACAGCCTTGCAAAATGGAAAAACCTACTCCGACGGCACTACCAAATACAGTAAAACACCAAATGGAACTTATGTTACTTTTAAAGAACAACATGCTGATGGTGTCATTGCAACGGCGAAAACAGCAGTTGATATTTCGATCAATCTGATTGGCATCATGGCTTTGTTCATGGGGTTTATGAGTATTGCCGAAAGGGCAGGCGGGATAAGACTCTTGTCAAAGATTATTGGTCCTTTTTTTTCAAAGTTATTTCCTGAATTACCTAAAAACCATCCCGCTATGGGGCATATGGTAATGAACTTTTCAGCTAATTTATTGGGACTTGATAATGCGGCGACGCCTTTTGGAATTAAAGCAATGGAAAGTCTTCAGGAATTAAATCCTAACAAGGAAACGGCTTCCAATTCGCAAATCATGTTTTTGTGTTTGCATGCTTCAGGGCTTACTTTGATTCCTGTAAGTATCATTGCCATCAGGGCATCATTGAATGCGACCAACCCAACAGATATTTTTATTCCCTGTATGATTGCCACATTTGCAGCAACTATTGCGGCCATGCTGATCGTTTCATTCAAACAGAAAATAAATATTTTTCAGCCGGTAATTTTATTATGGATCTTAGGAATTTCGGCTGTTATTTCTTTAATGGTCATTTATCTGAAATCACTAAGTTTTACGGGCGTACAAACTTTTTCGGGCATTTTAAGCAATGGACTTATTTTATTGTTATTCTTCCTGATCATCCTCGGAGCTTTGTATAAAAATATTGACATTTTTGATGCGTTCATAGAAGGAGCGAAAGGAGGATTTGAAATTGCAGTAAAGATTATTCCTTATTTGGTAGGTATGTTGGTAGCTATCAGTTTATTGCGGACAAGCGGAACTTTTGAAGTGATCATTGATGGAATGAGAAATGTTTTTGCAGCTTTAGGTACCGATACAAAATTTGTTGCCGGATTACCAACTGCGCTGATAAAACCATTAAGCGGAAGTGCAGCCCGGGGAATGATGATAGACACAATGACAACATATGGTTCAGATTCTTTCGCAGGAAGTTTGTCTTCAATTTTGCAGGGAACTTCTGATACTACTTTTTATGTAGTCGCCGTTTATTTTGGCGCTGTTTCCATAAAAAATACCCGTTATTCAATTGGTGCCATGTTGCTCGCTGATCTTGTCGGAATTATTACTTCCATATTTTTAGCTTATTTATTTTTTGGCAATCTGAAATAAGACCGGTTTTATTTCAGCCAATAATATAACCAATCAATCATCCTGCTGGTAAATCCATATTCATTATCAAACCATGCAACTACTCTTGCATGATTTTCGATCACGGCAGTTTGTGTTCCATCAATGATGCAGGAATTGCTGTTGCCTTTTATATCAAGAGAAACCAAAGGTTCTTCTGTATAATCAAGAATCCCTTTATATTGATTTTGTGATGCAGTTTTAAAAAACTTATTAATTTCTGTAGCTGTTGTATTTCTTTTTAATTGAATTGTAAAAGAAGCCATTGCCCCATTAGCAACCGGTACTCTTGTCGAATAAACATTGATGCAGTTTTTTAATCCGGGTAACAAACGGTTTAATGATTTATGTAAATCAATTTCCACGGGGATGATAGATTCTGCCGCAGCTCTGCCCCTCCGGAATTGCGAATGCGGCATATCAACTAATGCCTGGCGGGATGTATAAGAATGGAGAATATTAATATGGACAGACTTAATTCCTATAGAATTTAAAATATAAAGCACATGAACAGAACAATTGGTCATGCAGCCACCGGGAGAAAGAATATCAATCTCGCCGAGAGATCCATTTTGATTAAAACCATAAACGTGTAAAGGAATATCTTCAGCTCCGGTTGTAGATAAGAGAACTTTGTTCGCTCCGGCTTCCAGATGTTTTGATGCTGCTGCTTTATTGATGAATTGACCGGAACATTCCAACACAACATCTACATTCATCTCTTTCCAGGGAAGTTGCAAAGGATCAGCATTTTGAAGTGCTGTAATTTTTTTGCCTTTTACTGAAATTATTTGACCTGCTGATGTTATTTCGTTTGGAAGAAAAGTTCCATAAACGGAATCATATTTTAAAAGATAAACAAGGTTATCAACCGGCATAATATCATTCACCGCCACTACATCAAATTGTCCATTTTCAATCAATCTTCTAAACAAAAGACGTCCAATTCGTCCCATTCCATTAATAGCAATTCGCATCCGAAAAAAAATTTAATAATGCAAATATCTGTAAGAAAAATGGATTGTTTACGGAAATGAAGCACTATTGAAAGTTGAAAATTAAGAATCTGGTTCTTTTTTTGTAGGGAAAATCAAGATCGGGAAATCTTATTAAGATGTGCGAAACTGATTCGTTTAAAGTTTCAGTAAAAGTTTGCAGGAATTAAAAAATTATTTTAGATTTGTATTAGTCCTACTCCCGATAAACTAGTCTTATAATCAGGTTTTTGTCCAATTATCCTGTCAAAGCAGCTTCTTATTATTTATTAATTTTTAAAACGTTAGGTTATGAAAAAAATTAACTCTGTTGAACTGCATGACACATTCGTTGCCATAGGAATTATTTTATTATTTCTGGGGATTATGGCAGGGATTGCATTTTTAACAGGAATGTAAACCACACTAAATGAATTGAATGGCACTGGTTAGCCTGTGCCATTTGTTTTTTATTATTTTAAGAATTTTAAGAGTGATTACACCCTTAGCCAGTCTGTTCTTCCATAATCATCAGCTTTTCAAAAAGTTTTTCATACTCTGAATTAGCTACTGATAATTCCTGCAACTTTTGAGTGTATTTTTTTTCTGCTTCTACAAATTTTTTATTGTCTGAATAAATTTCAGGTAAAGCAAGGTCGGCTTCAAGTTTCTTTTTCTCTTCAGTATTCTTTGCGATCTTTTCTTCTAATTGTTCAAATTGCCTTCTAAGTTTTTGCAATTCTTTTTGCTGATCACGGTTTTCAGAAATGCCTTTTGTTTTCTTTTCAGGAGTTGCCTTTGCTTCTTCTTTCTTTTTTGATTCAGTGGTTTCTGTAACATTTCTTTCCTGTTTCCAGCGCTCCCATTCATCATAAGTGCCAACAAATTCCTTGATCTGGTAATCCTGGATCTCCCAAATTTTATTGGCGGTTTTATTGACAAAATACCGGTCATGGCTTACAAGAATATAACTCCCTTCATATTTATTTAAAGCCTCGATCAGCAAATCAACTGAATGCATATCGAGGTGGTTGGTAGGTTCATCAAGCAGCAAGAAATTTGCTTTGCTAACAATGGTTTTTGCAAGAGCAACACGCGCTTTTTCGCCGCCGCTTAAAACTTTTATTTTCTTATCTACATCATCTCCGCTGAATAAAAAACATCCCAGCAAGGTTCTTAATTCCAGTTCTGTTTTTCCACTTCCGGAATAATTCATTTCTTCCAAAACGGTATGCTCGAGGTCTAAAGCTTCTAACTGATGCTGCGCATAAAAAGCATCCTTCACATTATGTCCTTCTATTCTTTCTCCTTCAAAAGGTTCTACACCTGCAACCATTCTGAGCAAAGTGGATTTACCTTTTCCATTCGCACCTATCAAACCGATTTTATCACCGCGATTGATTTCAGCACCGGTGTGTTCTACAATTTTTACAGTTCCAAAGCTTTTGCTGGCATCTTTTAAAGTGCACAAAACTCTGCCGGGCTGGTGATCAATAGTGAAATTGATGCGCATGTTGGGTCTTTCCAAATCAGTATTTTCAATCCTTTCGATTTTATCAAGACGTTTCATGATACTCTGTGCCTGGGCAGCTTTGGAAGCTTTGGCTTTAAAGCGCTCGACAAATCTTTCCTGCTGACGGATATAATCCTGCTGGTTTTCATAAGCACGCTTTTGCAACTCGATGCGCTGTTCTTTCTCCTGTAGATAATAAGAATAATTACCACTGTAAAAATGTAATTCCTGTTGATAGAGCTCAACAATTTTGGTAACCATTCTGTCCAGAAAATAACGGTCATGTGAAACGATCACAACCGATCCGCGATAATGTTGTAAATATTTTTCAAGCCATTCAATGGAAGGTAAATCAAGGTGGTTTGTAGGTTCATCCAACAACAAAACATCAGGATTCATCAGGATCATTTTTGCCAGTAATACACGCATTCTCCATCCACCACTGAAAGTTTTGTAAGGCCTTTGCAGATCAGCATTAGCAAAACCAAGTCCCTGTAAAATTTCTTCTGTTTTATGATGAATATCATAGCCGCCGAGAATTTCGAGTTCATGCAATTTATCGGCATAAATATGTGCAAGCGATTCATCCGAACTTTTTTCGAGTTCAATGCCTATTTGTTCTATTTCTTTTTCCAATGCCTGCACTTTTTCAAAAGCACCCAGCGCAACTTCCATAATAGAATCTTCAGTATCAAAACTGAGCAAATCCTGGTGTAGAAAACCAATAGTTGTTTCTCTTCCTTTTTCAACAGTTCCGACAGAAGGAAGATATTGATTGGTTAATACTTTTAATAACGTTGATTTGCCGGTTCCGTTATATCCGATAAGACCAATTCTTTCGTTGGGTTGGATGTGCCATGTAGCGTTTTTTACAATCACTCTTGCTCCAAATTCGAAGGTGACATTCTGTAATCCTAATAACATAATCAAATAAAAAATAAGAAATACTCAATAAGAAATAAAAAAGTGAGCGCACTTTTAAAAGTGTGCAAAATTAAGATAATAAAGGCATTTTGCCTTCTATAAGACAAGGGAAAAGCGTTGCAGGAGTGTTATTATTTTCCTGAAATTTTTTGGCAAAGGTCCTGGTTAAATTTTTAATTGAGAGCCACGTCAAATTCTTCATCTTTTTTTACAGAATAATTTTTAACCACATGATATAAAGTATCTCTTTCCACAGCTTCGCGACCTGCCTGTGAAATAAGCATTACCAATTCTTCTGTACTCATTTTTGGAGTTTGTTCTTCGCTTCCAGCCATCGAATAAATTTTGGTAGAATCGTCAATAGTTCCATCAATATCATCCACTCCAAACGAAAGTGATAGTTGTGCATTCTGTCTTCCAAGCATTGGCCAGTAGGCTTTCAAATGCGGAAAATTATCCATAAAAATTCTGGCAACTGCATACATTTTCATGTCTTCAATGATTGAAGATTCCGGAACATGGCTCATGTCATTATTTTTGTTGCGAAATTTCAAAGGAATGAATGTATTAAACCCGTGCGTTTTATCCTGAAGATTTCTTAAACGGCTCATGTGATCAATTCTGTGAGAATATTTTTCGATATGCCCGTAAAGCATAGTAGCGTTTGTGTGCATTCCTAACAAATGTGCTTCTTCATGAATTTTTAGCCAGCCTTCTGCATCTACTTTATCTTCACAAATTTGTTTTCTGATTTCAGCATCAAAAATCTCCGCACCGCCTCCGGGCATGGATTGTAGACCAGCGTCATGTAATTTTTTCATTCCTTCTTTTACAGAAAGTTTTGCTTTGCGAAACATATAATCCAGTTCCACTGCAGTAAATCCTTTTACATGCAATTCAGGCCTGTGTTGTTTTATCTGGGAAATAAAATCACAGAAGAATTCCAGATTCATTTTGGGATGAACACCACCAACAATATGAACTTCTGTGACAGGCTTTCCGTCATAGCTTTTTACAATATCCATCATTTGTTCTTTGCTCAAAGCCCAGCCTTCATCGCGGTGTGCATATAATCTTGAATAAGAGCAAAACTTACAGGAAAAAACACAAACGTTCGTGGGTTCAATATGGAAATTTCTATTGAAAAAAGTTTTGTTACCGTGCTTTTTTTCCCGGATATAATTTGCTAAAGTAGCACTTAAACCAGGACTTGCTTTTTCAAAAAGTAATATACCCTCTTCATCAGTTATTCTTTCTTCTGCAATTACTTTTTCTGTAATAGTTTTAAAGATCTTCCCTTCAGGTAAAGCATTAATTAATCCGATTAATTCTTCTTTATTTATCTTTTGCATAGGGCAAAATTAAAGAACGAATTCCAAATATGATTTCACAAGAATAGCGCTAAAGTTATAAACAAGAATTTTAGACACGAATTACACTAATTTCACGAATTTTACGAATAGCAGAATTCACGAATTCCAAGAATTCAACAAATATGATTTTAAAAGAATAGTGCTAAAGTTGGAACACGAAATTTAGGCACGAATTACACGAAAGGAATCAACAAGCTAACAGTAAACCAATAAATATCATTGATTCTTAATCAGCACATCAGCACATCAGCACATCAGCACATCAGCATATTAGCCCATTAGCACATTAGCACATCAGCACATCAGCACATTAGCACATCAGCACATTAGCACATTACCACGTTAGCACATCAAAAAAATCAACAAATTATTCCTTTACGATCTTCTGTACAACTGTTTTGTCACTGAAAGTAAGTTTTACAACATAGATGCCCGGGGGAGCGCCTCTCAGGTCAACAGGCATTTGCGTATATGCATCCCCGTTATAATTTTTTGACCATATAAGCTGCCCAACGGAATTGAATATCTGCGCCTTTTGTAAATTAACAGGAACCCGGTAAGTTCTGATAAAAAATTGTGTGGTAAAAGGATTTGGATAAAATAAATATCCCTGCTTTTTCAAACGGGCAGGAACCGTAATTCCATAAACGTTGATATTATCTATGTATAGATTATTCTGCCGGTTTCCTTTGTCCACAAAATAAAGTTGAAAATCTTTGTTGCCAACAAACTGAAACAAATTAATAGAAATATTTTTCCAGTCATTTGAATTTGGAACAAAAGCGGGAGAAGGATTATTGGTTGTTTGCAAACCGGTTCCCCAATTTTTCCAAACGGTTGTAAAAGTTTGCCCGCAATCTGTTGTTGCCTGCAACTCAAAAGTGTCAGTGAGATTTGTTGAAACTCCTGCTGCATACGCATAATCAAATGAAACAAAAATTGAATCAAAAGATGAAGTGCCTGTAATTACGGAAGAAACAAAATTATCGGTTGTGCCTGTTGAAGTGGAATTAAAGTTTCTGACCACCATTGATGCGTTCCCCGTTTCGGCGGCAAGGGTGGTCCTTTCCCATGTGATTCCTCCATCGTTATTTTCTAACATCCAGTTTAACGGTGGAAAAACCGGATTTTCAAAGCCTTCCGAAACAGGAAGGGAAACTTGTCCCGCTGCGAAAAATGACTTTCTTAAAGTATCATTTAAAGGAGATTGATCGCCCGTGCCTGTTGCAGAAATTGGTTGAGCAGAAAAAACCGTGATCGTATGTTGTCCCACTGCCGGAGTAAATGTAGACAACGGTACGTTTATTTCTGCATCTGCTGCAAGTGAAATGCCGGAAACAGTTGTTTCTGAAACAGAGCCATTGTCAATTTTATAAGAAATTTTAAAACCGGTGATTGTTGAAATGCCTACATTTTTTACGGTAGCAACCGGAGTAGTAGGTTCTGCGCAATCAGTAGTTCTTGGTGGATTTACCACAATCACTGAAATATCTCTTGAAGTTTCCTGTTTGATATTGATGTTGTCGATATAGATATTATTTCCCCAATCGCTTACATTTCTGAATGCAACAATAATGCTTCCTGAATTTAACACAGAAGCATCCAAAACGATCTTTTGCGTTTTCCAATCGGATGGCGCGGGATTCAGATAAGAGGTGGATGAAGTTCCGGCTGTTGAAAGCGCCGCACCTGCCTTATTAAAATAAGCTTTAAATGTTGCCCCGCAATCTGTGGAAACCAGCACTTGTAAACTATCATTATAAGCTGCATCCGGATAATTTTTATGCGCCAGATCAAATGTAATTACAACAGGATCAGTTCCGGATAAATTTAATTTTGGCGTTCTTATTTCATCAATATTGCCAACGCCATTATTATCAAAATTATCAATGAACATTGAATAGGCACTATTATTTCCCGGAGTAGTTCTTTGCCATGTTACATCATTATTCGGATTAATGATGCTCCATCCCTGTGGAGGAAAAACACTGTTTTCAAAACCTTCTGAAAGCGGTAATGGAACAGGATTTGGAACAGAAAGTGTTGCAGTTAAAGTATCATTTGCCGGAACCTGGTCTGATGCATTTCCATTAACATTTGAGGTAAAGAATTTGAAAGTATAATTACCAGTTGCAACTGCAATTACCGGTAGGGTGATCATCTGCGTCTGACCGGAAATTAAATTGGTATTTACAGAAATATGCACAGGCGCTGCTCCATTCAAGACATATCCGACAGTGAGGGAAGTGATTGTATTTAAGCCATTGTTTTTTATTAAAACTTCTGGTGCAATATTTCCCGCGCAGGTTAAGGTGGAAGGATGAAAAACAGAGGTGCAGCCGGTTATTTCAAAGCCTCCGGGATTGATCGAAAGAATTGGGGCGGCGTCTGTTGTTGGTGCATTTGCCGGAGGTGTAGCACCTGTTGATGTCATCAGAGAAGTTCTGAAATTAGTGAGGACATATTCCATTCGTGCAACCTGTTTTTTGGTAAAAAGACTGTAACAATTGTCCATGGTATAATCCATGTAGTTTTCGTACATGATTCCCGGAGCAGTTGAAGAGCATGAGTCTGTAACGATGCCGGAAGCACAATCATTTGATGCAATAGCCTGGTTGGGCGTGTCACCAATATCCTGCGGCGTATTTCCCTGTCCGTGTGGATTGTACAAAGTTGTTGGCAAAACATAAGTAGAGCCATCGTCAGTCAATGCCCTGAAGTCATCGCCGCTGCATTTGTTCACCTCATTTTCGTCATCACCCCAGATATGATTAAGACCAAAATAATGTCCCAGCTCATGAACGATCGTGCGGGCTTTGTTATAATTACTTGCGTTGCAACTGCTGATTCCAAAACTTATTACGTTGCAAAAAATTCCATCATCCAGCGGAGTACCGCTTCCCGGCATCTGCGTATATCCTAAAACACCGAGGTCGCCTGAAATATTTCCCACCCAAATATTCAGGTAAGAATTAGGATCCCATACGTCAGCGCCACCTAAGGATCTTCTTTTTATTGAATCAGTTACATTGTTCGGATTGCCTGTTGTAGAACTTGTAATTCTGTCTATGCCGTTGGTAAGTTTTCCGTCAGGTGTTCTTTTTGCCAAAACAAACCTGATGGAAGAATGCCCTCTTACTGCCTCGAATGCAGCAGGAATATTAGTGCTGTCTGCATTCAATCCGGCAAAATCAGTATTCATGACATCAATTTGCGATTTTACAACATCGTCGCTAATTTGATATGGATTGGAAAGCACAATATGAAAAACAACAGGAATGGTAACGATTGCCTGCAAACGCTGTGGAGCACGCAGCGCTTTTGTTGAAGGAATTTCCTTTGCCAGCTTTTCAGCTAATAATTTCCTTTCCGGAAAAACCCTGAATAACATCTGCACACGTTGATCTGTGGCACATCGAACAATGTGATCCAATGTTTTTGGTTGCACTTCCGTTGCTTTTTTCTTTTGAGAAAACCCCTTGGGGATTACTATAAATAGCACACAGAGTATATACAAAATTTTTTTGAGCACGGTCAGGTTTTGATGTATTTAGGATGGAAATTTTTGAGCGAATTTCATATTGCAAAGTAGGAATTTAAGTTGAAAGCAAAAGTTAGGGCAAAAGATTTTATTAATTCTCTTATCTTTCGAAATTATTTAAAACTTTCTGCCATTTTTAAAAATAAGGATCGGTTTTAACTGCTTAAAAGTTGCTTAGATGTATATTTAAAATAAAAATAGATGAAGAATATTAAGTTGCGGCTGATTGTAATGAATTTTTTACAGTTTTTTATTTGGGGTTCCTGGCTGATAACCATCGGCGCATATTGTTCAAACACGAAACATTGGACATTTACTCAATTTGGTGCCATTTTTTCGACAATGGGTATTGCTTCACTTTTCATGCCGTCGATTGCCGGAATTATTGCGGATAAGTGGGTGAATGCAGAAAAGCTTTATGGCATTTTTCAAATCTGCGGAGCTGTCATTTTGTTTACCATACCAATGATCAATGATCCTTTCACTTTGTTTTGGGTGATGCTTTTAAATATGATGTTTTATATGCCGACTATTTCTTTATCTATTGCCGTTGCTTATTCTGCTTTGAAGCGCGATGGAAAAGACGTAGTAATAGATTATCCGCCGATAAGAGTTTGGGGGACCATTGGATTTATTGTGGCGCTTTGGGTCGTTAGTTTGCTTCATTTTGAAACTACATCCGCTCAGTTCTATGTAGCTTCCATTGCATCGTTGGTTTTGGGAGTTTATGCTTTCACTTTGCCCAAATGTCCGCCACTTCTGCATTCTAAAGAAAGAAAATCTTTAATAGATGCTTTAGGATTAAATTCTTTCCGTTTATTAAAAAACAGGAAAATGCTCATCTTCTTTCTGTTTGCGATGTTGCTTGGAGCGGCATTGCAATTAACGAATGCTTACGGTGATACTTTTCTTCACGACTTTGCAAATGTTGAAAAATACAAAGGCTTGATCGCAGTAAAATATCCTGCAATTATCATGAGTATTTCACAGGTTTCTGAAACACTTTTCATTTTGGCCATCCCCTTTTTCTTAAAAAAATTCGGCATAAAAAAAGTGATGCTCATCAGTATGCTTGCCTGGTTTGTACGGTTTGGTTTGTTTGCTTATGGCAATCCTGCTGAAGGACTTTGGATGATCATTTTATCATGTATTGTTTATGGAATGGCATTCGATTTTTTCAATATTTCCGGTTCCCTGTTTGTAGAATCTCAAAGCGATCCGGCGATCAGGGCCAGTGCCCAGGGGCTTTTCATGATGATGACTAACGGAGTAGGAGCCGTGTTGGGAAGTTCTATCAGTGGAATTGTAATTGACCAGCTTTTTACAAATGCAGATAACAGCAAAGACTGGCATGGCATCTGGATTTCTTTTTCTTTGTATGCATTAGTTGTCGCCATTCTGTTTGCCATTCTTTTCAAGCACAAACATGTTCCTGAATTGGTTGAAAAAAATCTGGATCGTAATCCTCAACCTATGATTGAAGAAAAATAAAAATCAGGGAAGAGCAGTTTATTTCTTTAGCGTTTCAAAAAAAATAAAACAGGAATCGTAAATAGTATTTCATTTACTCTGACAGCTCTTCAATATCAGTTTCACGAAGAAAATGTTTTCTGTAATTAAGCGGGCTCATTTCCATCCGGGAAGAAAATGTTTTATAAAAATGCGACATGTCTCTGAAGCCGCTTTCAAAGCAAACATCAGCAACGCTTTTATCAGTTTCGACCAATTGCTGCGTCGCAAAATTGATGCGGTAATCAATTACAGTTTCCATAAAAGTTTTGCGCGTCATTTTCTTAAAATATTTGCAGAAGGCATTTGGAGTCATTCCGATCGTGGAAGAAGCATCATTCAGCAGTATCTCATCATGAAAATTTTCAACAATGTAGGCAAACACTTTATTGATTCTCTCCCGGTTATCATCTGATTGGATACCGACTGAATTTTTTTTATTCAGCAAAACATATTCTTTCGTAACAGAAAGTTTGTTCAGTATTTCAAGCAATGAAATCACTTTATCAAAATGATTTTTTTCCAGCATTAGTTCCATTGCAGACCTTATCTGTTCTTTTGTTTTTCCACGAAACTCAATGCCAGACTCACTTCTTTTTAATAATCTTTTTACCTGGCTCATTTCGGGCAAATCGAAAAAACTTTCGCCAAGGAAATCACAATTGAATTGTATAACGATTGCAGAGGCCTTCATATCCGGTGGAGTAAGCTTCCAGCAATGTGGAAGATTGCAGCCAATTAAAACAACATCGGTATTTTCAAAGCCAGTCATATTATTTCCGACAAAACGTTTTCCTTTCCCTTTTGTAATGCAGGTAAGTTCTAATTGCGGGTGAAAATGAAAAGGAGCTTCAAAAGCTTTTTTATCAAACTTCGTAATCACAAAAGACTCTCTTTTTGCGGATGTAATTATTTCAAATGATGCCTTTGACATTGTCTATTTTATGTAAAAAATAATTGCAAATGCTAAATTAGGATAAAATAGACCAATATTTTAATAATTAGCACCTTTTAATTTTGAGATATTTCTCATTTCTTCGCTTTTAAAAATCCAATGTATGAAAATTGAAAATCAAACCCTTCCTGATCTCGATAAATTCATTCATATCCCTCAACAACAAGTTGAAGAATTTCGTGAGAACGGACATACCCTTACAAGGGGTTTATTAAGCGATAAGGAAGTAGCTGCCTATCATTCAGTAATTACAGATGCCGCTTTAAAATACAATACCGAAAAAAGGAAAATGGAAGATCGTGATACCTATGGGAAAGCTTTTTTGCAAGTCATGAATTTATGGCGTCAAAATGAAGGAGTTAAAAAGATAGTTTTTTCAAAACGTCTTGCTCAGGTTGCTGCTGATCTTTTAGGTGTAAAAAATGTTCGTATTTATCACGATCAGGCTTTGTTTAAAGAAGCAGGCGGGGGGCCTACTCCATGGCACCAGGATCAGTATTACTGGCCAATTGATACTGATAAAACGGTTACGATGTGGATGCCATTGGTTGATATTGATGTTGATATGGGCATGCTAACTTTTGCGTCAGGATCGCAAAAAAAAGGAAGTGTTTTTAGTTATGAAATATCTGATGAGTCTGAAAAAGAGTTTGACAAATATGTTCATGATAACCAGTTTGAGATCAGTCGCGCAAAAACAATGAAAGCCGGTGATGCCACATGGCATACGGGCTTCACCATACACAACGCTCCGGGAAATAGATCTAATAAGATGCGCGAAGTTTTTACCATAATTTATATTGCCGAAGATGCAAAAATTCTGGAACCAAAAAATTCATGGCAGCAGAATGATTTGAAAACATGGCTGATGAATAAAAAACCCGGAACAGCGGCTGATTCTGAATTAAACCCGCTGGTTTTATAATTGATATCGATTTCTTAAAATATTTTTTTTGGTTTAAAACATTCACTTTGGAAAAAATAAAATGCAAAGCGGCCATCACTGATGGAAAGGGACATTTCTCAATCGGGGAAATTGAAATTGAAGAGCCTGCGTTTGATGAAGTTTTAGTAGAAATTAAAGCTGCAGGAATTTGCCATACCGACTACGATTCTCTTAAATGGGGAAAACAAATGATCCTGGGACATGAAGGCGCCGGAATCGTTCGCGAAACCGGGAGAAATGTAAGAAATGTTTTTCCGGGAGATTCTGTTTTACTGAATTGGGCCATTCCCTGCGGACATTGTTTTCAATGTAAAATTGGCAACGTTCATATTTGTGAAAATAATTCTCCTGTAACTGGTCAGAATAATCGTGGACACGCCCATGAATGTGGTACTACTTTTCATGAAAAAAATATTGACCGTTCGTTTAATCTCGGTACTTTATCACAATATACATTGGTAAAAAAAGGTGCTGTAATAAAAAATGATTGTGTGAAAATGTCTTTTGCTGCCGCCAGTATCATTGGGTGTGGCGTGATGACAGGATATGGTTCTGTAGTAAATGCGGCAAAAGTAAAACGAGGTTCATCAGTTGTGGTAATTGGTGCAGGCGGTGTAGGATTAAATGTTATTCAGGCCGCGAAAATTTGCGAAGCAAAAATAATTATTGCGATAGACGTTTTGGAAAGCCGCTTTGAAATGGCAAAAAAAATGGGAGCAACACATACCATTCTTGCAGGCAAAAATGACAAAGGTTTGTTGAATGCTGCACAGCAGGTAAAAGAGTTATTGGGTGGAAGAGGAGCAGATTATGCTTTTGAATGTACTGGTGTGCCTGCTTTGGGCGCTGCGCCTCTTGCAATGGTAAGAAATGCAGGAATCGCAGTCCAGGTAAGCGGCATTGAAGAAGAGATCACAATCGACATGAATTTATTCGAATGGGATAAAAAATATATCAATCCATTGTATGGAAAATGCAAACCCCAAACTGATTTTCCTGCTATTATTCAGCATTATGAAAACGATAAATTATTGCTGGAGGAATTAGTAACTAAAAAATATTGTTTATCGCAACTGGACCAGGCTTTTGATGATCTGATAAAAGGAAAAAATGCAAAAGGTGTAATAGTATTTGAATAAAATGAAAAATTTCCGAACATTAGAAATCTCTAATCCCCGCTTTGAAAACGATTTTCTAAGATATATTACTGTAAAAAGTACCAATCTGAAAGGGCGGGGAGACATCTGTCTTTTTGTTCCGCCCGGAATCGAAGATATGGCTTCGTGTCCATTGGTGATTTTGCTTCACGGAGTTTATGGAAGTTCATGGAGTTGGGCTTTGAGCGGAGGAGTTCATATTTCTGTTTTGGAAATGATTCGTTCAAAAATAATTCCTCCTGTAACGATTGCGATGCCATCTGATGGCTTGTGGGGTGATGGTTCTGCCTATCTTGATCACAACAATTTTAATTTTGAAAAATGGATTGCAGAGGATGTTCCGGAAGCAGTGAAAAGATGCATTCCGGCAATCAATGATCAATCAAAGATATTTATTGGCGGATTATCAATGGGTGGTTTTGGAGCATTTAAAATTGGTTTGAAATTCAACCATATTTTTTCTGCCATCTCTGCACATTCTTCAATCACCAATCTTCAGCAGATGGGATTTTTCGTTGAAGAACAGTTGGATCAATATTCCCAGGAGGATAAAACTGAGGAAGATGTTTTTGAAACGATCCTCAAACACAAAGAGCATCTTCCGCCTATTAGTTTTGATTGCGGAACTTCAGATCCGCTTCTGAAATATAACAGGCTGCTACATCAGCAACTAACCGAAAATAATATTACTCATGATTATGAAGAATATGAAGGTGCCCACGAATGGGGTTACTGGCAGGAGCATGTAATTGATTCAATGCTTTTCTTTTCAAGATATTTTAAATAAAAAGCAATTGCTTTTTACAAGTGAGAAATCAACGGTTCGTTACTGACTAATAAACCAATAAACAAATAAACAAATAAACAACTACCTCAAACCGTCAACAAGCTGCATCCTCTTAAATCGCTCACATCTCTTCTTCCCAGTACTTCAAAATTTTGATTTCTGTAAATTTTTCCTATGTCATCTGTTGCGATAAAACAGCATGAATAGAGATTAGCAAGGTCAATGACATTGATCAATCCGTTAACCGGTTTTTCAGTTTTTGATGAAGAAACAATTGCAAAGGGATCATTGTATTCACGAAGCAATACTTTCATCCATGGCGGAGTTTGGAACAAGCCATTTCCTTTGGAATATGCCTGAGAAAGGAGTTCTGTCATTCCATATTCCGAATGAACAGATCTTAATCCGAATTTATTTTTTAGAATTTGATGTACTTCTTCGCGTGTCATTTCTTCGCGCTTCCCTTTCATTCCGCCCGTTTCCATAATGGTGGTATTTTGTAATCTCATCGAATATTTCTCAGCAAAATCCAGCAATGCATAAGTAACTCCAATCAGCAAAGTTGGCTGTCGCATAATTTCATTGTGCACCAATGCCTGGTACAATTTTTCGTGGTCATGCAAATAAAATCCGCTGTAAGGATTATTACTTTTTTGAATCAGTTCATTGACCATTGCAACAAGTGAAGAATTTTTTCTCTCGAGATAACCAGGCAACAAACCAAGAACGCACCATTCGGAAGGATATCCGTAAAATGCGTTGAAAGCTTTACTGAAACTTTTCCTGTAAAGGGAAAAATCTTTTACATAATGGCGGCTTGTATTTTCGCCTGTAGTACCACTGCTTTCAAAAGTAATTTCAGGCTCAAAAATTGTTGTAACTACTTTGTGGGTTTTAAAAAAAGAAATGGGCAGAAAAGGAATTTTTTCAATGGAATTAATGGTTTCGGGAGCTATATGAAGCGAGTTGATATAATTTTTGTAAACCTCATTTGTTCTTGATTGTGAAAAAAAAATCTCTAATGCCAGTTGATCAAAATTGTAATAAGTGGCATCGAAAATTTTATTTTCCCATTCGGCTATTTGTAACTTATTATTCAGTTTTTAATAATTAAATTTGAAAAATTAAACCACAAAGATGCGATACACTCTTTTATTTTCCATATTCTTATTTGTATTATTGATGGGCTGTACGAAAGATAAGTTTGGGCCAAAGCCAACACTTAAGTTTAAATCTGTTAATACTCGGGTACTCACAAATGGTCAGCAAATAGAGTTTACTTTGTCTTTTACAGATGCCAGTGGAAATCTTGCAGGTTCTATGTATGTTGAGGAAAATGTTCCGGGTTGTCCGGGAAGCAGCTTTAATGAAATGGATACAATACCGGCTTTTCCGACATCAAAGAATCAAAAAGGCGAATTGGTTGTAACTTATCCTTATACATTTATTGCTCCCAAATGTCAGGCCAATGATACCGCAACTTTTCGCTTTGCCATAAGTGATATGGAAAATCATACCAGTGACACTGTATCTTCACCACCAATTATTATTATTTATCAATAGAAGTGTGGTTCAAAAAGCTTTTGGAATTTATTTTATTCACCAGCATTTTTGTTGCAGGATGTGCTGTAGCCTTTTGCATGGAAACCAACATTTTGTTGGATGTCCCTTTTAATAATTTTAGTTTCTATGCATTTGTATTTGGCGCTACGATTGTTCAATACAATTTGCATTACATCGTAAAAAAGATAGCAGTTAAAAATTCAGAAAGGCTAACGTGGTCTCAACAAAATAAGAATATCCACCTGATACTTTTAATTGCAGGATGTATTTTAATCTTATATAGTTTATTCAGTTTTCATCTTGAACATTTTTTCATTCTTTTTGTTTTAGGTTGCATCTCATTTTTATATTCATTTCCCTTTCTTCCTTTTGCAAAAAAAAGACGAATCAAGGATTATGGCTTTCTCAAAATAATTACGCTCTCTTTGTTGTGGACATTGGTCACCGTTTGGTTCCCGGTCAGCGGCCATGCTTATGATCACATCCTTTTTGTTTTTGTATTTGCGAAAAGACTTGTCTTCATGTTTATTCTTTGTTTGCTGTTTGATATGCGCGATATTGAAGTAGATAAATCTGAAAACATTAAGACGCTTGGTGTTGTGCTCGGGCTAAAGAAATCCTATCTTCTGTCTTACATTCTGCTTGTCGTTTTTTTATTATTATGTCTGTGGCAATATTTTTATCTGCCTCAAATGCAATTCCTCTTACCAATGGTTATTTCTGCTATTGCCACTTTTATAACTATTGAAATCACCAGGAAATCAAATTCGGATTTTGTGTATCTCGCCGGTATTGACGGAATGATGTTATTGCAGGCGATCCTCGTTTACCTATTCACTTTAAAACTTTAAATTTGCATTTTCTCACAAAAAAAATTTCAATTGTTCTATATGGCAAAAGCTAAAAATACTCCCTTTAGTATTCCTCAAAAATCAATGGATTTTCTGAGAACTTATATCAATACAGCATCCCCGGTTGGTGCCGAATCAAACGGGCAAAAGGTTTGGTTGAACTATATCAAATCCTATGTGGATAAGACTTTTACCGATCCTTACGGAACGGCAGTTGGCGTTATCAATCCTGATAAAAATTTTAAAGTAGTCATAGAAGCACATGCCGATGAAATAAGTTGGTTTGTAAATTATATCACCAATGAAGGATTTATTTATTTAAAAAGAAACGGCGGTGTTGATCAGCAAATTGCGCCTTCCCAAAGAGTCATTATCCATGGAAAAAAAGGACCCGTAAAAGCGGTTTTCGGATGGCCCGCTATTCATACACGTCATGGAAACGGAGACAAAGAACAACAGCCAAAAGTTGAAAATCTTTTTTTGGATTGCGGTGGAAGAAATAAAAAAGAAGTAGAAGATCTGGGTGTTCATGTAGGGGCAGTAGTTACCTATACAGAAGGATATGAAGAAATAGCAAATGGTAATTTGATCGGACGTGCTTTTGATAATCGCATTGGCGGATTTATGATCGCAGAAGTAGCAAGATTGCTGAAAGAAAATAAAAAAACCCTTCCGTTTTCTTTGTTTGTTGTCAATGCCGTTCAGGAAGAGATTGGATTGCGTGGTGCTGAGATGATAGCAAGAAGAATAAAGCCTGACGTTGCTATTATTACTGATGTTACTCACGATACCACTACTCCGATGATCAATAAAAATACAGAAGGAGATTGTTCGTGTGGAAAAGGACCATCACTAACTTATGGGCCGGCAGTTCATAATAAATTGCGTGATTTTATTGAAGAAACTGCTGTTAAAAATAATATTCCTTTTCAGCTTGCAGCTGTTAGCCGCAGCACCGGTACCGACACAGATTCGTTTGCTTATGCAAATGATGGCTGCCCTTCTGCTTTGATCTCAATGCCATTGCGATATATGCATACAACAGTAGAAATGATTAACAAAGGAGATGTTGAAAACACGATCAGGCTTATTTATGAAACCGTTTTAGCGCTAACGCCAAAGACGAATTTGAGTTATTTTTAAGAAAGGAATCTATGAAATTCATTTTTCTTCCTTTAATTAGTATTCCGGTTTTTTCATTTTCACAAATAAATATTAAAGGAATTATTTGTAATTCAAAAAGAGAGCCATTACCTTTTACAAATATTGTATCTATAAAAAAGCAAAATGGAACTACAACAGATGTAAATGGTGCATTTCAATTAAACAACCTAAATAAAAATGATTCTCTAAAAATCTCGAACATTGCCTGCTATTCTAAATTAATACCAGTTGAAGTTCTTGAGAAGAACGATACAATTTTTTTAGAGGAAAATATTAAAACATTAGACGAAGTACTTCTAACAAATTTTGAGAGTTTAAAAATAGAAGAAGATTTAGGTTTTATAAATTTTAAAAATAATGCTTCCTTTGATTTAAAACCGGGTGGACAAATTGCTGTATTCATAGAAAATAAAAAAAGAAGAAAAGGTTGGATAAAGGAAGTTTCATTCAAAGCTAAGACAGGTGGAAAGTGTAAATGTGATATTCGGTTAAGGCTTATTCAACCAGATTTCTCCGGTACAAAGCCAGGATTGGATTTACTCACTGAGAATGTAATAATAAATTCTAACGACTTGAAAAGAACAAACAGAATTAATTTAAGTAGTTACAAAATACTTATGCCGAAAAATGGAGTTTTTGTTGGATTGGAATGGCTTTCTTCGGATGAGAAATGTGATAAAAATGAGTTTACAAACATCTTAGGAAATATGGCAATGGCAACGAATTTAGTCTGGCTTAATTACCGGGATAAAGATTGGAATCATGACTATCGGCCAAAAGTACCGAACGGCAATTACATGACACCAAATATAGGAATAAAAGTTGCCTATTAATTTGTTCAAATTATAAACGAAACATCGCCAAAAATTTTATAATGGAAGCAATCAGAAAAATCATCGTTCCAGCAACTAATAAAATTGTAATAACGATTCCTGATCATTTTATTGGTAAAAGAATAGAAGTAATAGCAATTAAAATTGAAGATGAACCTGAATCAGATGATCAGAAAAAATGAAACTCTGTAGGCAAGTTTAAGAATTATTTTGTTTTAATCTAAAAATAAAAAGAATCTAGATGCAAATAAGAAACGACTGGACAAAAGAAGAAATCGCTGAAATATACAATGCGCCTTTATTAGAGTTGATTTATAAAGCCTCTGTTATTCATCACGAATACCAGGAAACGGCGGAAGTGCAGGTGTGTACTTTGCTTTCTATCAAAACAGGTGGCTGCCCCGAAGATTGTGCTTATTGTCCACAGGCTGCACGTTATCATACCGGCGTTGATGTGCAGGCATTGATGAAAAAAGAAGAAGTTTTGGCTTACGCACAAAGAGCAAAAAATGCCGGCTCTACCCGGTTTTGTATGGGAGCAGCGTGGCGTGAAGTGCGCGACAATCGTGATTTTGACAGGGTATTGGAAATGGTGAAAGGCGTGAATGAATTAGGACTGGAAGTTTGTTGCACAATGGGCATGCTTTCTGAATCTCAGGCAGAAAAATTGCAGGCAGCAGGTTTATATGCCTACAATCATAATGTTGATACTTCTGAAGAACATTATGCAGATATCATTACAACAAGAACCTATGATGATCGCTTGAGAACATTAGGAAACGTGCGCAAAGCCGGCATCAGTGTTTGCAGCGGTGGCATCATTGGTTTGGGCGAAACTCATGAAGACAGAATCGGAATGTTGCACACTTTATCTACTTTGCCAACACATCCGGGAAGTGTTCCTATCAACGCTTTGGTAAGAGTGAAAGGAACGCCGCTCGAAGGAAATCAAAAAGTGGACATCTGGGATATGGTGAGAATGATAGCCACCACAAGAATTATTATGCCGAAAGCGATGGTAAGACTGAGTGCTGGCCGCACAGAAATGACAATAGTGGAACAAGCATTTTGTTTTATGGCGGGTGCCAATTCTATTTTCTCCGGTGAAAAATTATTAACTACGCCAAACCCTGATTTTGACCAGGATAAAATGATGTTTGAATTATTAGGATTAAAACCAAGAGAATCTTTCAAAGATGCGACTACAGCGGTGGAAGGGAGTTTTGTTTAATTGTGCTGATTAGCTGATGTAGAATCTTCATTATTTGTGGGTTTACTGGTTATTTGGGATGGCAATTCTTTTAAACTAAACTTTAGATTACCCGAAAAAACCGGAGCTGGATGTAAGATCCTTCGCTATTTTCACTTCACTTCAAAACTTCTTAAAATGCTTGCTGATAAAAAATTGAAAGCTTTTGTACCTACAGCAAATCCCGAAGCAGCAAAATCCTTTTACAAAGACACGTTAGGATTAAATTTATTATCGGAGGACGATTATGCTTTAGAGTTTGATGCTAATGGGACTTTATTAAGGGTTTCAATAGTCAGGGAATTAAAGCCGCAACCATTTACCATATTGGGTTGGAACGTCGCAGACATTGCATCAATCATAAGATCCTTAAATGATAAAAATATTTTTTGTGAGAAGTATGATTTTCTTGCGCAGGATGATTTAGGCATCTGGACTCCTCCAAATGGTTCAAAAGTTGCATGGTTTAAAGATCCTGATGGGAATGTTCTTTCTCTAACAGAATATTAGATTAACCGCTTTGTTTATTTCTCTTATCTTTCCTTAAAGAAAAGTCTGTGACGTAAAATGAGAATTTGGTCTCTACATCCAAAATACCTGGACACCAAAGGCCTAGTTGCCTTATGGCGCGAAACTCTTTTGGCAAAGAAAGTTTTAGAGGGCAAAACCACCGGCTACAAACGTCATCCGCAACTTGAGAGATTCGAAAAATCGAATTTACCTATTGATACCATTAATCAATACCTCGCGATAGTTTATTATGAAGCAGCAGAACGGAATTATAAGTTTGACAAAGAAAAAATCGACTGGAAATTCCAGGAAACGAAACTTACCGTTACTATAGGACAACTAAATTATGAAGCTTTACATTTGATGAAAAAATTACAGAAACGGGATATTGAAAAATTGAATCAATTAAAAACGAATTCCGCATTTGAAAGCCATCCACTTTTTGAAATAATTGACGGGGAAATTGAAAAATGGGAAATGATAACAGGAGAGCCAGCACTAAAGAAAAACTGAAGAATAGTTAGGAGAACCTTTATTGAAAGCGAAGTAATTAATTGGCTAATTTGCAAACCAGCTAATTAATTTATGGACAAAGAAATTCTCCTCAATGCTTATCGCTTAATGTGCACAGCAGGTGCGATGGCTAAAATTTACGAAGCCAACCGGCAGGTTTGCAAATATGTTCACTCTACATCCCATGGCCATGAAGCCATTCAACTTGCAACTGCTTTTCAATTATTGCCTTGCGACTATGTAAGCCCTTATTATCGCGATGAAAGCTTGTTGCTCGGCCTTGGTTTTTCACCTTATACTTTAATGCTTCAATTGCTGGCAAAAGGCGATGATATTTTTACCGGAGGGAAAGAATATTATTCCCATCCCAATTATCGTGGAGAAGATAAACCGACCATCATTCATCAAAGCAGCGCAACCGGAATGCAGGCAATTCCTGCAACAGGAATTGCACAGGGTTTGCAATATTTACAAAGGATAAATTCTCCTTTATTTAAAAAAGGAAAGAATGGCGAATCTCCAATTGTCATTTGTTCACTGGGGGATGCAAGCCTTACTGAAGGCGAAGTGAGTGAAGCTTTTCAGGTAGCTGTTTTAAAAAAATTGCCGATCATTTATCTGGTTCAGGATAATGATTGGGGCATCAGTGTAACATCTGAAGAAGCACGAACAATGAATGCTTCTGAATTTGCAAAAGGCTTTAAAGGTTTGAAACGTATCAGTATTGATGGAAGTGATTTTTTCCAGAGTTATGAGGTGATGAAAAATGTAGTGAAAGAGGTAAGAGAAACTTCTGTTCCTTTTTTAGTTCATGCGAAAGTGCCGCTGCTTGGGCATCATACAAGCGGTGTAAGAAAAGAATTTTATCGTTCTGAAGAAGATCTTGCAAAACATTTGAAAGAAGATCCATTTCCAAAATTGAAAAAACGGTTGCTTCATTCAGGTATCGAAGAAAAAGATTTAAATGAAATTGAAGCGATTATTTCAGAAGCAGTTGCGCAACAATTTGAAAGCGCAAAAGCAGCACCGGAGCCTGATCCTTCAGTAGTTACCGAACACATTTTTGCCCCAACAAATATTACTGAAGAAAAAGGCGAAAGAAATCCAAAGGGAAAAGAAAAAGTAGTGATGGTAGATGCGGCTTTGTTTGCCATCCGCGAAATTATGGAAGATTTTCCAGAGGCCGTTTTGTATGGTCAGGATGTAGGAAGAAGGCTGGGCGGAGTTTTCAGAGAGACAGCCACTCTTGGCGAGCAATTTGGAAGCCATCGTGTTTTTAATACTGCCATCCAGGAAGCATACATTATCGGCTCTACAGTTGGCATGAGCGCCACCGGCGTAAAACCAATTGTGGAAGTTCAGTTTGCGGATTATATTTATCCGGGAATCAATCAACTTGCAACGGAAGTTGCCAAGAGTTGTTATTTAAGCAATGGAAAATTTCCGGTGCAAACTGTGATTCGTGTTCCTATTGGCGCTTATGGCGGCGGTGGTCCATATCACAGTGGAAGTGTTGAAACCTTATTGCTTTCTATCAAAGGAATTAAAATCGCTTATCCAACCAATGCTGCGGATATGAAAGGCCTGATGAAAGCAGCTTTTCTCGATCCGAATCCGGTTATCATGCTCGAACACAAAGGGCTTTACTGGAGCAAAGTTGCAGGCACCGAAGATGCAAAAAGAGTAGAGCCTTCCCGTGATTATATTTTGCCTTTAGGAAAAGGGAATGTTGTTTTAAATGCGGATGATAATAAAATTAAAAATGGCGAAAGTTGTTGCATTATCACTTATGGAATGGGAGTTTATTGGGCAAAATCAGCAGCGAAAAAATTTCCCGGACAAATTGAAATTGTTGACCTCAGAACTTTATTTCCATTGCATGAAGACCTTGTTTTTTCAACAGTAAAAAAACATGGAAAATGTTTGGTTCTGACAGAAGAGCAACAAAATAATTCTTTTGCAGAAGCGCTTGCCGGCCGGATTTCAAAGGAATGTTTTCAATTTTTAGATGGGCCGGTGCAGGTTTTAGGCGCATTAAATCTTCCTGCCGTTCCGATGAACATTGGCCTGGAAAAAGCGATGTTGCCGAATGAAGAAAAAGTTGCGGATTTAATTAATCAATTATTGAATTATTAATTGCTATTTCACAATTCTGAATCACGGATTAAAAGGATTAAAAGATTGCACAGATTAATGCTATGCAGAATTAAAATATAAAGACATAACGGAAAAAATTATCGGAGTTTCTTTTGAAGTTCAGAGAGCATTGGCCTATGAATTTTCTGGGGCAGGGCTTGTTTATCTCCAGGGAAATTGAACAGTAAATATTTTATAAAGAAAGTAATTATTCAACTTGAGGACGTGCATAAGTACAACTCTTAATTATCCTAAAGCCTATAGACTGGAAATGGGATTATTAATAAATTTTGAAAGTAAAAGTTTAACATTTAAAAGATTTGTGCTCAAATGAAATCAGTGCAATTCAAAAATCCATTTAATCCGTGATTCAGATAAACTATGATATTATCAAAGCACATGGAGGAGAAGCGCGACAATCATGAGCACCCTGGTGTTCGTGTTACGAACTTCATGCGTACTTATTCACTCCGAAGAAGTGGAAGCAAAGATTACATCCTTCACCAATCAACGAATAAAAAAATGTGTTTATCAAGCCGGGGCATAGCTGTGTTACTCACTTTAGTCAGCAGCACAGCCTTTTCTCAAACCACTTTCCATATTTGGCCGGGCCTTGCACCCGGATCAGAAAACTGGCAACAAAAAGAGCAAACCATTGAAAACACACCTGTAGGAACCGTGATTTTAAATGTAGTAACTCCTGCTTTGACAGTTTATCTTCCTGAAAAGACTAAGGCTAACGGAACAGCCATGATCATAGCACCGGGGGGCGCCTGTATTGCATTGGTTATGAAACCGGCAGATGAATTAGCGATCAGCCTTCGTGATAAAGGGATTACGGCTTTCGTATTAAAATATAGATTACAGGAGAAAAAGCAGGAGGGAATGCCCCAGGATCTGAATGAGGATACCGCATGTCAATATGGAATTGCGGATGCGATTCAAAGTATGAAATATGTCAGGGAACATGCCTCCCTATGGGGAATTTCTCCTTCTAAAATTGGCTTTCTCGGTTTTTCTGCCGGTGGAATGGTTGCCAGTGAAGTACTGCTGGAAAAGGATACTGCCCTGCGACCTGATTTTGTTGCCCTTGTATATGGGGCGCCCTTTTCTTCGATGCCCTTAATTCCCTCCAATCTTCCACCTGTTTTTATGTGTTGGGCACAGGATGATTCTGTCGCTGGTTATGCAATGGACAGATTTTATAAAGCTTTAGTGTCGGCCGGCGACAAACCTGAGGCCCATATTTTCAATACAGGCGGGCATGCATTCGCTCTAAAGAAACAAGGAACGACCAGTGATCACTGGATGGACGAATTAAATTATTGGCTCGAAGCCACGGGATTTGTGAAAAAGCCAGAATGATTTACTAACCAAAGGATTAAGAGAATACCAGGAAGGGCGAACAGATCCAGGAAACTTTTGGAAATATTAATTTTTGAACTACTTTTAGTGTAAATACCAAAACAAATGAAATTATCTAAACTAACGGCTGTATTGTTTTTATTTGCGCTTTTTTTCCAGGTAAATTCGATTTCCGCTTCCTCTCTAATAGTTCCTGGTATCACAAAATCAAACACTGCACGTACGGCGAATGTAAATTATTTTAAAGCAAGTGAATTTGTAAAGCTGTCGGCAAAAGATTTCAGCCGGCTTTCAGGGAAAAGATTAAATATGTTTCAGCGAATTTCTTTTCAGGTCGTAAAACTGAAAATGAAACATGATCTCAAAAAGAATCCCAACCTTTTAATTACTGATTACGCCAAGGCTCCTTCTGGCAGCGACCGCCGCTTTAGTTTTCTCTGGTTTATTCTTGGGGTTGCCGGTGTAATAACAGGACTGATGATGCCGGTTTTGCCCTTGTTTTTTGTTTTTGCTTTTGCACCGGTTGCCGTCGCTTATATCACCAAACAGGATAAAGTAAATATCAAATCTGCATGGATAGGTTTTGGAGTTGGAATGGTGTTATTATTAATCCTGGTTGCTATAATTATAGCTACCCTTACTACTGTTGTATATTAGAGACGACAGGTTTGCAATGCAATTCAAAAAGTTCGTTTTCACAAGGAAAGTGGTTAGCAAAGAGCGGTTTCATCGAAGGAATGATTTCGTGTCACGAACTGCGAGATCAAGCCCCTTGCCTAATTGCCCATTACCTATACTGTTTCAAAAAGTGGAATCTATTTTGCAACCGTAACGCTTAATAATTGCTCCAACACTGATACCATAGCCATCAGCTATAAAACGAAACCATCGTTCACCTTTAGTAATGAAACTTTTATCTGCAGCGGGCAACAAATAAAACTATCCCCGGTAATAAATGACGCAGATAAATACGTTTGGCAGGATGGTTGTACCGCAACGTCGTTATTAATTAATAAGGGGGGTAGTTACACTCTTACTGTTTCCAATGAATGCGGATCCTACAGCAATTCTATTATCGTAACACAGGGAGATTGTCAATTAAACATGCCTAATGTATTTACACCCAACAATGATGGAATCAATGATATTTTCCGGGTAAAATATCCTCAATTTATTAAACTCTTTCACATGATGGTTTTTAACCGGTTTGGCGAAAAGGTGTTTGATACACATAACGCTGGTGAAGGATGGAATGGAAAACTAAATTCTATAGATCAGCCAATTGGGATTTACGTTTGGATTATTAGTTTAACTGATAATAATGGAATTGCTGAAACATATAAAGGGACAATCTCATTAATCCGATAATGTGATTTCATGTAAAAAGGCACTTCAATGTCATTGGAGGCCACCCAAAGAAAGAAGCTGCACAGCCGATTCAACCAGTAGAAATAAAATTGACTCTCGTCGCGGCTAATGGGAGGCAACCTATTGGGGCAAAGATGTAGGACGTGGTACTTCCTTTATTTAATAGTTTGTGTAAATTTGTGAAAATTGATTCCAAACTCGGTACCGGTAAGCCACATAAGAAACAGAACCGGAACCTCAATAGATGAGTAGCATGCCACTTCAGAAACAGAGCTACTTTGACCTTAAGCCCCTGATAAGACGGGGGTTTATCTTTTTAAAGAAAGTAATATAGCTGTGGTGAGTTCCAGCTCAGGGGTATTTACCTGCTAGAAAATCTCCGTTTAAAAAGTGCGCAGGTTGATAGATAGAGAAATCTTTTGTGTGCCACGAACTACGGAACACAGTGTTTTCACAAAAATAAACCTCTTCTTATTTTCTTCCCAGCCATAAAAGCGCATTTATAATTAATTGATCCTGGGTTTTGCCGGCAAACGTGTGCGACAAAGTGCGGTTAGTGGTATCATATTTATGTTCATAATCCATATCATTGTGCCCCATGTTAAAATAGATCATCCGGTAATTTTTGTTGGTCCAAACGACCGGGTAATACCCGCTGTGCCATATCTCGCTTTGCTTTGGACCGGTACCGAGCGGAAAGCTGCCGGAATCAATTGACAGAAGAATGTCTATGTTTCGGTTTTTTCTGAGATCGTTTGACCATCTGTACCATTCATTGGGCTGGGATCTAAACTTTCCGGGAATTTTTTTTGTTGCCGGATGATTAGGGTCTTCCACTTTTAAAACTGCTGATGTTGGCCGCCAGGTATTACTCACATAAGAACCCGATCCGAGAAATTGATTATGATACCAATCCCAGTTCATCGGGTAGGCAGAAGGGGTAAGCGCAAAAGCGGAAAAATGAAATCCCATCCAGGCGCCACCGTTTTCCATATATTTTTGAAACGCTGCTCTTTGGGTAGAATCATCCGGGCGCGTATCTAAAAAAATGACCACCTGGTAGTGTGAAAGAAATGTTGAATTAAGATTGTTCCAGTTGTTGGTGGAATCGTATGTAAAATGATATTTCTTCCCCATTTCAGGAAACCATTGATTGGCTTCATGAACAAAGCTGATATGCGCCGGGTCATTCTTTCCGGTAAAGAATGCAATTACTTTAAAATTAGAATTTGCACTTTGCGCATTTACATTAAATGCCAACCAAAAAGACAAAAACACCAAAAAAAATATTTCCAAAATTCTAATGATTTTTTTCATAACGCTTTAAAGTTACGATTTGAGAAATGAAGAATAAGATGAATCGTATATCATTTTACCTGGAAAAACTTTTAGTCGTAACGAACAAAGATTTCATTAAGGGTCCTTTACGGATATAGAAGGAGCGTATGGAAAGTAAAAAATTTCAAAAGGTAAATCAGGAACAGTTCTTTATCTTTTTAACAGAAACCGTTTTTTCTCCTTCCAGGGTTCTAAATTTGTCGGCTTATGATTGAACCTGCCGGCAATACTTCAAAAGCGCTTTCTCATTCTTTAAAATATTTTATGGCTGCGGCCTGCGGCGTAGTGGTAGCCAATTTGTATTACTGCCAGCCGCTGCTCGGAAGCTTGTCTCACGCTTTTAACGTGTCTGAAACAGCCGCCTCCTGGATCAATATCTGTTCGCAGCTCGGATATGGTCTGGGCCTGTTTTTTGTTGTTCCTGTCGGAGATATGGTTTCAAGAAGAAAGCTGCTGATCACAATGCAGCTTTTTGCGGCGCTGGCAGTTTCCGGGGCTGCCCTGTCCCAAACGATCGGTTCACTTTATTTTTTCAGCCTTGCAATTGGAATTACTGCCACTGCCTGCCAGGTTTACGTGCCACTGGCTGCCCATCTTGCCAATGAACAGGAAAGAGGAAAAGTGATCGGAACGATCATGGGTGGATTGCTGTCCGGAATTTTATTGTCCAGGACATTAAGCGGACTTGCAGCAGATTATTGGGGATGGAGAAGCATTTACTGGATAGCAGCCGCATTAATGCTCATCATTTCTTTTTTAACCAGCCGGATCATTCCCGAAGAAAAACACCGGTTTGAGGGTAGCTATGCAACCCTGATGCGCTCTTTGTTTCACCTGGTGAAGAAATATCCTTTGGTTAGAGAAAGCGCCTGGATAGGAGCTTGCCTGTTCGGAGCCATTTCGGCATTCTGGTCAACCCTCGCTTTCTTTTTAGAAAAGCCTCCTTTTTCATACAGCTTATCCACGATCGGATTTTTTGGCGTGGTTGGATTAACAGGTGCGCTCATTTCGCCGCAGGTGGGAAAGATCAGCGATAAAAAAGGAACGTCCTTCCCAATGCGGTGGGGTGTTTTACTGATGATCGCAGGCTATCTTGTCTTGTTTGCCAGTAAGATGGATATCGTGGTATTGGTGATCGGCATCATTCTGATCGATGGAGGCCTGCAGTCTGCTCATATTCCCAATCTTACCAGGGTATCGGAATTATCCGCAGAAGCAAGAACAAGATTGAACACCATTTATATGACCTCGTTTTTTATCGGTGGAACGATCGGCTCGATCGTGGGAAGCTATGCCTGGAATATGTTTTCCTGGACGGGTGTATGTACTGTCGGACTCATATTCGTGATACTGGCAGGCTTGCCGGTATATTTGAAAAGAAAAGAGGCCTCACAATGAGGAGAAATTGATCGCCCCGGTAAGAGGGAAGTTATCGTTCAGGCCGCCAAAAGGCAGGCGTCCCGGCCAGGTGGTAGGGTAGGGAGGCTTTAAGCCGCCTGAACCGTATTCACATACTAATGCAAATCATCAGCCTCGAAAATTTGAATAAGCGTTATGCCGGGTGAGGATACCCGGTATTAAAGAAGCATCTCTTTAGGGACCGGTTCCCTAAAGAGATGAATAGAAAATGAATAGATTTGAATAGTATAAGTTATCTTTTACTATTACTTACAGGGATTTCAAATATTCAGTAAGATCAGACCTTTCAGCAGGAGTTAATTGAAGGTGGTTCACCTCGTTGTATCTGTTCACCACATCAGTCAGCGTCTTTGCTGAACCGTCGTGAAAATAGGGTGGGTGTTGCCAAATACCTTTCAATGGTGTGACTCTCCATAGTTTTGTGGCCGACCGGTTCACATAATCTTTGTCCACTGCTACAGAAGCGCTTTGAGGATGTAATTTTCCCCCGTCAATAACATCAGTAAATGAAGGTCCGGAATGACAGTTGGCGCACTGGCCTTTCACAGCAAAAATCACTCTTCCTCTTGCCGCAGCAGCAATATTATACGAATGAGCCGGTGGGGTTGGTGCTGATAAAGAATATTCATAAGCCTGTAAGGCCGGGAGTTTATCAGTTACCAGATCATCACCTTGCCTGTAATCAACCACCCAGTTAATACGCGGGTCAGCAAAGTAACCATGGCCATGCATTTGCGTAACGGCTACATATCTGTTCCAATAAGCCACAGGCCCCGCAGGTTCATGTTCTACATCTCCATCACCGGTAAAAATAGCTTTGGGAAGACCATATAAACCATATGCAGGCGGAATGACAGCGGGATTGCTCAGGCCATCATGGTTGAATCTTGCATCATACATGCCTGGTCCCCACGAAGCGTAAATAGCTTTCGTTCTCGCATCTAAGGCCGGAGACAATGAGATAATTAATCCCGGGTTTAGATCTCTGTTGGGCCAGCCGTCCAAACGCTTGCCAATACCTGGTGCAAAAGAGTTATCAACGGTTGAATGACACAGGGCGCATGTAATCCCTATTCTATCCAGCTTTAAAGTACCATCAGCGTTTTGACTTACCTGGCCTTTTACCCCAACTACTGCATTGAGTTGTAAAAGAGTGAGCGTAGTTTGAGGGTCATTTAAATTAACCTGTGCTTTTTGAATAGCCTCCACAATTCCCGGCGGTAAAGCAGATGCATCCACCTTTAAACCTACACTTAAAGCCGTTTTGGGACTTACAGCCGTTTCTATTACCTGGTTCATATGGAGCTGATCTGTCCAAAATGTTTCATCACCAAAAGTCTCATATCGGAATATTTCTTGCCCCTGCTGAACCAATGCCGGATCCAATGCCGGTAAATTTAAATGTCCGCCACCGGGAGGAAGATGGCTCAGATTATTTCGGTTAACCGGGCTGTTACCGGAATCCATTTTATTACAACTAAAAAGACTAAACGCAGCAATGAATAGCAGCGGAGAGATCATAAATTTTTTTTTCATAATCTTTGTTTTATTTTTTGTGAATTAATCTTCATCTTTCCCGGTGCTGAATTTGATTCGGGTAAATAAGAACAGAGTCAGTAAGACTGGATTTAGTTACAGAAACATGAAAATTTTTTTATGAACATTGAGGTTGTTCCTTTTGATTGCAACATGAAAAATAAGGTATTGATAATTACCAGGGCAAATGATAGCAATAAAATAAACACCTTCTTTTATTACAACATTGTAAATTATTATCCTGGTTAAAAAAATCAAATGCCCGGATATTTAAATGATAACACAATTAGCGGGAGGAAACGGGAATAACCATTCAGATTTACACGAATCCGGTTCGTAATCATCAGAACAGGCCATGTACGGTCATTTAGAAAGATAGTTATAAACATTACAACCTGAACCCGGGCGGAATATCTTGAAACTTTCAACTTCCGGATATTTGTTATGAAGGCAATCTTTACACCCGGAGCTCAATCGCTTTCTGCGCTGCTTTTCCTCTTGAATTTACGTCCAGTTTAAAAAATATTGAGGAGATATGATGATCAACTGTTTTAGGGGAAATAAAAAGCCGTGAGGCAATTTCCTTATTCCTGATACCTTCTTTCAGCAATTGCAAAACATCCATTTCACGCCCGGTAAGTTGTGCAGGGTTTTCACGCGTTGCCTGTCTCAGTCCCCGCGGAATACCCCTGATTCCCAGGTATATCATTTCCCGCTTTAATTTTTCAACTATCGCTTCAGCACCCAATTCCCTTATAATGGCGACAGAGTTTCTTTTATCCTCTTCGTTTCCTTCAAACAGGGTGACTGCATATTCATACGGTGAGCCAATTTTTGCCCAATATTCAGCCTCTTTCAGGAAATTATTTCTATTGGCATTTTGACGCGGATGAGTCATTTTTCCAGGCAACAAAGATTCTTTTCCTGCCTTTTTTAACCAGAAATAAAACCGGCTTCCTTCCTTGCGCAACTTTCCTAATTTCGCCAGCCTGTCTATAATTTCAGAAAGTAATCCTGTTTCGATCTGAGGTTCACCGGTCACCCATTCCAGCTCGAGCAGGGCCATAAATACGGCTATGATCCTGACAAATTCCATTGTCACAAATGCCATTGATGTGGCTTCCTTTAATAATGCAACGGCTCCCTTTTCTCCTTTCCTGATCTTTAAGGTTGCCAATACACAAAGAGCCATAATTTTAGTGGGTGGCGAGAGGGTTTTATTTCTTAAAACATGGTCGGCCATCTCAAACGCCTGTTTCCATTTGCCGGTTTCAAGATATAACCTGGCTTGCCATGTCAGCATGTAATCCTTTAAGGAATCAAGATCTTTTTCCTGGCAAAAACTTATTCCATCCTTCAGATTTTTGTTAGCAAAATCATATTCTTTCATAGTAACAGCATTAGTGCCTAATTCCGAAAAAGCATAAGCAATCTCTTCCTGTGAACCATTTTCTAAAGCCATTTTGAGGCATTCCTGTATCAACTGTTTACCTTTCTTATAAGAAGACGGATTACACATGAGAATGCTGCCGATGGAATTTAATGCCTCGATAGCTGCATTTGGGTCATTCACTTCTTTGGCAATCTTCAAGGCCTTTCTTCCCCAATAAATACATTCTCTCGTTTGATCAGATTGCATGCTTAATCGCGACATATTGCTGTAAGCCATTGCCTTTGCCTTTGAAGCCGGCGCTCCATCCAAAACAGAGATTGCCTCATGTGCCCGGGTTTCAGCAGCTTTGCGATTGCCATCAAACCAGAAAAGCCTTGAAAGAAACCTGGTGCAGTTTCCTGTTTTTTCAATCTCATTTTTTCCTTTCCACATTTTCAAAGCTTTCTGCTGGATGACAATAGCTTCTTTTATTTTGCCGGTTAAATAACACTCATATGCATAGCATTCATGCAGAGCAGCATATACAGCAGTATCCTTTTTGTCTGAAAACTGAATTGCTATATCATATAGTTTACAGGCTTCCGTATGCGCACCAAGAGAGGCTGCCTGATGAGCAGCAATCGGCGCAAATTTTTGCACTACCTCATTTTCATGGGCATGTTTGGCATGATGAACGATTCTTTCAATTTGCCCTGTTTCTTCAAACTTTGAAAGTAAGTGCTCCAGGATTTTTTTATGGAGTGAAATACTTTTTGATTCAGGCAGGCATAATTCTATTGTTCTGCGGTATAATTCGTGCTTAAAAAAGATAAATCCGGTCTGCCGGATCAGAATTCCCGATTCCAGGCTTTTCTCGATAGCCGGATGATAGGATGGAAAGATCTCTTTTAGATATTTTATTTCAAATTTTTTAGGAATGATGGATAACAACTCCCAAATGCGTTTGGTATTTTCATCATGACGATTATAAACGGATAAAATAGAATCTTTTATTTTCTGGGGTATCCCCTTGCTATAGCTGGCTAGAATTTCATTTACATAAAACGGATTTCCTCCTGTCAGGCGATAGACTTCATCCCCATTATATCCTTTTTCGTCTGCAAGGTTATCAACTGTTTTTTTTGAAAAGGGAGTTACCGCTAATTGCGTATAAAAATCAGGTGACAATTCTCCCAAAAGATTTTTTAGTGAATGTTGTGAGTAAAAGTCAGCATCCCGAAAGGTGCAAAGAAAAAGACAATGTGTTTGAGAAATGCGCCTGGTAAAGAATTTGATAAAATCGAGTGTTGCTTCGTCAGCCCAATGTATATCTTCAAATAAAAGGATTACCGGCGATTCATGACGGGCGATGGTATGAAAAAACTTTGAAAAGAGCTCAGAACGGTCCTGGATATTTTTGATGTCGTCCGGTAAATTGTTACCCATCTGCCAGGCGATATCATATAACGGCGCCAGTGGTCTTGGGGTAAACAAGGCATCACAAGTGCCTGAGTAAATAGTTGCTTTGCTTCCTATTCTCCTGCAAAAATGCCGGACCAGGGACGTTTTTCCAATGCCTGCTTCGCCGGAGATGAAAACACAACAGCCTTCATCACCGGTTCTTTCGAACTGCGATTGCAGTGAAGAAAAATATGGTTCTCTTTCCAGAAGTTCCATATTGATATATTTAAAATAGGGAAAGTCTATCGCTAAGATAGGGTATTTTCCTCATACGCATGAGTAGAATTGATAATTACTTTGTATCAGCCATCTTTTCATTAACTCTTTAAAAATTATATTATGAAACGGTTATATTCTCTTGTCCTTTTTGCGGTTTGTTTTTCTTTAGGCTCCTCTGCCCAAAACAATGGCACTTCTAACTTATACATTGATGTCCATCATTTGGGAGCAGGAAACGTAACCAGTGAAGGTGTTGCAAATGCGCATGCAAAAGATCTCGCGACGGAAGACAAATACGGAGTAAAATTTATAAAATACTGGGTGGATACGGCCAGGGGCGATGTATACTGTCTTTCTTCTTCGCCTGACCCTGAGTCTATTCGCAAAACACATGCTGAAGCTCATGGACTTTTACCTGACAGTATTTACCTGGTAACTTCCGGAACAACAGCAGCCATGCAGGGAGGAAAGAATTTATTTCTGGATGTTCATGAATTGGGAGCCGGGAATGTAACAGCAGCAGCAGTTGCAGAAGCTCATAAAAAGGATCTTGCTGTGGAAAAAAAATACGGGGTAAATTTTTTAAACTATTGGGTAAACGAAAAAGATGGGGTTATCATGTGTCTTTCTGAAGCGCCGGATTCAAATGCGGTAATAGAAACACACAGGGAAGCGCATGGTTTGTTACCAAAGTATGTATTACAGGTGAAAGAGGGACAATAACTGTAGCTGCTATTTGAGGTTGTTTTTATGAAACATGAAATGGAAAAATATTTTTTAATTTTTTAAAATATTATAAAATGAAACAGATCATAAGTTACATGCTATTACTGCTGGTTGCAATTTTATTTGATAATTGCACAAAGGACAATCTAAATAATAATGTGAAAACACCTGCAATTACAAGTAATGCTACAATTAAAAACGATGCCGGCAACAGTAATTTTGTTTCAAATTATCACGGCCTTGGGAAGCAAACTTTATGGGAATTACAACAGGCCCGGTCAGCATCAGCACGTTACAGGGATATTAAAAATGCGATCAAAGACGGTTATGCCGATATTAATGTAGTGATGCCTAATATGGGGTATCATTACATGAAATCTTCTTTGGCAGATACTATTTTTGATCCCGGAAACCCGGAACTCCTGGTTTATAATAAAAATGAAGAAGGGAATTTTGAATTACTGGCTGTGGAATATGCTGTACCCATTGCCTTATCTCCCAATGCGGCTCCGTCAGGCTTTACAGGAAGCAATGATGTTTGGGATCATAATACAATGTTTGGTTTATGGCTCCTCCATGCGTGGGTGTGGAATTACAATTCGGACGGTGTATTCAACCCGACAAATCCCCTGGTAGTGGTTCGGTAATTTGCTGCCGGCATTAGCGTTCTTTAGAAAAGGCAAATCCGGGTGGTTATCAAATGAGAACATGAAGTGAAAAGAAATTATGAGGGCACAGTTGCCAACCTGCTCCCTCCCTGGCGGGTGTCTCCACCTGGCGTTATAAGATTAAGCTTTAACTTCGAAAAATTCAGGCGTTTTAAAATATTAGGGGTGTCAGAAAGAGTCCTCAGTCCTTGAATGAAGCCTGTTTAGACTACGGCCCGGAGAAGATAAGTTTCAAATATTCCCTCATTATTATATGGATAAATTAGGATGGTGGAATGCCAATGAGGAAACCGATGAAATATCAGGTTTTTGTTATTATCTTTAGAAACAATTGTTGTCTTATCCGGAAATTTCAGTGGATAATTTAACGACAATTAATTATCTGTTATGTTTCAGCAATTCTACCAACCACATCCCGCGTTGAAAGAGTTTGTGAATAACATTATGATACACCAGGTGCATCTCGACGCAACCGAAGTTCTAAAAACATTTCCTGTTCCGCCACTTCCTGAACATTGCTTGTTTTTTTATGTCAGGGATAAGTGTGATGCTGAAGATATATCGAAGAAAAAAAAGGGTACACAATCATCTTGTATTGTAGTTGGACCGCATCTCAACAGGCATTGTATAATACCTGGTCGCAATCACCTTATGATTAAGGTCGGATTTCAACCGGGTGGCTTATATCGCTTTTTAGGAATTCCTATGAATGAACTTTTGTCCAATGACGCATTTGACGGCGTTGATTTTTTGGGTAGGGAAATAAATGAAGTAAATGAAAAACTACAGGAAACAGTTTCTTTTACAGAAATGAAATTGATTGTTGAAAAATTCCTGCTGCATCATGTAAGCAAATTGAAACAAGCTTTGCCTATTGATGAAGTGCTGCCGTTTGTTATTAAAGAAGGCGGATTGATTAAAATAGACCGGCTCGCATCCCTTGCATGCCTGAGCATCCGTCAATTTGAAAGAGTATTTGCGCAACGAATAGGGTTACCTCCAAAACATTTCTCCCGCCTCGTAAGATTTTCACAAGCCTGGATTATGAAAGAACAAACACCCGGTATTAGCTGGATAAAGGTTGCTTATGAATGTGGCTATTTTGATCAAATGCACCTTATTCGCGACTTCCGGGAATTTGCCGGCGTTAATCCTTCTGTTATTGAACAGGAGCTTTTGGATTCACCGGTTAAGTTCTTTAATCGTCTCTTTTGCTAAGAATGTCGTTTTTATACTATGCTTCTGCCTTCCGGCGAACCTATTTTTGCAGAAAGATAATAAGATGAAAAAAATATTTACAACAGTTATTTTACTGTTTTTATGCACAATAATGTTTGCGCAGTCTGCCAAAGATGAATCGGCAATTAACACACAGATAGATGCTATGATTTATAGCTGGAATCATCAGAATTACG
>DATNFV010000064.1:0-3771 GCA_035606215.1 Hanamia sp.
CAATGCCTGGAAAGAGATCAGCAGCATGAAACCAATAAGCAAAATAATCGTGGAAGTGATTTTCTTGTGGGTTACCAGTAAAAAAGCAAACACCGTCGTATTGGTCAATCCTGCAATAACATAATAACGAAAAAGAGAAGCAGCAATCATTCCCCGAAAATATAAATTATCTGACAATGATAGAAATCTTAGGAGTTTTGCATGGTCGGCGTGGTGAATCAATTGCAGGTTTATTTTTACGACTTTCATCGCTCACCATTCCTGCAATTTATGGCCGGTCCATTCCTTGCCCTGATTCCGTACACGAAGCAATTTTTTAAATCTTTTAATCTTTTGCGTCAGAAAACAATTTTTAAATCATCTGCCGGATTTATAAAACAGTTGAATGAATTTGATAGAGAAATATTTCGTGGTGCCAGGAACGATGGTAGAAGTTTTAGCAGAGGCCAGGCCAGATGCAACGTTATTTCTCCACCCAATAATCTACCACGCTTACATCATCTGCAATAGCAAGGGAAAGCGGAAAAAGGCTGGCATACAAAGGGATCTTTCTGTATAAATTTAAGTCTTCCCTCGAGGCAAATGTAGTGACATAGATATGCTTTACCACACCACTATCGCGGGGAGAAATATTAACGCCCCATTCAAAATTTTTTACCACAGCGTTTTTTGAAAGTGTGCTATACAATTTATCCAGCGCCTGGATGCTATCGGAGGCAGCGCCATGCTTAAAGGTAATGATAACAGTATGCCTGAAAAGTGCAGATGAATTTTGAGCTTCTGCTGCCTGTGCATAAAAAAAGAAAGCAACAGCAAGAACAACAACGGTAAATATTTTTTTCATGTTTAAAAATTTGGGAGGGTAATGTAGTGATAATTTTTTGATATGCAGTCCACGCTAATTTGCAACTACCGATAACTGAGCCTGGTTCGGGCACACGAAATAATTTTTTAAATCTTCCGCCTCTCTGGTAACTTTTCTCACCCGAATTTATAAGATTAAGCCTTAACTTCCGGTGAAACCCGGCACCATGATTTAATGATTCAACTATACTACTATTGGATTTTCAATTTGAAATAAAGACCCATTCTGCTATTAAAAAATCAATACACATTCAACTCCTTTCCGTATACTTTTACCAGGCTGCTATTTGTAATATCACTGTCTGCAGGCTGATATTGGCCTCCAAGATAATTTGATAAAAATTTTTCTGCAACAGCCCAAAAGGAAAGCCAGCTCTCATTCTTCACATAATCGTGTCCTTCATCAGGATAATAAAAATAAACAACACGCTTATCCAGCTTTTTTAATGCAACGGCCATACTATCTGCCTGCGATTGTGCAACACGAATATCTATGCTTCCGGTTGTTAGCAGCAAAGGAGCTTTAATTTTACCAGCAGAATTTATTGGTGAAAAATCATGAAGCATCTGATGATCTTTTACAGGATCACCTAATCTTACTTTCCAATAATCACTTGATGCAAAACCTGTTTGTTCAAATTTTTCAAGATCGGCAATTCCATACATGGATATTCCACAGGCATAAGTTTGAGGCGAAAATGCAAGGCCAGCCATTGCTGCGTAACCACCATAACTCCATCCCCAAATACCAACCTTATCCTGCTTTGCAATTTTTTGTTGAACTGCCCAATGAGCAATATCAATAATATCGTTGGTCATATTGCTTCCCCATTTTTTATAAGACATCGCCACAAACTTTTTCCCCAGCCCGGTGGTTCCTCTAAATTCACAAACGATCACTACATACCCACGATTTGCAAGTAATTGAAAGTTGCGCCAATAAAAATATTGATTCCAAAAAGTTACACCAAGCCAGGGGCCGCCATGAACATATAAAATTGTTGGCGATGGTTTATCAGGTATAGAATTATGATGTTTATCCATTGTAACAGGTAAGTAAATATGCACAGGCAATTTTATACCATCTCTTGTTGTTACTGATGCAGCGTACCGTTTTGCAAGAGAATAATTTTCGAGTGCAGGATAATCTGTAAGAAGGTATTGAAGTTTCATTTTTTTTCTGTCATACAAATAATACTTTGTTGGACTGCCATTAAGATCTCTGACAAGCCATTTGGAATCGTCTTTGTTTTTTGCCAGGTAACTTATATCACCATGTATCTTTTTTCCCAAAAAAGAAAAGTCCTTTGAGACAGATGGATCCGTTATTTGTCTTAGAATTTTTGCAAACACACCAACAACAGATGTTACCTTGCCATTTGTGTCTGTGCTAAAGCCAAATGGCAGGAGATCAACCGTTGATGATTGGGCAAGTGTTTCAGTTTTTTTTGTTTGAACATGATAAGCGTAAACTTTAGTTTTATCAGAATAATTATTTGTGGTGTAATAAATAGTTTTACCGTCAGCAGATACAGAAATAACTTTTGTAAATCCTCCTAAAAACATATCTTCTACAGTGGTTCCTTTAACTAAGGTATCCCACCGGTTATTATGTTTATCAAATAAAAGAACATCATTTATTTCCTTTGCAGAAAGCATATTGGCTGCAACCATATTCATTTCTTTATCAAACAAAATCGTTTTGCCTGGCTGTGGTTCTGCAATCTTATTCAATGAATTTGTGTGAGCACTAAAGCGGTAAATACCAGATAGAGCGGAATCTGCAGTTATATCGAGAGCAAAAAAATAATTTATTTCTCCCGTTATAATTTTAAGCTTTGTTATTTCGAAAGGAATTGAAATTTGTTTTTGCTCCCCGGTTATTGAAACTCTTAAAAGTTTTGGAACACTATCCTGTGATGCAACAAGCAAATCATTGTCCGCAACTTCCCAATTAAAAGATGTAAAAGGCAATGTAATGTTATGGATGACATGAGGTGAGTTTGTGAAACAATAATGTAGTATTTTATCGCTTGTTGTTTGGAAAAATAAAATTTTTCCACTTGTTGAAAGTTTAAAGTTGAAGCGTTGCTCACCTGTAATAAAAGTTGTGCGGGGAATCAGACTACCATGTTGACCATGTTGAGCATAAGAATTGGCGCTAAGAATAATGTATAGAACTGAAATGAATATTTTCATTCTGAAAATTATTTTAATTTCAAACAAATACCCGAACCGTTCATCATTTTTTACTCTCTATTTTTCGGTTTTCTGCTTTTACTTCCCGCTCCGTTCGTGTCCCGAACCACGGCCTTAAATTATATTCAAACAAACGAAACCATTTTTTAAATCTTCCCCGTCTCTCGGGATGTTCTCACCCGAATTTATAAGATTAAGCCTTAACTTCGGATGGATCAACTTATTTCTTAAAAAATCAATGATATGAAATATTTCTGTTTGCTCATCTGTCTCGCTTTTTGCAATGGCATGAAAGCCCAATCAGCTGATGATTCTGTAAGATCAGCCGTGAATCAATTATTCACTGCTATGAAAAATGCAGATTCAGCGCTGCTTGTATCAGGTTTTGCTGATAGCGCGATTCTTCAAACCGTCATAGACAAAAACGGGAAAGTTCAAATTAAAACTGAATCAATTCCTGATTTCGCAAGGGAGGTTGCTAAAATGCAAAAAGGTATTTTGGATGAAAGAATTCAGTTTGATGTGATCAGGATTGATGGAGCATTGGCAATTGTGTGGGCTCCTTATCAATTTTATTATAAGGGCAAATTCAGTCACTGCAGCGCCGATTCTTTTCAATTGATCCGCATAAATGGAAAATGGAAAATTCAGTATTTGATTGACACAAGAAGAAGCCACGGCTGCCAATAAAAATTATTTTTCTTAACG
>DATNFV010000065.1:0-8641 GCA_035606215.1 Hanamia sp.
AGTAGCGTCAAGTGATTTAAAGAATTCAGGCTGACCTACGATCACAGAATCTACATTCGTTACTCCAATATCTTTTAAAAATTTTTGCCAGTCAATGGAAGAAGATAATTTATTCAGATCTGAAATGGCCATTTTATGGTAATTGGCATAAGGATCGCGCAAGTCAGCAAGCTTCCTTGAATTCTTTGCAAGTTTTGTTTCAAAAGCCATAATATTTTCTGCAGCTTTATTTGCTGTTGCAGAATCCTGTCCCTGGAATTGTAAAATGGTAGCTACATGAGTTACATAACCTTTACGGATCTTTGCAGTGGAAGAATCTGTATTAAAATAATAATCACGCTCCGGCAGCCCTAGTCCTCCCTGGTTTAATTTGAATGCCATCACACTACTCTCTTTATCGTCCTGCTCTACTCCACTACTGAATAAAGCGCCAACACCAATTTTGTCCAAATCGGCTATGGTGTTTATAAACGAAGGAATACTGGTAATTGAATTGATCTCATTCAAATAAGGCTGAAGAAATTTTGTTCCCTGTTTTTCAATCGAAGCACTGTCCATCGCTGCTTTCCAGAAATCTCCGATCTTTTGTGCCGCTGAACCTTGTGTTCCGCCTTCTTTTGCTGCATCTAAATTGATCTCATGAATGCGTTCTTCATTTTCGTTGTTCACAATATATCCAATTCCCCACGCGCTTTCTTCTGCCGGAATCGGGTTGTCTTTGATCCATTTTCCATTGGCATAAGAAAAGAAATCATCGCCCGGATTAACAGTAGAATCTATGTTTGCAGCGAAAACATCTTTTTGTGTCTCAGTAGTTTTTGTTTTGCATGAAAAAATAGCCAGGCAAATAAAGCAGTAAAGGATCAGTTGTTTCATTTTTTAAAAATTGAGATGGTAAATGTAATGAAGCATTCTATTCAAAAAAGAACACGTATAAAAAAAATTATTTCTTTTTTTATACAAAACGGGCACTTAGAATTTAAGAATCAGCTGCAGGATCAGGCAATTTTTCTTTTTGCTTTGCTTCCCTTTGTGATAAAAACAATCCAATCATCACCAGCAAAACTCCAATGACAGTATAAGAACTGATCACATCATTTAAAATAACAGCTGCAACTGCAAAGCCAAATACGGGACATAGAAACAGCCACAGTCCCGCTTTTACCGCATTTTTCTTCAAAAGCCAAAGCCATAACTGAATGGCAAAAATGGAAACAAAAATTGCCAGCCAGAGTGTACCTCCCCAAAATTTAAAATCAAAGTAATTTTTGTTGGCCTGATATTCATAAAGTGTGAAAGGCAATAACAAAATGCCACCGATCATAGTTTGCCAGCCATTGATGGTTAAGATCGTCAGATCATTCCATTCTTTTTCAGAAAAGTATATCGCGCCAACGGAATAAGACATCATGCTGAACAACAATAAAAGCAAACCGGCCATAGTTATCGACGCATCTTTTAGCAAAGGCCATGAAGCAATAACAACTCCGGCGGTTCCCAGCAGTAAAGCCACAAACACTTCTGTTTTTAATTTTTTCTTTAAAAAGAAAATTGATAAAAAGCTGATGAATAATGGGTTTGTGGCAATTGCCAATGCGCCAACCCCGGCAGTTACATGTTGCATAGCAATGACGTAACAACCCAGATAAATGGTAATATTAAGCAAACCATAAATGATGATCTGTGTCCATTCTTTTCCTTTAGGAAATCTTTGCTGAAAAAAAAGATGAGCAAAAATCAGCATAATGATTCCTGCAACAGCAAATCTCACCTGTGCAATAACCAAAGGTTGAGAAGATTCCAGGGCGATTTTAGTAGCCGTGGACGCGGATGCCCACAAGAATGCAAACAAGACTCCGGCGCCAATCCATTTAGAAGTTGATGATCTGATGGTTGAATATTGAAAGTTGAATATTGAAGGTTGACGAACTTTGGACTATAAACTTTGCATTTCGGGCTTTTTTGAAAAATAAATAATTCCAATTACTCCAAGAATAACCAAAGCTGAAGAAATCAATTCGGCCTGTGTCGGATGAATTCCGAAAATAGAATAGGTTGTATTTACCCGGATGGTCTCTGCCAAAAATCTTTCGATACCATTCATGATCAGGTAAATGCAAAACATCACTCCCGGAACCTTTATTTTTTTCCTGATTGCCCATAAAATAAAAAATAAAATAAAGCACGCTACTATTTCATAAAAGGGTGTAGGAAAAACCGGCTGAGGCAAAGCTCGGCAATATTTTCCCTCACAATCTGGCAATAAAATTCCATCTTCATTTACATTATGCGGATAGGTATAAGCAAACATCCAGGCAGGTAAAAAACTGGGCCCGCGAAAGCTTTTATGAGGTACTTTATCCAAAGAAGTTTCATGCCTGTCTGTTACCATTGTTGCCATCCCGGAAGGATCTGTTACAATTCCTTTTAAAAAATAAGTAGAGTCTTCCTTTAATTTTTGTTGAAATTGCTCAGGCGAGGCAGGAACTACATGGCCGGGAACATCTGAAATATAAGCACTGTTGAAAATTCCCCAATCCCCATCGCCGGCAGTTTGACACCCCATTCTTCCAATAGCATATGCAATCATCAAAGCCGGTGCTGCTGCATCGACAAGATAAAGCAGGCCAATTCCTTTTTTTCTTGCATAAATTAAGATGGCGATGGTAGCACAAATTAACCCGCCATAAAAAGTAAGTCCGCTTGGAGCAATCAAATTTGCGATGGGATCTGCAATAAACCGGTCCCAGTTTTCAAGATTATCAAAAATTTTAGCACCTATTATCCCAAAAACAAGTGCAAAAATTACAATATCCCCTACTCTGTCGTGGGGCCAGATCCTGATCGTTCTTTTTTCGGGCTGGGGAAGTTTTTGTTTGTCTTTTTCACGGTATTTCAGGTAAACCAAACCACCGGCAAGAAGAATTCCGCCAACCCAGCTTCCCTGTGAAGAAAAAACATATTCCTGCAAGTCAAGCCCGCTTTGTTTGCTTGCCAGGAAAGCGCCGATGAGTTTATAGCCAAAAATAAATCCCACCAGTCCGTTAAGGAATAATTCAAGGAAAGAAGCAGGTTTTCCGGTAGTGATCGTTTCTTCACGAGGTAATAAAAGGCCTTGTTTTTCTTTTCTTTTTAATTCTTTTGTAAAAAAATAAGCAGAAGCGATAAAAGCTAACGCTACAAAAATGCCGAAAGTGTAAAATATCTTGAAAGCATTTATTTTCCAGCCAAACCAGTCATTAAATACAAAGTATAAATTGGGATACATGTTAACCTTTTAGTTTTGGAAAAAAAATTTCCTTTCATTTTGCCACAAGGTATTTTTAAAAAAATAAAAACCTTCAAATGGATTGAAGGTTTTTATTCACATTTTTTTTAGCAATAAGCCTCAAAAGCGGCATTCAGATTATTGGCGATCATTTGTGCAGATGCACCTTCTATATTATATCTTTCCAAAAAATGAACTAATTGTCCATCTTTAAAAAGCGCAATAGATGGTGATGACGGAGGATAAGGAAGTAAATGTTCACGAACTCTATTTACGGCTTCATAATCAAAACCTGCAAAGCTGGTCGCAAGGTGATCAGGTTTTTTTGCAGACGTTTCTACTGCTAATAAAGCACCTGGACGGGCAGTTCCTGCTGAACATCCGCAAACGGAATTGATTACGATCAAAGTAGTTCCTGGCTGGTTGATCGCATTCTCCACTTGTTCGGCGGTTTCTAAATCGGTAAAGCCATTTTCAGTCAATTCTCCCTTCATGGGAAGTACTATTTCTGCTGGATACATATTGTAAGATTTAAAATTTTAAGAATGCAAATTTACGATAGTTCCTGCGTTTTATAACACATGATTTTTATCAGTATCTTGGAAGATATGTCAGGTTGTTTTCAATAAAAAGCCATTTTGTCGCATTTTCTTAGCAATATTACTTAAAAAATGCAATGGTATTTATTTTGATCTATAAGTGGAAAATAAATCAAAAACCTAAAAAACGAAATTATTATGACAACCGTAAAATTTAACGAACCGGCTTTCAAAACTTTCGATCTTTTTCTCGATAATTTATGGAGGGATTTACCTGTTGCAAACAACAGCTTCAATTTTCCACCCGTAAACATCAGCGAATCAAAAGATAATTATGAATTGGAATTCAATGTTCCGGGAAGAAAAAAAGAAGATTTCAAAATAACTGTTGACAAAAATATTCTTACAGTTTCTTTTGAGAAGAAAGAAGAAAATAAAGATGAAAGCAAAAAATTTGTGAGGAAAGAATTTGTATTACAATCTTTCAAAAGGTCATTTACTTTAGACGAAAAGATAAACGCCGATGACATCAACGCAAAATATGAAAATGGAATTTTGAGCCTCACTCTTCCAAAAGTTGAAGAAGTGAAAGCGCTTCCAAAAGAAATTGCAGTACAATAATTGGTTTGGAAATGTAGAATAGATCAACCTCCTCAAATTTTTGGGGAGGTTTTTTATTTTAAACAGACGGATTACATATATCCCAAAATTTTCAACATGCTCGCTGCACTTTGTTCTTTGGCATAAACCCAATCTACCAGCTTTCCGTTCTTGTCATAATCTATTACAATATATTTTGGAGAAGGAATGAGGCAATGTTTTATTCCGCCATAGCCACTGATCTGATCCTGGTAAGCGCCGGTATGAAAAAAGCCGACGTATAACGGTTCACCGGTTCCGACTTTAGGCAAAAAAACTTCGTTGATATGTTCTTCTGAATCGTAATAATCGTGACTGTCGCAGGTAATTCCTCCAAGCGTGACCCTCTGGTATTCATTGTCCCATTTATTTACAGGAAGCATCAGAAATTTCTCTCCAATTCCCCATGTATCCGGCAATGTAGTAATGAATGAAGAATCGATCATATACCAGGTTTCGCGGTCGTTCTGCATTTTTTCTCCGATCACACTGTAAATATGCGCCATGCTTTCACCGACAGTATAACTTCCAAACTCGGTAAAAATATTCGGCATTGGCACTTTGCTTTTTTTGCAGGCAACCTTGATATTTCTTACAATTTCATTGATCATAAACTGGTAGTCATAATCAAAACCCAGGGAATGTTTGATAGGAAATCCGCCACCTATATTAATAGAATCCAACTCCGGGCAAATTTTTCTTAGCTGGCAATAAAGATTAATTACTTTATTCAATTCACTCCAATAATAAATGTCATCTTTTATTCCTTTATTCAGAAAAATATGAAGCATTTTTAACTGGAACTTATTTTCAAATCCTTCGATCTCATCCACGTAAAATTCGAGAATATCTTTTGCCCGGATTCCTAACCTGGAAGTATAAAACGGAAAAGTTGGTTCTTCTTCAGCCGCTACCCGGATGCCAATATTAAAAGGAACTCTTACCGATTTGCGATATGCTTTTAATTCTTCTTTATTGTCCAGAACAGGAATTACATTTTTAAAACCGGTGTTTAACAACCGCGCAATCCGGCTGGTATAACTTTTTTGTTTAAATCCGTTGCAGATGATAAAAGTATCTTTGGTAATCTTTTTTCTTGCATACAACTTTTGAATGATTTCAATATCATAAGCATAGGAAGTTTCCAGATGAATATCATGCTTTAAAGCCTCCTCAACAATGAACGAAAAATGTGAGCTTTTGGTACAGTAGCAATAATTATATTTTCCTTCATACTTATATTTTTTAAAGGCATTGGCAAACATTTTCTTTGCCTTATTGATCTGCATTCCAATTTTGGGGAGATAAGTAAATTTCAGTGGCGTTCCATATTTATCGATCAAAGCTTTTACATCGACATTATTGTATTGAAGATAACCGTCTTTAAGATCATAATCTTCTTGTGGGAAATTAAACGTTTGGTCTACGAGGTCGCTATAAGTATTATTCATTCAAAACTATTAAGGCTTTAAAAATATTTACAAATGTAATAGAATGATTAATTAATGAAATAAAAAAAACCGTCTTTACCGGACGGTTTTCAAAATAGAAAATGACATTAAAACTTATTTTACTGATAAAATAAGATTCTTAAAACTTTCAGGTTCGTTCATGGCCATATCAGCAAGAATTTTGCGGTTAAGGCCAATATTTTTTTCGTTTAATTTATGAATAAACTGGCTGTAAGTCATTCCTTCTTCTCTTACAGCTGCGTTGATACGTGCAATCCAAAGAGCGCGGTATTCACGTTTTTTCAGTTTGCGGCCAACATAACTATATGTCAAGCCTTTTTCCATTACATTCTTTGCAACGGTATAAACATTCTTTCTTTTTCCGTAATAACCTTTAGCGGATTTTAAAACTCTTTTCCTTCTTGCCCTGGATGCTACTGCATTTGATGAACGTGGCATATTTTAATATTTTTTTAAATTTTTAATTTGTTTTCATTTTGCCTTCTGCATTGTGCCTTCTGCCTTTTGCATAATTATTTCATACGAAGTAATCTCATTACAAATGGCCTGTTAGCATCACTTACACAACCTTTCTTGCGTAAAGCGCGTTTGCGTTTGGTTGTTTTCTTTGTAAGAATGTGACGTTTGTAAGCTTTCTGGAAAGTGATTTCACCGGTACCGGTTACTTTGAAGCGCTTCTTGGCGCTGGAGTTGGTTTTAACCTTTGGCATTATTATAATATTTTACTTTTACACCCTCGCCGGCGTTCCGAACAGACGGAAACTTATGGAGCCATGTGGGCAATATGTTTTTAGAAAAAACCCACTTCAGTCAAAACATAAAATTCTGAAAGGGCTGCAAAAGTATGAAAACTTTTTGGGAAAATCAGAATTTATTACGGCAAATTCAGATTTAAGCTTTCTCCTGCAATTTCTCCTTTTCATGTTCCGGATCGTGCATCGTTTGAACCTTCAGATCGTGGTACTTTCTTTTCCTGCAGCCACCCCCATAAATGATCAAAAGGCCGGAGAAGATTTTGACTAAATTATTTTGAAGCTAGATAAGCTTTAGATCCTCTTTCACAGTGGTTGTTACCAATTCATAGCAGCGGGCAGCCGGGAAATTCCAATTGCCCGCGCTTAAGGCTTATATTTTACAAGGCACCACGCAATCAAAATACAAACCGGAGTTACAATGAAAATCGATCAGTCGTGATAATGCGATTGCACAATAAAAAATTAAAAATAAGAGGTGTTCTTTTAACTTATTCTTACCACTACTTTACCAGAAGTTCCATGAGTTTCCACTGCTTTGTGAGCCCATGCTATCTGATCCAATGTGAAAATCTTATCTATTTTTACTTTAATTTTCTTTTCTTCCAGTAAACGTGCAATTAACCGCAATTCATTTCCATCAGAGCGCATCATTGGCCAGATCAATTTCACCCCTTTTTCAGCCGCCATATCAATTGCCTTCGGATCATTTTTAGTGGAAGAAGGAAGACAAACTGCAACACCACCCCGCTTTACGCATGAAATAGAACCATACAAAACTTCTCCTCCCATCGCATCCAAAACGGAATCAAGGTTATGAACAATTTCATCAAACTTTTCTTTTTTATAATCAATCACCTTATCGATTCCAAGCGATTTTAAAAACTTTTCATTCTTTTCAGAGGCCGTTCCATAAACATAAGCCCCATTTAATTTTGCAAACTGAACAGCCAAATGTCCTACTCCGCCTGCTGCCGCTTGTATTAGTATTTTTTGGCCTGATGAAACTTTCATTTCATCATTAATAGCCTGATAAGCGGTAAGCCCCGCAATCGGAATTGCTGCGGCTTCATCAAAAGAAATATTTGCCGGTTTAACCGCAAGAATATTTGGGTCAGCAACAGTATATTCTGCATACGCATTCCCAAGGCCGGGAAAACCAACACAGCCAAATACTTCGTCGCCAATTTTAAAACCGGAAACATTTTTACCAGTTTTTTGAATTATCCCGCTGATATCCCAACCAATAATGGCCGGTAAAGAAATTTGTTTGGAAAAACCGCTTGTGCCGGCTCTCACTTTTGTATCAACAGGATTGATTCCAACTGATTTTATTTGAAGCAAAACCTGGTCTTCATTCGGTTCAGGTTTTTCCACTTCAGTGATCCGGAGGACTTCCGGTGGACCAAACTTGTTGATAATTGCTGCTTTCATTGTCTTTTTATTTCAATTTTCTTTTCAGATAATTAATTGCAATCAGGTTGTTTTTTTGGCCTGATGATAAGGCGTAATGTTGGATTATTGGTAATAAATGACCAGAACCAGCTGAATGCAAGTTTTACCTTATTTCTAAATCCAACCAAAGGAATGATATGAACAAAAAGCCAGATCAGCCAGGCAAGAAATCCGGTAAAGGATACCTTTGGAAGATCAGCGACGGCTTCATATTTTGAAATGATCGCCATGCTTCCTTTGTTATTATATTCAAAAGCTTTCATCGGCTCGTTCGAAGCCATTCTTCTTAAATTTTCCCCAAGCAACCGGCCTTGTTGAATGGCGACCTGAGCCAGTTGCGGATGACCATCCGGATAATTTTTATCTGTTGTTTGCAAACAGATATCTCCTATCGCATAAATATTTTTTGTGCCTTTTACTTTATTAAATTCATCTACAATAATCCTTCTTCCCCGCCCAATTTGCGAAGGATCAATTCCCTGAACCTGGCGCGCAACAACTCCGGAAGTCCAGATC
>DATNFV010000066.1:0-50986 GCA_035606215.1 Hanamia sp.
CGGCTTTTCAAAATTGTTTTTACTAAAATTATTGTTGCATCCCTGCAGGTGGCATATCCGATTGATTACCCTGGTCATTCATGTTCTTACGTTTGAATAAGGAAACATCCATCTTTCCAAAACGCCAGCTAAGATTTAATCTTACTCTTTGCGGATCTCTTTGCCTGTCTATATCCTGCACAGAATAAATATTATTTCCAAGGCTGGATTCAGAATGAATTTTAGTAATTCTGGTTCTGAAAATATCATTCATGCTCAGGGAAACAGAAAGCGATTTATCTTTTAAGAAATCTTTCTTCAGTGCTGCATCAAATCCATAAATTGGCAAAGAATATCCATTGGCTGTTGATAAATTGCCACCTCCCCAATGTCCGCCACTGTTACCACCTCTGCCCGGAGGTAAAATTGTTTTGCTTGTGTAATCACCTGTAACCTGGAAGGTAAAGTTTGACGGCAAAGTGAAAGTGCTGTTCAATTTGCCAAACCAACTCAATTTCTGATTAGAAAGATTTGCTGCGAGATTACTTCCGTTAATTTGTGAATTATATAAATTGACATTCGATGTCAAACTCCACCATCTGGCAATCTTATTTACAGAAGTAACTTCCAATCCATAGGCGTCAGAACTATTAGCATTTACATAAGAAGAAACAAACACTGAATCATTGTATGCCGGGTTAGGATTTTTTGTCCAGTATTGATAGCGCGAAATTAAATTATTTGTTTGCCTGTAATAAGCTGTAGCTATAATATTATTTCCGTTTTTGAAATTTACATCATAAGAAAGTTCAAACAAATTGGTGAACTCAGGAACAAGGTTCGCATTACCAACGCTAATGTTCAATGGATCACTGAAATCATAATAAGGAATCAATTGCCAGAAATTAGGGCGATTTATTTTTCTTGAATAGTTTAATTGAATATCCTGTTCATCATTAATTTTTTGAGTTAAGAAAACACTTGGGAAAAAGCTGAGCGGATATGAATTGCTGAATTTCTGGCTTGAATCTAACAACTCTCCTGAATATTTTGAGCTTTCAACTCTTCCACCTAACTGATAGGTGAAATCATGAATTTTTTGAGAGAAAGTTACATATCCTGCATACACCTGATCTGTATACTTATATTTACTGTTCAGTGCTTTTACACTTAGATATTTGCCTGCGTTATTATCAAAAAGAAAATTCTCATTATCACTGTTTGAATTTCTGATTTGTCCTCTCACACCGGCTTCCAGCTTTATTTTGTCATTGATTGGATTGGAATAATCTGACTGAATAGTAAGATTATCACTCGTTCCGTCACCTGCCGTTCTTTGCTGTGTTTTGGGTCCGTTCTCAGTTCCGTCAGTGTTATAATACTGAGTTCCTATATCCTGTAAATTCGAATTTTTACTATAATCATAATTTACATCTGCAGTCAGATTTTTATTTGGCTTAGCGAAATTATGTTTGAAACTTAATTTACCATTATAATTATTCCAGTTGAAACTTCCATTGCTAAGACTGTTGCCTGTATTGTGAGTTGTAATTCCATTTAATGTAGTATCTCTTACAATATTAGTGTATTCATTATCGCCAAATTTTCCCTGGCGGATTCCACCGGAAACTGTCAGTGTATTTCTGTTGTCCATAAAATAATCGAAGCCTATATTACCGCCTGCCATACGTCCGTCATTGGTAGGATTACTTGTCTGGAAAAGATCTGCAATGGTACCGTTGACATTGTCAACACGATTATTTGTTTTACTGCTTAAAGATTTAAAATGAAAATAATTCCCGCTGACAAAGAAATTAATTTTGCCCTGCCTGATATTAATATTTCCACCCAGATTAGTTCCACCTCTTGAATCTACTCCACCTCTTAAATTCCCATTATATCCGGGTTTTCTATTTTTCTTCATTACAATATTAAGAATCCCTGCTCCTCCGCCTGAAGCGTCAAATTTTGCAGAAGGATTGGTAATGATCTCAATGCTTTCGATTTCATCTGCAGGAATTTCATCAAGAGTTAAAGTTGTAGGTCTTCCATCAATAAAAATTTGAGGAGTTGCATTTCTTAGTGTCACATTTCCGTCTATATCAACATTAACGGAAGGTACGTTTCTCATCACATCAACTGCAGTTCCACCAACGCTGGTAAGGCTTTTGTCAACATTAAAAACTTTTCGGTCGATGTTCATTTGCATCATTGGCTTGCTGGCAGTAACTACAACATTGGCCAATTGTTTTTCCTGCGGAAGTAATTTTATATTTCCAAGATCTCTGTCAATCGCATTTAACATTTGATTCATATCGCCACCCATTTTCAAATTGAAATAAATTTCATCTGAATATGGTGCATGCCCAACTGAAGTGATCAATAACTGGTATTTTCCAAAAACAGGCAATTTATCTATACTAAATTCTCCTTTCTTATCTGTTAGCAGCGCAGCCACTATTACAGATTTAGGCTTCCGGGTTACTGTATCCATTTTCGTATGAGAAAGTTGTACAGAAGCTGCTTCAATCGGTTTGTTCGTATTGCCATCAATGACTTTTCCATAAAAATGGCCCACATTCATATTACGTCCCCCTGCAGGACGGTTGGCAGGCACTTGTGGATATTGAGCCATTGCAGATAGTGATGCAATAATTAATAGAAAAGCTAGGTAAAAGTTCTTGATTTTCATTGTCGCGGTGTTTATTTTTAAATCGGGCTGCAAATCTCAAAGCATATTTTGCTAACTATTTTTTAATTATAGATGAATGGTATTTAATAAACAGCCAACGGTTAAAATGTATTAACATATTTGCTTAAATTTTTTTTATAGAAGGCAGAAGTTTTTTTGCACAAACAAAAAAAAGTAAAAGCCAAAATCATTTGTTCTTTTACCGGAAATTTTCATTTAATTTTGCTGTCCCAAAAACGGTGGCTGTAGCTCAGTTGGTTAGAGCATCAGATTGTGATTCTGAGGGTCGTGGGTTCGAGCCCCATTAGCCACCCAGGAAAAAGTCCCACTCTTGCAGAGTGGGTTTTTTAATGTCATCAATTTCCAAATAATCCTTTTTTCAAACCGTACATACTTTTGCAAAAACCTTTGTTAATTCAATCACTTAATTTTAAAGTAGAAATTTAATTTCTTTTACTTTTACTTATGAACCCAATAATCAGTTTTATTATGAGCAAAAAATTTATTCCCGTACTTATTATTCTAATATTAGGTGGCCTATTTGTTGGATATGGAGTGATGGGAAGAAGCGAACGCAATGACGACCCTAAAACAAAATATCAAAAGATACTTCAGAATGTAGGAATCGTTTTAGAACAAGGTCACTACAATCCGAAAAAGATAGATGACAAATTTTCACAGGAAGTTCTAAAAAAATATGAAGAAGATCTTGATCCGGATAAATATATTTTTCTGCAAAAAGATATTGACGCTTTTAAGAAATATGAAAACAGAATTGATGACGAAATTCACGGTGCTCCCATTGAATCGTTTTATGCTATCAGTGATACATATTTAAAAAGACTGGCAGAAGTTTCTGCTTCATACAAAGAAATTCTAAAACATCCTTTTGATTTTACCAAGGAAGAATCTTTGCAAACCGATGGTGACAAAAGGAATTACCCGAAAACGATAGAAGAAAGAAATGACTATGGAAGAAAACGTTTGAAATATCTTGTTTTGGTAAGATACGTTGATCTGCAGGAACAAAGAGATTCGAGTACTAATAAAGATTCTGCTTCCAAAGCAGATTCCACACTTCAGCGCGAAGCAATTGGAATTGTTTCAAAACAAATGGACCGCTATTTTGAAACTTTAAAAAATCACAATACAACTGATGATCTATTTAGTGATTTTGTAAATTCAATTACCAGCACGATGGATCCGCATACAACTTACTTTGCCCCGGTTGATAAAAGAAGTTTTGACGAAATGCTGAGCGGAACTTTTTATGGAATCGGTGCGCAGTTGCAGGAAAAAGATGGCAAGATTACTATTGCAAGCCTGATCACGGGAATGCCTGCATGGAAAACAAATCAAATTACTCCCGGAGATGAAATTTTGAAAGTTGCGCAGGGAGATGCTGCTCCGGTTGATGTTACCGGTTATGCTGTAACTGATGCGGTTAAATTGATACGCGGAGAAAAAAGAGGTTCAGAAGTAAGACTTACGCTGAAGAAAGCAGATGGAACGATCAAAGTCGTTTCAATTTTGAGAGATAAAATTTCTTTGGATGATACTTTCGCAAAAAGCGCTGTTGTCAATAATAATGGGCATAGGATTGGTTACATTTATTTGCCTGAATTTTATGCCGATTTTGATAATCCTTCGGGAAGGCGCTCTGCTACTGATGTTGCCAAAGAAGTGCAGAAATTAAAAGATGCTCATGTAGAAGGTATTGTAATGGATTTGAGAGGAAATGGCGGCGGATCTTTATCAGATGTAGTTGATATGGTTGGCTTATTTATCAAAGGCGGTCCTGTAGTGCAGGTGAAAGGTCGCGAGGGCGCTGCAAGTATTTTACCTGACAGGTACAAAGAAAAAGACCCTTTATATTCCGGACCTCTTGCAGTAATGGTAGATGAATTAAGTGCATCAGCTTCTGAAATTTTTGCTGCTGCAATACAGGACTATCATCGTGGGATTATCATCGGTAGTTCTTCTACCTATGGAAAAGGAACTGTTCAGAGAAGTGTTTCGCTCGATCCTCAGTCTGAAAATCCTTTCTTCAACCAAGCTTCTGAAGGCCTGGGAGATGTAAAACTCACTTTCAGAAAATTCTATAGAATCAATGGCGGCGCTACACAATTAAGAGGCGTTGTTCCGGATATTATTATTCCTGACAGGCTTGAAAATGCAAAACTGCGCGAAAAAGATAATCCGGATGCTTTGCATTGGGATGAAATTCCAAAAGCAACTTATACACTTTGGAATCCTGGATACAGTTATACTCCTGTTGTTGAAGCAGTAAATGCAGATATCAGCAAAAATGTTGATTTTAAAGGAATCAAAAATGAAGTGGCCTTGCTTGATAAATACAGAAATGATGAAACTCCTTTAAATATTGTAAAGTACAAGCAAATGCAGAAAGATATTCTGCAAGCTTCCAAAAAATTAGATTCCTTCCTCAAATCACCTTCTGACTTGCATGTTCAAACTTTACCATCAGATTCTTTGGAAATCGCAGGAGATACTGCAAAAGTTACAAAGCAAACACAATTTATAAAATCAATTGCCAACGATATTTATATAAATGAAACTGTCAAAGTTTTAGAAAAAGTGATTGGAGAAGAGCAAATAGCGCAGAGAAAATAAATAAAAATTTTTATTGATAATTTTCAGCAAAACCGGTATTAACACCGGTTTTGCCGTTTTTATTTCAAATAATTTTTCGGAAAATAAGAAATAGAAGCATTTGTTCTTTCAGTGTAAAAATGATTTTCAATACCTCTGTTCGGAATTCTATTTTTAAGGTAAAATTTATTTTCTTTTCCATTATCTTTGCGGCCTAAAATTTAAAATCTTGGCTACAAAGTTTTCCAAAGAAACTTATTTATACTGGTACGAACTGATGCTGCTGCTACGGCGCTTTGAAGAAAAGGCAGGACAAATGTATGGAATGCAAAAAATCCGTGGATTTTGCCATTTATATATTGGCCAGGAAGCGATTGCGGCTGGTTGTATGACAGCTTCGGCTCCTGACGACATTTTTATTACCGCTTATCGCGATCATGGTTTGGCTATTGCAAAAGGAATTTCTCCAAGAGAATGCATGGCCGAACTTTATGGAAAAGCTACAGGATGTAGCAAAGGGAAAGGCGGAAGTATGCACTTTTTTGGTGTAAATCACCGGTTTTTTGGAGGTCACGGGATTGTAGGTGCGCAAATTGGAACTGGTGCCGGACTTGCTTTTGCTGAAAAATATAAAGAAACGGACAACGTGGTTTTATGTTTCTTTGGTGATGGTGCTGCAAGGCAGGGAATCCTTCATGAAACTTTTAATCTTGCAATGCTTTGGAAACTTCCTGTCGTTTTTATTTGTGAAAATAACAACTATGCAATGGGAACTTCCGTTGCCAGAACTTCAAACGTATTGGATATTTATAAACTTGCAGATGCTTATGAAATGCCAGGCGACCAGGTAGATGGAATGGTTCCGGAAACGGTTCATGAAGCAGTTGAAAGAGCTGTAAGGCGCGCAAGAGAAAAAGGCGGACCTACCTTATTGGAAATCAAAACATATCGCTACAAAGGCCATAGCATGAGCGATCCTGCCAAATACCGTTCAAAAGAAGAAATGGAAGAATACAAACTTCAGGATCCTATCGAAACAACTTTGGCAAAGCTGAAAAATGTTGGCGTAACTGATGAAGAGATCGAGCAGATCAATGAAAGGGTAAAAAATGAAGTAGCTGACTCAGTGAAATTTGCAGAAGAAAGTCCTTTTCCTGATGACGATGAAGTTCTTAAAGATGTTTATGCAGAAGATGATTATCCATTCATCACCGATTAAATAATACCACTAAAAAACAATCACAAATAATAAATCAGAAAGCCGAACGGCTTCAACACAAATAACTAATGGCGGACAAAAAATCTTACAAACAGGAAGTAGATGTATTGCAAAAAGCCCGCGGCTTTTGGGATCAATATAGTAAAATGATCACTTATATTGCTTCTGCAATTATTGTATTAATTGCAGCCTGGCTGATCTACAAATACATGTTTAAAGTTCCTGAACAGGAAAAAGCTGATAAAGTTGTTTTTGTAACGCAAAAATATTTTACTGAATTCACTACTGCTACTGATTCAGCAAAATTGCTGTTGGCAACAAAAGTTTTGAATGGCGATGGAATTAATCCCGGCGCTTTAAGAATCATCAATCAATATTCAGGAACTCCAGCTGCTAATTTATGTGAGTATTACGCCGGTGCTTGTTATTTGCAACTGGGCCAGTACGAAAAATCAATTAAGTATCTGAAAGATTTTGATGCCAATGGCGCTACACAAATTCAAAGCCGCGCTCTTGGAATGATTGGAGATGCTTATGCGGAAATGAATAAAAACGATGATGCCCTTAATTATTATAAGAAAGCGGCGACTGTAAATGAAAAAGATGGTTTTACGTCTTCAGAATATTTATTCAGAGCAGCTTTATTCGCACAAACTATTGGTAAAACCAAAGACGCAATTGATCTCTTTAAAAAAATAAAAACAGATTACCCTCTTACTGAAAAAGCTGCTAATGTGGATCGTTATCTGGCAAAACTTGGAGATTTTTCAGAATAAATTCGCAGCATTCACATGGCAACAGTCAACGAAAATCTTTATAATATTGACACAGGCATTCTCCCGAAGGATGCCTGTATTGTTATTGTACATACTCAATGGAACCGTGAAATAGTTGATAAATTATTGAATGGATGTTTAGGAATTTTAGAAAAATACGGAATGGGAAATCACAAAATACTCAGTGTTCCCGGCGCATTTGAGATACCATTTGCTATCAAAAATTTTTGGGAAACATATCAGAATAAATTCGAAAAACCTCATGCTTTTATTGCGCTTGGATGTGTATTGCGTGGTGGTACTCCTCACTTTGATTATGTATGCAAAGCGATTACTGATGGTATTTTGCAATTGAATCTGGCATTACCAATTCCTACTATTTTTGGCATACTGACGGTGGATAATCAACAACAGGCTGATGAAAGAACAGGCGGTGCACTTGGAAATAAAGGTGAAGAAGCTGCTTTGACAGCATTAAAAATGATCACGCTGAAATATTCAAAATAACCCTATAATCTTTTAATGAACGTTCAGTTATTTATACCATGTTTTGTTGATCAGTTATATCCTGAAACTGCATTTAATATGGCGAAAGTTTTGGAGAAAGGTTGCTGTGACGTTCATTATAATACCAATCAGACATGTTGTGGACAACCGGCTTTTAATGCTGGTTTTTGGGAAGAGTCTAAAAGTGTTGCCTCAAAATTTATCAAAGATTTTGAAGGTTCCGATTATATCGTTGCGCCCTCGGCTTCGTGCGTTGGGTTTGTAAGAAATTATTATGGCGAACTTTTTCAAAATTCATCGCAACATAATTTGGTGAAAAATCTTTCATCAAGAATATTTGAATTCACAGAATTTTTGACCAATATTTTGAAGATTGAAAATTACGGAGCGCAACTAAATGTGAAAGCAACTTATCATGATAGTTGTTCAGCTTTACGCGAATGTAAAATAAAAGAAGGTCCAAGAAATTTGCTGAAAAAAGTAAAAGGCCTTGAGCTGATTGAAATGAAAGATACAGAAACATGTTGTGGTTTTGGTGGAACATTTGCCGTAAAGTTTGATGCTATTTCTGCAGCAATGGCTGATCAGAAAATACATCATGCTTTATCTACAGGTGCTACTCATATTATTTCAACGGATCTTAGTTGTCTGATGCATTTGCAAGGTGTTATTTCAAAGAAAGATTTACCGCTTAAAACAATCCATATTGCTGATGTACTTGCCAGCGGTTGGGAATAAAATCATTTCATTTATTCTCCAATTTCCGGATCCTGGTTAAAAATTGTACACATTAATTCAAAAAGTTCCGGATGATTTTCCTTGAACATTTCCGGTTGGTTGAAAAAATATTCAGAAGCAACCGCAAAGAATTCAGCTTTGTTACTTGCCCCATAATAATTAATATCTGAACGGCCTTCAATAATTGTTTGAATATTTTTATTCATCAGTTCAATCCATTTTGAATTGAATTTTCTATTGAGTAATGCCTCTGGCAATCCATCAACATATCCATCTTCTTTATCCAGTAAATGAACAAATTCATGAATTCCTGTATTTTCTTTTGATGCTTGTGTATAACCAAAATGCAAAGCGGGTTTCGATAAAATCATTACTTTTTGCATCGGACCGTTTCCAATCATTCCCAAAGTATTTTGCTCATAGCCGGAAGCAAGAAACTCATCTTTATTGAACGAGCCGGGATAAAGAAGCACATTCCGAAGGTTATAATACTTCCATTTTTCAAAACCAAACACAGGAATAACGGCACTTACAGCTACCAATAGTTTATCAAGATCATCGGCATTTGTATCAATTCCGTCAATCCGGACGTAGGAGAGAAAGTCTTTTATTTTTTCCTCAAACCGGGTTTTATTTTTTTCATGAAGTCTGTTATAATAAGCAACATGCTGAGATAAAAGGGTTTTATAATTTGCAGGAAGGGCGATCTTTTTCTTTGGTTTTTTATAAAAAATAAAAAACAAAATCAGCAAGGCAAGAACGATTAAAACTATAACAGGAGCGATATTCATTTACAAAAATTCAAGTTAAGACTGAGGACTTTCATTTTCTTTTCTAAATCACTTCTCCAATATTAAGTCTATTATTTTTTAGAATTAGCAAAAAAGAAATCATGATTCTTATTTATTTCTCTGTTTACTGTTACCAAATAAAAGCTGGATAAAAATTAGTAAACTTGTGCCGATTTAAAAATAAAAAAATGTGGAAATCCGGTATCAATAAACTTTTGTTTTCCTGTCTTATTCTCACTTTTTTGTCTTCCTGTTTTTCAAAAAAAATTAATTCTGTATCAAACAGTAATTCTGTAAATAGTGAAATCATGTATCACGTTTTTCAAAGAAGCTTTTATGATAGCAACGGCGATGAAATAGGCGACCTGAAAGGACTCCAGGAAAAATTGGATTATTTACAGGATCTCGGAGTTACATCTATTCAATTGCTTCCTTTATATCATTCTGTTTTTTATCACAATTATTTTTCCGATGATTTTTATAAAATTGATTCCACATTAGGAAGCATGCAGGATTATCTTTCTCTGGTAAAAGAAGTGCATCGGCGTGGAATGAAAATTTATATGGATATGGAAACGCAATATGTTAGCGAAGATCATCCGTGGTATAAAAGTTCTTACAATAATTTGAAATCGCCCTACCGTGATTATTTGGTTTGGAAAGATTCGGCGCATACTGAAACTGAAAGTATTGTGATGAACCTTACAGAATTGAAAGGATATAATGGAGTGATAAAAAAACTCATCATGGTAAATCTAAGAAATCCTGCAGTCCTTGATTACAATATTAAATTATTTTCTTACTGGCTGGATCCCAATAAAGACGGCAACTTTGATGATGGAGTGGATGGTTTTCGTTTTGATCACATGATGAATGATCTGGATTATAAAGGCCGCGAAACGAATCTTTTTGAATCTTTTTGGAAACCGTTAATTACAGCAATAAAAAAAATAAATCCCAAAATTATCAATGTAGCGGAACAGGCAGAATGGAATTCGTGGCCTGCGGATTATATCACGAAAGCTGGTGTTGACAGGGTTTATTCTTTTAAATTAATGGGAGGCATTCGTTCTTTTAATAAAAAATATTTAACGCTGATGACAGATTCTGCTTTTCATGTTTTTCCCAAAGGAAATCATCAAATTCTTTTTATTGAAAACCATGATCTGCCAAGATTTGCTAATCAGGTAAATGGATATTTGCCAAAATTAAAGATCGCTGCCGCACTGGAATTATTACTTGGTCAAACTCCATCCATTTATTACGGCCAGGAATTGGGCATGAATGGAAAAGGTGAATGGCAAAAATGGGGAATGACGGATGCGAATGAAATTCCGGATCGGGAGGCATTTGAATGGTATAAATCTGATACCGGAAAAGGAATGGCTTTGTGGTATAAAAATTCAGGTCCGTGGTGGGATCACCGTTACGCAAAACCAAATGATGGCATTTCTTTGGAAGAAGAAAAACCCGATTCTAATTCGATTTATAATTTTTATAAAAAGATGATCCGCATCAGAAAAGAAAATCCGGTGATTTCTTCAGGAAATTATGAAACCATTGCCAACACTAACGATGCTGTCTTTTCATATCGAAGATTCGATTCGGTAAATGCGATAACAGTGATTGTAAATTTTTCTGATTCAGAACAAAATGCAGAAATAACTTATCCTGATTTTGACCCTGAGAAAAAAAGTATTCATGTTTTAAACGGAACTGTTTCTCCAACATTTTCTAAAGATAAGTTTCAGATAAAGCTATCGCCTTATGCAATTGAAGTGCTTCAACTAGCAACTAAAAACTAAAAACTAACCGATGTCTCAGCAATCAAAATTTCTCAATCATCCTCTGGATATCATGGATGATTTTTATGAATTGGAAAACGAATATTTTGTTTCCGGAGAAGTAAAAGATTTTAATGCAAAAAAGGGAGAAGGAAAAATTCAGTGGAATTATCATCGCTGGATCATGGATTGGTTTTTTAATAAAATTGATATGCATCTTCAGAAGGCAGAGCAAAAAGAAGCGCCTTTCCAGAATTACGAATCGCATCCCGTTTGCAATTTTTCTTTGTCATTCATTAATTCAAAAACTATAAGGCTCCGCCTGAGAACCACATCTGCACTGCAACAGGAGCATGCTTCCTTAATGCTGGATGGCGAACCGGAAATAAAAGGTGGATGGAAATCAAAAGAAGATCGTGAAAAAATAATTTATAAAAGTGAACATGGTTCTTTGATTTTGAATAAAAAAAATTTCAAGCTGGAATTGTTTAATCAAGCTGGAAAACTACTGACCTCAACCAATAGCTTTGAAGAACTGGAAGGAATGCATTCAAAAAAATATCCGTTTCTGTTCATAAAAAGATCTGTTGATTATTCAAGAAGTATTGCCGCCTCTTTTTCTTTAATGCCTGATGAAAAAATTTTTGGATGTGGCGAATCTTTTACGGGATTAAATAAACGTGGACAAAAAATGGTACTGTGGACTTGTGATACGCAAAGTACAGCCAGCCAACAAATGTATAAACCGGTTCCATTTTATATGAGCAGCCGTGGTTATGGAATGTTTGTCCACACCACGTCTCCGGTTACAATGGATTTTGGTTATACACATGAAGGCAGCAAAACTTTATTTGTCGGAGATGATCAACTGGATTTGTTTTTCTTTATTGGTTCACCAAAGGAAATACTTACAGAATACACAAACCTCACGGGTAAAAGTTCTATACCGCCATTTTGGAGTTTTGGTTTATGGATGAGCCGTTTTTCTTATCGTTCCGAAAAAGAAGTAATAACTGTTGCAGATAAATTGCGAAAGCATAAAATTCCCTGCGACGTGATCCATATTGATGCAGGTTGGTTTAAAAGCGGGATCAATTGCGATTTTGAATTTGATAAAAAAGCCTTTTCTGATCCAAAGAGAATGACTAAGGAATTAAAAGAAAAAGGATTCAAAACATCACTTTGGCAAATTCCCTATTTCACGCCGTTAAATCCAATATTTAATGAAGTGATCAAAAAGAAATTATACATCAAAGATGGTAATGGAAATGTAGCAACAGAAGATGCCATCCTTGATTTTTCAAATCCGGAAACCGTCGAATGGTATTCGGAAAAAATAAAAGCACTTTTACGTTTGGGCATCACCGTTATAAAGACAGATTTTGGCGAAGCCGCACCACTAAAAGGCTTATACGCAAGTGGCAGAAGTGGATATTATGAACACAATAATTATCCATTACGCTATACACAATTGGTAAGTAAAATCACCAAAGAAATTAATGGAGAAAATTTAATTTGGTCCCGCAGTTCATGGGCAGGCGGACAGAGAAATCCAGTGCATTGGGGTGGCGATGCAGAAGTGTCAGATGCAGGAATGGCGGGCAGTTTAAGAGGCGGACTGTCATTAGGACTAAGCGGATTTTCATTCTGGAGTCATGATATTGGCGGATTTTCCGGAGCGCCGAAAGAAGAACTTTTTAAACGGTGGACTTTCTTTGGCATGTTTACTTCTCATAGCCGGGTTCACGGATTTCCGCCCCGCGAACCATGGGAGTTCAGTGATGAGTTTTTGAACATATTTCGCAAGATGGTGGAGATGCGATACCGTTTAATGCCTTATATTTTTAGCCAGGCTTTCATTGCTTCGCAGAATGGTTGGCCAATGTTGAAAGCAATGTTTTTAAATTATCCCGATGACCCAACGACATGGAATTTAGAAGATCAGTTTTTATTTGGAGAAGACATGCTCATTGCGCCATTGATGGAAGAAAAAACTTCATCCAGGAATGTTTATTTGCCAAAAGGAAAATGGATCGATTATCAAACAAAAAAAGTGTATGAAGGCCGGCAATGGATTGATATAAAAGCAGGAGAATTGCCGGGAATTGTTTTGGTAAAAAATGGTTCTGTCATACCACATATTGCGTTAGCGCAATCGACAGAATTTATGGATTGGACGGAGATTGAGTTGATGGTGTTTGATGAAGAAAGTACAAATCAGGAAACATCTTTTCATTTGCCAGGTAGAAAAACAATTGAAATTGATTTACATTTTGAAAACAAAAAATGGAAAGTAAATTCATCAACAAATCAAATAAAATTTATTGTGAAAAGATTTGATGAATAAAATAAGAAATCAACTTATTTATCTGGTTACTTTTTAAAATATTTCGATACAAATAAAAATGGCGGAAAATGAATGATTCATCATCCGCCATTTTTTATTGTGATAATCCTTATTGTGGTAATAATACTTTGTCTATCACATAATACACACCATTTACAGCATTGTTGTCCTTGCTGACTGCATTTGCAGCACCGCCGGAATAAGGTGCACCTCCGGGAGGAAAAGTTCCAAGTCCCGTAAATTTCAAACTGCTTACAAAAGCTCCGGTAAAAGTTGCCTCCGCCATTATTCCCGGATGAACTCCAATTGCGGCATTCAACATAGTTTTATAGAAGGTGGATGGGGTGGAGAAATTATTTGAAAAAACACGAATGTTAGGTTCGTACGAACCTGTATTTGGGTTTGGTGTTGCTAATAAATGATAGAATAAAATTCCTCTTACTGTAGCTGCGGACAAAGAACTGAACAAAAGCGGATTGCTAAATACAGTTGGCGAAGATGAAAGTGAAGTTGCCATTTGACCTGCTGTTGCTGCATCAATGTGCTGTTGCAATAAAGAACTATAAATTGTTCCAAAAAGTAAAGTTTGAAATGCCTGGTTATTGGGGGCAAGCACGGTCATGTTTGTTACTGCATATCCCAACAAAGAATCAATTCTGTTCAAGCCAACCTGGCCGCTGTCAGCGCGTTCTACAGCTGCTTTAAAATAAGCAAGATCCGGATTATTATATATTGCTATCTTCAACAATTGTGGAGGAGGAGCTACAATTCCAGCAACCAAATGAACAACGCCGTTTTTCATTTTAAGATCGGATTTTACAACAGGAATATTGTTATCATAAAAGCCTGTTGAAGAAACAGATGGAAAGGTTGTAAGGTTTAATGGAATTGGTGTTCCTGGCAAAGTTCCAATTGTAATAGATGTAGGTAATTGTTCATTTGGAAATGAAGTTGAAACAGCAGTAGACAAAAATTGTCTTCCGGGAATTATAGCATACCCAACAATTCCTGCAAGAGTTTGAGCGGGCAAAGAATTCACAACAGCAACAGAAGGAATTCCTGATGCGCGAAAAGCGTTGTTGTTGGGAAGAAATACTGTAAATTCAGTATTATCGGCACCGAGCTGATTAAGTTGTCCGGTTTTTTTTGCGGCTGCAGCAAAAAAACTATAACTTGTATCAGAACTGATCAAACTTCCAATTGTTGTAGAATCATTATTTAAAGAAGGATAAACAATTGGAGTTGCATCCGGAAGAGGCTTATTGCAGGATGCAATAGTAAACAACATTCCAAGCAAATAGATTCTTATGAATGAGGATTTTTTAATAACAATTAGTTTCATATTTTTTATTTAAAAATGATCGGATTAATTTGTTTAAAATAAATTGTAGCCAACACTTACATAATAAAGACCTCCAATAGCAGGATTGCCAAAACCATCGCGATAGTATTGATTAAGAATGTTTGTTCCACCTAATTTTAATAATACTTTTTGCTGAGGAAACTTATAACTTACCTGTGCATCCAAAGTTTGAAAAGCAGGAACAAGACCGTTTGCAAAATCGCCCTGGTAATTTACTTCGTCCTGCCAGCGATAAGTAATATTAAAACCATAACGATTTTGATGTCCAAAGCCTGTATTGCTGAAAGTAGCACCAATTCTATACTTCGGTGCGTTGAAAGCTGCGATAAATCCTTCAGGAACATTATCAAGATGATCGGAAGTAACATTAGCTCCCAATAAAAAATTGTGAGGAAGTGAATAATTTAATCCAATTCCAAAACCATAAGTATTGACATTTCCTTTCACATTAGTTGGAACAGAATAAGTCGTTACCAAATTTGGGTTACTCAGATTAGCTCTTACTGTTGCAGTGTCGGTAAACACACTTTTATCTCCATTTACAGATTGTGCTACCAAAGTTCTCGCTATGAAATTATGATAGGTTCCATAATATCCGTACATATCTATCAATAATCTTTTATTGAATAAAAGTCCTTTATAACCAGCTTCAAAAGAGTTTACTGACTCTGCTTTGAATTTATCAAAATGCTGAACTTGCGGAGAGCCTGAAAATAAATTATTGTCAATGGCATAAACAGGATTATCAGAGAAATGATAAAAGTCCTTAAAGCTCTGCAAACCGCCTATTAACGCGGTTCCACCTGCAACCCGCAGGTTGATCCACTGTTGTTGTGTTGATCCAAACCGATACGCCTGTTGATAAGATAAACGGATATTATTGTCTTCCCCAACTTTTATAATGGCAGAAAAACGCGGCGTAAATCTTCCATCAAAATTTTGGTTTTTATCATACCGCCCTGAAGCGATCAGATTTAAGCGTTCATTAAAAATTTTTCTGCTTGCCTGAACGTATGCGCCGACTTCATTGATTGGAATTTTTCCTGTTGAATCTGCAAATAAAGTTCCTTCAGAGTTCAGGACATATCTTTTATAATCTGCGCCCACCAACACATCGGCAACTTTTGAAGTTTTTGGTGAAAGATCATATTGCCCCTCAACACTGTAAAGATTGGTTTTGTCAACAAATAATCCTCCGCCTTTCGAAATCGGAACACTTCTTATCTGGTCAAAAAGTTGCTTGAATTCTGCAGAGCTTGGTGCCGGTCTTCCAATGTCAGCTACTGCCCTTGCTGTATTCTGTGCAGCAATATCTGTTTGCCCAGATAATTTTGCGTTTAAAAAAGCAAGCGCATATTGCGCATACCAGCCGTCAACGCCGCCACTAGGTTTCAATGCTTCGTTTACCAATCTTGTTGTAACAGTTGCATTATAAGAATCGCCGGCATTTTCCTGGGTAGTGTAAGCTCTTAGAAACCAATGCGTATTTACCAATTCAGCCTTGTATTGTCCAACTTTTAAATTTAATAATGAATATCGGTCGCTGCCGGTGTAAACAGTATTACCTGTTCCCCAATATCCTTCTGCGTTGAAGGAAGTATTTTCTGTAATCTTATAACTTGCTTCGCCAAACAATTTGAAATTGATTGTGTTTGGATCTATAACATCTTTCTCGAGATATCCTGTTCTTGAAACAGGCATTGATGCAGGCAATGAATTAATATAAGGCGCATAAAAAGGTGCGAGTCGTGCAAGTGGATTTAAAACATTACTGCGAATATCAGCAGTTGTTTCATCGCCGTAAACATTGACGCCATCATAATTTGGATCAGTTTCGCGTGTTCCGTTTTTAATTCCACCGGTTGTACCAAGACGGTCATAATCCCGATAATCGTTTGCAACCCAATCCTTTGCCTGAACAAGCTCTCCTCCGATTTTAAATGCAAATTTATCGCTTACTTTTTTTGCCCAGCGCAACGACCAATCGTAATATGCAGACGAATTTCTTGTATCATTATTTATATTCATCACACCCGTTTTTTCTTCAAAAGACAAACCCTGGTATTTAAAAGGATCTTTACTGTTAATGATGATCGCACCATTCATTCCTCCTGGTCCATATAATGCAGAAGATGCGCCTGGTAACAATTCCACACTTGCTACATCTAATCCTGTTAAACCAATTACATTTCCAACTGAAAAATTTAATCCCGGAGCCTGGTTGTCCATTCCATCCACAATCTGGTTCAGACGAAGATTGCCACTTCCATTAAAACCGCGCGTACTTGGTGAAGCAAAAGTGAGCGAAGCAGTTACCATATCCACTCCTTTCAGTTTTCCGATCATGTCATAATAAGATACCGCCGGCGTATTTCTGATATTTAACGTGCTGATTCTTTCGATTGTAACCGGAGACTCCAAAATTCTTGATGGCGTTCTTGTTGCTGAAACAACTACTTCCTGTCCAAGTGTGCTAATATTCTGAACAGTAACAGTAATAAATTCTTCCTTATTTACAACAATCTCCTGCTGCTGATAACCAATGGAAGAAACAATTAACGTAAGCGGAAAGTCGCCTTTGAAATCAAGAGAAAATTTTCCTTTGTCATCTGTATAGGTTCCTTCCTGAGAACCTTTTATGGTTACCGAAACAGCTGGAACGCCTTCTGCCGTTGCCTTACTGACTACAATCCCTTTTATTGTTTTGGTTTGAGAGAAGATAGTAACTGAGACGATGTTGGCAAGCAAAAATAGAGTTAGAAATTTCAAGAGGTTTCTCATAAATATGATTTGGGTTAGAATTTAAAAGCAATATAAGCTTTGTAGTTATTGAACAAAAAAATATTTATTAACCTTTTAAAAATAGTCTTTCTTGCATTTACTAAAATTTTATCTGCACTTTTGCAGCATATTTTTTTATCGATATGAATTCAAATTTATTCAAGGGACAAACTGATTTTTACAAAGGGAAAGTACGGGATGTTTATACCATCAATGATGAATTGCTGGTAATGATTGCCAGCAACCGTATTTCTGCTTTTGATGTGATCTTACCGAAGCCAATTCCAAATAAAGGACAGATATTAAATCAGGTTGCTGCTTATATGCTCAACGCAACAAAGGACATTTGCAAAAACTGGCTGTTAACTACTCCTGCGCCCAACGTTTCTATCGGTAAAAAATGTGTTCCTTTCAAAGTGGAAATGGTTGTTCGTGGAAACCTTACAGGACATGCCTGGCGAACTTATGCATCGGGAGAGAGAATTTTATGCGGAGAAAAAATGCCGGACGGTTTAAAAGAAAATGATTATTTCCCTGAGCCCATTATTACACCCTCCACAAAGGCCGCTGAAGGCCATGATGAAGACATCAGTAAAGAGCAAATTATAGCAAGGAAAATTGTAGAAAAGGAAGATTATGAACAAATGGAAAAGTATGCGCTACAACTTTTTAAAAGAGGAAAAGAGATTGCTGCAAAAAGAGGATTGATTTTGGTTGATACGAAATATGAATTTGGAAAATTAGGAAATGAAATTATTTTGATCGATGAGATTCATACACCTGACAGCTCACGTTATTTTTATTCCGATGTTTTTGAAGAGCGGCAAAAAAAAGGTGAGAAGCAAAAACAATTAAGCAAAGAATTTGTAAGAGAATGGCTGATTGAAAATAATTTTATGGGCAAAGAAGGACAACAGGTTCCTGAAATGACGGACGAATGGATCAGCATTATCCGCAATCGCTACATTGAGCTTTATGAAAAACTGATTGGAGAAAAATTTGTTCCTGAAACTTTGACTGATGAAGAAACGCGTCAAAGAATCATCTCATCATTAGATCAATTGCAATCAACTTAGTAATGTTTTTACTTCTTCGTCTTGATAGTGCAACAATCGAACAAAATGGTTAAAGCATAATCTTTATCCCCAGCGGCTCTTGTTGTTGACGAACAACCCCACTTTGTTGCAATACCAAAAAACCGGGTGATTAATTTCCTATGCTCTCAAAAGCATTTCAAGATCGCTTCCTGCAAAAGCACTTATTCGTTTTTTAGGTACAACAAATTCATTTTCTTTTGGCGAAATAATAGGCTGGGTATCTGGTGAATTTTCTTTGAAAGAATGTGCTGTATTATTTTTAATCCACTCATACATTTTATTGCAATGATTCAGTTCAGGATAGCCTTTCCGAAAACGTACCACAATGAAGAAAACCAATAAAACCTGCTTCCAGCGCTGCTTCTGCAGCTTTTGAAACAAGTTCAATAAATGGTTCTGCTTTTTCTCTAAGATTTTTTATAATTCCTCCCTGCACATCCATTACTAAAAGTGGTGTATTATTTTTTGATGACAGTTTTTATTTTTATCAGACAAAATTGAAATGTAAATAGGCCATAGAAAAATAGAAAAATTTAGTTTTTTTAATCCTGGAAGAAAGAAATAACGCGTTTTCCATTTTGTGAGAAAGCGATTTAAATATTAAATTTGCCGCCATGCCAATTGCGCTTTTTAATCCATTTGATACGTTACATTTTGATCCGGAAACATGCTTTTTAACGGGCAACGATTTGCAGGAAGCTGCCCCATCCATTTGTATTTTTCCTGATTGGATTCTGGATCGTTTTTCTTTAAGAGAAAAAAGATTCCGGCTTCTTGATCAGGTAAGCGGAATCCGTTATGAAGATTTGAAATTACCTTGTTCTGCGGAAGTAAAAAAAGCATTTGAGATTATCGATAAAGAAATTAAAAATGCATTTGAGGCCGGTTATGAAGAAGTAAAAAAGATTCCGGAAGAGAGATTGTTTTTGTGGATGGGTAAAATTGTTTATGGAGTTATATATAATGAAATATGTTTGGAAATAAGCCGGGCAACAAGACGTTCGAAAGGAAAGGAATTCGAACTTTCAAAATTGCTTCGGCAAAGATTTGCAAAGTTGCATTTGATGTTGCAATCGCTATTGGTTCCAATGGAATTTAAAAGTTCAAAACCATGGACGATAAGAATCGTCAAACTTAAATATTCAAAGGATACTTTTAACTATAAAGACGAGCCCACCAATCTAAATTTCTCTTTAGGTATGAATGGTTTTGGAATCGTTGCATGCCTTCAGGATAATGGGACTATTGGAAAAAATCAACAGGAAATTATTGATAAGATATCTGATAAAGTTTTGCATCCGATTCAGTTTGAAGAGTTGTGTTCACGATTTTTGTATGCTAATTATTTATTAAGAAAACAATCGCAACATATTATTGAAATAGCAGATGAAAAAGTGGTGATAGAATCTTTGCCAATGTCTGAAACCATTGCTGATCCTTTATTTGCTATGTGGGACGACCAGATGTTTGCACATGTTTTGGAAGGTTATTGGGAACCGTGGGGATTTACAAAAAAAGATATTATTACTATGGCAGATTCTCCCGTAAGTTTTTTGGAAAATGATTTTACCCACGAGTTTATTGAACCTGATTCTATCTCGTTACCTTTTTAATTTTAAAATTTAGTGGGTAAGCAAAAACTAATTACAATTCTTATTTTCAAAAATTGAACTCTGGCAAGTTCCTTATTCCATCAACAAATTATTCTGAAACAATTTATCCAATTACTTTTGCGGCATGGAAATCAATTGCACGAACGAAGAGATTTTTATTTTTGAAAAGATAAGTGATGCAGCTGAAGAATTGAAAATGCCTGCTTATATCATTGGTGGTTTTGTTCGTGATAAAATTTTAAACCGTTCTACAAAGGATGCAGATATTGTTTGCATTGGCGATGGGATTGAACTGGCCAAAAAAACTGCTGGAAAATTTTCTCCGAAGCCTGCTATAAATTTTTTTAAAAATTTTGGAACAGCACAGATAAAAGTATTTTTAAACGAATTTCCTTTTGAAATAGAATTTGTTGGTGCGCGAAAGGAAAGCTACAATGCTAATAGCCGCAAACCTGATGTACTTCCCGGAAACATTGATGAAGACAGGCTTCGAAGGGATTTTACTATTAACACGCTTGCTATAAGCCTTAATAAAAATGACTTTGGAAAATTGATTAATCCTTTGAATGGACTTGACGATATTGAAAATAAAATTATTAAAACGCCTCTTCCTCCCGCGCAAACTTTTATTGATGATCCATTGAGAATGATGCGCGCTGTTCGTTTTGCAACCCAGTTAAATTTTACCATTTCTCCTGAAGCTTTTGCCGCAATACAGCAACACGCAGAGAGAATAAAAATTGTTAGTAGCGAAAGAATTATTGACGAGATCAATAAAATTGTAATGACCAAAAAACCTTCTGTTGGATTTGATCTTTTATATAAATCCGGTTTATTAAAAATCATTTTCCCCCAGATGATTGCCCTGGTTGGCGCTGAATATATTGATGGGAAAGGCCATAAAGATAACTTTTATCATACGCTGCAAGTGCTTGATAATATTTCTAAAAACACTGATGATCTTTGGCTTCGCTGGGCTGCGATCCTTCATGATATTGCAAAACCGGTGACAAAAAAATTTGAAGAAGGACATGGCTGGACCTTCCATGGGCACGAGGTTGTAGGTGGAAGAATGGTACCCAAAATTTTTGCGCAATTGAAATTGCCATTGAATGAAAAAATGAAATTCGTGAAGAAAATGGTTGAATTGCATTTGCGCCCAATCAGTCTTACAAAAGAGAATATAACTGATTCAGCAATACGGAGATTATTATTCGATGCAGGTGATGATATTGAAAGTTTGATGACTCTTTGCAAAGCAGATATTACTTCAAAGAATAAACAAAAGGTGCAGCGATATTTGGCCAATTTTGAAATGGTTGAAAAGCGTTTAAAAGAAGTGGAAGAATCAGATCATTTGCGCAACTGGCAGCCACCTGTAACCGGAGAAATTATTATGAAAGAATTTTCTCTGCCACCGTCGAGGGTTGTTGGAGAAATAAAAAACGCCGTTCGGGAAGCCATTTTAGATGGGGAAATCCCCAATCAATTTGATGCAGCTTTTGAATACATGATAAAGGTTGCAAAGGACTTGGGAGTTGCTTGAAAATGCTGATGTTGAATAAAAAGTTTTAATTCTTTAACCTTGATAAAAAGTTCGTTATCTGCAACGCATTCCCGGCAAATCTTTTAATTAAAAACTAAGCCGTAATTTCGTGATATGGCAATATTAAAATTCAGAGTTTATTGGGAAGATGATGATAGTGTGTATCGTGATGTTGTTATCAGGCATACACAAACTTTTTTTGATTTGCATCAAATTATTTTGAAGTGTTTTGAGTTTGACAATAAACACCATGCAACTTTTTACCGTAGCAACGACAACTGGCAGCGGGGTAAAGAAATCACTTTGGAAAAATATGATAAAACGTATAAAGCTGAGCCGCTACTGATGAAGGAAACGCAGATTAGCAGCGAGATCCGCGAGCCGAACCAGAAATTTATTTATGTTTATGATTTTCATAAGAACTGGACTTTCCTGGTAGAACTGATTAACGTAAATAAAGAAGAGAACGTAAAAATTACTTATCCTTCCTGCAGCCGAAGTGAAGGAATTGCTCCAAGCCAATACGGAACAAAGGGTTTGATCAATGAAAAACTTTCTGAGATTGAAGAGAAGTATGATCTGAATACTTCCGTTCTTGCTGATGGATATGGAGAGGAAGGTGAAGGTTCGGATGAAAGTGAAGCTGCTGAAGAGGAAAGCAATGGCGAGAATATTGAAGAAATTTAAAAAAGATAATATAGTTGGTTCTTTACAAACCAGCCATCAAAATGAATAAGAAAACCTGCATTATTATTTGCGGTCCAACCGCTGTTGGAAAAACGTCTTATGGAATAGAGCTTGCTCAAAAATTTCAAACACAAATTATTTCTGCCGACAGCCGGCAATGCTTTAAAGAACTAAATACCGGCGTTGCAAAGCCTTCCAAAGAACAACTGGGAAAAGTAAAACATTATTTTATTAATTCACATTCTGTTCATGATGAAATGAATGTGAAAACATTTGAGGAATATGCACTGAATGCAGTTAATGAAATTTTCAAAAAAAATGATGTGGCAATAATGGTTGGCGGCACAGGTTTGTACATTAAAGCTTTTGCGGAAGGCATTGATGAAATCCCGGGAATTGACGAAAATATTCGTAGAGAAATTAATGATAAATATTTAAAGAATGGATTTCAATGGTTGCATGATGAAATAAAATTTCATGATCATGATTTTTTTGAAAATGGAGAAATGCAAAATCCGCAAAGAATGCTTCGGGCTCTTGAAGTAAAAATATCAACCGGTAAATCAATTCTTAGTTTTCATTCTGGAAAAAAAATGAACCGCAATTTTGAAATAAAAAATATTTTACTGGAACTTTCACGTGATCAACTCTATACAAATATTAATAATCGTGTGGATCAAATGATGGAAGAAGGATTGTTGAAAGAAGCCGAAAGCTTATTTCCCTACAGGCATCTAAACGCCTTGCAAACAGTAGGTTACAAAGAATTGTTCGAATATTTTGAAGGGAAGATTTCACTAGAAAAAGCAGTTGAAGAAATTAAGAAAAATACAAGGCATTATGCGAAGAGGCAGGTAACATGGTTTAAAAAAATGCAGCACTCGATTAAAAAACAATCCAATGTCCTTTAAAGCTACCGTTTGAAAATTCTAACGTTGGTGCAGGAAATTTAAAAGAACTCAATACAAACAATAAAACTTTTATACCTTTTTTATTCGTTTTGATCTTTGTAAAATCTACATCGGGCGAAAGATACCATTGTCGATATCGTTTAATGTCTGTTCGATCAAAAAGATTTCCTTCGGCATCATGCCAGATATTCCTTCTGGCGCCAAACATTCCTTCTGCGCCATAGCCAACAGAAATATTTAACCAGCGCGGTAATTCGGTATCAGGAAAAAAAGATTGAATGTTTGCGCTAACCCAATAAGATTGTGCATTGTAATCTTTTATAAATCTTTCTAACTCGGAGCTTCCGTAAAGCTGATCGGCTCTTGCATCCAAATCTCCTTCTCCGTAATATTTTTTATGAAATGAAAACTTCAATTGTATTCTTTGTTCATTCCATGCAAGTTCCTGTGAAATAAATGCAGAAGAACCGATAATGTTTGCTGTAAAATCTCCGGGACTAAATCCGTATTGGGAAGAAAATCCATCAAGGATTTCAATGATCGATTGGTAAGCAACGCCACTCAATCCGCCAATCCAGATACTTTTTGTTCTTGAGAAACCTGCCCATCGCCACGCTTCCATACTCATCCTGCTTTCTGTGTAGGCACTGTAAATGTGTCCTGCTTTATCCATTTGCTGCCATTCTGCATCATCATTAAAAAAATGAAATGATGAACGTGGATATTTCGCATACCAGATCGCATTTAATCCCACTAATGTTCCTCCGTAACCAATGATATTGGCGGCAGTAACTAATCGGATTCTTTTTTTATTGTAAGGATATGTTCTGAATGTATCTGCAGAAATCCTTGAATCAACTGTAGCATTATTATAACTTTTATTTTGAGAAAAAACATTTTGATAAATAATAAAGCAACAGAAAACGGGTAAAATAAAAACAGTTATTTTTTTGTATAAACACATAAGGCAAAAGTAAGGCTCGGATGTTATTTAATAGATGAAATAAATCAAAATGAATATCTTTAAATTGTAAAAAAAAGATCATGGATACAAAAACTGAAAACAGAATTAATGAATGGCTTAATGGAAATTATAATGAAGCCAGCAAAACTGAAATTGAGCAATTGCAAAAAGAAGATCCTGCGGCATTAGAAGATGCTTTTTATAAAGACCTGGAATTTGGTACGGGTGGTCTGCGCGGAATTATGGGTGTGGGAACCAATCGCATGAATAAATATACGGTTGGAATGGCAACTCAAGGATATGCTAATTATTTAAAGAAATGTTTTCCGGAAGTGAAAGTGGCTATTGCACATGATGTGAGAAACAACAGCAGGCAATTTGCTGAAATCGCTGCGGAAATATTTGCCGCGAATGATATAAAAGTGTATTTGTTTGATGATATAAGACCTACACCGGAACTCAGTTTTTCGATTCGAACTTTGCAGTGCCAGGGTGGAGTTGTTATTACTGCATCTCATAATCCAAAAGAATATAATGGTTACAAAGCTTACTGGAATGACGGGGGACAACTGGTGCCTCCTAATGATAAAAATGTGATCACTGAAGTTGAAAAAATAAAAACACTTGATGATGTAAAATGGAATGGCAAACCAGAAAATATTACGCTGATCGGAAGAGAAATGGATCAAAAATATCTTGAAATGGTAAAGGGATTAAGCATTAATCCGGAAGCCTGCATTAAGGAGCATGCTCTCAAAATTGTTTATACTCCCATTCATGGCACCGGAATTATGCTGGTGCCTAAAGCGCTTGCTGAATATGGATTTGATAATGTTCATATTGTAGAAGAACAGGCAACTCCGAATGGAGATTTTCCAACTGTATTTTATCCAAATCCTGAAGAAAAAGAAACGATGAGCATTGGTTTAAAAAAAACAAAAGAAATTGATGCTGATATTTTACTAGGAACTGATCCAGATGCAGACAGAGTAGGCGTTGGAGTAAAAGATAATCATGGTGAATGGGTTTTGCTGAATGGAAATCAAACTGCAATGATGGTTTTTAATTACATGATAGAAGCAAGAAAAAATAAAGGAATTGCAAAGCCAAACGACATGGTGATTAAAACAATTGTCACTACTGACATTATTGATAAAATTGCGGAAAAAAATAATGTTACCTGTTATAATACTTTAACCGGTTTTAAATGGATTGCCGAATTAATTCGCGAAAAAGAAGGGAAAGAAAATTATGTGGTCGGTGGTGAAGAGAGTTTTGGTCTAATGATTGGTGATAAAGTACGGGACAAAGACGCAGTAAGCGCTGTAGCAATTATTTGCGAAATGGCAGCAGTAGAAAAAGAAAAAGGGAAAACCCTTTTCCAAAAACTAATGGAGTTATATGTTGAGTATGGATTTTATTTTGAAAAATTAATTTCACTTACTAAAAAAGGAATGAATGGGTCAAAAGAAATCGCTGAAATGATGCAAGGTTATCGCGATAATCCTCCGAAAGAAATTGCAGGAAGCAAAGTGAAAGAATTATTAGATTATCAGTTACAAACCAAGAAAAACCTTGTAACGGGAGAAACTGAAAAAATTGATTTGCCAAAAAGCAATGTGTTGCAATTTATCACGGAAGATGGAAGTAAAATTTCTGCAAGACCTAGTGGTACTGAGCCAAAAATCAAATTCTATTTTAGCGTGAATACACCTCTGGATAATGTGGAGGATTTTGACAAAACACAAAAAAAGCTGGAACAGAAAATTGGGCAGATTATAGAGTCAATGAATTTAAAATAGCTTTTAGAAAGCAATGCAGACTCATTTGTTTTATTGCCGGAGAGTTAATAAATTTTATTCATCAAAAGCTAATAAAATAGAAAAATAATTTTTAAATTCACTTAGTATTCATTAACCATTTTTGAATGAGTCGGCAAATTCATAAGCACCCTGAACAGAATGAAAACCTTGCTGACAGCATCATTTCATTGCTTTATGAACCTTTTTTAGTGCTGGATAAAAAATTTGTTATTCAAAAAGCCAATCAATCATTTTACCAGTTAATTAATGTAGAAGAACAAGAGGTAATTGGCAAAAGTTTTTTCGAAATAAATGACTCTGTTTTTAATACAGAAAGTCTACAAAACGCATTTGCAAATACTGTTCAGGAGGTCAAAAAATCAGAAACACACATTGTAATTAATGAAAGAACGATTTCATTACATATTCAATTTCTGAAATCGGAAAATGACGAGCTGATTTTGGTAGCTTTAAAAGAAACTAATTTCGAAAAGAATCCACAACTTTTAGCTCAGAATGAAGTTGAAAAAAACCTTCGACTCATTCTGGAATCTATTCCTCAAATTACCATTACACTTTCTGCAGAAGGATATGTTACCTTCTTTAACCACTTTTTTCTTGATTATACCGGCCTTCCATTTGAAGAGGCGATCTCTGCTAAAGGTTGGAAACAAATTTTGCATCCTGAAGAAATAGAAGAGATCATTAAAGCCGCGCAATATTCATTGATGACGGCAAAGATTTTTACAAAGAAATCCGGCTGAAAAGAAAAAGCGATCATAAATATCGCTGGCATATTGCAAAGGCATCGGCAATAAAAGATGAAAATGGAAAGGTAAAACTTTGGGTTGGCGCGGCAACAGATATCGAAGAACAAAAAATGAAAGAACAACAAAAAGATGAATTCATCAGTATTGCAAGCCATGAGATGAAAACACCTTTGACTACAGCGAAAGCATATTTGCAATTGCTGGAACATTCATTATCAAATGAACAGGAGAAGCCATTTTTATATGCAAAAAAAGCAAGCGCTGCTGTTAAAAGATTGCATGATCTTATCGGGGAATTGATTGATGTGAGCAAAATCCAATTCGGGAAATTGGACTATAATATTTCTACTTTTGATTTTAACTCTATGATTGATCAGACGATAGAAAATGTTCAATATTCATCGCCGAATCATACGATTATAAAAAGCGGAAATGTAGATAAGGAAGTAACCGGAGATAAAGATCGCCTTCAACAGGTGGTAATCAATCTGCTGAATAATGCAGTAAAATATTCGCCGGACTCTGATAAAGTTTTTATCGATATCCAAAATGATGACCGGCAAATTAATGTATCAGTAAAGGATACAGGCATTGGTATTTCTTCTCAAAATATTGAAAGAATTTTTGAACGATATTACCGTGTTCAAAATGACTCGATTCGTTTTCCCGGTCTTGGTATTGGCTTATTTATTTCCAGGCAGATTATTCAAAGGCATTATGGAAAGCTATGGGCAGAAAGCGAACCAGGAAAAGGAACAACTTTTTATTTCGACGTGCCTCTTCATTCGGAAGCATAAGTCTGGCCGACGTTTGAGCATGAGTAAATCAACAAATGACACCTTTTTTTCAAAATGAATTTTATGGGTTAAATGAATCGTTATTTTATTCTTAATAAACCAGCAAATATGGTTTCTCAGTTTGTAAGTAGCCATGATGTTCCTTTGCTTGGGAATCTTTTATTTCGCTTTCCGGAAGGAACTCATGCAATCGGGAGATTAGATAAAGATTCAGAAGGATTGCTAGTGCTTACGACTGATAAATCAATTACCCGTTTAATTTTTTCTGGCAATAAACCGCATGAAAGAACTTATCTGATAATGGTTCAAAATGAAATGTCAGAAGAGACTTTCAAACATTTTGAAGAAGGAGTGACAATCAAAATAAAAAATGGAGAAGAATATGTTGCAAAGCCTGAATCAATAAAACGTGTAACCATGCCTGTAAGTTTATATCCATTTGCTGTCGATAAACGCGAAATTTATCCTCATACATGGCTGCTAATCACATTAACAGAAGGAAAATTCAGGCAGGTACGAAAAATGACTCTTGCATTGCGACACAGATGTTTAAGGCTGATCAGGTTAAGAATTGGAAATCTTACCATTGACGGAATTGCGCCTGGACAAGTAGAAGAATTGGATAAACAAACTTTTTTTCGATTAGCAGGTTTGGAATAGCGTTTTAAAGGAATATTGATTCTACTATAAATATTCCTTAAACATTATTTCACGTCATCAGGATTGAAATCCTTATCCGGCGTTACTTCTATTGTTTCAGGAATGTAATAAATATTAGCGCCACCAAGCATTTTGCTAATTTGATTTTTATATACATCTGCTTCTTCTTTTGTTCTGAAATTTCCAAATTTGATACGGATATATGGATTAGCATACCACATATACGGTTTTTGTTCGGGAAACTTTTTGAGCAATTCTGCACGAACTTTAAACGCATAATCTTTATCACTCGTATTTAAGACCATAAGGCGAAAGCCTTGCGCAGTGTATGCTTGTTTTTTTAAAATCTCGGTATTTAGTTCTGCTTCTTTTCTTGCAAGAATATCAAGTCTGTAATCTTTAAAAACTACTACCTTATTCTCAGGAAGTGAATTGCCGGTTTGACAAAAAGCATAATTTGAAAAACCGATAAATGCTACAACAAGTAACTGTTTCATATTTCAAAGGTGTTGCGTTTCAGGGGAATAATAGTAATGAGTAGAAAAATTATTTTGAATCTTGACTTTCTTTTACAATTTGAATACTGGCGCTACAGCCAATTCTGTTAGCTCCTGCATTGATTAGTTCTTTTGCAAATGAGTAAGACTTTATACCGCCGCTTGCTTTTATTTTGATTGCATCAGCAAGATGAGCTCTTATCAATTGCACATCATGAATTGATGCACCCTTTTCTGCAAAGCCGGTAGAAGTTTTTACATAATCTACTCCGGCTGCTCCATAAATATCACAGCATTTTATGATCTCATCATCAGTTAAAACGCCGCTTTCGATAATTACTTTTATCACTTTATTCTTACTCTTTACAATCGGCATGATCGTATTGATCTCATTGGCAATAAAAGTCCAATCACCATTTTTTATCGCTGAAATATTTGCAACCATATCCAATTCATCAGCACCATCCACAATTGCCAATACAATTTCTGCGACCTTCGCTTCTATTGCACAATAGCCAAAAGGAAAGCCTATAACTGTTGCAACTTTAATTTCTGAATCTCCTAAAAATTCTTTTGCTTTTTTTACATACAAGGGTGGTACACAAACCGCGGCAAAATTATATTCCACTGCTTCTTTGCATAGTTTTTCGATTTCGGGTAATCTGGTAGTTTGCTTTAATAAAGTGTGATCAATATAAGGAGCAATATTCATTTTCTAAATTCTTTTAAAAAAATGAAAGATAGGAATTTAACCGGTTTATGTCGAAAGCGCTTGTAAAAATTAACTTCATTAAAATGTTTTTCGAATTCTAAATTAAAATTCGATTATTTGTTAGCTTACTTTCTCTGTTCTTTCAAACCCTATTTCTGACTGTTATAATTTTCTAATTTTTATTTTCTATTCCTGATCGAACGGTTTATTCTATTTGCTTGGCTTACTTTTGCAGCATGATTGCCATAGATGATATTTTGCTAAGTGATCAGGTTGTCGAAGAACAATTTGTATGCGACCTGGTTAAATGCAAAGGCGGCTGTTGTGTCGATGGTGATGCAGGTGCGCCCCTGGAAAATTCTGAATTAAAAGAATTGAATGAAGCTTATAACTCAGTGCTGCCTTACCTTTCAAAAGAATCGCAACTTGTTGTAGAAACAGAAGGAAAATATGTTTATGATAAAGAATTTGGTTGGGTTACGCCAACTATCAGCAACGGAATGTGTGCTTACGGAATTGTTGAAAAAGGAATTGTAAAATGTGGAATTGAGAAGGCATATAATGATGGAAAAATTAATTGGAAAAAGCCAATTAGTTGTCATCTTTTTCCAATCAGAATAAAAAAAACGAGAAAAGGAGAATTGGTGAATTATGAACCACGGGAAGATCTTTGCAGTGCTGCATGTACTTTAGGAAAAAAATTGAAAATGCCTGTTTATCAATTCTTAAAAGAACCTATCATCCGTAAATATGGAGTTGAATTTTACGAAGCCCTTGATGCCACTGCAAAACATTTGGAAACAACAAAATAAATCTACGATTAAAGATTCTACAGCTTATGAATAAATTTTCTCTTTCATTATTTTCTCTTTTTCTTCTTTTGATTTCTTCATGCACCATGAACCGTGCGAAGATCAATAACGACCTTAAAAAATATTTTGATTCGTCGAATGTTGGCGGCAGCTTTTCTTTTCTCAATAATCAAATTGGCGATGTCACTGTCTATAATATGAAGCTGGACACGCAAAGAGTTTCTCCGGGTACTTCTTTTAAAATTCTCAACACATTGATAGGCCTGCAAACAGGAAAAATCACAAATGAAAATTCCGTCATGAAAAATGACAGCGCCGGCACTTTGAACGCTGACCTGAAACAAGCTTTTGACAATTCTGATGTTGATTATTTTCAACAAATTGCCCGCCAAATTGGAAAAGACACTATGAAACATTGGATTGATTCGATCTCTTATGGCAATAAAAATATCAATGGTCCTGTTGATTCTTTTTGGCTGAATAATAAATTAAAAATTTCTCCTGATGAACAATTAGGATTGATGAGCAAGATATATTTTGAAAAGTTACCATTTACGAAATATGGGCAACAAATTGTAGAGAGCCTGATGCTCCGGGAAGACAATACTTTATATAAACTTAGCTATACAACCGGCTCCGGTGTTGATGAAAAAAATAATTCGTTCGAATGGGTTGTAGGTTGGATCGAAGAAAACCGGCATGTTTATTTCTTTGTAACGTTTATAAAATCGGCAGATAAAAACCGCGATTTGAAAACAACTGGAATAAATATTTCGAAATCAATTTTGAAAAGCATGGGCTTTTTCAAAGGAGAGAAGTAAAAGTTAAATTATGCATTATTAGATTATTAAATTCTGTCCTATTTAATAAATGAATCTGAAATGATGAAGGTTTTCCAATAATTAAATAATTCAACAATTAATTTAGTAATTCGTTAATTCCATTATTAGTATTTCAGGTTTAATTTAGCTGCTATAAATGCTCCATTTTCAATACATAGAATATTTTATAGCATTGCTTGCTGTTCCGTTGATGATTTTTTTTTATTTCCAATTAAAAAAATGGAAAGAAAGAACTGCAAAGAAAATTGGTGATGTTGCATTAGTAAAAGAATTAACAGGACAGTTTTCTCCCAAAAGATTTTTAACCAAATTTATTTTATTTGTTTCTGCATTTGCTCTTTGCGTTTTTGCAGTTGCCGGTTTGGTTACCCCCAACAGTTCACAAAAAATAAGCAGGAAAGGGACAGATATTATGATAGCTCTTGATGTAAGCAAAAGTATGCTGGCACAGGATATTCAACCAAGCAGGCTTGAACGCGCAAAACAGGTTGTTTCAAAAATTATTGATAATTCTCCTGACGATAAAATCGGTTTGGTGATTTTTGCGGGACGTGCATATCTGCAAATGCCTTTAACGGTTGATCATGAAGCTGCAAAAATGTATTTGCAATCTGCTTCTCCTGATGACGTTCCTACGCAGGGAACTGTGATCAGCGATGCGTTAAAAATGTGTTATGCAGCTTTTAATCCAAATGACAAAACATTCAAATCAGTTTTGCTGATCACTGATGGGGAAGACCATGATAATGATGCCATAAAAGTTACAAAGCAATTAGCCAAAGATGGAATTATGGTAAATACTATTGGTATTGGTTCTCCTCAGGGTGCGCCAATATTGGATCCTGAAACTGGTCAATATAAAAAAGATGATAAGGGAGAAACAGTAATTTCAAAATTAAATCAACAGGAATTGAGCGATATTGCCAAAGCAGGAAATGGAATTTACCAGTTATATACCAATACAGATGCTGTCGCTGCAAATATAAAGAATCAATTAGCTAACATTGGGAAAGAAGCGTCAACAAGTGATTCGTCTTATATTTCTTTCGCACAATATTTTCAATATTTTTTGGGGGCAGCATTTATATTATTGCTGATTGAATTTTTCTTTTCAGAAAAAAGAAAAAAATTAAAAACCAAAGCGGCAGTTGCAATAGTTTTTTTAATCGCTTGCAGCTTTTCTTCTTATTCGCAAAATGTAAAATCTTCTATCATACAGGGAAACAAAGATTATAAAGCCAATAATTTTGATGCAGCGGAAAATCAATATCGTGATGCATTAAAAAATTCTGATAGTAATGTTGCCGCAAATTATAATCTTGGCAATGTACTTTACAGAAAAAATAATTCGGATGAAGCTGTAAAATATTATGATAATGCAATTGCGAATACACAAAATAATGTTGTGAAACAAAAAGCATTTTATAACAAAGGCGTTGCTTATCAAAAAGAAAAAAAGCTTCCTGAATGTATTACGGCTTATAAAAATGCTTTGATCCTTGATCCCAGGGATGAAGACGCAAGACAGAATTTGCAGCGTGCTTTAAAAGAACAGGAAAAGCAACAGCAGCAACAGAATCAGAACAAAAAGCAACAGCAGCAACAACCAAAAAATCAACCGAAAAATAACCAACAGAAAAATAATCAGCCACAACCTTCGCCATCAAAAATATCAAAACAGGATGCTGAAGAAAAATTAAAATCGCTTCTTGAAAATGAAAAACAATTGCAGGATAAACTGCATAAAATAAAAGGTGCACCTGTTCCTGATAGTCCCGAAAAGGATTGGTAGTTATTTATTTTGAATTTTAAAAATCCAGGCACAATAAATCAAAATGTTTTATATTTTTCCTGCTTAATTCCTGGTTTATTAATGTTCCAAATGCTATTTGGTATGAAAAAGTAACACAGAATGGAGTGAAACGATGAATAAACCAATTCTATTTAAAAGTATATTATAACTAATCATCCAACAAATGATACTGTATTTTTGCAAATGAAATTTTGAATAATGGAACTATACACTGAGTCATTAACAGAATATAAAAGATTAAAAACTCTTGAAGTAAAAGTAGGTGATCTGTTGATTGGAAATTACAATCCTGTCAGGATTCAAACAATGACCACTACAGATACAATGGATACGATTGGAACTGTAGAACAAAGTATTCGTTGCATCGAAGCTGGCGCAGAACTTGTGCGCATTACAGCGCCTTCAAAAAAAGAAGCTGAAAATTTATTGAATATAAAAAATGAATTGTACAAACGAGGTTATAGAACGCCATTGGTTGCCGATATTCATTTTACACCAAACGCTGCAGAAATTGCGGCGCGGATTGTAGAAAAAGTGCGTGTGAATCCCGGAAATTATGTGGATAAGAAAAAGTTTGAACTGATTGAATATTCTGATGCCGATTATCAGGAAGAAATTGAAAGAATCAGGAATCGTTTTACTCCTTTGATAAAGATTTGCAAAGAATATGGAACAGCGATGCGCATTGGAACGAATCACGGTTCCTTGAGCGACAGAATTATGAGCCGGTATGGTGATACGCCGATTGGAATGGTAGAAAGCGCGATGGAATTTTTGCGGATTGCGGAGAGTGAAAATTATTACAATATTGTGCTCAGCATGAAAAGCAGTAATCCTCAGGTAATGGTGCAGGCATACAGGCTTTTGATAGAAAATATGCAAAGTGAATTGGGACATTGTTACCCATTGCACCTTGGCGTAACGGAAGCCGGAGATGGAGAAGATGGAAGAATAAAATCAGCAATTGGAATTGGCACTTTGCTGGAAGATGGAATTGGCGATACGATCCGCGTTTCTCTTACCGAGGATTCAGAATTTGAATTGCCGGTTTGCCAAAATATTTTAAAAAGATATGAAGGTTTACCCTTGATGGATGGGAACGCCAAACAAGGCAATTCTCAGTTGCCACCGATAAAAAATCTTTCAAAACTAAATATAACAGGCAGGGATACACGAAAAACTTTTTCTGTTCAAAATATTGGCGGAAAAAATGTTCCGGTTGTTATTACTGATTTTCATAAAAAAGAAAATATCAGCAGAGAAGATTTAAAAGATATTGGTTACAAATACAATCAGGTAACAGATAAATGGAATATCAGGGATATGGCTGCTGATTTTATTTTCTGTGGTGAAAATGAAATTGATTTTGCATTGCCGGGAACATTGAAACTAATTTACAATCATGATTTATGGAAAATCAGCGCTGATAAAACAAAATGTTTTCCAATCATTAATGCACAACAATTTTTAGACAATTCAATTGAAAAATCATCTTTGATAAATTTTGTAATGCTGGATTGTTATTCGAAAAATGCAGTAGAATTTGACAAGGAAAATTTCTTTGAAAAAATAAAAAATGATAACACTGTAGTTCTTTGTTTAAAAACAGAAAACAGAAATGCGGTTCAAAGTATTCGCAGAATGTTTTTGGAATTAATTGACAGGGAAATTAAAAACCCGGCAATTATTTTTTGCGATAGTGAAAAACAAACTATTGATGAAAGCCTTATCCACTTTGCTATTGAGACAGGTGCTTTATTAATTGATGGTTTCGGAAATGGCATTTGTCTGAGTGATCATTACCATGATAAAAATCAAATTCCTGATTATAAATTGATCAATTCCATTGCATTTGGGATTTTGCAGGCATCACGGACAAGAATTTCGAAAACAGAATTTATCAGTTGCCCGTCATGTGGAAGAACTTTATTTGATCTGCAGGAAACAACTGCAAAAATCAGAGCCGTTACACATCATCTGAAAGGATTAAAAATCGGGATTATGGGATGTATTGTAAACGGCCCGGGTGAAATGGCGGATGCTGATTTCGGATATGTAGGCAGCGGCGCAGGAAAGATCACTTTATACAAAGGAAAAGAAGTAGTGAAAAGAAATATTCCGGAAGAAGTAGCAGTGGAAGAACTGATTAATTTATTAAAAGAAAACAATGCATGGGTGGAACCGGAATTGGCGGTCTCTCTGTGATATTCAGTTTCATTAAACCAACAAATAACTCCATTTTTACTTTTGCTACAAAAGTATTATCTCCTGATACCTTCTAAACTTAGAGATAAGAAGCTCTTCAATTTTTTCATTTGATTCTTTATTCTTAGATCTTCTATTATTTGAAAAATTGAGAGGTCAAATGATTGAACATATGATAGTCAAGTCTTTTAACCTGAAAAATTTCTCACAAAAAAGTACGTTTCTTTGCTTCTCCAAATTTTGAAAAACAACTTAAATTATAAAATGAAAACTGACTTTTTGGTAATTGGTAGTGGCATTGCCGGCCTCACTTATGCATTAAAAGTTGCGCGGGAATGCCCGGATAAAAGGATAACTGTTCTTACAAAAACCATTAGTGAAGAAACGAATACAAAGTACGCCCAGGGCGGCGTTGCTGGCGTTACTGATTTTGAGAATGACAGTTTTGAAAAGCATATTGAAGACACTTTAATTGCCGGAGACGGATTGTGTAATCCCCGGATCGTAGAGATTGTTGTAAAGGAAGGAGTTGACAGGATCCGGGAAATTATTAACTGGGGCGCTGATTTTGACAAAGATAAATCCGGCGAATATTCCTTAGGAAAAGAAGGCGGCCACAGCGAATTCAGGATTCTTCATCACAAGGATATCACCGGAAAAGAAATAGAAGATACTTTGCTGGAAGAAATTGCAAAGAAGCCGAACATTCAATTGATCAATCATTGTTTTGTAGTAGATATCATCACGCAGCATCATCTTGGTTATTTGGTTACAAAGTCAACCCCTGATATTGAATGTTTCGGTGTTTATGTTTTAAACCTGGAAAATAATCAAATTGAGAAAATTATTTCGAAAATTACTTTGCTGGCTACCGGCGGAAACGGGCAGGTTTACAGAACGACAACAAATCCTTCCATTGCGACAGGAGATGGAGTGGCTATGGCTTACAGGGCAAAAGGGAGAATAGAAAATATGGAATTTATCCAGTTTCATCCTACAGCATTGTATGAAGCAGGCAAAAGCGGGCAGGCATTTTTAATAACAGAAGCGGTGCGTGGAGATGGAGGAATTCTGCGAAATATAAAAGGCGAAGCTTTCATGGAAAAATATGATGAAAGAAAAGACCTCGCGCCCCGTGATATTGTAGCAAGAGCCATTGATAGCGAAATGAAAATCAATGGAACAGAGCATGTGTTTTTGGATTGTACTAAAATGGATTTTGGGAAATTTATTCATCATTTTCCAAATATTTATGAGAAATGTTTATCAATTGGAATTGATGTTTCCAAACAATTTATTCCTGTGGCTCCTGCAGCTCATTATAGTTGCGGAGGAATAAAAGTAGATGAATGGGGTAGAAGCTCGATCTGCAACTTATATGCCTGTGGAGAGTGCGCCAGCACTGGCTTACATGGCGCCAACAGGCTTGCCAGTAATTCACTTTTGGAAGCAATGGTATTTGCACATCGTTGTTATTTGGATGCGGTGAAGAAAATAAATGCTGTTGCATTTAATGAAGCGATTCCGGATTGGAATGCAAAGGGAACGAATGCACCGAAAGAAATGATTCTGATCACACAAAGCCTGAAAGAATTACAATTGCTGATGACCGATTATGTGGGAATTGTAAGGACAAATGTCAGGCTGGAAAGAGCCATGAAAAGGCTTGATCTGCTTCATACTGAAACAGAAGAATTTTATAAGACCGCCACCGTTTCTCCGCAGCTTTGTGAATTAAGAAACCTGATCACTGTTGGTTATTTAATTGTAAAAAGCGCACAATTCAGGCATGAAAGCAGGGGACTTCATTTTAATACTGATTACCCTGAGAAGAGCGAAAGGAGACAGGATATTGTGTTGTAAACTGAAACTTGAAATAAGCGAAAATCTGCTGGTTTCCAAGATTCTCAGCAAGCCAATTTTCTTAAATTAATACCATTACCAAATTAATCTATCCAGCAAATGATATTTTAAATTATGTACTTGGTAAATCAGAAAGATTTTTTTTCTGTTCATGCCTCGACTAATCTTAATGGTCCTTCAATAAATTTTACAAACTATTTTTCAATAGTTACCGGAGTTCCAACAGGGATATAACTATAAAGATCTGCTGCTTCCCGATACTTTAGCGAAATGCATCCATCAGTCCAGTTTTGATAATAATCTACTGTCCATTCTTCCTGTGGTCTAGTAGCGTGAATGGCAATGCCACCGCCGATTGCAGCATTCCTTGGAATGATTCCTTGAGCCTTTCTCGTATTGAATTTTTTATAGCTTTCTGGATTTGGATAATCAAGCAAAAGCTCATATTTCCATTTAGAATCATTTTTTTTCAATACAACTTTAAAATTTCCTTCCGGAGTTCTTTTGTCGCCTGCCATAAATTTGTCCCGAAGATCATTGCTTCCAAAAACACATGGATATGTTGCATACCACCCTTGACTGTCATAAACTCTTAGCTCGTAGCTTTTCTTGGAAATGATAATGTAATAAGGACTTGCTTTCGTGCTTTTATCAGATACTTTGCTACTGACTTCTGCAAAAGATAAATCGCTGTTATTTCTTTGTTTACGCGGAACAAAAGACAAAAATAAAAATGAAAATAACAGAATAAACGATAAGGATGCAATACGTGTTTTCATTTTTCAAGAGGTTACTGCTAAGCTAAAAAAAACACTGCTTTTGCACAACAGCCTGGAGAAGACAGAAGCGGTTTTAACTTTTATTTGATTAATAAGTTTAAAGATGATGAGTCTTCATCAATCCCACTGTGCTTCTGCTTTCGCTCTTTTTTTGTAAACTCTTTTGCTGATAAAAATGCTGATCTCATACAAGATAATTAACGGTACTGCAACAATTGTCTGACTTGTCCAGTCTGGGGAAGGAGTAATGACAGCAGCTACAATCAAAATAATCACATAAGCATATTTGCGATAATTTTTCAAAAATTTTGGAGTGATCAATCCTAGCTTTGAAAGAACATAAGCAAGCACAGGCAGCTCAAAAGCAAGTCCGCAACCAAGTATAAGCGATGTGAGGGTATCTATATAATCATCAAGGGTCGGCATATATTTATAAACATTCAATCTGCCTAATTGAAAATTCGCAAGGAAATTAAAGGTAAAAGGAGCTAACAAATAATAGCCGAAGGCTGCGCCCGTAAAGAAACATAAAGAAACCCAACCAATACTTCCCTTGGCATAATTGATTTCTTTTTTTGATAAAGCCGGTTTTACAAATCGCCATAATTCCCACATCAGGTATGGAAAAGCGATGATGATGGCGCCCATAAATGAAATGCTGATAGCCGACATGAAAGGACCGCTGACCGTATTTCCCTGAAGTTGGATATCAACAGGTGGCATACAAAGAGCATCGCCCAGATGCAGCTTGTGACTTAAGTTGCAAAGGCCGGTATAAGTAACGAAATTTTTATTCGCAGGAGCGAAAATAATGTTGTCAAAAATCCAGTCAACATAAAAAAAGACTACGATCGCTACGACAATTAATACAAGCGCAGAACGGAAAAGATGCCATCTCAAAACTTCGAGATGATCTACAAAACTCATTTCAGCTCCTTCAGTTTCTTGTCCACGTATTCTTTTAAAAAATGCTTTTCTTTCTGATGTTGTATTGGCCAATTTCTATTTCATTTATGCAAATATAATAGTACGAAGTTATTTGCATGTTGGTTTGCAAAAACAAATATTGTTAAGTTTCAAAGTCATGTTTCTTTTGAATTTTTTTTAATGTGCAGCGACGGAAAGATCCACTTTTTTATTCCTGTTTCCTTTTATCAATAAAATAAACGGAACGCAAATTAAAAAAAGAACGCCAATGTAAAGAAACACATCCATATAACTCAATACCATTGCCTGTTTGGTAACAGAAAAGTCTAAAGCTTTATAAGCTGTTTGTAAAGCAACATCAGGAGTCATTCCCTTGGCCATAAACCCATGTTGCATCATTGATATTCTATTTTGTACCGAAGGATCGGTAATATTTAGTTTACTGATAAGATCAACACGATGAACCATATTTTTTTGCGCAATGTAAGTAGTGATCACGGCGACGCCAAAGGAGCCACCTAATTGTCGCATCATTCCTGTAAATGCAGCGCCTTCTCCTATTTGCCTACCATGTAAAGTAGAAAGCGAAAGTGTAGTTATTGGAATAAATAGCATACTAAGCCCAAACCCTCTGAACATTAAAAGCCACCAAAAAGACTCTGAAGGTGTGTCGGGAGTAAGTATGTTATATCCCCATAAACTATACAGAAAAAATATAATCAGGCCCCCAGCCACAAGATATTGTTGTTTAATCCCGCGCTCCAGCAGTTTCCCAATGATCGGCATCATAAAAGCTGTTGCAATTCCTGATGGAATGAATAAAAGCCCCGCGTCTTCTGCCGTCCAGCCCAGCGTAGATTGTGTATACAATGGAATAATAAATGTAGAACCATACAATCCGAAACCCAGGATAAAAGATAATATCGTTCCGACTCGAAGGTTTCCATTCTTCAGTACCCTCAGTTCAACTATGGGATTTCGATAAGTCAGTTCCCTCCACATAAAAAAGAAAATTCCAAAAATGGCAATTACTGAAAGTATTATAATGACGTTACTATTAAACCAATCTTCATCGTGTCCTTTTTCCAAAACATATTGCAACGATCCAACAGCTACCGCCAGCAAAAGGATACCTAAAAAATCAATATTTTTCCTTGACGTTTTTTCAGCATATTTTGGACTTCTTACAAATTGTAAGGTTAGTAAAGTACCTATGATTCCAATAGGAATATTGATATAAAAAATATAAGGCCAGCTAAAATGGTCCACGATATAACCCCCAAGTGGAGGCCCTAATGTAGGTCCAATGATTACACCCAATCCATAAATAGCCTGTGACATTCCTCTTTTTTCTATTGGATAACTTTCTGTAATAATTGTTTGAGAAGTTACCAATAGCGCGCCACCTCCCAATCCTTGGCAAAAGCGAAAGGCAACCAATTCCCAAATGCTGGTTGCATTTCCACATAGAAAAGAAAAAACAGTAAAGATCATGATGGAAGCAGCAAAATAATTTCGCCGTCCAAATTGTTGGGAAAGCCAGCTGGTCATTGGTACGATGATCACATTGCCGACAGCATAAGCAGTAACTACCCAGCCAATTTCTGTAAGAGTTGCTCCAAGGTTGCCTTTCATATCTGTCAGCGCAACGTTCACAATCGTTGTATCTACGATCTCAAGCAAAGCACAAAGGATCGCAGTGATGGTAACAATAACTCGCCTTGCACCATATTCCACTAAAGAATTATCTTGTTGCATTATTTTCAGGACTGTTCTAAAAAATTAATTAAAGATGGACATCAACGTCCACATTCATTCCCGGCCTTAGCCGCTGAAGCAAACTATCTGAAGGGTTTGTAAATTCAATTTTTACAGGAAGCCTCTGTACCACTTTTACAAAATTTCCACTGGCATTATCCGGAGGCAATAAAGAAAATTTAGCGCCTGTAGCCGGAGAGAATGAAGAAAGAACTGCTTCAAAATCATGATTTGGAAATGCATCAGCATGAACAATCACCTTTTGCCCGACAGCCATTTTGCGATATTGTGTTTCTTTGAAATTTGCTACTACCCAAATGTTTTCGCTGTGAACAATATTGAAAGTTGATTGCCCGGCCTGTAACAATTGTCCCTCCTGAATATTTACCCTTGAAACCCTTCCGCTTTCCGGTGCAGTGACAATTGTGTAAGAAAGTTTCAATTTCGCATCTTCAACTTCAACTTCTCTTTGCTTTACCACTGATTCTGCTACTGCAATAGTTTCGGCGGTTGCGTTAGATTGAGAAGAAACTACTCCTGTTTGAGAGCTTGCCTGCTTTTTCTGTTGTTGTAAAATATCCAATTGTTTTTCTGCAAGTTCTTTCGCAGCCTGTGCCTGTTCAAATTGTTGTTGCGTAATGGAATGATCCTGGATCAAATTCTGATAACGGTTAAAATCCTGAGTTGCCCTGGTTAGATTTACCTGTGCCGCAGCAATTTGTGCATCAATAGTTTGAACACCTTGCTTTGAAGTTGCGATTCCTGAACGTGCTGCAGCGGTGTTGGCGCGACTTGCAGCTACATTGCTTTTTGCAGTTGCTAGTGCAGCTTCCGCCTGCATGACCGCTATTTTATAATCGCGGTCATCAATGGTAAATAAAGTATCTCCTTTTTTCACTTTTTGATTGTCTTTTACCATTACATCTTTCACATATCCTGAAACTCTTGGAATTACAGGAATAATATCTGCTTCAATTTGAGCATCATCTGTTTCTTCATGATGCTGAGCATGTGTGTACTTACTGATTCCAAACCATGCGCCGATAATTATCATCACTATCAGTACAATCAAAAATACTTTACTACGCTTTTTTGGCTCGGCCGCTTTTTCGATGTTATTTTTCATTTCCTTGTTTGAAGAAAGTTCTTCTTTTTCTGATTCCATAAAAATGTATTTGCCTCTTTTTAAATTGATTATTTTAACCTAATCGTCCAAAAGCTGTTATTCTTTATTTGATAAAATTCCTGTTGTTTCTAAAAGTTTACTGTATGCCAATAATACATCTGCTTTTGCAACTGCCAGGTTTATCCTTGATTGCAGTAATGATACATTTGCATCCAAAAGATCTGTAGTATTTACCAGTGCATTATTGTATTTATTTTTTGTGATCCGATAATTTTCTTCTGCCTGGATAACTGCTTTTTTATAAACTTCTGTTTTCTTCTGGCTCAGTAATACGTTTTCAAAATCACGGTTTACCTGCAGTCTTACTGCATCCGAAAGCTGTAATTCATTTTCCATAATTTCCTTTTCGCGTGACTTTGCCTGCGCAATTTTTGCTTTCGTTTTCCACAACGAAGCAATGTTGTATTGTATTCCGGCACCGATATTAACAGCGTTTGTAATCGTAATTAATTTTGGAATATCTGCAGCAATATATCCTCCTGTCAGTGCAATAGTAGGATAGAGATCAGCTTTTGCCAGTGAAATTCCTGTTGATGCGGCTTTTCTTCTGAAAGAAATCGCCTGTACATCTTTTCTGTTTTGCAATGCAAGCTGTTCATACTCATCAATTGTTTTTACAGAAATGGTTGTATCAAAGCCGGTTGAATCGGTTTGCAAAATAGTTGATTCGGGATAGCCGATCATCAGGTTCATATTCACAGTTGCTGTTTTCAAATTGCTCTGTGCATCCAAAAGAGAAAGCTCAATGTTGGAAGTCTGCAGTTCAGATTTTAAAAGATCATTTCTTGCCAATAATCCATTTTGTTCGAGCCGGCTGAAAACAGAATCCTGCTGCCTTGATTGATTGAGATTTTCTTTTACGACATTAACTGTTACAGCCGCTTTGTACAAATTTACGTATGCGTTGATCGTGTTCAGAATAACGGATTCTTTGTCATTTTCTGCATCCAGTGTTGCTGCCTGTTGCAGGTATTTTGCAGATTCAATTCCGTATTTAATCTTGCCTCCTGCATAAATGGGAAGTGAAAGATTTACAATGCCATACATCGCCTGGTTTACTTTTGGAAAAGCAGTTTTATTCCCTGTAGTATCTGGTCCACCGCCACCAAATGCTTTTGTTTTTAAAGCAATCGTCGGATTAGCAAGTTTCATATAAGTGCCGGAAAAACTTGCATTTGGAAGACGATTATCCATTGCTTGTCTCAAAACTGCTGCTGCTTCATCATTCTTTGCCAGAGAGGCTTTCAGAAGATGACTGTTTTGTAAACTTAGATCAATACTTTGCTGTAGTGTAAGTGTTTTTATATCCTGTGTTTTTGCAAAAAGCGGAAATAGATTCAACACTAAAAAACCAGAGCCAACGATTAAAATTGAAAATCTTTTCATGATTACTTTTATTAAACTTCTCCTCATCTTTATATTTTATTTTTTCAATAAATGCGATCGCATCAATTGTTTTGCATGTTCACTTAGTCTTTTTTTCAGTTTTTGATTTTCAAAAGCACGAAAACCTTCGTTTTTCCCTAAAATTTTTCTACACATGGTGTCGGATGTCAGTAAATAATGAATGGTGCCAAGCATTGTTGTTAGGGTCAATTCAATATCTACGGGTTTGAATACCCCATCTTTTATGCCATTTTTAATGATCATTTTAAAGGGATTCATGTTTCTTAAAAGTATATCGCTGATAGCATCTTTCAATTGTGGCCTACGTTCTAGAGATAATTCCCTGTGAAGCAAATGGTGGAATTCTGAATTAGAAAATTTTCGGTCAATAGTATAATCAATAATCCGGTCAATTTTTTCAATCGCCGTTAATGATTCATTATTAACGAGCTCTGAAAAAATTCCTTTTAAAAAAGAAGCCCGATATTCTACAGCCTTTTCAAATAGCTTTTCTTTTGATTCAAAATAATAATTGATCATTGCCACGTTTACGCCTGCATCAGCTGCAATTTCTCTTACTGATGTTCCTTCAAACCCTTTGCTGCCAAAGAGTTTAATGGCAGATTCAATTATTGTTTCCTTTTTTGTCATTTTAAAAGCGGCGGCAAAGTTAAACACTTGTTTAAAACTAAACAAGCGTTTAATTCATTTTTAATTTTTTTTCTTTTAAAAATTTATCTTATGAACCTGAAGGGGAAATTTTATTAAAATGGATGATGGGAAAAACTTTATTATGGCAATTTTTAAGATAGTTTTTAGCGAAAAAAATGATGTTCTGAAAATCTTTCCCGATATAACAGGCATCAATCTTGCAGGAAAAAAGCTGAAATAAAAGATTGTGTAATTTAAAAAATGAATTTATGAAAACATCAAAAATTGCTTCGTTTCTGCTAACCCTTGCTTTATCCGGTTTTTTATTCGTCAGTGCAAAATGCCAGGAAAAACAGCAGGATAAAATAGATGCCAGTACAAAAGTTTTAAAAGATTTTAGTGATATGAAAGGAAAGATTCCTACTGAATTATTACAAATAACACAGGGAATTATTGTAGTGCCTAAGCTGATCAATGCGGGATTTGTAGTAGGTGGTAAACGTGGAAGGGGAATTGCAATGGTAAAAAATCCGGACGGGACATGGAGCGATCCTTTGTTTGTAACAATCACAGGCGGAAGTGTTGGATTCCAGGCTGGTATTCAATCTGTTGACCTTGTTTTGATTTTCAAAAATCGCTCAACTTTAGAAAATATTGGTGAAGGAAGTTTTACATTAGGAGGAGATATTTCTGTTGCTGCCGGCCCTGTTGGCAGAAGTTCTACAGCAAGAACCGATTATAAATTGGATGCGGAAGTTTATTCTTATTCAAGAAGCAAAGGCCTCTTTGCCGGAATCAGCTTAGGCGGTTCTGCAATTACCGTTGATGACGAAGCGAACAAGGCTTTTTATGGAAAAAGCGTAGATTCTAAAACTGTTTTTTCCACTTTGCAAACCGCAGATCCTTCTGTTCAGCAATTGAAAGATCAATTGAAATCAATGTATCAATAAGAAATTTTAGAAATGGTTTGATTTTTGAAAAAGTATTGCATTTATTTATTCGTTACTGAAAAATTTTATTATTCCACTTTTTTCTGTGGAAGTAAATTAAAGCCGGCGAGATAGAAAAAATAAATGTCCCAGTAATCCGATTGTCTTGAAAAATAGATTTTAAATGGGCCATTAATTTGTTTTCGTTCGCCATTTTTGAAGATGAGATCATACTGAATCAATCCTTCTGTAAAGGCCATTCCGGAAATGCCGCTCTCACATTTATTTAATTCAAAATCCTGGTTTTCGATGGAAAAAGAAGTATTTTCAAATTCCGGAACCACTTCATACATGGATTGAAATCTTTTGATCATTTCTTCGCGTGAAACTATTTTTCCATCAGGCTCTATTATTTCATTTGAAAGAATATAAGAATCGTTATTTATTTTTCTTTCCAAAAAATCATTTAAAAAATTCTCGGTTTGATCAAGGATATCAAGCTCATGATCGGGATGAAATTCTTCATAAAGAAAATAAGTAGACATGCCTTTTACAGGCTTAAATATGCTTTCATGGTCCAAAAACTCTTTTGTGATGAAATTATATTTAAAACGGTCATCTCTTTCTCTGCTGAAATCAACATTAATACTAAAATTGGAAAGCAATTCCTGCAATCTTTTAAATTCAATTATAAATTGCTCTTCATTCAGATATTGTTCTTCCTCAAAAACAGGACAACCGAGAATGTCAAAAATCTTTGCTGGCTTTGCATCTGCGTTTGATTTTTCAATTTCCAGAATATTTTTCAAAAATTGATTTTCAATATCCGCAGGAATGTTTCCTTCTCCACCAAAAAAAGCACCTGATTCTACCATCATTTTCATCTTCAAAAAATCATTTTGCATTTGCAGATTCTCTTCAGGGTCATCACTAAATTTTTCTTCTTCAGGAAATTTGCTTTGATTACTCATGGTTTAAATGTTTTAGTGATAACTAAGATAAGCTTAAATATCAGGAAACCTCTTTATCGGGTGATTTTAATTTGGTTCTTCCTCGAGAATTTGACATCGGAAATTTAGAACAAAAACTGATACTAGTCTTTTATTAAATGTTTATTAAAGCCAAGTGCAATAAGCCTTTCATACGCATTCCAAACTTCTTCAGGAATCTCCTGGTAAATCTGAAAACCTTTTTGCGGATATAATTTAATTCTTTGTAAGTCACCGACCATAATATTGATTACTCTTTCCAGTGGAATTTCTTCATTTGGATATTCTTCAAAAGATATTTGTGGAGAAGTAACCATTAACTTTTTATCCGGCCAGTGTTTTTTAAAAGTCGCGTAAGAACGTCGTTCCATATAAGGCTTTTGAACCACAATAAAACTGTGCGGATATAATCGTTTTCCCTGCAATAATTTTTGAGTAAATAAAATATTTTCACCAGTATTGGTAGAATTATTTTCTATTAAAATCGATTCTTCCGGTACGCCTTTTTCAATCGCGATTGCTGCAAATTTATCTGCTTCTTTTTCTGTCCAGATCTCTTGTGTAAAATTTCCCAAACCTCCCGACATTATTATCAGCGGCGCAAAACCTTGTAAATATAATTCTGCAACTCTTTCAGGAACTCTTAGATCGTGGCTTCCCAACGCAAGAATGCAATCTGCTTTTTCCGGTTTCTGATTCATTTGATGATAATTCCAGAGCAGTTTAGCTAGTGATATTATTTCTTCGTTAATCATGTTTTATAATCTTTATGTCAAATTTCTTATTTTTTGTCAATGTGAGAAGCGTAAAAAATTAATCAATTGATTAAAACATTTGGATAAATAACTTTCTTTTTATTTAAATTTGAATCAAATTGTCAAATGGCTGAGAAAGTTAAGACTAAAAAGGACTTTTCGACTGAGGAAAGAATAAAAAAAGCTGCACGAAAAGTGTTTATGCAAAAAGGTTATGCAGCCACCAGAACCCGCGATATCGCCGAGGAATCAGGAATTAACCTGGCTTTGCTCAATTATTATTTTCGTAGTAAAGAAAAATTATTTCATGAAGTGATGATGGAAAAAATTCAGCAATTTTTTGGAGCTCTTCTTCCTATTATAGATGATCCTTCAACAAAGCTGGAATCAAAAATTGAATTAATGGTGTCAGGTTATATTGATATGCTTTCTTCCAATCCTGATTTACCGCTTTTTGTTTTGAGTGAAATGAGGAATTCTTCTGATTTAAAAAAGATTTTGCCCGTTCAGAAAATAACGGACAAGCTTAGTTTTATTCAACAGTTAAAAGAAAAAAGACCGGATGTGAACCCGATACAATTTTTAATGACGATAATCGGAATGATTGTTTTTCCTTTTATCGCACAGCCTGCATTTGAATTAATATTAGGATCGAATAAAACTGAACTTCAGAAAATATTGCAACAACGAAAAAAACTAATTCCAATGTGGGTGAAGGCGATGTTAAAAGCAAAATAAATTTTCCTTTCTTTTATTTAATCAAATGATTAAAGCAAATGAAAAATTTTAGAAAACCATTTTTATTTAGAAAGCTATTATTTACAATAATTCCTTTTTTGTTTTCCGGATTTTTATCCTGTAACAATGATCAAAATAATTATGATGCCTCGGGAACATTTGAAGCAACGGAAATATTAATTCCTGCAGAAGCAAATGGCATTATTGAAGCATTTCATGTTGATGAAGGAGAAACTTTGGATTCAGGGATTTTAGTTGGCTTTATAGATACAACTCAATTGTATCTAAAGAAAAAACAATTGGAAGCTCAAATCAAATCTGCTAACGCAAGACAACCGAATATTGCTGCGCAAACAGCGCAATTTAAACAACAGGCGGCAGTAGTACAAAGCCAGCTTGATCATCTTTTGCATGAAAAAAAACGGACTGAAAACTTAGTGAAAGGTGATGCCGCTACTCAAAAAGAATTAGATGACATCAACGCAGAAATCAATACAGTAAAGCAACAAATAAAAGCAATTCACGAACAGGGCGCTGCGCAAATTTCTGTTTTGCAAACACACCGTTCAGGAATTTCGTCAGAAATTTCTCCACTTATGATTCAAATACAGCAGGTGAATGAACAACTGGAAAAATCAGGAATTATGAATCCGGTTAATGGAACAGTGTTAACAAAATTTGCAGAAAAGGATGAAATGGCAACAATCGGAAAACCACTTTATTCTATCGCTGATTTGTCAATCATAATTTTGCGTGCTTATATTACCGGTGATCAATTTTCTTTAGTCAAATTAGGACAAAAAGTTACTGTTCTTGTGGATGACACTTCCGGTAAATCACGTCAGTATGAAGGAACAATTGAATGGATCAGTAATAAGGCAGAATTTACTCCAAAAACAATTCAGACAAAAGATGAAAGAGCCAACCTGGTATACGCGATTAAAATAAGGGTAAAGAATGATGGCACTTTAAAAATTGGAATGTATGGAGAAGTAAAATTATAAACATGCAATCCGTATCAGCAAAAAATCTTACAAAAACTTACGGGGTAAAAAAGAAAGTCGTGGCTGTTGATAACATTTCTTTTTCTGTAAATAATGGAGAAATATTTGGATTGATTGGCCCCGACGGAGCAGGCAAAACAACGGTCTTTCGAATGCTTACTACTTTACTCTTGCCTGATGCCGGAAGCGGTACAGTAGCCGGTTTTGACGTTGCAAAAGATTATCAGCAAATCAGAAGTTCTGTTGGTTATATGCCAGGAAGATTTTCTTTGTATCCTGATCTTACCGTAGAAGAAAATCTAACTTTTTTTGCAACAATTTTTGGAACAACCATTCAACAAAATTATTCATTGATCAGGGAAATTTATGTGCAGCTTGAACCATTTAAAAACAGAAGAGCAGGGAAACTTTCGGGAGGAATGAAACAAAAGCTGGCGTTATGTTGCGCATTAATTCATAAACCAATTGTTCTTTTTTTAGATGAGCCAACAACCGGCGTTGATCCTGTTTCAAGAAAAGAATTTTGGGAAATGCTAAAACGTTTAAAAGCGCAAGGAATTACGATTCTTGTTTCTACGCCATACATGGATGAAGCCGGATTATGTGACAGGATTGCATTAATGCAAAATGGAAAAATTTTAATGCTTGATACGCCTGCAAATATTTCCAATTCTTATCCTGAAAAATTGCTGGCTGTGAAAGCAAATAAAATGTCAACCTTATTAAAATCTCTTTCAGATTTTCCTGCAGTGTTGAATAGTTATGCTTTTGGAGAATATGCACATGCTGTTTTACAAAATGATGAAACCGATATTGAAAACCAGATGAAAAAATATTTAGAACATGAGGGTTTGGCGAATATTGAAATCAAACCAACAAAGGCAACGATTGAAGACAGCTTCATAAAATTATTAAAATAAAAAATGGCAGAAGTAGTTATCGCAACAGAAAAACTTACAAAACGTTTCGGTGATTTCACTGCTGTTGATGAAATTACTTTTAAAGTTTTTAAAGGTGAGATATTTGGTTTTTTAGGAGCGAATGGCGCAGGCAAAACAACCGCAATGCGAATGTTGATCGGCTTATCAATCCCAACATCCGGAAAGGCTACAGTGGCGGGCTTTAATGTGTATCATCAAACCGAAAGCATCAAAAAAAATATTGGTTACATGAGCCAGAAATTTTCTTTGTATGAAGATCTGACCGTGTTTGAAAACATTCGATTCTTTGCAGGCATTTATGGTTTGTTTGATAAACAAATAAAAAATAAAAGTGAAGAACTGATCAACCAACTTGGATTACAAAACGAAACAAAAAAGTTGGTGGGCGAACTGCCGCTTGGATGGAAACAGAAGCTTGCATTTTCTATAGCAATTATTCATCAACCAAAAATTGTTTTTTTGGATGAACCTACGGGTGGAGTCGATCCTGTTACGCGAAGACAATTCTGGGATATGATCTATAATGCGGCTGCAAGCGGTATGACAATTTTTGTTACCACACATTACATGGATGAAGCTGAATATTGTAACCGCCTTTCCATAATGGTTGACGGAAGAATTGATGCGCTTGATTCTCCGCATCAACTCAAACAAAAATTTAATGCAGCAACAATGGATGAAGTGTTTTATCAATTGGCTCGTGGAGCAAAAAGAGGAGAATGAGTTGTTGAATGGAACACAGATTGAGCAGATTGTCAAGATTAGTTATGATTTATCTGCGCAAATCCTGATGATCATGATAATCTGCGTTCCTTAAAATACTATTATTAATAACATGAAACAATTTCTCGTTTTCGTTCGCAAAGAATTCTATCACGTGTTTCGCGACAGAAAAACATTGTTGATGTTATTTGGTTTGCCCATTGTGCAAATTGTATTGTTTGGTTTTGCATTAACGAACGAAGTGAAAAACTCCAAGATTGTTGTAGTAGATTATGCAAAAGATATTTCCTCACAAAAACTCATCACTGAAATTGAAGCAAGCAACTATTTTGAAATTGAAAAAACATTAATGAGTTATAAAGCCATCGAAGCTTCGTTTAAAAAAGGTGATATAAAAGCGGCAGTAATTTTTCCAGAGAATTTTAGTAACGATCTTATTCACACTAATAAAGCGCAGATACAAATTATCGCTGATGCAAGTGATCCCAATCTTGCAACACAACTGACCAACTATCTTAACAATATCATACAAGGTTACCGGCAAACTTTAATACAAAACAATCCAATGCCTTATCAAATTATTCCTGAAGTGCGCATGCTTTACAATCCTGAATTAAAAGGTGCTACCACTTTTGTTCCTGGTGTAATGGCGCTTGTATTAATGCTTGTGTGCACTATGATGACATCTGTTTCTATTGTTCGTGAGAAAGAATTGGGCACAATGGAAATTCTTTTGGTATCACCTTTCAAACCTTTGCTGGTAATACTTTCCAAAGCAGTTCCTTATTTAGTGCTTTCATTGGTAAACCTTACCATCATTCTTTTACTAAGCGTGTTTCTTCTCGATATGCCTGTTAACGGAAGTATCTTTTTACTCTTCTTCGAAAGCGCACTTTTTATCATCACATCTTTATCGGTAGGATTGATTATTTCAACTGCAACTGCATCGCAGCAGACTGCAATGACAATGTCAATGATGGGTATGATGCTTCCTACTTTGTTGTTCACGGGCTTTTTATTTCCGCTGGAAAACATGCCG
>DATNFV010000067.1:0-7672 GCA_035606215.1 Hanamia sp.
TCCTCTTCTGCCGGCAACTGCTACTTACTCGAAAATGAAAAAGAAACCCTGATCATTGAAGCAGGATTGCGCTTTGATGATATCAAAAGAGGATTGAAATATAATCTTCGCAAAGGATGCGGTTGCCTGGTAAGTCATGAACATGGAGACCATTGCAAAGGAGCCAAAGACATGTTGAATGCCGGCATTACCATATTTGCATCAGAGGGAACACACAAAGGCATCAATGGCTTTCTGAAATTCGACCGTCATCACCGGCAGGTAAATGTTTTTCCTGGTCAACAATTTTATGCAGGAAATTTCCGGATCATTCCTTTTGATGTAAAGCATGATGCTTATCAGCCAACAGGATTTTTGATCAATCATGAAGAAACCGGGACCATACTTTTTGTAACCGATACTTACTACGTAGCCAACACTTTCAGAGGCTTAAATAATGTAATTGTAGAAGCTAATTTCTGTCAGAAAATATTGGACGGAAGAATGGCCGCTGGAGAATCTCCTGACTTTTTAAGGAATAGAATTTTTAAATCTCACATGTCATTGGCCACATGCAAAGATCTTCTTCGTGCAAATGATTTGAGCAATGTAAATAACATCGTGCTGATACATTTATCAGATTCCAATTCTGATGCAAAAAGATTTCAACAGGAAATAACTGAGGTAACGGGTAAAGTGGTAACAATCGCAGAACCAGGATTACAAATAAATTTTAGTAAAAACCCATTTTAAGCCATGCCACCAGGAGTATATATCAGAAAAAGAAAAGAAATCAAATGGAAGGTCACAGAAAAAGGCTGTCATAATTGCACAAGCCATTCGGTCAATACTTATGGTTACCCTCAAATACAGATTGACAAAAAACACATGACCATATCAAAATATGTTTATGAAAAATATAAAGGAGCATTACCGAAAGGCAATGTGATTAGACATACATGTGATAATCCATTATGTATTAATCCAGATCATCTTATTCCAGGAACGCCAAAAGAAAATTCGTTGGATATGGTTTTAAGAAACAGATCTGCAAAAGGGGAAAGACATGGCAATTGTAAGTTATCAGAAGAGCAAGTAAAAATGATTAGGTCAAGTAATCTTTCAACTTATAAACTTGCTTCTATCTACAATGTAACTCGGCAAAATATAAGTATGATAAAAAAGGGATTATCACGTAAGAAGCCAGGACTGAACGTAAACTTTTCAAAACAACCATTTTAAATTAATAAAAAATGCAAATAGAAAATTTCGATCTCACTGAAGATGATTTCAAATTAATAATTGATGGATTGGACTGCCTCCCAACGAAAAGTTTTCCTGGCACTATGATGATTGAAATAATTGGTGCGATTATGCCAGATCAAGATGAAGAGATAATGGAAAGAAGAAAACGTGAGCTCGATACGAAATTTAAGAAACAAGAATTGGAAAGACAGTTATTAATCGAAAACATTAGAATCCTTCAAGGCAAGCTTTTAACCATCAAAAGATTCCTTCGTGAGCAGGGTGCTTTAAAGGAAGCAAACAATATTATTAATCCTCAACAATAAAATAATGACAACATTAAAAATTGACGACCAAACAGCAAGGCTGCTTCATGAAAAAGAGATGCCTGAACTCAACTTGATTCTTGAAAAATCATTTCCGGAAGGTTTCTTTTCCAGGAACATCATTGATCGTACTCCTACTTTAGAAGATCTATTCCGTATTGGCGGTAAAATTCAATCTGAAATAGTTAGCGCAAATGATACCAAAGATGAGATCGCTTATAAGATACTCAAGTTTGGTATTAATGTTCTAAACGAAGGAGTAAAAGTAGATCACAGTAACTCTAACCAGGTTAAATACGAGCCAAGGTTCTATCATAAATCGGGCTTCGGCCTGTCGTACGGCGCCTACGCTTACTGGGCTACGATTACGAATGTCGGCCCTCGCCTTTGCTATCTTGATTATAATGTAATGATGCATGGTATCAAGATCATGGAAAAGTACTATCACGATTTTTATAATTAAAACTAAAAAACAAAATGCCAACAAAAAAAAGAGTACTTGCAAAAACATGGGAAGAATTTTGCAAGCTTACCAAAAGAATTCCTGAAGAATTTCCTGCTGATGCTATCAGTAAAAGATCCATTGCCGATTTTAAGCTTTCAACAATGATTCTTTATTACAATGGAGGAAAGCTTCCTGACTTCACGGATGGTCAAGTTTGGAAATATGAGCCATGGTGGAGAATTGTTAAGGATGATAAACATCCTTCGGGCTTCGGCCTGTCGTACCGCGTCTACGATAACTGGCGTACGTTTACGGCTGTCGGCCCTCGCTTTGCTTTTTTGGACAGCGATGTTTTGGAGCACATGGTTAAATATTTCATTAACGATTACATCGATTTGATTTTATAAAATAAATAAGGCTGTGTGTTGCTATGGCTGCCGGTTGTTCAGGTTCAGGCTTCAGCCTGTCGTACAACGACTACGATAACTGGAATACGAATACGAATGTCGGCCCTCACCTATGCAAAGAAGTTTTCTTGCGACACAGGCCCCGCCTCTTGGCGAAAAATCACAAATTTCAAAAATGGCTTTGGTACCGAAAGAGAAAAAGACATTTTATAAGCAAAGGCAATGAAAAGAAAAGGAAATTTATATCAGGATATCATCAGCATAGAAAATCTTACGCTGGCAGAAAGCATTGCCAGGAAGGGTAAGTTAAATCAATACGGCGTTAAGGTATTTGATAAAAACGCTGAAGCAAATATTATTGCTCTTCATCAGTCCTTATTAAATAAAACCTTCACTACATCTGCTTATTCTATATTCAAAATTCACGAACCTAAAGAACGAGAAATATACCGATTGCCTTATTGCCCTGATAGAATTGTTCATCACGGTATAATGTTGAAATTAGAGGATCTGTTTGTAAAATCTTTCACTGCCGACACTTACAGCTGCATAAAAGGACGAGGAATTCATGCAACGTCTTTCGTCTTGCGCAAAGCACTAAAAGATGAATCTGCCACCAAGTATTACCTGAAGATCGATATTCAAAAATTTTATCCATCTGTTGACCATGATATTTTAAAACTGTTATTGAGGAGGAAAATAAAAGATACAGATCTATTATGGCTTCTTGATAACATTATTGATAGCGCACCTGGTATTCCGATCGGAAATTATTTGAGTCAGTATTTTGGAAACTTTTATCTCAATGGACTGGATCATTATCTAAAAGAAAAGTTAGGTGTAAAACATCTTTTCCGCTATGCAGATGATATTGTGATTCTTTCCGGATCAAAAGAATATCTGCATAATATCCTCGGAGAAATTAAAATATACCTGGAAGTTAATCTGAAACTAAAACTAAAACCGAATTACAGGATTGCTCCTGTTGAACCAAACGGGATTGATTTTGCAGGATATGTACACTTTCACAAGTACGTTCTTATAAGAAAAAAAATAAAGCAAAACCTTGCGCGAAAGGTCGCTAAAGGAATTGCGCCAGCTTCACGGGCTTCCTATAATGGGATTCTGAAGCATTGTAACTCTATTCATTTACGTAAAAAATTATTATCAGCATGACCGCTTTTAAAGATTTGGGTATAGAACCCACTGTCAAAGGCTTTGTAGGCGATAAGATCAAAGTGCATAAAATATTAAAAAAGGATATCACCGTCCTCGATTGGAAATTGGATGAATCAAAGTATAAGGAAAGAGGTTCGGGCAAATGCCTTGTTCTTCAAATAATATTAGATGAAGAAAAGAGAGTTGTCTTTACAGGATCAATTTATCTGATCGATATAATCAAACTTATTCCTAAAGACAAATTTCCAATCACAACAATTATCGATGAAAAAGATGGCCGGTATGTATTCACTTGATCAATATGAAATAGCTGCCATTATCGGCTATTGGAGAAGCGGTGCTTCTTATGATGAAATATCATCTGTTACTGGATTATTCTATTGGATAATCGAAAAAATAATTACTCAATATCAATTGCAAACAAAATGAAATATTGTCGGATTCTATTTTAAAAACAAACAAATAAATACACATGTCAAAAGCAAAAAAAGGAAGTAAAGAAAATCCAATTACCAGCCAGGACCTTGAGAATATAGCCAACAAGGTTCTGGGAATTGATTTTGAAAAACGGGATTATTCAATTACTGAAGCTGCTATCAAAGATGATTTCTGTAATTACAGTTTTGAAGTAGTGAAAGGGATCGGGATTGGCGACAAAGCAAGCATCAAAGGAAAGGCGGGAACCATAAAAGAAAGTTTGAGAAAAGCCTTCACAAAATTCAATGTTCATTTGGCTTTTATGGATGATGTGTTTAAAAACTCCAACATCGAAATTGAAGATATTGATAAGTTGCATGATGACGAACATACTTCGCTTTATTCTGTTACCGGATTTAAAATAAATGGCGGTGATGAGAATGAATCTATCATTCTTGTTGGTAATAAATATATCAGTAGTGGTGGAAGGATCACGTTGGAAACTCCAAAGATTTTCATTCACGAACACTCTGGTTATAAATGGTACAACGAATTGAAACAGGCGGCTGATATCGCCAGAAATGAAGTGGCAAAATATAAGGAAGGAAATTATATTCCTGTGGTGGAAGATGAAGATGCTGTAGATCCTGCACAATTGACAATGTGCTTTTCGGCTGAAGAAACTGAGGATGATCTTTCTGATTTTAAAATGGCGGCTGTTAAATGATCTATACACCGCGTCCATACCAACATGAGGCGATCAATGCCGGTGTTGATTTCTTTCACGATAAAAAGAAAAAATTCAACGCTTTTGAGATACTCCCAACGGGATCGGGCAAATCATTAGTGATTGCCAACACGGTAAGGCAACTTGAAGGAAAAACGGTTGTATTTCAACCTTCAAAAGAAATTCTGAAACAAAACTTTGAAAAGTTTCTTTCCTATGGTGGCCGGGCCGGAATATATTCTCATAGTGGCGGCGGAAAGTTTGTGGATCAAATTACCTACGCTACGATTGGAAGCGTTGCAAAGAAGCATCACCTTTTTAAGGATGTGAAGAATGTGATCATTGATGAATGTCATTTGGTGAATTCAGAAGCCGGCATGTATCAATCATTTATCAATAGTCTGGACAATGCCAAAGTTTTGGGATTAACAGCAACGCCATATCGCCTAACATCTGATTCAGAAGGCGCGCAATTAAAGTTCCTCAACAGGACCGACCCAAGAATTTTTAATAAGGTTATTTATCACATTCAAAACGATGTGCTCTTTGATGCCGGTCATTTGTCAAAACTTGAATATTTCAGTTTTGGTGTGATTGATCGTGAACGACTTGAAACGAATTCAAAAGGAACGGATTTCTCTGATGCTTCTCTGAGATCTTATTACCGGCAAATAAACATGGAAGGGATCACCATCGGTTACGCAAACAGACTGTTGGCCAAAAGAAAGAACCTGCTTGTTTTTTCTTCCCTTATTTCTGAAGCAAAGAAGGTGGCAAAAGGAATTCCGGGAGCGGTAGTTCTTACCGGCGATACGCCTCCGGAATTAAGAGATAAAATTCTTTCTCAATTTAAAGCCGGCGTGATCAGGTGTGTGGTGAATGTGGGAGTGCTTACCACCGGATTTGATTTTCCAGAATTAGAAACGATTCTTATTTCTAAATCAACCATGAGCCTTGCCTGGTATTACCAGGTGGTAGGAAGAGTAATGCGTCCACATCTTTTGAAAGAAAGCGGCTGGGTGGTTGATTTGGGAGGCAATATAAATTTATTTGGACGGATAGAAACGATGCAAATAAGGGTGAGTAAGACAGGTAAATATTCTATCTGGAATAAGGGCCGGCAATTAACAGATGTCCCTTTTAGTAAAAACTAAAAAGTAATAATCAATAAATCAAAATCAACAATGAAAAAATTTATCATCTCATCAGAAGTTTTAAAAAAAGCGCTTGGCAAATTGAACAATGCCGTTCATAAAAACCCGGCATTGGCAGCGCTTGGAAGCATTCTTTGCCGGGTAGGAAATAAATCAGTTGAATTTATTTGTACTGATTTGGAAATAACCATTCAATACCGCTGCGAGTGCGAAACTTCCGGTGAAGGATTTGAATTTTTATTGCCGTTCCAACTGATTCATAAAATTATTGGCTTCAGCAAAAATGTTCCACTCACTTTTTCACAGGAAAAGAAAGGCGTAAAAATCACAGGTGATAATGATGTTTATGAATTGAAATCTTTGGAGCCGGTTGATCAATTTCCAAAAGTTCCGGAAGTGAAAGGGAAAAAAGAAATGATTCTTCATGAAGATTTTCTTCCATTAATGTCGAAGGCGCTTGGAACTGTAAGTAAGAATGACGCGCGGCCACAGCTGATGAACGTGCTGCTTGAATTAAAAAAAGAGAAAACAACCATTGCCAGTACGGATGGGTCTTACATGGTTTTCAGCTACAGTATCACGAATGAATCTCCTGCAGAAAGTGATCTTCTGATTAGCGAGAAAGTGATCAAATCTCTGGACGGGCTGAGTGATATTCATTTATTTTGGAACGATAAGAATATTGTTTTTGAAACAAAAGATGTAACGATAACAGTTACCAGGTCAACCCTTGCTTTTGCCAATTTTCGCGCCATTTTCCCACAAGACTTTCCTTCTAATTTAAAAGTAAGCAGGACAGAATTAATTCATGCGCTGGAAAAATGCAACATCAACAGCAACGCTTTGAAGGAAACTGATATCGCTTTGAAAAAAAGTAAAGGCAAGATTGTGTTTTTAGCAAAAGATACCAATTACAACATTGACATTAATGTGGAAGTGGACGGTGATTATACCGGACCGGTTTCATCCATGAGGTTTAGTTCTGAAAAAATGCTGAAACTTATGAACCAGGTTGAATTTGAAGATATCGAACTGGCCATCCACGAACCGAATAAAGCGATTCTTTTTCGGTCGCCGGACCATGAAGGATATGTTTCTCTTTTGATGCCAATTTATAATAACCAATAAACCTTTTGTATGACTCAGGATATTTTAAAAGATTGCACAATAGAAGGAATGGTAGTAAAACTGCCGGCCGGCCAGCTGGAAAGGAAAGTTTATCTGGAGATAAAAAAGAAACTGGAATTAATTGGTGGTAAATGGAAAGGCGGAAAAACACAAGGATTTGTTTTTGAAGAGGATCCTGCAGAACTACTTGAGGCGGTGGCCAACGGTGATGACAGGAATTTAAAAAAGGAATTTCAATTTTTTGCGACGCCTCCGGAGCTTGCAAAGACAATGGTTCGTATGCTGCCGGCAACTAAAGGAATTGTAAAAGTACTTGAACCAAGCGCGGGTGATGGCGCTCTTATAAAAGCTTTTAAAAAAAGCTACTCTCATCCGGATCAAACAGTTGATTGTTATGAATTGATGGATTTGAACAGGATGAAATTAAACAAACTGGAAGGAGTTAAAATTCGTGGCAATGATTTCCTTGAATGTGCCAATAAAGAGAATCATTATGATATAGTTATTGCCAATCCTCCATTTACTAAAAATCAGGACATTGATCACATCCGGAAGATGTTTGAAGTATGCAAACCAGGTGGCACGGTTGTTACCCTAGCTTCTCCTTCCTGGACCATTGGCAGTCAGAAAAAACAAATAGAATTCCGTGAATGGCTGCAGGAATT
>DATNFV010000068.1:0-25237 GCA_035606215.1 Hanamia sp.
AAATGCAGCATGGGCCGACTCCGCATTTTTTAAAGTATTTGATTTTAAATTACTGAAAGGCAATCCCAATACAGCTTTGAAAGAGCCTTTCAGTGTGGTCTTTTCTGAAACTGCTGCAAAAAAATATTTTGGAAAGACAGATCCAATGGGGCAGACTTTATTAATTACAGGCGATAAACTTCCTGCGAAAGTAACCGGGATCATGAAAGATATTCCTGGTAACTCACAAATAAAAGCTGATGTGGTTTTATCAATGAGTACCATCACACAAAAATTTAATCAGAAGCTTGACAGTCAGTGGGGGAACTATGGGGCCAGTGCTTATATATTATTAAAACCCGGAACGAATGCAAAATCTCTGGAGAAAAAATTCCCTGCCTTTCTTGAACGGCGCGATGGTGCGGAAATGAAAAAGATGCAAATGTATCCTACACTTTTTCTCGAACCTTTAAGAGACGTTTATCTTTATTCTACCAGGGATGACAGCAAAACAGGTCACATCACCAACGTGTATATTTTTTCAATCGTAGCCATATTTATTTTATTGATCGCGTGTTTCAATTTTATCAATCTTACCACTGCGCGATCGGCCGAAAGAGCCAAAGAAGTTGGGATTAGAAAAGTGGTGGGTGCAGGTAAAAAGCAACTGGCAGCACAGTTTCTCGGCGAATCGGTTGTGCTGTGCCTGATTGCTTTTGTACTAACATTTTTCCTTTCATGGCTCTTGCTGCCTTTGTTTAACCAGTTGGCCGGAAAAACAATCAGCAGCGGAATTTTTGATCATTGGAATTATCTCGTGCTTCTCTTTTTTGCATCCATTGGAATTGGGTTGCTCGCAGGGATTTATCCCGCATTGGTTTTATCATCTTTTAAACCGATTGTTGTTTTGAAAGGACGGTTTGCAACAGGAACCCGCGGCATCATTTTAAGAAAAGGATTGGTAATTGCGCAATTCACCATTTCTATTGCATTGATCATTGCAACAATCATTGTTTATAACCAGCTAAATTTTATGCGAAACCAGGATTTGGGCTTTAGTAAAGACCAGATAATGGTAATAGATACAAATGGGGATCCTGCTAAAAATACTTTTGAACAGACGATAAAAGAACTGCCTGATGTAAAATCCGTATCGATGTCCGGCAGCGTTCCCGGGGGTGGAAACCCCGGCGCTTATTCTGAAATAGAAAATAAAAAAGGCGATTTGCAAATTGCCAATCTCGATTTATATTTTGTAGGCTTTAATTTCATCAATCAATACAAAATAAAGATGGTGGCGGGCCGTAGTTTTTCAAAGGATTTTGCCACAGACACCACGCAGGCAATGGTTTTAAATGAAGCAGCGGTAAAATTATTTGGTTACACTTCCCCGGAACAGGCGATAGGAAAGCGCTTCAAACAATGGGGAAGGGAAGGAAAAATTATAGGCGTGATGAAAGATTTTCACTTCCGGTCCCTCCAGGAAGAAATAAAACCATTAAGCATGCGAATAGAACCTGATGGATGTAATCTGATCTCTGTAAATATAGCCGCAGGTAATTTGCCAAAAACGATTGCATCCATTGAGAATAAATGGAAAACACTGATTCCGGACAGGCCTTTCAGTTATTATTTTTTAGATGAATTTTTTAACCGGCAATATCGGAGTGAAGTAAGATTTGGAAACCTGTTCTTAAACTTTGCGATACTTGCTATTTTTATTTCCTGCCTGGGATTATTAGGTCTGGCTTCTTATAGTACGATACAGAGGACAAAAGAAATTGGCATCAGAAAAGTGATGGGTGCCTCCGTTTCAAATATTGTAAACCTGTTATCAGTAGATTTTTTAAAATTAGTATTGATCTCATTTCTGATAGCAGCGCCCATTGCATGGTATTTCATGCATCACTGGCTAAAGGATTTTGCATACCGGATAGATATTAACTGGGCGATATTTTTGTTTGCAGGACTTACTGCGGTATTCATCGCTTTGTTTACAGTAAGCTTCCAGGCAATAAAAGCAGCAATGGCAAACCCGGTGAAGAGTTTGAGGAGTGAGTAATGTGGTGATGTGCTGATTAGCTGATTAGCTGATGAAAGAATGAAGAAAATGAATAATCAGAATATTTGTTTGTTTACTATCGGACAAGTGTAAACGTAAATAAATTTTTAAAATTAATTACCATGTTTAAAAATTATTTCAAAACCGCCTGGCGCAATTTGATCAGGAATAAGATTTTTTCACTCATCAATATTACAGGATTAACTATTGGATTAACTTGTTGTCTTTTGATTGCATTATATATTCAGCATGAATCGGGCTTTGATAAATTTGAAAAAAATGGCGACCGTATTGCCCGTGTTATTATGCAATACAGATTTAACGGAAGCAATGAATCGAACGAAGGAAATTATACCAGCGTAAGAGTAGCCGCCATTTTTCCCAAAACTTTCCCGGAAGTGGAATCGGCTATTAAAATGACAGAATTTAACCGCGTTGTGCTATATGATGATAAGATGTTTGATGAGAAAAATTTTATGTATGCCGATTCAAATTTCTTCGATATTTTCTCTTTTAAGTTGCTAAGGGGTAACATACACAATGCACTTGCTGCACCATATAATGTTATACTGACAGAGTCGGCTGCAAAAAAATATTTTGGCAACGTTAATCCCATCAACAAAACATTAAGGGTAGGTAACGACAGTAATTTATATCGCGTGACAGGGGTGATGAAGGACTGCCCTTCCAACTCACAAATACAATTTGATTTTCTTGCTTCATTTTCATCTCTTGGTATCACACAGGATTACGAATCATCGTACTGGGATGCAAATTATACAACTTATTTATTGCTTAAAAATAAAAACGCGATCAATCAGCTGCAGGCTAAGCTTCCGGCTTTTATGAAAAAAGAAATGGAAGGTCAGGGTGCAAGCATCAGCTTTCATCTTGAACCGTTCCGGAGAATACACCTGTACTCACCTTATGATAGTTTTGTTCCCAACAACAGCATTATATATATCTATATTCTTGCAGCAGTTGCGTTATTGATTCTCATCATTGCATGCTCAACATATATCAACTTAAGTACAGCCCGTTCGCTGGAAAGAGCAAAAGAGGTTGGGATACGAAAAGTAGTCGGAGCTGTTAAACAACAATTGTTTTGGCAATTCATTTCTGAATCAGTGCTGTTGTGTTTAATGGCAGCTATATTAAGTATGGTTGTGTCGGGTTTGCTACTGCCGGCATTCAATGCCTTAACGAATAAAAATCTTCAGTTAAATGATCTTTTTTCTTTGCCATTCATTTTATTTTCTGTTGCAGTTGCCTTAGCCATTAGTTTTTTTGCGGGTATTTATCCCGCATTAATTCTTACTGCATTTCAACCCGTAAAAGTCCTGAAAGGATTATTTAAAAATACTTCCTCAGGTCAGGGACTGAGAAAATCATTGATTGTATTTCAGTTTGCGATTTCAATTTTTCTCATCATTGCAACTTTCATTATTCAGCAACAGCTTCATTTTATTCAGCATAAAAAATTAGGTTACGATCGTGAGCATGTTTTGGTTTTGCCAATGGATAGCAAAATGCTTGGAAAGCTTGAGGTAATCAAAGATGAATTTAAAACGAATGGTGATGTATTGAATGTTTCGCGTTGTGTGCGTTCGCCTGTTGAAGGCGGCGGTGGTTACAACATGCGTTCTTCGGTTATGCCCGAAAATGCGCAGATTGCTGTAACAGCAAATCCTGTAGATGAAGATTTTGTGAACACAGTCGGGTTACAGGTCATTGCCGGAACAAATTTCAATATACAAGACATAAAAGATGCTGCGCCTGATAGTGGTGCGGTATATCATTTTATTTTAAATGAATCAGCCACCCGCCAATTAGGATGGACGCCGCAACAGGCAATCGGGAAAAAAATGTTTTTAGGTGATAACAGACCTGGGTATGTGAGAGGAGTTATAAAAGATTTTAATTTCCAATCGTTGCATTCTCCAATCAAACCATTTATTTTATTTCCGGAGATAAGAGGAAAGGAATTGCTGGTAAAAATAAGCGGCGAACATCTGGCTCAAACAATTTCTTTTCTTGAATCAAAATGGAAAGCGCTGGTTCCTGACCGTCCATTTGAATATCATTTTCTTGATGAAGATTATGACAAACTTTATCAATCTGAAATAAGATTAGCAGAAATAATGAAAGTATTTACAAGCATTGGAATTTTACTTGCATGCTTTGGTTTGTTTGGATTATCATCCTATAGCATACAGCAAAGGACAAAAGAGATTGGTATCAGAAAAGTATTGGGTGCAAGTGTTTCAAATATCACTGCACTACTGGCAATAGATTTTATAATGCTTACTGCTGTCTCGTGTGTTGTTGCATTTCCAATTGCGTGGTGGGCTGCACATACATGGTTGCAGGATTATAGTTATAGAATAAATATTAGCTGGTGGATATTTTTTGCAGCTGGTCTGATCGCAATTTTTATAGCAATGATAACAGTAAGCATGCAGGCAATTAAAGCAGCAATTTCAAATCCAGTAAAAAGTCTGAGAACGGAATGATTTGCTAATATGCAGATCTGAAAATGGTTATTAAAACTACAAACTAAGGACTAAAACAATGTTCCAAAATTATTTCAAAATCGCCTGGCGAAATATAATCCGCAATAAAACATACAGCGTCTTAAACATTTTAGGCTTGTCAATAGGTATGGCTGTTTCTTTATTGATCGGCCTTTGGGTTTATTACCAGTTTTCTTATGATCGCTTTTTGCCTGGTTATAAGCAGGTTTATAGTGTGAAATTAAAAACGAATAATAATGGGATCATCAATGTGGACGGGGCAACACCACTTCCACTTGCCGATGCAATAAAACAAAATGTTCCCGGCGTAAAGTATGTTGCCCAGCCGAATTGGATAGCGAGTCATTTATTGACAAATGGAAACAAAAATATTTTTCAGAATGGTGCGATAGAAGGCGTTGATTTTCTTAAGATCTTTCAATATCCGTTTTTAAAAGGCAATAGCAGTACCGCTTTGCAGGATCCTTATTCAATTGTATTAACTGAATCAACTGCAAAAGCTTTGTTTGGCAATGAAGATGCCATGAATAAAACAGTCAGATTTGATAAAAGTCACGATTTGAAGGTAACAGGAATATTAAAAGATGTTCCTTCTAACTCAACACTGCAATTTAATTTTATAGTTCCCTTCAGTTATGCAGTTCAAAACTATAGTTGGGTAAATGAAAATCGTTTAAACTGGCGCAACAATTCTTTTGAAACATTTGTGGCTTTGCAGCCGAATGTTTCTTATGCACAGGTAGAAGCCGCACTCAGTGGATTAGAGAAAGAGTATAATCCTGACGATTATAAAGTAAACAAAGCGGAAGTGATCATGCAACCACTTAAAGACTGGCATTTATATGCCGATTACAGGAATGGTATTGCAGGAGGTTTTATTGATTACGTTACCATATTCAGCATTATCGGTTTGCTTGTTCTTATTATTGCCTGTATCAACTTCATGAATCTTTCAACAGCCCGGTCTGAAAAGAGAGCAAAAGAAGTGGGCATAAGAAAAGTAATCGGTTCACAGCGCAAGAGTTTAGTGTATCAATTCCTGATCGAAGCGATTGTTATGACTTTTGTTGCATTTATCATTGCACTGCTTATTGTTATATTAGTGCTTCCAGCTTTCAATTTATTAACAAAAGCAAGCATCTCCATTCCGTATAATAATATTTCCTTTTGGCTTGTCATGATAATTTATGTGCTGATTACCGGTTTACTTGCCGGGGGCAGGCCAGCGTTTTATCTTTCTTCTTTTAAGCCGGTAAAAGTTCTAAAGGGAACTTTTGATACTGGCAAAAGTGCTTCACTTCCCAGGAAGATTTTAGTGGTGATGCAGTTTAGTTGTTCCGTTGCATTAATTATAAGTACCGTTATTGTTTACCAGCAAATTCAACATGCAAAAGACAGACCATCAGGTTATGATGCCAATCGGCTGGTAACAACAGATGTAAGTGGCAACCTGCAGCAAAATTATGAAGCACTAAAAAATGAAATGCTGGAGAGCGGTGTGGTAACAAGTGTTACAAAATCATCAAGCCCCGTAACAGATATTTGGGGAAACCAAAGAATAGATAATTGGAAAGGCAAATTGCCAAACGAATCACTGGTACTTTCTACCGTTGCCGTATCGGATGCTGATTATTTTAGAACAATGGGCATGCAAATAATCAGGGGAAGAGATTTTACAGGCTCGTTAGCAGCAGACTCACTTACTGTTCTGTTGAACCAGGCAGCAGTTAAACGGATGCGTTATAAACAACCTCTCAATGAAATCATTACCTGGCATGATGTGCCTCAACGGGTAAGGGTTGTAGGAATCGTAAAAGATGCCGTAATGACTTCCCCTTTTGCTCCTGCAGAGCCTACTATTTTTGCATACGTACCCGATTGGTCTAATGTAATTACTTATCGTTTATCACCAACTGTAAATACACTGCAAGCCATCGAAAAACTTACAACCATATTCAATAAATACAATTCATCTTATCCCTATGAATATCATTTTGTTGATGAGAGTTATGCCGCAAAGTTTGATTTTGAAATGCTCATTGGTAAACTCGCAGGTTTATTTAGTGCACTGGCTATTTTCATTTCATGTTTGGGTTTATTTGGATTGGCAGCTTACATGGCAGAACAACGCACCAAAGAAATTGGAATTCGGAAAGTACTTGGTGCGTCTGTATCCCAGGTATGGTTATTACTTACAAAAGAATTTATGGTACTGGTAATTATAAGTTGTGTTATAGCATCACCCATAGCTTTCTATTACCTGCAGGATTGGTTACAGCAATACGATTATAGAATTGCAATAAGTCCTGTTGTATTTGTTATGGTTTGCATTGCGGTAATTATAATAACAATTATTACCATTAGCTTCCAGGCAATAAAAGCAGCAATAGCGAATCCTGCGAAGAGTTTGAGAAGTGAGTAATGTGGTGATTAGCTGATGTGCTGATGAAAGAATGAAGAAAATGAATAATCAGAATATTTGTTTGTTTACTATCGCACAAGTGTAAACGTAAATAAATTTTTAAAATTAATTACTATGTTCAAAAATTATTTCAAAACCGCATGGCGCAATTTGATGAAGAACAAAGCTTTTTCCCTCATCAACATTGCCGGTCTTTCCATTGGTATGGCTGCATGTCTTTTGATTTTGCAGTATGTAAGTTTTGAATTGAGCTACGATCAGTTCAATAAAAATGTTGCTGATATTTATCGGGTGGTTAATGACCGTTATCAAAACGGAAAGTTAATTCAGCATGGCACCATCACTTATTCTGCAATAGGAAAAGCAATGCAGGATGATTTTCCTGAAGTGATTAACCATGCAAGAGTAGAACCTTTCGGAAAACAAATCATCAGTAATAACACAAAGAAGTTCGGCGATGAAAATGTATTGGCTGTTGATAATTCATTCCTGGCAATGTTCTCTTATGACTTTATAGCAGGAGATAAAACTACCGCTTTAAAAGATCCTTATACACTCGTGCTTACTGTAACCGCAGCAAAAAAGATATTCAATGTAAGCGGCAATAATTTTGAAATGGTAGTTGGCAAGACAATCACTATGGGAACAGATTCGACGCCTTATAAAATAACCGGGGTTTGCAAAGATGTTCCGGAAAATTCGCACCTGCAGTTTGACATGCTCGCCTCTTATACAACAATGCTGGCAGGCAAAAATCCATATAAAGCCGCCGATTATGATTTTACAGATTCTGATTTCTGGCATTACATTCAGTTGAAGCATGGTGCTGATTATAGAGTAGTAGAAGCAAAACTGCCAGCCTTTAGTAAAAGGCATTTTCAGGGGAGCAAAATTTCAGGTAGCGTCGAGAAATTTTACCTGCAGCCGCTTTCAAAAGCCCATTTGTATTCTGATTTTGAATATGAAATTGGTAATACTGCAAGTGCCACCGTGGTTTGGGGGTTATTCATAATTGCAGCTCTTATTATTATTATTGCCCTCGTTAATTATATAAATCTTGCAACTGCAAAATCTATGGAACGTGCGAGGGAAGTTGGTGTCAGAAAAGTTTCGGGCGCAACAAAAATACAACTGATTAAACAGTTCCTTACAGAATCTTTGATCATAAACATTCTTGCATTATTGATTGCATTGTTGCTTGTAGTACTTGTTCAAAATAGCTTTAATGGATTGATACAACACAAATTGTCGCTGGCTTACCTGTTTGAAAAAGGATTGAATGGATACAGCATCACTACTTCACTAATTGTTTTAATAATTGCAGGAATAATTATCTCAGGATTTTATCCCGCATTTGTGCTTTCATCCTTTAAACCAATTCTTGTATTAAAAGGAAAATATACCACGTCCGGGAAAGGTATTATGCTTAGAAAGATTCTAGTTGTAGGTCAGTTTGCCATTACCGTTGCACTCATTATTGGTTCATTTGTCGTATACCGGCAAATTAGTTATGTAAACAAACAAAACCTGGGTATGAATATTTCACAGATGCTGATCGTTAAGCCGCCTGAACTTACTTCATTTGATTCATCATTTATTCAGAAAGAAAATTCTTTTGCAGAAGAGTTGAAACAATTGTCAGGTGTAGTAGGCGCATCAAGTGCCAACCGTGTAGCGGGAGACGAACTTGGCAGAGTATTCGACGTTCACAGAACAGACATAAGTTCAACCGATAAATTTACCATGCGCAATATGGGAATTGGTTCAGGCTACTTACAATTGTACAATATTAATTTATTAGCGGGTAGAAATTTTGAGGCTGAAGATTATAATTACGATTTTCGAAAGCTTCATAACGTCTTATTAAATCAATCTGCAGTCAGGCTACTTGGTTTTAAATCTGATAATGATGCTATTGGAAAATCCGTGATGTTTTTCAAGACCAAATTCGATATTGTTGGAGTGATAAATGACTTTCATCAAAAGTCACTACATTCTATTGTAGAACCAATGGTATTGTTGCCGACTTATGGCAGCTCAAATCCAATCTCTGTTAAAGTTAACATGCAAAATTTAGCGGCTACAATTACCGCAATAAAAAATAAATATGCTTCTTTTTTCCCTGGCAATTTATTTGACTACTATTTTCTTGACGAGAAATTTAATGAGCAATATGCAAATGACAGGTTGTTCGGCAAAGTATTTGGTATTTTCTCAGCCTTTGCCATATTTATTGCGTGTTTGGGTTTACTGGGTCTTTCGCTGTTCGCTACGTCACAACGAACAAAAGAAATTGGTGTGCGCAAAGTATTGGGTGCATCAGTATCAAACATTGTAATACTGTTATCAAAGGATTTTATTAAGCTGGTATTCATTGCATTTCTTATTGCATCACCTGTTGCATGGTACATAATGAACCATTGGCTCAGTGATTTTGCTTATCGCATCAATATCAGTGCATGGATATTTATTGCAGCTGGATTATTAGCCCTGGTAATTGCGTTAGGAACGATCAGTTTCCAGGCAATCAAAGCAGCGATGGCTAATCCTGTGAAGAGTTTGAGAAGTGAGTGATGTGATAATGGAAGAACATCTAACATGTGAAAATTGAACGATGCGAAAATATAGAAGATAAAGAAAGCAGAATATCATTAACTAATCCTTTGTGGAAGAAAATAAAATTAGGAGCGGTATAACTTCATTACCGTTTATTTTTGACTTATAAGCAACTTGAAATTTTTGATTCAGGTAAAGAAAATTGTAAGGAGCAAAAATAAAAAAGCCCGCAAACACTTGATTTTGCAGGCTTTCTTTAATCTAAATAGATTGATTTCAGCGGAGAGTTAGGGATTCGAACCCCAGGAGGTGTGACCCTCAACGGTTTTCAAGACCGCCGCAATAGACCGCTCTGCCAACTCTCCGGCGCAAAAGTAAGGTTTGAACTTTAATCAAAAAATAAATTTGCGTATTTTTTTGAAATAAATTTTTCAGAAAAAAAGCCAATGAATTTCAATTGTTTTTTAGAGGAATTTATCAAAAAATCAAACATAAAAAAACCGTTTCCAAAGGAAACGGCTCTTAGATTGCCAGTCAAAATAAAAATCGTAAAAAACAATTTAAATAATTACCTCAGCAATTATTTTTTTGTTGTATCTGCACTCATTTTGTGAGTTGTATCTGCACTCATTTTGTTTGTTGTATCAGTAGTTGCAGGAGCTGTTGTATCAGTAGTAGCAGGAGCTGTAACTGATGTAGAATCTGAAGTGTTTTCAGTTTTAGTTGAATTACCATTACAAGCAGTCAAAAAAGCTGCAACTGTGAAAACAAGCAATAATTTTTTCATTTTGTTTAATTTTAGATTTTTAAATATTTCAAGTTTATTCCGGTTTTTGAAAAAAGTAACCCGCGCTTTTAAAATTTTTTTAAAAATGAAATTGGGTTACTTTTCCATTTTATAAGTATTAATTATAGTTGAGTGAAAACCATAGATCAGGAAAAAGATTTGTTAATAGGCCTTGCTGCTAATGATACACAGGCGATTGAAACGATTTACCGGGAAAATTTTACAGCTATTAAGGCTTTTATAATTAAAAACAATGGATATCCTGATGATGCACGGGATGTTTTCCAGGAAGCAATGATCATTTTGTTCGATAAAGCAAAGTCAAGTTCTTTTAATTTAACGTGTCAGTTACAAACTTACCTGTATTCAATTTGCCGGAGGCTTTGGTTAAAAAAATTACAAAAGGAAAACCGATTCAATCCGTCTGTCGAAACTATTCAGGAAATTGTGACAGTTGAGGATGATATGGAAATTCACCAAAAAAAGAATCATGATTTTTTGCTGATGGAAACAGCCTTGCAAAAGATTGGTGAGCCTTGCAAAAGTTTGCTGGAAGCATTTTATATTGAAAAGAAATCGATGCCGGAAATAGCTGAAAGTTTTGGATATACAAACGCAGACAATGCAAAAACACAGAAGTACAAATGCCTTGTGAGATTGAAAAAAATTTTCTTTGCACAATACAAAAATTAAGGATTGAAAATGGATGAAAATTTACTTTTAGATGCTATAGAAAGATATAGAAACGGCCAGATGGATGACCAGGAGAAATTATTTTTTGAAGAACTCAGAAAAAATAATCCTGAAATAGATCAGTTAGCTGCTGAGCATACTTTTTTCCTTTCAGAACTTGAGAAAATGGCCGGCCAAAAAGCTTTTACTCATAATCTTAATGAAGTAGAAAGTAAACTGATAAATGAAGGTTTTATTTCAGGAGCCAATGGAAAAAGAAAAGCAAGAGTAATTTATTTATGGAATCGCTATAGAAGGACAATTACAGTAGCAGCCGCTATTGCAGGTGTGATTTCGTTTGGAACCGCCACTACCATTTCACAATATTCTGAAAGCAAAAAGGTCAATGTTATTACACCTTTGGTTGATAATAAACTAAACCAGTTTGAACATAAACTAAACCAGATAGAGCATAAATTAAATGATGCTACCGTTGCTCCAACAAAACCAAAATTTGAAGCGAACTTTCGTGCAACAGGCTTTTTACTGGATGGAAGCGGATACATTATTACCAATGCACACGTGGTTCAAAATGCTAAAAACCTGATTGTTGAAAATAAAAAAGGAGATCAGTTTTATGCAAATCCAATTTACTCAAATACCGTAACTGATCTTGCAATTTTAAAAATTACAGATACCTCATTTAAAAAAGTAAGCGGGCTTCCTTACACATTTCCTAAAACTTCAGCAGAGCTTGCAGAACCAATCTTTACTTTAGGTTATCCCCGTGAAGAAGTGGTTTATGGCGAAGGTTATCTCAGTGCCAAATCCGGTTATTATGGTGATACAACTTCTTACCAGATCAGTATTTCTGTAAATCCCGGAAACAGTGGTGGACCGGTAATTGATAAAAACGGCGAAGTGATCGGAATCATCAGCAGCAAAGAAACAAATGCGGATGGTGTAGTATTTGCTATCAAATCAAAAAACATTTATAACGCTTTGAAAGAGATAAAAAAGGATAAAGATATTTCTATAAAGCTTCCGACTGCAAACACTCTGAAAGATCTTGATCGTGTAAAACAAATTAAAAAGCTGGAAGATTTTGTTTTTAAGGTGAAGGGAAATTAATTTGCTTTTGATTTAACTTACTGAAACCGGTTTAAAATTTCTTAATGAATTTTAAACCGGTTTTTTTTATGAAAATAAAAAAGGGAATTATTTCTTTACCATAATTTTTAGGCTGTTGCTGAAAATAAATTCTCAGGATATTCACCCTCTGCAATCAATTGCTGAAGATCTTCTCTAACCTGTGGCGCATCTTCTTTGTAAGTAACGCCGAACCATTGTGCTGCCGTTGGAATCACTTTTATTTTTCCTTTTCCTTCCTGAATGAAAGCATCACCTATGATCGGAATAAAAAATTCAGCTTTGATGTTCGTTGCATTTTCCTGTAAAAACTTAAAAAATTGTTTTTGAATAAAGTCAAAAGCGCTTGGATCAAAGCACCAGAAATTCATGCTGACAACAGTATCGGGCGGAAGAGGAACTTTTAACGCATCTTCGATGTAATAAATTTTCCCATCTTCAGGGAAAATCTTTGTACGCTCCACGATATTCAATAAATTTCCTTCATAATCGACTTCACAAACGCCCCGGCTAACAGTTCCATTTTCAGAAATTGTATTAGCAAGTTTATAACCGATAATGCAATATTCTTTTGGTGAAACATCTTCGTTCAAAAATTTTACTGCTTTTTCAAAAGCGTCTCTTCCATAAAAATCATCGGCATTGATGACAGCAAATGGTTCATGAATTACTTCTTTGGCACAAAGCACTGCATGCGCTGTTCCCCATGGCTTCAGGCGATCTTCAGGTATCTGGTATCCTTCTGTATAAGAATCCATTTCCTGCATCACGTATTCTGTTTTAATCCTTCCTCTTAATTTTGGTTCAAATAAATCTTTGAAATCTTCCGCAAATGATTCACGAATAATAAATACCACTTTTCCAAAGCCACTGGCAATGGCATCATAGATCGAATAATCAATGATCGTTTCGCCATTGGGCCCAAAAGAATCCATCTGTTTAATGCCGCCATAACGGCTTCCCATTCCTGCTGCTAAAACTAAAAGTGTAGGTTTCATCGTCTCGTTTAAATTGATTTGTAGTTAATAATTAAATTGCCGCGAAATTAAGCAAGAAAGATTTATGCCACATTCGATGATCAGGAGAATATTGCCGGAAATAGCTTTTAATGAACCATTTATAGCAGTAATAAAAAATAATTTGTTGGAAAAAGCCAGCGTGGAAGTTTTTATGCTGCGCCTTGACGAGGTTCATTCTGCCATCTCCGGAAATAAAATATTCAAGCTGGTTTATTTTCTTGATGAAGCAAAAAAATCTTCTCATAGAACGATCATCACTTTCGGAGGCGCTTATTCCAACCACCTTGCTGCAACTGCATTTGCCGCCAATGCATTGAATTTAAAAAGCATTGGGATCGTTCGAGGTGAAAAACCAAATATACTTTCTCCTACATTGCTATTTTGTTTGCAGAAGGGAATGAAACTTGAATTTATAAGTCGTTCATTATATCAGGATAAAAATGAAAAAGATTTCTTGGAAGACTTAAATCTTAAATATGGAGAACACATTTTAATACCGGAAGGCGGATTTTCTGTAAAAGGAAAAGAGGGTGCTTCGCTGATCAATGAATATTTCAGTGATAAAAATTTTACCCATGTTTGTTTACCGGTCGGAACGGCCACAACCTTTGCAGGAATTGTTGAAGCTAATAAAAATGAAACGGAGATCTTAGGATTTTCTGTTTTGAAAAACCTGGATGATATTCAAAAAAGATTTGAAGAGCTGGCGGTAAATCCGTCAAGAAAATATTCTTTTATCAGCGATTATCATTTTGGCGGATATGCTAAAAAAACACCTGTATTACTTTCTTTTATGAAAAGCTTTTATGAAGAAAATAAAATAGAATTAGATTTTGTTTATACTGCTAAAATGATGTTTGGTCTTTATGATCTGATAGAGAAAAACTATTTTTCTCCGGCTTCAAAAATACTTTGCATTCATACGGGCGGATTGCAGGGAAATAGCTCTATTGATCCGGGTGCCAGATCCTTGTAAAAGAATCGCGCTTCGGTTGGCGTCTCCGCCAACAGTGATTTTAATTAAATTGAATAATGCGCGTTTGTGCTGAGGATTGGTTTAAATACATTGTTGGCGCGACGCCAACAACAGCAGTAGAAAATATTGTTGATTTCCTGCTTTCACTATTTCAAATAAATAGAATCCATATTTTCTCCGCAATGAAGCATGGCAGATTTGTATTCAGGATTATTTTTACCTAAATATGGATTCAAAATTTCTGAAGTATTGCTGAGCCAGTTTGCAGGTTTATCATCTCCAAAAGCCATCGGGCAATTTTGCCAATACAATTTATTTCCTTCATATCCGATCGTCTTCAAAAGAGGATATAAATTTTCAGAAACCATACTAAAGTCATGACGCATTTCCGCGATACTGGTTTCTTTCAAAATCGGTTCAGCATTGGCTTTGATATCACTGATATTTTGCTGAGCAGAAATAAATAATGAAGAGTCTTTTTGCTGAAGTTCGTTTAAATTCAAACTATCTGTTGAAGAAATGAATTGAGATGTTTTTGTTTTTATAGCAGAAGTATCACCATCAACAAAAGCATTTTTCATTTCAAAGTAAGCGTTCATCATGCTGGTGACCTTGTGATTAAAAACATCAGAATGTTTTTTCACTGCAATGCTGGTTTCTTTTGCAGGGCCGGTGTTCGCGGTGGTTTTATCAGTTTTGAAAAATAAAAACCAGGCAGCAAATAAAATGATCAATAAAAAAACGACTGCTAAGACTCTTTTCATTTTGGTATGTTTTTAATTAAAATTAAAAAGTCAGGAAAGTTGTTCCAAACCTTTTTTGATTCTTTTAAAACCTTCTTCAATATTTTCCATGCTGTTGGCAAATGAAATGCGGATATATCCGGGTTGCCCAAAAGCATCGCCGGAAACGGTGGAAATATGGGCAGTGTTTAAAAGATACATACAAAGATCGCTGGAATTATTGATTACTTCTCCGTTAAAGCTTTTGCCGAAATAATATCTTACATCAGGAAAAATATAAAATGCGCCATCAGGAATAGTACATTTTACATGTGGAAGCTCTTTCAGCAATTCAGTAACACGTTGTTTGCGGCGTTTGAATTCTTTTACCATTTCATAAGTGGCAGTCAGCGGATCAGAAAGCGCTGTGATAGCAGCACGCTGAGTGATAGAGTTGGTGCCGCTGGTAAATTGTCCCTGGATCTTTTCAATCGCTTTGGCTACTTCAGGAGTTGAAGCGGTATAACCCAATCTCCATCCGGTCATGGCAAACCCTTTGCTCAATCCGTTGATGATGATCACACGATCTTTTATGGAAGAAAATTGTGCAATGCTTTCGTATTTCCCGCCGGTGTGATTATAATTAATGTATTCATAAATTTCATCGCTGATAATGCCAACCTGCGCATGTTTTTCAAAAACTTTTGCCAATCCTTCCAATTCGCTTTTTGAATAAACCGCGCCTGTAGGATTACAAGGAGAGGAGAAAATAAACAATCTTGTTTTGTCAGTGATGGCGTTTTCCAACTGCCCGGGAGTTAGTTTAAAACCTGTTTCAGGGGTTGTATGAACAAACACTACCTTAGCTCTTGTCATTCTCGCAATTTCTGAATAAGAAACCCAATATGGAGTTGGAATAATGATCTCATCATCGTCATTCAAAATGGCAAACATAGTGTTGGCGATACATTGTTTGGCGCCGGTGCTCACTACGATTTGCTGCGGAGTATATTCAAGTCCGTTATCACGCAATAACTTTTTGCAGATCGTTTCTTTTAAATCCAGGTAACCTGATACAGGAGTATAATGGCTCCAGTTATCATCAATGGCTTTTTTGGCAGCTTCTTTAATGTGTTCGGGAGTGTTGAAATCAGGTTCGCCAAGGCTCAGGTCAATTACATTAATTCCCTGTGCTCTCAATTCGCGGCCAAGTTTGGCCATTTTAAGTGTTTCAGGTTCACTAAATCTGTTTAAAAGAGAAGAAAGTTGCATGATATGAATTTTTAAAATCTGCGCAAAAGTACGGCATTGAAGATTTGGTTGAAAAAAGAAATTGTGAAAGATGGAAGATGGATGATGTTGTGGGGTTATGTTTTCAGGATTCAGCTGAACCTCTTGAATTCTACTCTTTCAACCGGTTTTCAATATCCATTCTTTGATGCAAAATCCTGATAATTTCAATGTCACTTTGATTGTTAGTAACCCGGTAAAAAATCAAGTGCGATTTCACTCTTGAGCAACGATAGTTCTTTCGGATGTAATCAAAATTTTTTCCGGAATCGGGATTGTCTGCTAAGTATTGAATTTCATCAAAAATCAAGTTGATGTACCTGTCAGCCTGCTCGAACGACCAGTTTTCAAAAGTGTAAATCCAAAAGTTTTCAACATCCTCTGATGCTTTGACACTAATTTTATAACTCATTCGATAAATATTTGCCGTGTAAATTTTTGATAAATTTTTTCCGGTCAAATTTTTGAATAAAGCCAGATGTTTCTCCTTTTTTAAGTTCCTTTATTAGTTCCTTTTTTTGATTTTCTTCCTCCTCAAGAAGCCTTAAAGCAGTTCTTATAACCTCACTGGCCGATGAAAACCGTCCGCTCTGGATTTGATGGTTGATGAAATTGTCAAAATAGTCACCTAGTAGAATTGATGTATTTTTTGCCATTTCTAAATTTCATCAAAAATACCAATCATTGGTATTTTGACCCAAATTAATTTTTAAAATCTGCGCAAAAGTATGGCAGTGCAGATTTGGTTGAAAAAAGAAATTGTGAAAGAAGGAGGAGATCGGATGTAGGATTTGCTGATGTTTGATCCATTTGCTTAGAAGAGTACAAAATCGGAGGATAGAAAGGCAATAAAGAGAGTAATTGGCTGAGCCAAATTATATATTTAAATCGGGATATTGCTTAAATAAATCCTTGAAGTTATTATTCAATCCAGTCTTGTCAATATAGATAAATTTGTTTGAATAAAATTTCCAAAAACTTTTGAAGTTAGAAAATGCCATTCTCCAAATTTTTTTCTTAAAAAGTTCAAATTGTACTTTACTAATAAAATAGGCTAACATAAAAACTATGAACACCGATATAAAATAAACATTAGTAAACTTAAAACTTAATAAGGATACTATGATACCCAATATTAAAATTATGCTATTGTCGAGCATACCAGAACCTGTAAAAAACGGGTACAACATAAGTATCAATAAAAGCATATGATGATTATAATAGAGACTAAACGCAACAATTAATGCAACAACAATCCAATTTAAATAACCAATTCGCCTTATTATTTTTGATGAACTCTCATCCAGTATTTCGCTTATCAATTTAGAATGAAAAAGAAAAGGATTTACTTTCCAATTTAGTTTCGTTTGCTTTATTCGAGTTTCGTAGGAATATTCATCTATACCATTTGGAAGAGCAGTGTCATCAGCAAGTATGCTAAATAATTCTAATTCTGAGTATTTGGGAAGACCGGTCATAATGGTATTGTACTAATAATCAAAAATATAAGAATGTTTTAGGTCAACCAAGACTCAAAACTAATTTCTTTTAAAAGTTTTACATATGAAAAGATCTGATCTTGGATTTGCAGTAAACCAACAAATATTTCCAATTTATTTTTTAGAGAAAACAATAAAAGAATAAAGCATCATCCTCCTGAACTCCAATTAACTTTTTACTTTTGATTATATCCCCTTTAACTGATAATTTTGCATCTCATTTTGAAAATAAATTAAAATAATTTTCAAAGCATTTTAAAATAAAATTAATTGATGAAAGAAGTTGCATTCAGAGAAGCATTGCGCGAAGCAATGCAGGAAGAAATGAGAAGAGATGAAAGAGTTTTTTTGATGGGAGAAGAAGTAGCCGAATACCAGGGTGCCTATAAAGTAAGCCAGGGCATGCTTCAGGAATTTGGAGAAAAAAGAGTGATCGATACTCCGATAGCTGAGCTTGGTTTTACCGGCATAGCTGTGGGAGCTGCTCAAAATGGCCTTCGTCCGATCGTTGAATACATGACATGGAATTTTGCCAATCTGGCTCTTGATCAGATTTTAAATACCGCTTCTAAAATGCTCGCTATGAGTGGCGGACAGGTTGGTTGCCCGATCGTTTTTCGCGGACCAAACGGAAGTGCCGGCCAGTTGGGTGCACAGCATTCTACCGCTTATGAAGCTATGTATGCCAATATTCCGGGGTTAAAGGTAATTTCTGTAAGCAATCCATACGATGCAAAAGGTTTATTGAAAAGCGCCATTCGCGACAATGATCCTGTAATCTTTATGGAAAGTGAAGTGATGTACGGAGAAAAAGGAGAAATTCCCGAAGAAGAATATTTAATTCCTATTGGAAAAGCAAAAGTTGTGCGTGAAGGAAATGATGTAACGATTGTTTCATTTAATAAAATGATGAAAGTAGCTTTGGCTGCTGCCGGCGAATTACAAAAAGAAAATATCAGCGCCGAAGTAATTGATCTGCGAACCATTCGCCCCTTGGACTGGCAAACTATTTTAGATTCTGTAAAAAAGACCAACCGTTTGGTAATTGTGGAAGAGCAATGGCCCTTTGCTTCTGTTTCTTCCGAAATCGCTTACCGGATCCAAAAAGAAGGCTTTGATTACCTGGATGCTCCCGTTCGCAGGATCACTTCCGTGGATGCACCGATGCATTATGCACCAAACCTGGTGGCGCTTTACTTACCGGATGTTCCCAGGACTGTGAATCTTGTAAAAGAAGTAATGTACCTGAAAAAATAATTTCAGAGCCGGATCTATCCGGCTTCTTATTTTAGCAACAACTCCCGCCTTTGCCGCGGATAAAAATAATTTCACTATGAATATTGGAAGCTTTTCATACCCGATGCCAGTCAATGAACCGGTGTTGAGCTATGCGCCCGGAACCCGCGAAAGAGACCTTTTAAAGAAAGCTTTAAAGGATTTAAAAAGTAAAAAACTTGATGTGCCGATGTACATTGGTGCAGAAGAAGTTTTTACTGAAAATAAAGTAACCATGCATCCGCCGCACGAAAGAAAATTCGTGTTGGGAACCTACAATGAAGGCGATGCTTCTCATGTAAAAAAAGCAATCAGTGCCGCGTTGAAGGCAAAAGAAAAATGGGCCAATCTGAGCTGGGAAAACCGTGCGAATGTTTTCCTGAAAGCCGCTGATCTTCTGGCTACAAAATACCGCGCTGATATTTGTGCAACCACAATGCTCGGTCAAAGCAAAAATCCTTTCCAGGCAGAAATTGATGCGGCATGTGAACTGATCGATTTTTTCAGATTCAATGTTCATTTTTTAAGTGAGATCTATAACCAGCAGCCGATCAGCAGTCCTGGAATGCACAACAGGCTGGAATATCGTCCACTCGAAGGATTTGTTTTAGCGATCACTCCTTTCAATTTTACTTCTATTGCCGGAAATCTTCCTACCGCTCCTGCCATGTGCGGAAATGTAGTGGTGTGGAAATGTGCCAATACAGAGGTCTACAGTGCGCAAATGATCATGAAGGTATTGAAAGAAGCGGGCTTGCCCGATGGAGTTATCAACCTTGTTTTTGTTGATGGTCCTACGCTCGGAGATGTTTGTTTTAACTCTCCTGATTTTGCCGGAATTCATTTTACGGGAAGTACCGGCGTTTTCAACCACATTTGGAAACACATTGGTCAAAACAGCAACATCTATAAAACCTATCCAAGAATAGTTGGCGAAACAGGTGGTAAAGATTATGTGATCGCTCATAAAACTGCCGATGTGGATGTGCTTGCAACGGCTCTTTGTCGTGGCGCTTTTGAATACCAGGGACAAAAATGTTCTGCGGTTTCACGAGCTTATATTCCTTCTAATATTGCTGCCGAAGTGAAAAAGAAAATGGCTGCCGAAATCAAAACGATGAAGATGGGCCCTGTAGAAGATTTCTCTAATTTTATCAACGCCGTTATTGACGAAAAGAGTTTTGATAAGCTGGAAGGATATATCAACCAGGTTAAAAAAGATAAAGATGCTAAAGTAATCATTGGCGGTAAATGCAATAAGTCAAAAGGATATTTTGTAGAGCCAACCGTTATAGAAGTAACCGATCCAAAATATGTTACGATGTGTAACGAGCTTTTTGGTCCTGTGCTTACCATTTATGTGTATGATGAAAATAAATTTGAAGAAACGCTGAAACTTGTTGATTCAACTTCTCCTTATGCGCTTACAGGTTCTATTTTTGCAAAAGACAGGTATGCTATCGAGCTGGCTACAAAGAAGCTTCAGAACAGTGCCGGAAACTTTTATATCAATGATAAGCCAACCGGAGCAGTAGTAGGGCAGCAGCCTTTCGGAGGCGCCAGGGCAAGCGGAACGAATGATAAAGCCGGAAGTATTTTAAATTTATATCGCTGGCTGAGTGCAAGAACGATTAAGGAAACTTTTATTCCTCCAACCGATTACAGGTATTCTTTTTTAAATGAAAAATGAGAGTTTGGAATTAAGAATTAAGAATTAAGAATTAGGAATTAATAATTAAGAATTAAGAATTAAGAATTAAGAATTAGGAATTAAGAATTAAGGACATCAGGATGAATACAATTCTCAATAAACATCAGCTTCAAATCACCATTGAGCGGCTTGCCTGCCAGGTGATAGAGAATTATATTGATCTTTCATCAGTGGTTTTAATTGGTCTTCAACCCCGGGGCATCTTTTTGGCTGATAGAATTTATGAGCAACTAAAGAAGATAAAACCACAGCAAAACTTTCTTTACGGGAAACTCGATATTACTTTTTATCGCGATGATATTCGAAAAGAATTACATACTCCCAACCAGACAGACATTACTTTTTCTCTTGAAGATAAAAACGTTATCCTGATTGATGATGTGCTTTACACTGGAAGAACCATTCGCGCAGCTTTAGATGCCCTGCTTTCTTTCGGCCGTCCGAAAAAGGTAGAACTTTGTGTTCTTATCAATCGTCGTTACAGCCGCCAGCTTCCTATACAGCCTGATTATTGCGGCAAATCCATCGATTCAATTATTTCACAAAAAGTAAAAGTAGAGTGGGACAGGGAAGAGGTGAATTTGTATTGATTGTTAAGTTCGATCAGCTCTGATGTTTGTGTAAAGCAATCAATAGTTGAACTTACAAATCCTTCCTCCCAAACTTCTTCACAGAAATCAGCATTGGAAAAATAATCCAGGTAAACAATCCGAGACATGAAAGAAGGATTCCTGTGCCGTTTCCAAAAAACTGGCGGAAGACTGCGCCTGTGTAGCCCATCAATGCTGAAATATCCATTTGCAAAAGAATCTGGATGCGCCCGAGATCTATCGGGTTTAAAAAGCTGAAAACCACCATTGCATTTTCCAATGGATAATCCTGGAATTGGAATAAAAGGAATAAGACCAACGCATCAAAAATCAATGAAAAGTAGAGCCACAGCAGGATGGAAAGGCCTATACCTTTTGCTTTGTCTCTTGTCAATCCTGCTGCAAGCATGGCAATGCTTACAAAAACTATGGTAAGAAATAATCCCATCGCAATCATCATAAATCCTGTGGCATCAGCATGATAAAGAAGAATGGGAATTCCTGCTCCAATGAAAAAAGCAAGAGAAAGTGAACTGGCCAATCCTGAAAAAATACTCAGCCAGATGGTTCTCCTTTTTACCGGCTGGCTTACGAGTAATTCAATGAATTCAGAACTGTTGTAAATGTAGATGGTTGAAAAAATAATACAGATCAATGGAACGATCATCAAAACAATATTTAATAAACTAAGCATTCCTCTGGCAGCATTGTCTTCCACGTTGAAAACAGTCAGCGATATCAGCAGTAATAAAATCGTATAGATCAAAACAATTTTATTCTGAACAATATCTACAATTACGTATTTTAAAATCTTTTTCATTGGTTATAATTCAATAATTCATAATTCAATAATTAACAGATTTCTGATCGCGCATCATTTTTCCAATCGCTCCGGCGAGTTTTATTTCGCCGGTTTCTTCTTTCAAGGCATCCAGTTTTTTGTAGAATAATACTTTGCCTTCCTGCATATAAAAAACTTCTGTTACCAGGTTGTCGAGCTCGCTTAAAATATGGGAAGTGATAAGAATTAATTTGCCGTTTTCTTTTTCCCGGATTATTTTTTGTTTTAGTTTCTCGGAAGAAAGCGGATCCAGGCCTGCTGTGGGCTCATCGAGGATTAAAACATCCGGTTGAAACATGAAAGCCAGTGCAGCACTCACTTTCTGTGTAGTTCCGCCTGAAAGTGTACTCATCTTTTTGTTCATCATATCTTTTAAGCCAAATGCGGCTACCAGTTCTTCATCCGCATCTTGACCGCTGCCTTTCCTGATGTCTTTCATCATGTCGATAACATTGGCGATGGTCATGTTTTGCGGATAGCGTCCAATCTGTGGCATATAACCAATCTGGCTGCGATACTTCCATTTGCCGGTAATTAATTCATTGTTGAAATGAATGGTGCCGCTGTCGGGCACCACCATTCCTAACAACGTTTTGATCAAAGTGGTTTTTCCACAGCCGTTTGGCCCGAGCAGAGCAATACATTCCCCTTTTGAAAATGTAACGGAAACATGATCAAGAGCGGTAAGCTTACGGAATTTCTTGGTTATATTTTGCGCGTTTATCATAGTTGTAAAGGCCTCATCAGAGGTTTTTCATCTTTTAGGTTTTCCGGCGTGATCCCCGGTAATATTTTTTCACTTTTATCGAGTAAAGAAACGATTAAACTTCTGAAAAGCATAAGGGCAGCGGGATTGCTTTCGATGATCATCGAATACATGCTTACGGGATGATAAGGAACATCACCGGTGTTATCGCGGTTCAAATCATAGCCTTCATATTTGTCCCAATAATTTCCGTTGAATGTATTCAAAACAAGGGAGCCATTGGTGCCGATATCAAAAGTGTTTCCTTTAAAATTATTGTCATAAAAAGCGTTGTCGTCACAGCTTGCCTGTATTTTCACCGCAAAACCATTATCTGTAAAGCTGTTTTTATAAAAGTTATCCCTGCTGCAACCTTCCATGTGAAGCGCTGTTGTATTTTTGGTAAAATGGTTTCCTGAAATATCACTGTCTGTTATGTCTTTCAATAAAATGCCATAAGCGGCGCCACCCCAGTTATTCAGAAAATAATTGTTGTACATCCGGATGTGATTGGTGTACATCACTGCAACCCCTGATTCATTTTCTTCAAATACATTTGAGATATAGGTATCGTGATGTGAGAACATAAAATGTATTCCATACCGTATGTTTTTAGTACTGATGTTTCGCCAGATCAATGAATTGGTCACGAACTCAAAGTAAAGCCCGTCACGGTGCCCGGTAATTATATTGCCAATGATCAGGAGGCTGTCACTACGCCAGCAATTAATCCCATTTCCACTTTGCACTTCCTCTTTTCCATAAGCCTTCATGGAATTATTTTTTACAGTACAACTTTTGCTGTTCTGTATGTAGATGCCAAAATTTGTGTCGTCCAGGATATTATTGATTATGGAAATGTGGTAACTGTCGTAAACCATTATAGCTCCAATATCAGTAATATCTGACCTTCCGCTGTGTTGTAATTTAAATCCATCTACAGTTGCATTACGGGTCTTAACAGAAATGATCGCATATTTTCTTTCGCCGTCAAGAACCGGGAAATCAATTCCTTTTAATACAATTGACTTTTGAATGAGAATATTCCTTTCTTTATACATTCCCGGATCTACCAAAACTGTGTCCCCATCGTTAGCAACGGCCACCGCGTTTTGAATCGTTTTTATTTCCCGGTCTTTTCCAACAGGAATAGTTTTTCCATCTGCATTTTTGAAGGCGAATGAAAACAAAAGAATCACTATGATATTTACAATCTTCATTTATTTTTCATTGATAAACTGATCCCAGGTAAGTTGTTCGCCTTTGACATTTTTCATCGCATCTTTCAATTTATTTTCATCATCGAAATTAGCCGTGTTGCCGCCCATGGGTGAATGCAATTCTGCACTTCTTAAGAGAAAAGCTTTTTGGGCCGGAATAAAATTGTGCGGCTCTGCAAAATTCACCACCCATATTTCTTTGATATCTGCGCCGGGCACTTCATTTGATTTGATAAATCCTGCAATGCAATGCATGTCATCAAACTTGTAAAGCTTTCCTTTTTTGGTCACGATCTCTGCACCGAAATGGTTATCAGCAATGCTCATTTTGCAAAAGCTGCAAGCATCCTGCCCAAGCTTGATTGGCTGCGGACCTGAATTACAAGACATCAATCCAAAGATTAAAACACCGGCAAAAGCCGTAGCTACTTTTTTATTTATTATCTTCATAACTGGTTTTTCCTTTTTTTTAATTTGAATAAGTACTGCTGCTAATAATAGTAATCCTGTGCCAATAAAAATCCATCCGCCAATATCAGGAATAGAATAAGCACCAAAGTTCAACAACTGCTTATATCCAAAAACAGGCGGCTGATAACTCATTCCGGGAACCTGGATAGCGGCATTGGGATCAAGGTCGTGTCCATAATTATAATTCCACCTGTAAAAATCAACCATTGAAAGCATGCCAAATAAAAGGAATGAGATCAGCAATGTAAGAAGCCATTTTCTTTTATTAATGACGGCAACGAAAAAACAAAAAGCCGCAAAAAATCCAATGATATAAGGCAATACCGTGAATTCCATAAAATTGGCGGCATGAAGTGTTTTCATTCCAATATAATGGTTGAGACCATTGATGATGTCCACGTTTCCAGCCAGTTTATTCGGATACATTTTCAGTACAAGTCCTTCAGGATATTGTGGGGCTGCTAATTCGATCTGCCAAAGCGGAACAAATAAAACAACTATTAAACCGAGTCCACACAGAATGGTTATTATTCTGGAGAGTACCGATAATTTTACGTTTTTCATCTTGAAAAATTTAATTGCTGTTGCTAATTCAAAAACAACGTTATTTATTTCTTCGGTGGCAATAAAACATTGTCAATCACATAGATCATACCGTTGGATGCAGGAATAGAAGCTATTATCGTAGCTGAATTATTCAACATCGTTTTTCCATCC
>DATNFV010000069.1:0-8571 GCA_035606215.1 Hanamia sp.
CGAACCTATTCATCGCGAACCGCGCGAAGGAGATATTCGCAATTCGCTTGCTGATATATCTCTGGCAAAAAAATTATTAGGGTATGAACCTACCCGAAGATTTGAAGAAGGCTTAAAAGAAACTATTGAATATTTTAAAAAGCTTTATTCTTAAAAAAATTAAATGTGAACATTATCAAACATCTAACACTGAACATCTAAAAAATATGCCTTTTATTAAAACACAATTTCCGGGGTTATTAGTTTTTGAACCAAAAGTTTTTGAAGACAACCGTGGATATTTTTTTGAAAGTTACAATCAAAACGTTTTTTCCGGGGAAGGTGTTCATATCCAATTTGTTCAGGACAATCAGGCCAGGTCATCATTTGGTGTGGTTCGTGGATTGCATTTTCAAAAAGATCCATTTGCGCAAACAAAACTGATCAGGGTTTTAAGCGGTAAAATTATTGATGCTGTTGTTGACATACGCAAAAATTCTCCTACTTACGGCCAGGCATACACGATTATACTTTCAGCAGAAAATAAAAAACAACTTTTAGTGCCAAAAGGCTTTGCCCACGGCTATTCGGTGGTCAGTGAAACAGCAGAGGTATTTTATAAATGCGACGAATTTTATCATAAAGAAAGTGAAGGAGGAATCTCATGGAATGATCCTTCATTAAATATTGACTGGCAAATTCCTGCAGATAAAATTACAGTTTCAGAAAAAGATCAGCAATATTCTTTGTTAGAGAATTCCGATTACGGTTTTGTTTTTAAAGGCTAGAAACAAAACTTAAAGGTTATTTATTTTATCTACTACATCTTCAAAATGAAACAATATTAAAATGCCTAAAATATTGGTAACAGGCGCAAATGGCCAGCTTGCTAGTGAAATAAAAATTTTGTCTCCGGCTTATCCTCAATACCATTTTTTATTTACCACGAAAGAAGAATTACCGGTTGAAAATTCAGAGGCACTAAAAAGCTTTTTCCGGGAAAATAAAATTGATTATTGCATTAATTGCGCCGCTTATACGGCAGTTGACAAAGCAGAATCAGAAAAGGAAAAAGCATTTTTGATCAATGCTGTTGCGGTTGGAGAGCTGGCAAAGATTTGTTTTGCGCATGAGGCAAAATTCATCCATATTTCTACAGATTATGTTTACAACGGAAGCATACATCAACCATTAAAAGAAGAAAATCCCGTTGGACCAATTAATGTTTATGGCGAGTCGAAATTGAATGGTGAAGAACTTGCTTTACAAAACAATCCTTCCACACTTATCATTCGCACATCGTGGGTTTATTCTTCCTTCGGAAATAATTTTGTAAAAACAATGCTACGTTTGTTCAGGGAGAAAAATGAAATAAATGTGATCAACGATCAATTCGGTTCACCAACTTATGCCGCTGATCTCGCAGAAGTAATTATGAAGTTTATTGACAAAGGCAGCAATTTTTCCGGCATTGTAAACTATTCTAACAGTGGCGTTACAACCTGGTACGAATTTGCAGAAGAAATAAAACTTTTGGTGAACAGTAATTGTAAAATAAATCCTATTCCGACTTCCGCTTATCCAACTCCTGCAAAGCGTCCGCTGTATTCAGTTTTAGACGCTTCAAAAGTTACGGAATTACTTCATTTGCAAATTCCTTCATGGAAAGAAAGTCTGAAAAAATGTGTTGACATTCTGAAGACATGATAAACTTTCAGGTGTTTTTTACAGGACTAAACTTTGCGTTTTACTTCTATCTTTGCTATTAAAATTGAAAGGCTTGGATACAAAATTTCAATCACAATATATCCCCTATTCCGAGACAGGAAAATTTACCAAAATTGTTATTGATTATATCAATAATGCACCTGCATTAAGAGATTTTTATGAACATCCCGTAAATATTGAGGGAATAAGATCTGCTATTTCCGAAAGAAAAAAATTTACTACAAACCGGCAATTACTTTTTGATCAGTTTACCGATCAATATAAAACTTTTAACGGCTGCGAAGCAGTAAAAATCAATATCCACGCGCTTTTAAGCGAAAATACATTTACGGTCTGTACCGCGCATCAGCCTAATATTTTCACCGGCCATCTTTATTTTGTGTATAAAATTTTACATACCATAAGGCTGGCCGATTCTTTAAAAAAGGAAATGCCGGAATATAATTTTGTTCCGGTTTTTTTTATGGGAAGTGAGGATGCGGATTTCGAAGAACTAAATCACATCGTTATTGACGGAGAAAAGTATACATGGGAAACAAAACAAACCGGTGCCGTTGGAAGAATGAAAGTAGATAACAACCTGCTTCAGTTAATACAAAAGATTGCCGGAAGATTATCGGTTGAAAAATATGGAAATGATATTATTGATTTATTAAAAAAATGTTTTACAAAAGATGCGACGATAGAAGAAGCAACATTTTTATTCGTTCATGATCTGTTTAAAGAATTCGGTTTGCTGGTCTTATTGCCTGATAATCCCGCTTTCAAAAAAGAAATGCTTTCTATTTTTGAAGAGGACATTTTTAATCACACTTCTTCTATCATCGTTGAAGAAACTTCTAAAAAGTTATCTAAGCATTACAAAGCGCAGGCATATCCGCGTGAAATCAATTTATTTTATTTAAAAGATAATTTACGAAACAGAATTGTTGCCGTTGATGATCATTTTGTTGTTCATGATACTCAAATAGTCTTTTCAAAAGAAGAAATGAAAAAAGAATTAAATGAACATCCGGAGAGGTTTAGTCCAAATGTAATTTTGAGAGGCTTATTCCAGGAAATTATTTTGCCGGATGTTGCATGGATTGGTGGCGGCGGAGAATTAGCCTACTGGCTTCAGTTGAAAGATCTGTTTAAAAAATATCAGGTTCCCTATCCTGTTTTGATCGTAAGAAATTCATTCTTAATTATCGATAAAAAATATCATTCCTTATTAAAAAAACTGAATCTTTTTACAACTGAACTTTTCAAAGGGAAAGAAAACCTGTTGAGTGAAATTGTAAACAAAGAAAGTAGTTTAACTTTAAATCTTACAGATGAAAAAAAGGAATTTGAAAATATTTATTATCAGATGAAAGAGCTTGTAAAGCGCATTGATGCTACGCTTGAAGAGCATGTCACTGCTTTGGAGAAAAAGCAAATGAAAAAGTTAACTGCTCTGGAAAAGAAAATGTTTCGTGCAGAAAAAAGAAAATTTACAGTTCAGAAAAATCAATTGAACAAAATATTTTCTTCCTTATTCCCCAATGATGGTTTGCAGGAACGCACGGAAAACTTTATGCTATTTTATTCAAAATGGGGCGTCGCTTTTTTCAAAATTCTTTACAATAACTCACTCTCTTTAGAACAGAAATTCTGCATTATTGAAGAATTGGCTTAGATTTTCCTTTACCGCAACATTCCCCTGTGGCATTCTTTTTCTGGAAAGAAATTTGTACCAAAAATTCTAACCTCTATAAGATACACTAATAAGATGATGAATAAAATACATGAAAATAAAACCTGGAAAATCGGCGGTGACTTAACTGTAAATCGCTTTGGATACGGAGCGATGAGAATAACAGGAAAAGGAATTTGGGGCAAACCGGAAAATGAAGAAGAAGCAATAAAAGTTTTAAAAAAAGCGATAGAATGTGGAGTCAATTTTATAGATACTGCTGATAGTTATGGCCCCAATGTTTCTGAAAATCTGATTGCGAAGGCATTGTATCCCTACCCGAAAGATTTAGTGATTGCAACAAAAGGAGGATTTGAAAGAACAGGTCCTGACCGATGGGTTATCAATGCTCATCCTGATCATCTGAAATCTGTTCTTGAAGGAAGTTTAAAGCGCCTGAAACTCGATCACATTGATTTATACCAGCTTCATAGGGTTGATCCAAAGGTTCCTTTTGATGAAACAATTGGATTTTTAAAACAGGCACAGGAAAAAGGACTGATCAAATATATTGGCCTTTCAGAAGTAAGTGTTGCAGAAATTAAAAAAGCCCAGGAACAAATTAAAATTGTTTCCGTGCAAAATAAATACAGTCTCACATTCAGGAAATGGGAACCTGAACTAAAATATTGCCTGGAACAAAAGATGGCATTTATTCCATGGAATCCAATTATTGCCAGCAGATTAAACCCAGATGAGAAAATAAAACAAATGGCTGAAAAGTATGCTGTGACTGAATCACAGCTAATTCTGAAATGGTTGTTCAATCATTCAGAAAATATTTTATTAATTCCGGGAACTTCTTCTGTGAAACATCTTGAAGAGAATTTAAACGCAGAAAATATTCACTTCTCGCCGGAGGATTTTAATGCGATTAATCAGGCAGCACTGGAGGCCATTAGTGTAGGAAAATAAAAAATCAGCTCCCGTCATACACTTCAGGATTTACAGGATAGGGAATTCGTTTTCCGTGTAAACCAGCGATAATATTCTCCGCCGCGATACTTGCCATTGCATTTCTTGTTTCAACAGTCGCAACTTCCGATGTGTGGCAGAACTGCAGCATTTTACCCAATGTCGGTGTTCCTGTCTTTCGGATTGCCTATTCATCGAATGCCGCCGCCGTCTGGTCTCATGACCAACGGTATCCAGTGATACTCCTCTCAATTCCATGCTGTTGCTGGCGTTTCGCCGGCAGCTATTAAAGAAAACCACGTCACACCTTTTACAACAGAATAACCCGCGACAACAGCATTTCTCAATTTAGCCAATGCCAGGCTATTTGCTATATTTAGTTTGTGGTTTACCGGTTTTACTTTGTTTTTTACTTACCTTTATCAATCAACGGGAAAGATGAGATGATGGCCAGACTGGAGAAGTTATTGAAAGGAAATAAAGAAGTTGAATTTGTGAACAGAAGTTCGACCTTGCCCGGGAAGCCGCCAAATAGTTCCTGCGGATTCGGAGTCAGAACGCACTAAATAACCCAAGCGGATTTTTCTTTAACGTTATTATTTCCAAAACACAAGCGCTCTTGTCGCAGTAAGACCTTCCTAAGAAGTTATATAGAAGAGTAAAGAAAATAAGCAGCCTTATGCGGATAAACTTGTTTCTGTCGGCTGGAAATTGATAACTCTTAAAAAAAATTGGAAAAGCTAATGCAGAAAGCCGGATACTTCCTGGCAATAAGTGGCAGTACACGAGTGGACTGGAAATTAAACGGTGCCAGAAATAATTTATCCTTCGCTCATCCTTCGCTCATCCTTCGTTCATCCTTCGTTGATAAAGCCTTCATCCTTCGCTGATACAGCTTTCATCCTTCGCTGATACAGTATATCTCCTCCCATGATACAGTATATCTACCCCCATGATACTGTATGCCTCGGGTATATGACCATGTAGGAGAAAAGTATAAGGAGACGAGAACGACCCGGCAAAAGTTTCCAATGCCTTAAGTAATTATTCGTGTTCCTCGATACGTTGTTTAGAAAGCTAAATAAGCAAACCCAAAATAACATGAGTGTCGAAAGTGTAGAAATAAGGAAGACAGTAATTTAGCAGTAAACAACTGTATTCATCCTTCGCTCTTAAGGTATTCATCCTTCGCTGTAAAGGCATAGAAAAGATATAGCTAAAGTATAGGAACAGTATCAACAGTGTATGAGCAGTAGATCTCTTTCATTGCTGTTTTTGAATGTACTATTTAAGGAATAACTAAATAAAGTGTCAGATTCGGGAAATGGGAAGCTGAACTAAAATATTGCCTGGAACAAAAGATGGCATTCATTCCATGGAATCCAATTATTGCCAGCAGATTAAACCCAGATGTGAAAATAAAACAAATGGCTGAAAAGTATGCTGTGACTGAATCACAGCTAATTCTGAAATGGTTGTTCAACCATTCAGAAAATATTTTATTAATTCCGGCAACTTCTTCTGTGAAACATCTTGAAGAGAATTTGAATGCAGAAAATATTCACTTCTCGCGGGAGGATTTCAATTCGATTAATCAGGCAGCACTGGAGGCCATTAGCGCAGGAAAATAAAAAATCAGCTCCCGTCATACACTTCAGGATTTACAGGATAGGGAATTCGTTTTCCGTGTAAACCAGCGATAATATTCTCCGCCGCGATACTTGCCATCGCATTTCTTGTTTCAACAGTCGCACTTCCGATGTGTGGCAGAACTGCAGCATTGGGCATTGTCAATAACGGATTGTCTTTTTTCATTGGTTCAGGATTGGTAACATCAAGCCCTGCGCCCCAGATAATGCCGTTTTTCAATGCTTCAATCAAATCTTCTTCATTATGCATTGCACCTCTTGCCGTGTTGATAAAAATAGATGTACGCTTCATTTTTTCAAAAGCCGAACGATCAAATTTTCCTCGTGTTGATGAAGACAAATTTGAATGAACGGAAAGAACATCACTGTTTTTTAATAGTAGATCAAATGAAACCAGTTCAGCATTCAATTCCTTTTCCATCGCAAAATTTCTGTGACGATTATGATAGATCACTTTCATATCATAAGCCCCGATACAGCGCTTCGCCATTTCAAAACCGATGTTTCCCAAACCAAAAATGCCTAAAGTTTTTCCATACAATTGAATACCAAGATTAGCAGTTGGCTCAAAAAATTTCCAATCGCCTTTTACTATCTTTTCATGCAAATAAAAAGCTTTGCGCGAAACAGCAAGCATCAATAAAAAAGCAATATCCGCAGTTGGCCCGCTTAAAATTCCCGGAGTATTCCCTATCGGAATTTTCAATTTATCAGCTTCGGCTATATCAACATTATCATAACCAACCGAGTGTAACGCAATTACTTTTAGATTGCGGCATTCATTTAAAAAATGTGCATCCATTTTGTTGTAACCCGCTGCCAGCAATGCATCGCATTGCTGGCAATGTTCAATCAATTCAGGCTGTGTAAGTTCTCTCTTTTCGTTCCATTGAACAATTTCTATCCCTGCATCTCTCAATTTTTTCAATCCCGCTTCCGGGATCAATCTTGTAATAAAAACTTTCATCAATCATTTATTTATTCTCGCGCATGTAAAGTGCAAAGGTATGAAAGACGTTTTTGGCAATTATTTACGCGAAGCAATCTGACTTCGGATACGGCTTAAAGTTTCGGGAGTGATGCCAAGATAAGAAGCGATCATATGAAGCGGAACCCTTTGAATACAGCCGGGAAAATTATCCATCAGCTTGGTATATTTTTCTTCCGCTGTTTCGCTGAAAGAACTCATCAGTCTTCTTTGTGTTGCAATTAAATTATTCTGAATTAAGATTCTGAAATAGCGCTCCAGTGCAGGAATCTTTTGCAACAATATATCCCATGAAGATTTGGTAATTAATAACAACTCGCAGTCTTCAAGCGCTTCAATATTAAAACGTGAAGGTTCATTGGTAAGAAAACTATATAGATCGGCAATCCACCAACCTTCTGCCGAAAACTGTAGAATTGGTTCATTCCCTTTTTCATCTATGATAAAAGTTCGTGCCAGGCCACGTTCTACAAAAGCAGTATATCGGCATACATCACCCTCCTGCAACAAGTATTGGCGTTTACGCAATTTTTTTGGAATAAAAAGTGTTTTGCAAAAATCAAATTCTTCTTCACTAATCGAAATATGCTCTTTAAAACTTTTCAATAAAAGCTCATACATGAATCATTCATTAAGATTCGCAAATTAAATCAATTGAAATGAACACATCAACAAATATTCAAGTTTGTACATTTGCGCGTCTCTATTTAATGAAAAAAGAAAATAGTTATGGAAAATAAATACAACATCAAAGAGTTTAATGTAGTGATGCAACACAGGCGAAGCGTTTATCCCTACCAGTTTGAAAACAAAAAAATACCGGATGAAACTATCCTTCAGGTTCTGGAAAATGCTAACCGCGCTCCTACTCACAAACTCACACAACCATGGCGTTTCACGGTTTTCGGCGGAAAAGGGTTACAAACTTTTGCTGATCTGCAAACAGAAATCTATACCAAATATGCCGGAGAAAATTTCAAAGAAAAAAAATTGAAAAACCTGAAAGAATATCCTTTAATGTCTTCTCATGTGATCGTCATTGCCATGAAGAGGACAACAGAAATAAATATTCCCGAAGAAGAAGAGATTATTGCAACTGGCTGTGCAATCGAAAATATTTACCTAAGCGTTACTGCTTATGGACTGGGCGGTTATTTGTCAACAGGAGGAATTACATATATAGAAGAAGCAAAACAATATTTTAATCTTAATTCACACGATAAGCTAATCGGATTTTTTTACATTGGTTATCCGAAAAATCTTGAGATCCCTTTATCAAAGCGAACTCCGGTTATCGAAAAAATAAAATGGATTAATGAATAATTTTTAAAAAGGAAAACCGGAAGAGAGAGAGAGTCAACATTACTTTTTTATCAAAGTATCCATTCTTTTTCTTGATTTATTGAAGATCATAATTCCGTTTTTGATTCCTTTTCGCTTTTGCTTTTTTTCTTCTTCAGGCAAATGATTCACAGACTGACATGCTTCAGAGCAACAGCCATCGTATTTTTCTGCACATGATTCACATTGAATGAAAAGCAGATGACACGCCTCATTTGCGCAATTGGTATGGGTATCGCATGGCTTTCAACATT
>DATNFV010000070.1:0-18822 GCA_035606215.1 Hanamia sp.
GAATAGTGAATAGTGAATCAATAACACGCAGTGAAACTCAGTGTTCAATAAGTAAAACTGTGTGTTCACACTTTCAATTTTTAGAAGAAGAAAAAATAAAAATATGAGTATTTCAACAAGAGAATTTAAAAACGTTAGTTATTTATGGGATGATGAAAAAGCTGCATCGATGAATCGTGATGAGGTTGCGCTACTGATTTACCGTTCCAATTTATTGGGTGCCGATTTACGGTTAACGAATTATGGAGGTGGAAACACTTCCTGCAAAACAATTGAAAAAGATGTGTTGACGGGAAAAGAAACAGAAATCATGTGGGTGAAAGGAAGTGGCGGGGATATCGGCGCTTTGAAAAAAAGTGGCCTGGCTGCTTTGTATGTTGACAAACTTCGCTCGCTGAAAAATGTGTATCGTGGCATTGAACATGAAGATGAGATGGTAGAATTATTCAATCATTGCATCTACGATTTAAATTCAAAAGCCCCTTCGATAGACACACCCTTGCATGCATTTTTGCCTTTCAAACACATAGACCATTTACATCCTGATGCAGCCATTGCTATTGCCGCATCAAAAGATGGTAAAAAAATTACAGAAGAATTATTTAACGGCTCAATTGGTTGGGTAGAATGGCAAAGGCCGGGCTTTGATTTGGGCCTTAAATTAAAAGAATGTTTGGATGAAAATCCGGGTATTCGTGGCATTATGTTGGGTTCGCATGGTTTATTTACGTGGGGTGATACGTCTTATGACTGTTATGTAAATACGCTGGAAGTGGTAGAGCGTTGTGCTGATTATTTAGAAGAAAATATGCGAAAAAATAAACCGGTATTTGGTGGAACAAAACATCAATCATTATCAAAAGAAAACCGGCTGAAACAAGCGGCAGAATTGGCTCCGGTGTTAAGAGGTTTTTGTTCTTCTGAAACAAAAATGATTGGACATTTTACCGACGATAACCGTGTTCTGGAATTCATTAATTCAAATGATTTGGAAAGATTGGCGCCAATGGGAACGAGTTGCCCTGATCATTTTTTAAGAACCAAAATTTCTCCTTTGGTTTTAAGGCTTTCAGCAAACGAAGAAATAAATGATATTTCTATTTTGAAGAAAAAGATTGAACCACAATTTCAGGAATACCGGAAAATGTATGCGGATTATTACAACAATTGTAAACATACAAACAGTCCTGCCATGCGCGACCCTAATCCGGTTGTGATATTATATCCGGGAGTCGGCATGTTCACGTTTGCAAAAAATAAACAAACAGCAAGAGTAGCAGCGGAATTTTATATTAATGCCATTAATGTGATGCGCGGTGCAGAAGCAATTTCTGAATATACTTCTCTTCCGCGGCAGGAAGCTTTTGATATTGAATATTGGCTGTTGGAAGAAGCAAAATTACAACGAATGCCAAAACCAAAATCATTAAGCGGAAGGATTGCGTTAATTACAGGAAGCGCGGGTGGAATTGGCAAAGCAATAGCCAAGAAATTTGCAGATGAAGGCGCCTGTATCGTTCTTTCTGATAATAATTCGCAGAGATTAGAGCAGACAAAAGAAGAATTTAAAAAGCAATACGGCGTGGATGCTTTTGTTGCACAGGCTCTCGATGTCACCGATGTGAATACGATAGACAAAACGTTTCAGGCTGCGACGCTTGCTTTTGGTGGCGTAGATATCATTGTCAATAATGCCGGGCTTTCCATTTCGAAATCCATCGAAGAGCACACTGAAAATGATTGGGATTTATTGTACGATGTATTAGTAAAAGGGCAGTTTTTTATTACACAAAAAGGAATTGAAATAATGCGTAAACAGCAAATGGGTGGTGATGTGTTAAATATTGTCAGTAAAAATGCCCTGGTGAGCGGTCCGAATAATTCCGCTTATGGTGCCGCAAAAGCAGCCCAGTTGCACATGAGCCGGTTAAATGCAGCGGAATTGGGAAAAGATAATATCAGGGTAAATGTGGTGAATCCTGACGCGGTTATTTCCGGAAGCAATATCTGGAGTAATGGCTGGGCTGAAGGTCGTGCAAAAGCTTATGGCATTACGGTAGAAGAATTGCCGGCTTATTATGCTAAAAGAACTTTATTAAATGAAACGATTTTGCCGGAAGATATTGCAAATGCCTGTTTCGTTTTTGTTAGTGGATTATTAAATAAATCGACCGGAAATGTATTGAATGTGGATGGTGGAGTAGCAGCAGCATTTGTCAGATAAAATTCTTCTCATAATAAATAATCGTTGGCTTTTTATTTTTATGAAAAACCAATTTTGTATAATTCAAAAATGGCGGATTGATTTAGGAAGTTTTCAAACCTTAGTAACAAAACAGTTTAGTAGTTATTCGACCTTATTACCTTCTTTTCATAATGCTGAAAAATTTAGAAGAAATAGATAATAAGAACTGGAAAAATGTAAATGAAATTTTTAAAAGTTTGTAAAATTTAAATTTAGAATTGTCAGAGAAATTCATTGCAATACAATCTTTATAACAAAGTTTTTTTATGCAAAGGAATAAAAATTTTGAAAAAGCAGATTCAAATGTAAAAGAATATAGAATTGCTTTTAAAATGCAGTTGTATAAAGGCTTTGAAGCGGAATATAAAAAGCGCCATGATGAGTTGTGGCCTGATTTAAAGGAATTATTAAAATCAAAAGCCATTAGCGAATATTCTATTTTTTTGGACGAAAAAACCAACAATTTATTCGCAATAATGAAATCTGAAAATCCGGATGCTTTGAATGAATTACCTTCCAATCCTGTGATGCAAAAGTGGTGGGATTTTATGCACGATATTATGGAAACAAACAGTGATAATTCTCCGGTAAGTGAGCCGCTAAAGGAAGTTTTTTATTTGCCATAAATTTATTTGAAATAAAAAAATTGAAAGATGAAATTGAAGAAAGAATTAATCAGTAAAAACAATGATGATTTTTTAAAAATTCATAAAAAACATTATGAATTTATTGCTGATAATATTAGTGATGCAAAAGATGTCATAAAAAAATTGACTGACTTTCAAATTGCTATTCCCAGTTGGGCTTTGGGCACCGGAGGTACGAGATTTGGAAGATTTGGAGGCGGTGGAGAGCCGCGCACTCTGGAAGAAAAAATTGAAGATATCGGATTACTTCACGCACTCACGCGTTCTGCGGATGCCATCTCATTGCACATTCCATGGGATATTCCTGAGAATGCTGAAAGTATAAAATCGCTTGCAAAAGAAAATGGTTTGCGTTTCGATGCAATGAACTCAAACACTTTTCAGGACCAGCCTGGACAGAAATTGAGTTATAAATTTGGCTCCATGCAGCATGTAGATAAAGCAGTGCGCAAACAGGCGATTGAACATAATGTTGAAGTGATAAAATATGGAAAGGAACTTGGTTCCAAATCGCTGACAGTTTGGCTAAGTGATGGTTCCTGTTTTCCAGGACAATTAAATTTCAGAAAAGCATTTCAGAACACCTTAGAAAGTTTGGAAGAAGTTTATAGTGCTTTGCCGCATGACTGGAAAATGTTTGTAGAATACAAGGCATTTGAACCAAATTTTTATTCAATGACAGTCGGCGATTGGGGGCAATCATTGCTTTATACTTCAAAGCTTGGAGATAAAGCATACACGCTTGTTGACCTTGGCCATCATCTGGCAAATGCAAATATTGAGCAAATTGTTGCTTTACTTTTGATGGAAGGAAAGCTTGGCGGATTTCATTTTAATGATTCGAAATATGGCGATGACGATCTTACGGTTGGGAGTATAAAACCTTACCAGTTATTTCTCATCTTTAATGAATTGGTGGAAGGAATGGATGCAAAAAATATGAATCATGCAACAGATTTAGCATGGATGATTGATGCATCACACAATGTAAAAGACCCGCTGGAAGATTTGCTGCAGTCCCTTGAAGCGATTAAAATTGCTTATGCAAAAGCATTGTTGGTTGATAGAAAAAAATTAGTGGAAGCACAAAATAATAATGATGTAGTATCCGCACAGGAAATAATTCAACAAGCGTTTAACACAGACGTACGGCCACTTGTTGCGGAAGCAAGATTGCGTTCTGGTGGCGCATTAAATCCTTTATCGGTTTACAGAAAAGAAAAAGTAAGAGAAGAATTAATTAATGAAAGAGGATTGAAGACGGTAGCGACAGGATTGTAGCCTCCTGCCCTCCAAAGGAGGGTTCAAGAAAGCAACTTCTTCATTCGTGCTAATTCATGTAGTTTAACGTTAAGAAATCATTTATTTTATTTAATTGCATTTAAAGAAAATTAAAAATATAACGTTCAAGGCTGCATATACTGTGAAACAGAAATCTTAATTATTTGTTCTTTTACTGCATTTGATTGAACCGTTTTAGAAAGCAGGGAGGTCGCCATTATGAGCAAACAAAATGTCATTGCAATATTTGATGTTGGTAAAACAAACAAAAAACTTTTTCTGTTTGATGAAAATTATAAGATAGTTTTCGAAAGATCAGCCCGCTTTTTTGAAACAACTGATGAAGATGGCTTTCCTTGTGAAAATTTGGAAAGTTTAAAATCATCGGTTTTTGATTCTCTTCATGAGGTTTCAAGGTTAAAAGATTTTCAGATTAAAGCGGTTAATTTTTGCAGTTATGGTGCCAGTTTCGTTTATCTTAATGACCAACTTCAGACATGTGCTCCGTTATACAATTATCTAAAGGCATATCCTGAAAATCTAAAGAAGCAATTTTACGATACTTATGGAGGAGAAGAAGAATTTTCATTCCGCACTGCATCTCCGGTGTTAGGAAGCCTGAATTCAGGAATGCAATTGTACCGGATGAAATATGAAAGTCCGCACCTTTTTAAACAGGTAAAATATGCGCTTCATCTGCCTCAATATTTAAGCTTCTTGGTCTCTTCGCATCTTTGCAGCGATATTACCAGCATCGGATGTCATACCAATCTTTGGGATTTTCAGAAAAATGAATATCATGATTGGGTAAAAAAAGAAGGTGTTTTTGAAAAACTTTCTCCAATTTTCCCATGTGATAAAGTTGTTCCCGCAACATTGGCCGGATGCAATTACCTTGTTGGAATCGGCCTTCACGACAGTTCTGCTGCATTGATCCCGTACCTTGTAAATTTTCATGAACCATTTATTTTATTGTCAACAGGCACGTGGTGTATTTCATTAAATCCCTTCAATCATTTGCCATTAACAAAAGAAGAATTGGAAAGTGATTGTTTATGCTTTATGACATACAAAGGTATGCCCGTAAAGGCTTCCAGGCTTTTCGCAGGAAACGAGCATGAGGAGCAGGTAAAAAGAATCAGTAAGCATTTTAATCAAAGTATAACCCGATACTGGATGATGGAATTCAATCCGGAGATAATTGCAAAGCTTCAGAAAAGAAATAAGCAGGGAAATTTTCAAGGAAATGAAATAAGTTTGAAAAATCCTGTATTTGCAGAAAGAAAGCTGGATGATTTTAAAAACGATAAAGAAGCGTATCACCAGTTAATGCTGGATATTATGAACCAACAATATTTGTCAACGCAATTAGTGCTGAAGGGAACAAGCGTCAAAAGAATTTTTGTTGACGGAGGCTTTAGTAAGAATTCTATTTACATGAATCTTCTTGCTTCAGCATTCCCTGATATGGAAATTTTTGCTGCATCAATGCCACAGGCAACGGCTATGGGTGCAGCTCTTGCCATTCATTCTTCATGGAATGAAAGACCGGTTCCCAATGATATAATTGAATTAAAATATTTTTCAAATACCGGTTATCCTGCGTAAAATCTTTATGATAAAAGAATCAAAAACACGAGCATGAGATTTCAATACTGATTTTCCAAGTGCTCCCTTTTCTGTCTCAATTGCTAATTTTTCTATTGCTATTTGCAGTGAAGAAAGGAATAAATTGAATTATTATTTTGGATAAAAAAGCACAAAGGAAAAGATGGATTTTTCTTTGTGCTTTGCAAAATGCTTTTGAAAACTTTCCGTGAAATATTTCGGTTGTCTAAAGTAAATGAAGAAATAAGATTAAATGTATTTTGCATTAAATCTGCAACGACTACTTTATTTCAAATCATTTCTCTTACTCGCATTTAATACTAACAAACCGATAATCTCATTATTTTCATAATGAATAATAATATCATCATCGGTCATTTCAGAACAATCCACATGATTTGGATTTGCGAAATGAAGGTATAAAACATCACCTTCATCATCATAGTTTGCCTATACATTTTTATGTTTCAAAAAATAAGGAACAGCTTTCCGGTTTCACTAATTAATGTTTCTTCCATACAACTTCTTTTTTATCAAATTTCTGCAATTTAATATCAGTGATAAAAACAACAGTTTTTTGATTTAAAACTGTTGGATTGAATTACTTCTTCTTCAATTCTTCCATTTGACTATCTTTTTGATCCTGTATGCTTTTCTTCATTTCTTCCTGTTGCTTTTCCAACTCTGCTTTCTGTTTCTGCACAGCGGCGTTCAATTCTTCCAGTTGCTTTTTCGATTCATCGCGTTGTTTTTTGTTTTGTACTTCCTGTTGCTTTTGCAATTCAACTTGCTGTTTTTGAACCGTTGCTTTTAATTCTTGCAGTTGGTTTTTCGATTCATCACGTTGTTTTTTGTTTTGCGCAAATGACTTCTGCATATTTTCCTGCTGCTTTTTCCAGGCATCACTTTTAAAATAATGAGTCATAGAATCTGTGGACTTTTGAATCAGTTCCTCTTGTTTCTTCCATTCAGGACTGTTGAAATATTCCTGCACTTTCGAAGCACTTTTTTGGATTTCTTCCTGTTGTTTCTTCCATTCAGGACTGTTGAAATATCCCTGCACTTTGGAAGCGCTTTTTTGGATTTCTTGCTGTTGCTTTTTCCATTCAGGACTATTGAAATATTTTTGAATTGAAGCAGAATTTTTTTGAATCATTGCCTGTTGTTCTTTCCATGCCTGGCTTTTGAAATATTGCTGCATTTTAGCCGCACTTTTTTGAATTTCTTTTTGCTGCTTTTTCCATTCAGGACTGTTGAAATATTTCTGCATTGCAAGCGAATTTTTTTTGATCGCCTGCTGTTGCTTTTTCCATGCATCACTCTGAAAATATTTTTGCATTTCTGCAGTGCTCTTTTTAATGGCTTCCTGTTGCTGCTTCCATTCCTTACTATCGAAATAATTTGTTAGTGGAGGAAGCGTATCATTGTTCATTGGTGCAAGCGGTGCTATCGGCGGCAAAGGTGGTAACGGAACATTTACCACGGGCGGAGTTGGAGGAACTGGTGGCAGAGCAGGAACTTCAGAAGCTTTTGGCTCCACAGGTGCAACCGGAGCTTCCGGAGGCAATGGTGGTACAACTTTAGGGTTTGAATCACGTAATAAGCGAAAAGGGAAAATAGTATTAAAAGGAGCTGAACCGCCGGCGTCAGCAACTACAACGCCTTTTTTCAAATCCTGCTTTTTCTGAGCATCAATTTCATTTTCTTTGGGCGAAAGCCATGCAACAGAAAATGAAGCGCTGATAACTACCAACAGGGCAACCAGCTTTTGACGAAGATTGATACGATTGTTTTTCATTTCCATAATGTTTTTAATTCGATGTAATAATTGTGGTCGCTTTGCAACGGCTGTCATCACCAGAGCGTGATTGCGCAAAGGCTCTTCCAGTGCCAGCAAAGCGCGGGCATAATGAAAGGGATCAGATAATTGCAACACCATTTCATCACAACATTTTTCACGTTCTTCGCGGATATTTTTCGTGATCCACCATGTGAAAGGATTGAAAAATAAAATGGTATCAACAATCGATTGTAACAGGTTCATTAAATAATCATTGCGGCGGATATGCGCCAGTTCATGCAACAAGATTGCTTCAAATTGCTGCGTAGATAAATGATTGATCGTAGCAAGCGGCAACAAGATCACTGGTTTAAAAAATCCAATCATCACTGGTGTATCAATGTGGTTCGAAAAAAATGCACAAACCCTTTTCTGAACATTTAATTTCATAGCCAGTTGTTTTATTTTTTCCAGCCAGGCTTCATCCAAATGTGTAAGGCCTTTGGTTTTAAGTACATTCGTTTGAAAATAATTATAAATCAATCTTACAGTAAACCAACCCATTCCAATGAAATAGAAAGCAACGATCCAGGGTAAATAATTATTCAGATAAGAAAAAGAAAATACAGAAAAAACAGTTTCGTGTGAATCAAAAGAAATTTGTTGAAAGCCAATATTGGTCATTGTTTCCTGGTAAACAAGTGCTTTTTCTGCGACAGATAGTTGCAAAATTAAGGTAACAATAAACCAGGCAGCAATTCCGAGATAAGCAAAACCGGAAACAGCATATTTAATGCGCGACGAAGCATTTGGTAATAGTTTTAAAACAAGACGCAGGCAAATAAAAACAATAAAAGCCTGCCACAAACTATATACTAATGTATGACCAAGGGCTACAGCAACTGGAGAGGAAAGTGAGCTAATTAAATTCATCATTTTAAAGTTTTATAATCTTATTATTTAATCAACTATGCCGGTTTTAATTATTTTTTTGAATCGCTTTTCTTTTTGACATTTCCATCGTTTTCCATTGAATCAAGATATTCTTTTATTTCCTGAATTTCTTCTTTTGAAGCATGGTGATTGCCTAAAGCATGCATCACTAATTTTGCAGAAGAGCCTTTGAACAATCCATTGATCATTTTGCTCACGACTTGTTTTTGCACTGATTCTTTTTTTATCGCAGAAGAATAAACGTGCGTCTTTGCTTCATCATTTCTGTTTAATAAACCTTTCTCATACATGATCTGCATAAGCTTTAAAGTTGTGGTATAGCCGGAATCTTTTGTTTCAGACAAAACGTAATGCACTTCCCGAACAGTGGAAGGACCAAGCTCCCACAACACCTGCAAAATTCCCATTTCGCTTTCGGTAGGCTTACTGAATTTAGAATTTGTCATTTATTTATTGCTTTAACTACGAAAACTTTCGTAGAACAAACCTACGAAAGTTTTCGTAACTGCAAAACCGAAAACTTGTTTTTAGGAAAAATTAACAATTAAACACTCCTTTTAGTAAACGGATTTGTGAGATAAAAGCCACGCTTTTTCATTAATATTGTTACAATTCAATGTTCAAAAACGAAGTCTTACAAATTTAAAAACTAATTATGCAAGTCATTCTTTACCTCTTAGCTATTATCCCAGGTGCTCTTCTGGGTTATTTTATTTCCAGATTAAATCTCCAAAAAAATTTTGTTCAAAAAATAAAATTGGAAGATGCAGAAAAAACTATTTCTGCTTTGCAATTAGAAAATGCAAAACGCTTTTCAAATGAAGAAGTAGAAGAGAAATTAAAAAGTCTTGTTCCGAAGGAAAGCTTTGATTTTGTCAATAGAAAATTATCAGATTCTGAATCAGTTCTGAATAAAAAAGAAGAGACAATACTTTCTTTGAATAATCAGCTTACTGAATTGCAGGAAAAGGAAAAGTATCTTAATGAAAAACTTACAACCTTTAAAGAAGAACTGGAAGCGCTGCACATCCGTTCGCAGGAGCAATTCAAAAATATTGCGACAGAAGTTTTAGAAAACAAAAAGAAATTGTTTGTCGATGAAAATAAAAAAGAACTGAACACGATTCTTGATCCGTTTAAAAATAATCTTTCTGAATTTAAAAATAAAGTAGAAGCAACAAGAAAGGAAGATATCCAGGAAATGACTTCCCTGAAAAAAGAAATAGAATCGCTTCAAAAACTGAATACTCAATTGAGTGATGATGCAAAAAATTTAGCGACTGCCTTAAAATCGGAAGTTAAGATGCAAGGCAATTGGGGCGAGGATCGATTAAACATGATCCTTGAAGCAGAAGGCTTACAACAATATATCGATTACAATCGTGAAGAAATGTACCGCGATGAAGAAGGGGAAATTAATCGCAGGCCGGATTTTATTTTAAAACTTCCCAATAAAAAATGCATCATCATCGACAGCAAAGTTTCATTAAATGCTTATGTAAATTATTTCAATGCCCCAACAGCGGCAGAAAAAAAAGAATATTTACAACAGCATTTAAAAAATATAACCACACATATCAATAAACTCGCCGACAAGAATTATCAATCTCTTTCCGGTTTGCATTCACCCGATTACGTTTTTATGTTTATGCCTGTAGAATCGGCTCTGACACTCGCTTTAAATCAGAATTCTGATTTATTTGAACATGCTTTGAAAAGAAAAATTGTACTGATTACTCCGACAACTTTAGTCGCCACTTTGAAAGTGGTAAAGATCCTTTGGCAAAAAGAAAACCAGGTGAAAAATGTTGAAGAGATTTTTCGTCAATGCGGAGAGTTGTATAATAAATTCGTAACATTCCTTGAAAATATGGATAAAGTGGAATTAGCATTGTCTGCAGCAGGCAAAGCTCACCAGCAGGCAATGTTTGCGCTGAAAGATGGAACAAAAAGGGGAAATACGATCATTGGAAAATTTGAAACCATAAAAAAACTTGAAGCCAGAACGAATAAGGCAATTCCCCAAAAACATTTACGTGAAATAGAAATTTTGCCTGATGATGAAATGATCTTCCTGGAAACAGGAACGGAAACTCTTGATGCCATTTCAGAAAATGAATAAAACTTTTTTCTTTATCCACTCAAAAACAATTTTTCATAATGACTCATTTAAATTTTAAAAACGATCAAGCTGATGTGAATGGATTGAAAATCTATTATGAGATTTATGGCGAAGGAAAACCGCTGGTATTGATTCACGGCGGTGGCTCCACGATCCAAACCAGCTTTGGAAATATCATTCCCGCTCTAGCAAAACAACGGCAATTGATTGCTGTTGAAATGCAGGCCCACGGAAGAACCGGCGACAGGGATTCGGATTTATCTTTTGAACAGGATGCAGATGATGTCGCCGCACTTTTGAAACATTTGAAAATACCAAAAGCCGATTTCCTGGGTTTTAGTAATGGCGGACAAACAACGATTGAGATAGCGTTGCGTCATCCCGGATTGGTTCATAAGATCATTCTCGCATCGATTTTTTATAAATCCGATGCCGTGGTTCCGGAATTCTGGAAAGGCTTTGATACTGCCACACTTAATGATATGCCAAAGGCTTTAAGAGAAAGTTTTTTGCAAGTGAACAATAGTCCGGATTTGCTGTTGAATATGTTCAATAAAGATGTAAAAAGAATGAAGAATTTCAAGGGATGGACAGATGCACAAATAAGATCGATCATGGTGCCCACACTAATCATCAATGGGAATAATGATGTTGGCAGCATTGAACATGCTGTAGAGATGCATCGCAATTTTCCAAACAATGAACTGGTAATTTTCCCCGGTGGCCATGGTACTTATCTTGGAGCAATTGAATCTTTAGAAAACGATATCTGGCCTAACTTTAACGCTGCTAACCTGATCCAGGAATTTCTTGATAAGGAATAAAAAAAGAACTAAAAATTTCTAAATGAAACTAATTTTACTGATATTTTTTTTCACTGTTAATACATCTCATATAAAAGCACAGGACAGCACGACAGCACAAAATCGTCCGTTTGTTTTGGGAAGAATTAATGAGATCCAGTCAAAAATTCTTGGAGAAAAAAGAATACTGAATATTTATTTTCCCGAAGGTTACAATGAAAAAGACAACAAACAATATCCTGTAATTTATTTACTCGATGGCTCTGCTGATGAAGATTTTATTCATGTTGCCGGGCTTGTTCAATTTTTAAACTTTCCCTGGGTTGATATTCTTCCAAAATCAATTTTAGTAGGCATCGCAAATGTAGACCGAAAAAGAGATTTCACTTTTCCAACAAGTGTTATGCAAGATAAAAAAGAGTTACCGACTTCAGGAGGATCCGCAAAATTTATAGAATTTATCCGGAAAGAATTAGAACCGTTTATAGAAAATCATTACCGAACCAATTCTTCGAAAACACTGATTGGCCAATCGTTAGGCGGGCTTTTGGCAACAGAAATTCTTTTCAAAAATCCCGACCTCTTTACAAAATATATAATTGTAAGCCCAAGCCTTTGGTGGGATAATGAATCATTATTGAAAGCTAAATTGGTGGTTCCAGGAAATACTTTAGACGTTTACATTGCTGTTGGAAATGAAGAAAAGATAATGGTGAATGATGTACATCAATTGCAATCTATTCTTAAAAATAGAGGCAAAAATACCATGGTGCATTTTCAATATTTCCCGCAGGAAAATCATGCAACTATTCTTCATAAAGCAGTTTATGATGCTTTTGAAACATTTGCTAAAAAGGAGAAAAGCGAGTAGAAAAATTTATATCAAGGAGAAAAGAAATTACCTCTTTTTAAATCCGGTAACTTTCGAAACGAATTATTAATTTAATCAAATGATTAAAACCAAAATGAAAACAATTATTGCAGCTCTGCTTTTTTTAATTACTGTTTCAGCAAATGCTCAGCCAGTAAAAGTTCACGGCCAATTACATGTTGACAAAACCCAGTTGAAAGATCAATATGGAAATGATGTTGTATTGCGGGGAATGAGTTTTGGATGGCACAATTTGTGGCCACGTTTTTACAATGCAGGTGCGGTAAAGACATTACATAAAGACTGGGGCGCAACAGTGGTAAGAGCTGCGATGGGGGTTGAGCCAAAAAATGGTTACATCGAAAATCCGGAGTGGTCAAAAGAAACTATTGAAGCTGTTGTTGATGCTGCTATTAAAGAAGGAATTTATGTAATTATTGATTGGCATAGTCATCACATAAGGCTTGACGAAGCAAAAACTTTTTTTAAAGAAATGGCAGCAAAATATCATCAATATCCTAACATTATTTATGAAATTTTTAATGAGCCTGAATATGATTCATGGGCAGATGTAAAAGCTTATTCTACACAGGTAATTGCAACCATCAGAGCTATTGATACAAACAATGTTATTTTAGTTGGTTGTCCTCATTGGGACCAGGATGTGAATCTGCCTGCCAGTGATCCCATTAAAGGATACAATAACCTGATGTATACTTTGCATTATTATGCTGCCACACATAAACAGGAGTTACGTGACAGAGCAGATGGTGCATTAAAAAAAGGATTACCCATCTTCATTTCAGAATCGGCCGGAATGGAAGCAAGCGGCAATGGAAAGATTAACCAGGATGAATGGCAAAAATGGATTGATTGGTCAGAGAAAAATAAAATAAGCTGGATTACATGGTCAGTTTCTGATAAAGATGAAACCTGTTCTGTATTAGTGTCTGGCGCTGCTTCTGACGGAAACTGGAATGAAGGAGATTTAAAAGAATCAGGAATTTTAGCGAGGCAATATTTAAAAGCTTTTGCAAAGAAAAAAAAGTTTTAAAGGCATATAACTTTATTACTTCCCCCATAATACTATTTAAAAATGTAAACGATACTAACCCGTAACTGAACTTCATTAATTTAAAAATTACCTTTTAGATTTGTAGCAAAATTTTCATTCTTGATTTTATTCTACCATCTTTTTCTCCTCGTATATAAAGCAGGTATTTATTTCGTTTCTTTTCTTAATCAAAAAGCAAAGTTGTGGATTGAAGGAAGAAAAAATATTTTTTCTTCCCTGGAAGCGTTTGAAAAAACATCGCCTGAAGGCAAAACAATATGGATGCATTGTGCAAGTCTTGGAGAATTTGAACAAGGGCGTCCGGTGTTAGAAAAAATAAAAGAAGAATTTCCTGATGTAAATATTGTGCTTACATTTTTTTCTCCATCCGGCTTTGAAATTGTGAAAAAAAAAGATTTTAAAAACATTTTTTACCTGCCGATGGATTCAAAATCGAATGCAAAAAAATGGATCAGTGTAATAAAACCTGATTTAGTTCTTTGGGTAAAATATGAATACTGGCATTTTTATTTGCAGGAGATCAAACTCAAAAAAATTCCTTTGCTGATGATCTCCGGGGTTTACCGAAGCAACCAGGTTTTCTTTAAATGGTATGGAAGCTTTTATAGAAAAATGCTGGAATGCTTTACTCATTTTTTTGTTCAAAATGAAGCTTCAAAAAAGCAATTGGAAAAATTAATTCCGGCAAAAAAAATTACCGTTTCAGGAGATACAAGATGTGACCGTGTGATTCATATTTCTGAAAATTTTAAAGAAGTTCCGGCCATTAAAGAGTTTTGTAAAAACAGCGAGGTAATTGTTGCCGGAAGCACGTGGGAAGAAGATGAAACAGAATGGACACATTTTGTAAGAAACCATCCTGAAATAAAATTTATTATAGCGCCGCATGAAATTGATCGGGAAAACCTTCAGGATGTAAAGAAAGAATTTTCCCAGTCAGTTTTTTATTCTGATTGGTTGAATCAACTCAATGCAATTAAGGAAAATGAACCATTTGGAGAACACAATACTTTGATCATTGACAACATCGGAATGCTGTCCAGATTATATTATTATGCGACTATAACGTATATTGGTGGGGGGTTTGGCTCTGATGGTCTTCACAATATCCTGGAAGCCGCAGTGTATGGGAAGCCGGTAATTTTTGGTCCTGAATACGATAAAAACTTTGAAGCAGAAGAAATGATTGCAACTTCCGGGGCGATGAGTATTTCCAATGCAATTGAACTTGAGAAAGTCGTCAATGATTTATTAAAAAATGAAGAAGAATTAATTTCAAGAAGCATTGCAGCAAAAGAATATGTTTATAAAAATGCCGGTGCAACTGATAAAATTATTTCTTTTATCAAAGAGAACCAATCGTTGGAAAGCCTTTGATTTTTTATGTTTTTACAAAATAAAACCAGCTTTAAACTTCTCCACCTGAACACTATTCTCATTATTCTGAAAGCAATTCATTTACAATATCATTGAATTCCTTTTTGAATTCTTCATAATGTTTCCCTGTAGCAGGGCCGCTAAAACCACTTTGGATCTTACGAACATTTCCTTTTTTGTCAATAAAAATTGTTGTAGGAAATGCATTGATACTTTCGAGCTGTGGCAAAGTTTTTTCTGTTTTTAATGAATCCGAAACTGTTACACCTGTTATCAAAATCGGATATTGAACATGAAATCTTTTTTTGAAAGGAAGCAAATCTTTTTGAGACGTTTTGAAATCTGTGGTGCGTTCGTAAGCAAGGCCAATTATTTCCAATCCCCTGCTGTGATTTTTATTATAATAATCGCTTAAGAATTTTGTTTCATCCATACAATTCGGGCACCAGGATCCCAGTATCTGAACCAATACAACTTTGTTTTTAAATTTTTTATCGTTAATAGAAACTTCACTGCTGTCGTTGCTGTCCGGAAATATGAAATTTAATTTTTGTGCACCTGGTTTTAATTTTGTCATTTCAAATTCATTCTCAGGTTTTGCATTCTCATTTCTTTTTGCTGACCAGTCTTCCATGCTTCTTGCTCCTGAATAAAATTTGCCACCGGAAATTTTATCAGCATTATCAATTTTGGCTGTAAATAAATAAGCATGAGCGCCATCAAAAGTAGAAAGCTTTAAGCTATCACCACTTACAACGCCTTCCAGAAAACGATAGTCTCCGGTTGGATCGAGAAAAGTCCCGGTTAAATGAGATCCTTTTTGAACAAATTCTCCAACAATATTGGTAACATGATCATTCTCTACAAAATCTGTTGACCATCTTCCTGAAATATCTGCAACAGGATGTTTGGAAATTGCAAATCGTTCTTCATTTCTAATTGCCTCAAAAGGTAAAATTTGAGTTCTTTTTCCATATTGTTTTAACCAAACTCCTTCAAGATTTCCATCTTCTAAAATTCTAGCTTTAAAGCCGGATTCAAAAAATGGCATTTGAATAAATACAGAATCAGCACGGGTTTCAATGCTATCAACGAGTAAATGTTCTTTGCCATTTACCACATAAATAATCTTCTTTCCTGCGCTGTCTTTTACCTGGAAAGTAAAAGGGATTTGCTGGCCATCTGTGCGATTAATTGTTGCGCGCCAGGTACCATTTTTCAATACAGAAGATTTTTGTGAGTGAGCTATTGAAAAGAAAGAGAAAGTTATCAGGGAAAGTAGTACGGTTTTATTGAGAAACAATTTTGTTCTTTTTATCATCTTTCACGCTTATTTTAAAATTCCGTCACAAATTTACTCAATAAACAAAATGCATTTTAACTCTTCACATTCGGGGCGGAAGAATTAACAGTAAACAAAGTTTTAATAACTATTGTAATTCCACAAAGCATCAGCTTTTTGCGATCTTCTTATAACTAACAGCAATTCCTTTTATCAATGAAGAGCTAAATCCCTGGTGTTCCATTTCGTTCAAACCAGCTATAGTACAGCCTTTTGGCGTAGTTACCTTATCAATCTCCTGTTCGGGATGCGAGCCTTTTTGCAATAATAATTCAGCAGCACCTTTTACAGTTTGTTCTACGATTAAGCTTGCAGTATTTACATCAAACCCGATTTCAATTCCTCCCTGAATACTTGCACGAATAAAACGCATGGCATAAGCTGTTCCACAAGCGCCAAGAATCGTAGCGGCTTCCATTAATTTCTCATCGATGACCACTACTTTTCCCAAAGTTGAAAATATTTGTTTTACGAAATCAATTTCTGTTTGTGAAGCGTTGGTAAAACTTAAGCAAGTCATACTTTGTTCAATAGAAATTGCAGTATTTGGCATGGCCCTGAAAACAGGAATTTTCGTTTGGATAATACCTTCAATGTCTTCAATTAATACGCCTGTTATTACAGAAACCAAAGTATGTTTTTGTGTAAGCTGATCTTTAAAACTATTCAATACATCGCTTACCTGGTAAGGCTTTACGGCGAGTATAACTAATTCGCTGCTCTTTACAGCACTTGCATTTTCTGAAGTAATTTTTACGCCTTTTTCTTTTAATTTTTCCAATGTGTTAATGTTCCTTTTGGTAACCGTAATGTTCGAAGGTTTGCAAAACTTGCTTTTTAATAATCCTTCAGCGATAGCAGATCCTAAATTTCCACCACCAATAATGGCAATTTTTTTGGTCATGATTTGATTAATTATTCAATGATTTTTTTACAAAGATGAAGGTTTGGAATTAATAAAATGATTTATCGTAAAAATAGGTACTGGGAAAGAAAGATTTCAAAAATTATTTTTTTTTTAAAAAACAGGGCACAGGGTCTGTTTGCGATCACCATTGAACGTATTATACATGCCTCCTGTTGTACGCACTTTTTAAAAACGTGCTCTGAAAGTATTGATTTTACTGGATGGGGTTTTGAAAATGGGTGTCCCACTGCTATATTTGAGGATGTTTTTGCGAAAAAAGAAAAATAAATCGGGTAGCACTTCTGTACAAATCATTTCCAAAGAAAGAGGGAAATATAAAGTTGTAAAAACAGTTGGAAGCAGCGATAATGAGCAGGAGATTCAAAAGTTGGTTTTTCTTGCTAAGCAGGAAATGGAACGCCTGAACCCTCAACCTAAATTATTCATTTCTGAAAGTGATACAGTTATTGAACGAGTTTTTGAAGCCCTTGGCAATGCGAGTATCAGAACAGTAGGCCCAGAAATTATTTTCGGTAAAGTATACGACAGTATTGGATTCAATCAGATTAAAGAAGATCTTTTCAGACACCTGGTAATTGCCCGACTGGCCTTCCCTCTGAGCAAATTGAAGACCATAGAATATTTATATCGTTTCCAGGGCGTAATACTTGATAAAGATGCAGTTTATCGCTTTTTAGATAAGCTCAACAGCAACTTGAAAGAGCGGGTAGAACAGACTGCTTTTGCACATACTTTAAAAGTCTTGGACGGAAAAATAAGCATCGTTTTTTATGATATGACCACGCTCTATTTTGAAGCGAGTGATGAAGACGATTTACGAAAAGCAGGATTTAGTAAAGATGGCAAACATCAAAATCCACAAATATTTTTGGGATTGCTGGTTGGCTTAGGCGGCTATGCAATAGGCTACGATATCTTTGAAGGAAATATTTATGAAGGGCATACGCTCATTCCCTTCATTGAAAAAATAACAGCAAAATTTAATTTGGATAAGCCCATTATTGTGGCTGATTCAGGGTTACTATCCCGGGAAAATATTTTAGCGCTCGAAGAAAAAGAATATGAATATATCATCGGTGCCAGATTGAAAAATGAATCTGAAAAAATTAAGCAACAGATACTTGATAAAAAACTAACCGATGGTGATATTTTAAAAATAAAGAGGGCAGCCAACACTCGTCTTATTGTTACTTATGCGAGCAATAGAGCCGCTAAAGATGAACACAATCGCAAAAGAGGATTACAGCGATTAGAAAAACAAATCAAATCGGGCAAGCTCACTAAATCAAGTATCAACAACAAAGGCTACAACAAATACTTAAAATTAGAAGGCAATATCTTAATTGAAATTGATTATGAAAAGTTCAATAAAGACCATGCCTGGGATGGTTTAAAAGGTTACATCACAAATACCAAAATCCCCGATAAGGAGGTAATTGAAAATTATAAAAACCTTTGGCATATTGAAAAAGCATTCCGAATGTCGAAGACAGATTTAAGAATACGGCCAATTTATCACAGATTGCGGCATCGCATTGAGGCGCATATCTGCATTGCCTTCACAGCATACAGTATTTATAAGGAACTTGAGCGTGTACTCTACAAAGAGAAGTCAAATTTATCGATAAAGAAGGCTGCTGAATTAACTCAAAACATGTATCAGATAACTTATACTCTTCCGGAATCAAAACACACAAAAACAAGGCTTCTAAAAATGGACAATGAACAGGCGGAATTATATGAAATTATTGTAAAAAACTTTTAGGGTGTCCCAACGCTTAAAACAGGA
>DATNFV010000071.1:0-12752 GCA_035606215.1 Hanamia sp.
GAACTTGCCAATAAAATCTGATCTTTCTTGTTAGCTTACCTTTAACTGCCCATTTGGCACATCTCAGTTTTAGCACACTTTCTGTACAATACCCATTGGGAAATAGTACTATAAAAATTTTAAAAAAGGTAAATTATGAAAGTAGATATCTGGTCGGACGTAAGATGTCCGTTTTGTTATATTGGCAAAAGAAAATTTGAAAAAGCTTTGGAAAAATTCCCTGAGAAAAATAACATTGAAGTGGAATGGCATAGTTTTGAATTGGATCCCACACTTATTACAAATGCGAAGGAAAATCATGTTGAACATCTTTCTCAGGCGAAAGGAATTTCGAAAGAACAAGTTGATGAGATGCATGATTATGTAAATAAAATGGCCAAAGAAGTTGGTCTTGATTTTCATTTTGATAAAGTAGTAGTTGCAAATTCTTTCAACGCTCACAGGTTGATACAATTGGCAAAAATAAAAGGTGTTTCTAACGAAGCAGAAGAAGCATTATTCAAAGCGCATTTTGTGGAAGGAAAAAATATTGACGACGCTGAAACACTGATGAATATTGGCATTTCTATTGGTCTTGATAAAAACGAATTGAAAAAAATGGTTGATTCCGGCGAGTTTTCCAAACAGGTAAGACAAGATGAACAGCAAGCTCAGTTATTCGGAATTAACGGAGTTCCATTTTTTGTTTTGAACAATAGATATGGTGTTTCCGGCGCACAATCGCCTCAGGTTTTTTTACAGACTTTGAACCAGGCATGGGACGATTTTGAAAAAGAAAAAAAGCCTTTGATCATCACTGAAGGTGAAATATGCACCACTGACGGAAATTGTGGTTAAGTTTTTAAAACGATTTATTTTAAAGAAAAGGAATATAAGATGAATATTTCATCATTCAACAAATTTACAAGCGATCTGAAGGAGCAGGATTTTCTGATGCCGGTTTTATTTGTAGGTCATGGCTCGCCAATGAACGGAATTGAGGATAATGAATTTAGTGAACGATGGATTCAGATGGCAAAAGAAATTCCAACGCCTTCAGCGGTGCTCGTTATTTCCGCGCATTGGTTTACAAAAGGGACACGCGTTACGGCAATGGATTTCCCTGAAACGATTCATGATTTTGGAGGATTTCCGCAGGCATTGTTTGATGTACAATATCGGGCGCCCGGAAATCCTGCTTTGGCGCGTGAGACTGCATCGCTGCTGCATTCTGCTCATGTTGAACTGGATCATGATTGGGGCCTGGATCATGGTGCATGGTCCGTAGTAAGACGAATGTATCCGGAAGCAAAAATTCCTGTTTTGCAACTGAGTATTGATTATTCCAAACCTCCGCAATATCATTATGAACTGGCAAAAGAATTATTTTCATTAAGAAAAAAAGGAGTGCTGATCCTGGGGAGCGGAAATATGGTTCATAATCTGAGAATGGTGTCGTGGCAACATCTTAACACAAGCGGTTACGGATTTGACTGGGCTTTGACAATGAATGACCGGTTCAAAGAAATCATTAGTTCCGGAGATTTTAAACCGCTTATTCAATATGAAACACTTGGAGCTGAAGCACGCCTTGCTATTCCAACACCGGAACATTATCTGCCGCTTTTGTATTCCCTCGGGTTAAAAGATTCAAAAGATGAAATTTCTTTTTTTAATGATAAAGCGGTTGCCGGTTCATTAACTATGACGTCAGTTTTACTAAAGAATAGTGCATAAAACCTTTAACTTTTTTTGAGAATTACTGGAATTCTTTTTGTGGCTGATGTGACAAAAATTATTAATTAATTCAAAATAAAAAAGGAGGTAACTATGGCAAATATTGCAAAAAGAAACAATAATGGAGGAATTGAACCATGGCGTGATTTTTTTAGTGTTGATAATTTCTTTGATAACAATTGGCTCAGAAAATGGGAAACAGATTTCCCGGCCGTGAATATTGCAGAAAACGAGAAAAATTATTCGGTTGAAGTAGTGGCGCCGGGTTTTGCAAAAGATGATTTTAAATTAAAAGTGGATAATGATGTGCTGACCATCAGCGCCGAGTCAAAAAAGGAATCTAACGACAACGGGAAAGATAAGGATTATACACGCCGCGAGTACAGCTACAATTCTTTCACACGTAGTTTTCGTTTGCCTGAAAACGTGAAAGATGACAGTATTTCAGCATCTTACAAAGATGGAGTTTTGGATATTGAATTGCCCAAATCGAAAACTGAAGTAAAAGCTAAGAAAGAAATTCCGGTTAGTTAAACTTCAAAAGGGTGTTGGAAAAAACCAACACCTTTTTTATCTTCTTTCGCAAATTCGAAAAAGCATCATTGATTATCTTCGGCTATATTAAAAATTTAATTCTCATATAAATGAAAAAATTAGGAAAATCAGATCTGATGGTTTCGCCGCTGATGTTTGGCGGAAATGTTTTTGGATGGACGATTGACGAAAGTGAATCTTTTAAAATCCTCGACAGCTTTGTGAATGGAGGTTTTAATTTTATAGATACAGCAGATACCTATTCAAGATGGGCGCCCGGTAACAAAGGTGGAGAATCAGAAACAATCATTGGTAACTGGATGAAAAAAAATGGAAAAAGAAAAGAAGTTATCATTGCTACCAAATTGGGAGGTGATGTAGGAAAAGGAAAAAATCTGAAAGCAGGATATGTAAAAGAAGCTGCGGAAGCATCACTCAAAAGATTGCAAACTGATCACATTGATCTATACCAAACTCATTATGATGATCCGCAAACTCCGGTTGAAGAAACAATGACTGCACTTAATCAACTGATCGGGGAAGGGAAAGTGCGCTATATTGGCGCATCCAATCTAAGCGCAGAAAGAATTAAAGCTTCCAATGATTTTGCAAGAAAAAATAATCTGCAGCCTTATGTAAGTCTTCAGCCTTTGTACAATTTATATGATCGTGAAAAATTTGAAAATGAATATCTGAAAATGGTAACAGATGAAGGCCTGGCAGTACTTCCTTATTATTCGCTGGCAAGCGGTTTTCTTTCCGGGAAATATCGCAATGAAGCGGATCTTCAAAAAAGCGCCAGGGGGGAGGGAATTGGAAAAAAATATTTGAATGACAAAGGTTATCAAATTCTAAAAGCGATGGATAAAGTAGCAGCTCAACTAAAAGTTTCTTTATCAGAAATAGCCATTGCCTGGTTACTTCAAAAGCCTTTTATTACATCAGCAATTGCAAGTGCAACGAATGAAAAACAATTACATGAATTGATGAATGCCACCAATCTGAAACTGACTAACGAACAAATGAAAGAACTGGATCAGGCAAGTGGAGCATAATTATGGGTATCAGGTATCAAGTCAAAAATCAGGAATCAAGTATCTAAAGTTTATTTCTTCCTTTACTATAAATTAATAACATAAACATGCAACTAGGCCTTATCACATTTGCCGACATGGAGCCTGAAAGCCTTCCGGGAAGAGCGATCAATGCTCATCAAAGAATCAAGGACCTGATGGAAGAAATAAAACTGGCAGATGAATTAGGTCTTGATGTTTTTGGTGTTGGAGAACATCATCGTCCTGATTATGCAGTTTCGTCACCCGCAGTAATTTTGGGTGCGGCAGCGATGATTACCAAAAACATTAAACTTTCGAGTGCAGTAACAGTATTAAGTTCTGATGATCCCGTTCGTGTGTTTCAAAATTTTTCCACAGTTGATCTTTTGTCTTCCGGAAGGGCCGAAATTATGTCGGGACGGGGATCTTTCATAGAATCTTTTCCTTTGTTTGGGTACGATCTTAAGGATTATGATGCATTGTTTTCAGAAAAATCAGATCTTTTATTAAAACTGGTTAAAAGTGAAAAACTTTCGTGGAAAGGGAAATTCCGGCCTTCGTTTGAAAACCGTGGCGTTTACCCCAGGCCTTATCAATCCACGCTTCCTGTCTGGCTGGCAGCCGGAGGAACACCTTCTTCAGCGGTAAGAGCAGCAACGCTTGGACTACCATTGATGCTGGCAATTATTGGTGGAAGACCTGAACAATTTTTACCCTTTATCAATCTTTATAAAGAAACATGGACCAAAACGGGAAGGGATTTATCTTCCATTCAACTTGGAGTAAATAATCATTTCTATGTAGGTGAAGATTCGCAAAAAGCAGCTAATGAATTTTATCCGTATTATGCAGAAATGATGAACAGAGTTGGCCGTGAGCGGGGCTGGCCACCACTTTCAACACAACAATATGAATATTCGCGTTCACCCCATGGTGCCTTGATGGTCGGTAGTGTGCAGGAAGTAATTGATAAGATTTTATACGAGCATGAATTGTTTGGTTTTACCAGATTTTTGGCGCAGGCAAGCGTTGGCAATGTGCCGCATCAGATGGTGATGAAATCGATTGAACTGTTTGGAACAAAAGTAGCTCCGGTGGTGAAAAAAGAGATAGAAGGAAGGAGTTAAAATTTTTACTTACAAGTGATTTAGATTTGATTAAATCTAATTCTTTTCTAATTTTTTGCGATTAGAAAACATATTAATTGTTCACTTCCCCTTTCTGATCTCACGGATCAGGAAATCAAGATTTTTCTTATCCGGCAATGGTTTGGCTCGTGGCTTTTCATCTAAGATCATGGTGGGATTGTTGGTGGTATTGTATTCCGGCCAGGGAGGAAGGCCTTTGGCATTGGGATTTCCTGTACTGATAAAATTGGCCCAATAAGATGACATTATATTTTCCAAAGAATAATCAACCGGCTGCCATGGACAACGTTTGACAAAGTTTAAATTATCCCAGGCATAAGCGACTTCACCGGTATGAAAAGCGCCATATTTCTCATACTCTCCTGTAGCAGGAAGTTTCCTGGCAAAACGATAGAGATAAACCGGGAACTTACTTTTTTCTGCCTGCTGATTTGCCCACGAATAATTCTGAATTCCAAAAATCTGATCCCTTGAAAGTGCTTTTGTTGAAGCCGCTACTTCTTCATCTGTATTTCCCGGGTACAAGGATAAAAATTGTACTGCATCAGTTCCGTATCTTTTTTCAGCCTGATTTTTATATTCTTCCGGTGCAGGCATTTTACCAAAAGCCAATCCGTCATCCTGGTTCCAGCCTGTGAGCAAAGGCACATTATTTTGCTTTCCTTCGGAAAAGGTTTCAGCGATAGTTTGTGGCAGAACATATCCATCAATTACAGGAGTATTTAATGACCATGAAGATTTTAATAACTTCTCAGCCGGCATTTTTCTAAGTTCTTCCAGGGAATTGGCATTGAGTGATTTCTCCAGTTTTTCTCCGGCAGTTTCAGCCTCTTTCAACACTGGCGCTTTCTGACCCACGAATTGTGCGCCGCTTTCTGCGATCGCTTTTTGAAACAATCCTTTACAAAGAGGTGAAGCTACGAGGTAATTGACACTCCACGATCCTGCAGATTGACCGGCAATCGTAATATTTTCGGGATCTCCACCAAAAGCGGCAATATTTTTCTTTATCCATTTGAGAGCACTTATCTGATCAAGCAAGCCATAATTACCTGAAGTTTGATGAGCGGATTCTTCTGTTAATTCCGGCAAAGTAAAAAATCCGAAAATGCCCACGCGGTAATTTGCACTTACAAACACGATCCCTTTTTTGGCCATGGCTTCCCCGTCATAAACAGGAACGGCAGTTCCACCGCTTACAAATCCACCGCCATAAATCCAAAGTACAACCGGTCTTTTTTCCCCGGATGAATGAGCGCCCGTCCAAACGTTCAGGTAAAGGCAATCTTCGCTGACCGGTTCTCCAGGGATCAAATATTCTTCGGACCATGGACCGAAAGGATGGGGAGTATTTTGCATGGGACTTGGCCCGAAAGCAATGCATCTTTTAATTCCACTCCATGCAATTACCGGTTGTGGTGCCTTCCAGCGTAATGCACCAACAGGGGGAGCCGCAAAAGGAATTCCTTTGAAAATATGAATGTCACCGGTAGAATTCTGAGTTCCGGAAATATTTCCTCCTTCAACTTTAATCACTTCAAAAGCCTTTTCATGATTTTCAAAAGACCATGAAATGAAAGCGATGAAAATGAGAAAAAATATAGCTATCGATTTTATTATTTTTAAAGACAAAGTGAAAGAATTTAAAACAGGAAAAAACATATAAAGATAATAATTAGATCAATCCGGGTATGAATAAAAATTTTAGCTGAGCAGTTTTACCTCTCTTTAAAATTACAAGAGTGATACAATCTTGTATAGAAAATAAAATTGCTGAATATTATTTTCTCAGATAAAATTTTGAAATTTAAATCATAGAATTTAAAAGAAATAATTCTGTTTGAAATAAGTTTCAAAAATGGAAGGGCTTTTTCAAATAGTTCTTCTTTAACAACAAATAAGCGAGATTTGCTCTTTAAATCTTTTTTAAGCATATTGGAAATTTATTGATGTTTAAGCATGTTATTTAAGTTTAAAAAATTACTGATTCAGCCTAAATTATATCTGAGTGAAATAACCGGGGTATTGCTGCTGGGGCTTGGTATTTTTTTTATCAGAAGCCAGGGAAAAGAATTAAGAAATGTAGGAGAATATTTAAGTGCTGGCAATGGCGCATGGATTGCTGCTGGCATTTTTGTAACAGCTGTTTATATCCTCTTGCAGGCAGTGATGTATATTGCCAGTTTTAGAGCAGTTGGGTTAAAAGTGAGTTTGTGGGAGTCAACGGTATTGTTTTTAAAAAGAAATCTTATCAGCATTTTTTTGCCCGGCGGCGGCATTACTTCACTGGCTTTTTTTACCAAGGATATCCAGGAAGAAACGAATGAAGAGAACAAAAGCCGGATCCATATTGCGAGTACCATCTATGGATTTACAGGAATTTTATCTATCATTATTATTGCAATTCCGGTTTTGATCTATTTGGCTTTTATTGGCGAAAGCTGGCAAAATGCCAACCAGGCAGCTGTGATATTGATCTTCTTTGTATTGCTGATTATTTACCTTGTTATTTCTTTTATCAGGAAAGGATGGACTCACAGGTTGGTGAACCGGTTTTTGCCCCAAATCAATACTGAATTCCGGAAAGAGCCGCATTTCAAATTCCACTTTTTTATGGTAAATGTATATGCGATCCTGATTGATCTTACCGGCATTTTACATTTATTTATTGCCATGAAAGTTATGGGTGTGGAAGCAAGCTGGAAGATAGCATTAGTGGGTTATGTGATTGCAACTTTGCTCCTGGTAATTTCTCCTTTTTTGCGAGGAATTGGCGCGATAGAATTTTCATTGACGCTCATTTTGAAACACTATGGTTTCCCAACATCTGAGGCATTTGCAATCACCCTGATGTACCGTTTGTTTGAATTCTGGATTCCTATTGCTGCAGGCATCGTGAGCTTTATTTTAAAAAAAGGGAATATGCTGTTGCGGATTGCGCCGGCGTTGCTTTTGTTTGCCCTTGGAATCATTAATATCATTTCTGTACTGACTCCTGCACTTCGCTATCGGGTAAGATTATTAAGAGAATTTTTACCTCTTGAAACAATTCATGTTTCTAATTATATGGTTTTTATTCTCGGATTACTTTCGATTATCACATCAGCATTTTTATTTCGCGGCCTGAAAAATGCCTGGCGTTTTGCTATGCTTCTTTGTGTGTTATCTCTGATTGGAAATCTTACCAAAGCCATCGATTATGAAGAAGCTTCGGTTGCTTTTTTTAGTTTGCTGGTTTTATGGTTTACGCGTAATCAATATTATATCAAACACAATAAGCAACTTCAACGTTTCGGTATCGAAACTTCTTTGATCATTCTCGCAAGCGTTATCATTTATGGGGTAATCGGATTTTATTTTCTGGATAAAAGGCATTTTGGAATTGATTTTACTTTTCTTGATTCTGTTAAACATACTTTTCTCAATTTTATCCTGCTTGATGTCGATGATTTGGTACCACGAACGCAATTCGGAAAAGTTTTTCTTGATACGATCCATATCAGTGGCATGGTTTCTATAGGATTGCTTTTTTACGCATTGATCAAACCTTATTTTGTAACGGTAAAACAAGACAGGGAAGACTTTTTAAAGGCCGAAGAGCTGATCAAAAAATATGGCAATTCGCCCGTAGATTATTTCAAAACTTCAGAAGATAAATTATTTTATTTTGGCGAACAGGTAGATGGATTTATTTCTTACCGTGTCACAGGCAGCTTTGCAATCGTTTTGGATGAACCTGTTTGCGCAGGCCCAAAAGAAAAACTTCAAATGCTCGAAGAATTTGAGGGCTTCTGTTTTGAATCTGGCTTAAAATCTGCTTATTATCGTGTGGACGAAGATTGCCTGCGGCTTTTTAAAGAAATCGGGAAAAAATCTTTGGTTATCGGGCAGGAAGCAGTAATAGATGTACAAACTTTTACACTGGAAGGAAGGGACAAAAAATCAATGCGCAACGGACTAAAAAATATAGAAAAGAAAGGATTGATTTCTGTGATTCATCAACCGCCAATCAAAGATGGGTTGTTGCAAAAATTAAAATTCGTTTCAAACGAATGGCTAAAAACAACAAACCGTGAAGAGATCGTATTTACACAGGGAATGTTTGATTGGGAAAAATTAAAACAACAAACCATCATTACCATAGAAAATCATGATGAACAGGTTTTTGGATTTCTCAATATCATTCCGGATTATGCCCCGGATGAAGCTACTTACGATTTGATCCGCAAAACCGCAGAAGCCCCTGGCGGCGTTACCGATGCATTGATTATTTCGTTGATTGAATATTGCAGGTCGGAAAATATAAAATATTTAAACCTGGGCCTGGCGCCGCTTTCGGGAATTGAAGAGGCTCGTGATCTGCCGGAAAAGACATTGAAATTCGCATATGAAAAATTGCAGCAATTTCGTCATTATCGTGGCTTAAGAGATTTTAAGGAAAAGTTTTCTCCCATGTGGAGCAATAAATACCTGATCTATGAAAACCATTATGACCTCATCAGTTTGCCCAAGGCACTGAACAAAGTAATGAAACCGTAATTCTCTATGAAGTATTTAAAAATAATTTATGTCATTTTCCTTGGATTTTTTCTTTCCACTCCGGTGCAGTCGCAGGTAAAGGTGAGCATTTCTGATTTGCCTGTAACAATAATTCCTGCAAAAAAACAAGGCCCGGATATAATGGTTTTATACTTGACGGGCGACGGCGGTTGGAATACTTTTTCTCAAAATTTATGCAATCAATTTGCAGCTGATGGTGTTCCGGTTGTTGCTTTAAATTCATTAAAATATTTTTGGAGTCGTAAAACACCTGAAGAAGCTACGAACGCTGCAATTGCGCTGATTGATGAGTATAGTGCGCTTTGGAAAAAGAAAGATATTTTGCTATGTGGTTATTCTTTTGGCGCTGATGTAATGCCATTTATTTATAATCGTCTTCCGGAAAATTTAAAAGAGAAAGTGCCACGTATTCAATTGCTTTCTCCATCCGCTTATACTGATTTTGAAATTCATGTTTCCTATCTTTTTATTTCAAAAAAAAATAGTGTCGCTTCAGAAGTTCAGAGAATCAACAAACCGGTAATTTGTTATTATGGTGAAGATGAAAACGATAAGCCATTGCAAAATCTCCGGATGCCCAATTTTAAACTGATCATTTTAAATGGTGAACATCACTATGAAAAAAGCTTTGCTGAAATTGTGATGATGGCAATTTCTTCAAAATAAAACTGATCTTATTTCTTTAAAGAAACTCATTTGATTTTAGAATAACGCTTGTTTATAAATTGCGGGTACGGCATTTGATTTGCAAAACAAAAACAACCAATGAATCTTCATTCAAAAAATATTATTGCCGCAGGCAAAGATCTGAAAGAAGCAAAAAAGGTTTTGATCATGATTCATGGCAGGGGTGCCAACGCGGAAGATATTCTTTCTCTCGGCAATTATTTAAATGTAAAAGATTTTGCTTTGCTGGCCCCGCAGGCTTCACAAAACAGCTGGTATCCCTTTTCTTTTCTTGCGCCGCCTTCACAAAATGAACCCTGGCTATCTTCAGCATTATCTTTAATTGGTGATACTTTAAAAGATGTGGTAGCAGAAGGCATTTCAGAAGAAAATATTTATTTCACCGGGTTTTCCCAGGGTGCCTGTCTTACCCTGGAGTATGTTTGCAGAAATGCCCGTAAATATGGCGGTGTTGTCGCTTTTACAGGAGGATTAATTGGTGATAAAATTTATACTCAAAATTATAAAGGTGATTTCAACCAAACGCCTTTTTTTATTGGCAGCAGCAATCCTGATCCGCACATTCCCGTTCAAAGAGTTCATCAAACTACAGAGATTTTAAAATCAATGAATGCTGATGTTACTGAAAAGATTTTTGAGAATATGGGACATACGATTACAAAAAATGAAATTGACCTGGCAAATGAACTAGTGTTTAAGTAATTATCTTTATGCCTTTCATTTTTTCGAAATTTTTTCAACTAACGATATGCCTCATTTTGTCATTGATTGCTCTGAAAATCTGATTCGTCAAAAAACACCGGACGAAATAATGCAGGCTGTTTATGATGTGGCGCAGACTTCTGCCCTCTTCCGAAAAGGCGATATTAAGGTGAGAATAAATCCTTTCAGATATTACAAGTCAGATGACAACAAAAAAGATTTCATGCATGTTTTTGCCTATATAATGGAAGGAAGAACGACAGAACAAAAAGCGAACCTCTCAAAAAAAATAATTGAAAGATTAAATGAAATGTTTCCGGATATTTCAATTTTGTCAATGAATATAACTGAATTTGAATTGGCAACTTACTCCAATAAATCTTTGATCAATCCATTAAATACCCAGGGCGACCGGTTTTTTTAAAAGCGTTTTAATTACAATTTTATATGCATGATTTTTGAGAAGTACTTCGGTGTATGGAAAAAAATTATGCATCAATTTACAGTGCTTTAGGTGCCGATATATTGATTGCTGCCATAAAATTTATTGCAGGCGCTTATTCCCATAGTTCCTCAATGATCGCTGAAGGAATTCATTCGTTAGTGGACAGCACCAACGAAATTTTGCTTTTATACGGGATGAAAAAAAGTAAAAAGCCTCCCGATAAATTACGGCCGTTCGGCTACGGAAAAGAATTGTATTTCTGGTCGTTTATTGTGTCAATTTTAATCTTTGGATTAGGTGGAGGAATTTCCATTTTCCAGGGAATTATTCATATCAGGAGCCCACACCAGCTAGGCAATCCGACATGGAACTATATTGTACTTTCTCTTTCAATTATTTTCGAAGGAACTTCCCTGATCATTGCTCTTAAAGAATTCAACAAAGCGAGGAAAAACATTCCTTTCTGGAATGCGGTTGTCCGGAGTAAAGATCCGGCAAGCTTCCTTGTTTTGTTTGAAGATGGCGCTGCCGTTTCCGGGCTCATCGTTGTATTTATTTTAATGAAGATCAATGCAGCTTATAACCTTCCTTATCTGGATGGCGTTGCCTCCGTTATTGTGGGATTATTGCTCGTTTTTGTTTCACTGATCCTGGCGAGGGAAAGCCGTAGTCTTTTGATGGGAGAAGGAATTGCGGCGGAGACTCAAAAGAAAATTATTGCTTTGGCAGAAAGAGATCCTGCTGTCATCAAAGTCAATAATGTCCTTTCAACTTACGAATCGCCTGAAGAAGTGGTGCTGATGCTGATCATTTCTTTTAAACAACATTTAGATACAGAAGAAATTACAGACGCTATTGTCAGGATCAGAAAGCAAATCAAAGAGGAATTTAAACTGGTAGAATTTGTGATCATTCAACCGCAGGCAGGAGCAATTGATATCAGTAAACACAAATAAAGCAAGTGTGGCTGAAGAAATGCTTGATTCGCATTCCTTTAAAGTTGTTTCTTAATTGAGGAATAGATTTTGAGAACAGTTTTACCTAAACCGGAAGGCTGGTATTTTTTGACGTTTGAAAAAGTTCCGTTTCAAGAAAATGTAACCTTCAAATTAATATTACTTTTGATAAAATTTTTTAATATGGAAGATTCGGTTAAAAAAATTGTGATTGCAGGAGGCGGATTTGGAGGAGTCAATTTTGTGAAAAAAGTCTGGAAGGACAAGCGTTTTCACGTGACGATGGTGGACCAGGATAATTATCATTTTTTTCCGCCCTTGCTTTACCAGGTAGCTACTGCTTTTATTGAACCCTCAAACATTAGTTACCCTTTTCGCCGCCTGTTCCAGGATAAAAATAATTTGAGATTTCATTACGGGAAACTTTTAAAAGCAGATCCTGAAAAAAATGTAATTGAAACTTCAACCGGGAATTTAGATTATGATTTTCTGATAATTGCTATTGGTACTGAATCGAATTATTTTGGAATGAAGAATGTTGAAGAGAATTCCCTGCCCATGAAATCTATTGAAGATGCCATCAATCTGCGGAATCATTTGCTGTTGAATATGGAAAACGCCGCGAATTCCACAGATCCGGAAGAAAGAGAAAAATTGCTGAATATTGTGATTGGCGGCGGCGGTCCGTCAGGAGTAGAAATAGCGGGAATGCTTGCTGAAATGGGACAAACAATTGTTGCCAAAGAATATCCTGAGATAAAGCGTGGAAATTCGCGGATTCATTTGGTAGATGCATCGCCACATCTTCTCGGACCAATGAGCAAAAAAGCGCAGGACGCTGCTTACAAGGTTTTGAGCGAACTTGGTGTTCAGATAAAATTAAACAGAACCGTGAAAGATTATGTGAATGGGAATGTTGTGATGGCTGATGGCGAAACTATTCCAACCA
>DATNFV010000072.1:0-81849 GCA_035606215.1 Hanamia sp.
TTTCCATCAGAAGTCCAGTTGATTTGTTTTGGTCTGAATTGAGAAAAGGAAGTAAAAGTGCAAACAGAAAAAATAATAATGATTAAAAAGCGTACTGGTTTTAAGCGCATAAAATTATATTTCCGGTAAAAATACAGAAACCCAATTACGTTACCTTGCCTTTTATATAAATGGAATAAATTTGTTTATGGCTGAAAAAGAAAAATTACGGATTGATAAATATCTGTGGGCAATCAGGATTTTCAAAACAAGAAGCCTGGCTGCTGATGCATGCAATTCCGGAAAAGTAAAAAGTAAAGGAATCAACGTGAAACCGGCGAAAACAGTGGCTTTGGCCGATCAGTATGAAATTAAAACCGAAAATAAAAAATGGATCATTGAAGTAACTTCTTTATTGCATAACAGGCAGAAATATGAAGAAGCGATTAAGCATTATATTGATCTTTCCCCAAAAGAAGTTATTGATAAAACACAATCAAGTGCCTTTATTTTCAATACGGGAAAAAGACAAAGCAAGCAGGGAAGGCCAACCAAGAAAGAGAAGAGAAAACTAGATGATTTGTTCGGAGAAGGATGAACCTTCAATCAACTAAAAAACAAATAAACCAATTTAAGTAACAAGCTAAATGAAAATTGATATTATCTCAGTAGTTCCTCAATTAATGGAAAGTTTTTTTGCTCATTCTATTTTAAAAAGAGCCAGGGAAAAAGGTTTGCTCGAAATCAATATTTTCAATCTAAGAGATTTTACCAATTACAAACATGGTCAGGTGGATGATTATCAATTTGGTGGCGGCGCAGGTCTGGTGATGATGATAGAACCTTTGGTAAATGCAATCGAAAGTTTGCAAAAAAAAACATCTTATGAAGAAATTATTTTTCTGACACCGGATGGTGAAATATTTGATCAAAAGATGGCAAATCAACTATCCTTAAAAAATAATTTACTCCTTATTTGTGGCCATTATAAAGGAATTGATCAGCGTGTTCGTGATCATTTTATTACCAAAGAAATTTCAATCGGAAATTATGTTTTAAGCGGCGGCGAATTAGGCGCTGCTGTTTTAGCAGATGCTGTTGGAAGATTAATTCCGGGCGTTTTGAATGATGGAACGTCCGCCCTTACTGATTCTTTCCAGGATAATTTACTGGCGCCGCCCGTTTATACGCGCCCTGAAGAATTTCGCGGATGGAAAGTTCCTGAAATTTTAATGAGTGGAAATCATTCAAAAATTGAAGAATGGCGACACGAAAAATCTGTGGAAAGAACGAAAGAAAAAAGGCCGGAGCTTTTAGATTAAAAATCGAAAACACTTCTTTAATTCTTTAAGAGTAAACAAAGAAACAACTCCATTTCTTATTTTGGTTTTTTAATTGATGAAGGCATGTTATTTGAGATTGAAAAAATAATCTTAATAGCATGATACAATGGCATATTGGATGTTCAGGTTTTCATTACAAGCATTGGAAAGAAATTTTTTATCCGAAAGGAACTCCGCAAAGAATTTGGTTTGAATATTATTGCCAATATTTTAATACGCTTGAATTAAATGTTACTTTTTACCGATTTCCTGATCTGTCTGTTTTTGAAGGGTGGTATCGGAGAAGTCCTCCTGGATTTTCTTTTTCAGTAAAAGCACCACGCCTGATCACTCACTATAAAAAATTGAATGATTGCGAAAATTTAATTGATAATTTTTACAAAACAGTTGAGGAAGGTTTGAAGGAAAAAACCGGATGTTTGCTCTTTCAATTTCCTCCCCGATTTAATTTTACACAAGAAAGACTCGATAAAATAATTTATAATCTCAATCCGCAATTTCCAAACGTTGTTGAATTTCGCGATAGCAGCTGGTGGAATAAAAAAGTATATCAATTGCTCGGAGAAAATAATATCACTTTTTCGGGAATGAGCCATCCATTACTACCTGAAACAATTGTTGAAAACACTTCTTTATTTTATTACAGAATGCATGGTGTGCCTCAGTTGTATCAATCCCCTTATGCATTGGAAGATTTGCAGTTATTTATAGATAAAATCATTTCATCAAAAAAAATAAAAAATGCTTTCATTTATTTTAATAATGACATTGGAGGAAATGCAGTAAAAAATGCGAAAGAAATGATTGAATTGGTTGGTAAAAAGCTCTCTTAATTTTTTTTTAAATAATAATAAAAGTTGCAATCGCAGCAGCAGCCATTGCAAGAAAAGTAATCCATAAAAATATTTTAGAAAGCAGACCACTTTTATATTCGCCCATAATCTTTTTGCTTGATGAAATTTTTATAATCAGGAAAACAAGTGGTACAGCAGCAACACCATTTAAAACTGCTGTATATATCAAAGCTTTTACAGGATTGATCCCGATAAAATTTATGGTCAATCCGATGACCGTTGCTATCGTGATGATGCCATAAAATCCATGTGCTCTTTTCAATTTTAAATTCAATCCTGACTTCCAGTTAACCGCTTCAGAAACGGCATAGGCTGCGGATCCGGAAAGAATTGGAACGGCTAATAATCCAAGCCCGATAATGCCGATCGAAAAAATTAATTTAGATAAATAACCTGCATGAGGAAAAGACCTGACCAGGGGCTCCAGCGCTTTTGCAGCGTCAGCAGAGGTTTGAATGTCAGTAATTCCGCTGTTATGTAAAACAGTTCCGGCAACTACTAAAATGCTCCATGTTGTAATTTCTGAAATGATCATTCCAAGATTATTATCAATTCTCATCATACGGATATTACTCTGTCTTATTTTCGGAACTCCGTTTCTATACCATCTCTTTTGTTTTACCTCTTCAACTTCCTGCGATGTTTCCCAAAAAAACATGTAAGGAGAAATGGTTGTTCCCAACACACCAGTGATGATAAAAAAGAATGCAAAATTGAATTCAATATGAGGAATGAAAGTTGCCTTTAAAACCGTTAGCCATGGCATCTTTACAATAAATACTGTTACAGGATATGCAAGTAAAGAAAGCGCAAGCCATTTTAATATTCTTGCATAAACTTTATACGTCGTAAAAATTTCGAGAATTAAAATTGTGGCCGTAAAAAGCAAAGTCCACACCGCAAAAGGAAGTGGAAGAATTAATCTGGCAGCAGCAGCCATTGCGCCTATATCTGCGCCAATATTTATAACGTTTGCTATCACAACAAGCGTTACAACTGCATACAATAATTTGCGATTATAATTTTCCTTTACAATTGCCGCAATTCCTTTTCCGGTTACCATGCCAATTCTTCCACATGCTTCCTGAACAGCCATCATAAAGGGAAGCATGTACAAGGCTGTCCACAATTGACCATAACCAAACTGAGCACCGGTTTGAGAATAAGTGGCAATACCGGATGGATCATCATCCGCAGCACCGGTTGTAATTCCGGGACCGATTACTGATAATATTTTTTTAAATTTATTTTGTTTGGCCTTCACTTTTTTTTCAGCCACCATTTTTAAGAATTGAAATGGGAAATTAAATAAATGAAAGGATAACAGCTAATTTTGAAGGGAATGATTATAGTGATGTTAGTAAAGAATAAATGGTTTTGTTTTTTATTTTTGAAAAAAACGGAATGACGACAGCAAAAGAAAATACACAGAAGACAAAAAAAGAAATTCAGTTTTTTGATGGTCCTCAAAATCGCTGGAAAAATTTAAAGTATGCATTAAGCGTGTTTTTTGAATTCATAAAAGGATTCAGAGCATTGCATTTTGTTGGGCCATGTGTTACGGTTTTTGGGTCTGCACGATTCAAAGAAGATTCACTTTTTTATCAGCAGGCCCGGGAGCTTTCAGGTGAAATTGCCAAGCTTGGTTTTACCATTATGACCGGTGGCGGCCCTGGAATTATGGAAGCTGCAAACCGAGGGGCAAAAGATGTTGGAGGCAGAAGTGTTGGTTGCAACATCGTCTTGCCACATGAGCAACATCACAATCCTTATTTGGATAAATGGGTTAATATCAAATATTTTTTCCTGCGAAAAACATTGCTGATGAAATACTCTTATGCTTTCGTTGTAATGCCAGGAGGTTTTGGAACATTGGATGAATTTTTTGGTGCAATCACGTTGATACAAACAAGAAAGATACAGATGTTTCCAATTATCATTTTTGATAAAGAATTTTATCAAAACATTATTGCGCATAATCAGAAAATGCTCGAAGAAGGGACAATTTCACCAATGGATGAAACACTTTACCTTGTAACAGATTCCATCCCGGAAGCAATTGAATATATCAAAGAGAAAAGCATTCTTGCATTTGGTTTAAAATATATGAAACCGAAAAAACCATTTTGGTGTTTTCTTGAAAATAGTTTTAAAAGCCTGAAAGGTGGATAAAAAAAATCTTTTAAAACTGGCTGATTATTTGTGAAAAATTGTAAAAAAGTTTTCAAAAAAAATAGCAAACATGTTTACAGATGCAACTCCGGAAGAAATTGAAAATGTAATGAACGAAGCGTGGAAAGCATTTTATGAGTACAGAAAGATGCCTTTAAAATCACGCGCGGAATTCATGCGTTCGATTGCCAATGAATTAAAAAATCACGAAGAGGAATTGGTTAAAACTGCAATGAAAGAAACCAATCTTTCAGAAGAAAGATTGCATGGAGAGCTTACCAGAACTATATTTCAGCTCAATCAATATGGAGCTGCTTCAGAAAGAGGAGAGTGGCTGGAAGCAGCGATTGATACCCCCAACCCAAATAATAAATCTTCTCACGATATCCGGAAAATGTTGATACCTCTCGGTCCGGTTATTGTATTTGGCGCCAGCAATTTTCCATTTGCTTATTCAACTGCCGGCGGTGATACGGCTTGTGCTTTAGCAGCAGGCTGCCCCGTTATTGTAAAAGCACATCCGGCTCATGCAGAAACATCAGAAAAAGTTGCAGAGGTTGTTTTTGAAGCAGTTGAAAAGTGTAAAATGCCAAAAGGAGTTTTTGCTCATGTTCATGGAGCATCTGTTGAAGTCGGAAAAAAATTAGTGACACATCCGCACACGAAAGCTGTCGGATTTACGGGTTCTTTTGCAGGAGGAAAGCAATTGTTTGATTGGGGAAATCAAAGAAAAGTTCCAATTCCTGTTTTTGCGGAAATGGGAAGTATTAATCCGGTTTTTTTATTGCCTGAAAAATTAAAACATGAAGCTGAAGAAATTGCTAAAACCTATGCTGATTCTATCACACAGGGCGTTGGGCAATTTTGTACGAACCCTGGTTTGATCATTGGAATAACCGGTGATGATCTGAAAAATTTTATTTCCGTTCTTGCAAAGAAAATAGAAGATACGGCGCCGCATAAAATGTTACATGCTGGAATTGCAAAAGCTTTTGATGAGAAAAGAGAGAAAGCTTTGCACGAAAAAAATGTAACTCTTGTTTCTGTTTCATCTATCCCAAAAAATGAGAATGAAGGAACACCAACACTTGCAACAACCACAGCGCAAAATTTTTTAAATAATCCATTATTGCATCAGGAAGTTTTTGGTCCGTATTCATTGGTTGTTCAGTGTGATGATATGAATGAAATGATTGAAGTTGTGAAACATCTGGAAGGACAATTAACATCAACATTAATGGCTTCTGAAAATGATATAGTTTCCAATGAAGAATTAATAGAAGAAATAAAAAATATTTGCGGAAGATTTGTGATTAATGGAGTGCCAACTGGTGTGCAGGTTTGTCTTAGCATGCAGCATGGCGGCCCTTTTCCCGCTACAACAGATTCAAGATTTACTGCTGTCGGCGCAGATGGCATCAAGCGTTTTGCAAGGCCAATATGTTTTCAAAACTGGGGGAATAAATTTCTTCCTGATGAATTGAAAGATGAAAATCTATTGCAAATTTGGCGGACGGTCAATAATCAAATTACTAAAGATGCTGTTTAAATTCCCAGAGAATAGAAATTGCCGTTATTGCTTTGTTTACTAAAACAAAGAGTAACCATGATTGATTGCTCTTTGTTTTTGAAACTTTTGTGTTTTTATAAATTAAAATTGCAGGCAGGTTACTTTTCCATCCATTGTTGTTGCAATCACCTTATTTTTTGAAACAGGAACTATAGATGTGATGAGGCAATTGGAAATTTTATGTTTCCATAACACAGAACCATCACGGTTTACAGCTACAACAATTCCTGAATTAGAAGGTACATAAATAATATTTTGATCCTCAACAATTGCTGTGGGTGCGATTTCATAATTCAATCCTACATCAGACTGCCAGCTAATTTGCATATCAGGAAGCGAAGTGGAAACACCGATCAATGTTCCTTCCATCGTTTTTGCATAAACCAACGAACTATCTTTCGACAATCCCATTGATTCCCGCACGTGTTCATTGTCATTCTTTTTTCGCCAGATCTCCTTTCCGTTTTCGGCATCCAAAACAGTCATGTAACGATCAGGAGCAACGATAAAAATTTTGCCATCTGTTGCAACAGGAAAACATGCTGCAGGAGAGTACATTCTGTTTGATGAACCATTGTTCCATTTCCAGGCAGGAGCGCCGGTTTCGGCGTTTAAGGCGTAAAATTCAGTTCCCCAGCTTCCAAAATAAATGTTGTCTTTATAAAATAAAGGTGTTGTTACTACAAATCCTTTCACGCCAAAATAATCCCATTTTAAATTTCCGCTTTTTAACTCTATTGCTCTGAAATGTCCGTCAGCAGCGCCTATAAACACAACTCCATTTTTAATCAATGGATTTGCTACGATTGGTTTTTGTGTTTTAAATTTCCAAACAAGTTTTCCATTTGTTGCATTTAAGCAATAAATATTATCATCTGTGGAAGCTACTACTGTCAAATTATTTGCAACAGCAGGAGTGGAATAAATTTTTCCTTTTGTAAAAAAACTCCAGGCTTTTTCCCCGTTTTTTAAATTAAGTGCATACACTTCTCCACTGGAGTTACTGACGATAACGAGATTCTTATCAATTGCGGCTCCGGAACCGATATCACTTTTATCATTAAATTGCCAAACAGTTTTTACTTTTTTATAAAGATTATTAACTGCATAAGAAGGACGAAAATAATGAGTCGTATCCGCTGAAAAATGATGTTGATATAATTTAACCTGTGCCCATTGTTTTTGTTCATGGGTGACCGGATTTCTTTCTTCATAAGTTACAACTCCGTCTTGTATGGTGACTACATTATAACCACCTACCGGTTTTTTTGCTCGCAAATTTGATCTTCCCATAATTCCTGAAATTCCTTCAAAATTGAATTGATGATTGGCATGTCCATGACCGCAAAGAATCAATTGAGTATTTCTTCTCTTTAGCAAATCGATAATATCGAACCAATTATTTAAAGAAGAATCCTGCGGATAATGATTTACAAAAATGATCGGAATGTTTTTATTTTTTAAGTGAGCAAGCGTGGAATCAAGCCATACGATATTTTCTCTGGAAACCTGCCCGGGACTCATTCTCATGTTTGGCCCACAAACAGTTCCAAGAAAAAGATAGCCACCATATTCAAACCGGAAAGTTTCTGAACCAAATATCTTTTTAAAACTATTGGTGCCGCTTTCGGACCAGTTTGCATCATGGTTTCCGGGAATAATGTACCATGGCTTATTCAAACTATCTAAAATGGTTTTTGCCAATTGAAAAGCAGAATCAGTTCCAAAATCGGTAATGTCACCAGAGATAATCACAAATTTTAAAGTAGAGTCACTGTTGATACTATGAACCGTTCTTATCAAATCTTCTTCTGAATTTGAGCTTCCGATATGAGTATCAGAAACATGAGCAAATTTGAATCGCGATTGAGCAAAAGAAATGTTCAAAGAAATTATGAGTGAAATTAAAAGAGGTATCTTTTTCATTTTGTAAAGGTTTGAAAGAAGTTATTTGAATGTAAGAAAAAAACCGGAAGTTTTTCAGGCTTCCGGCTTTTGATTTTAATTGAACTTTAAACTACTAAATTACCAGCCTGTGGTTTGGGTAAGCGTATGACCTTTATCCTTATAATCATTAATTTGTGATTGACCGACAGGAGACAAATAATTTTTATCAGAAAATACATCTCTGTTTTTAGCATTATCTACCATCCAGAAACCCTCCATATCACTTGCATTACTTCCGTCGTAAGTTACTATGGTGCCATCCGCTTTTTTTACTTTGACGTTGCCTTTTGTTGCAGCAGATGCAGTTAAAGCTGAAGGAAATTCTACCGGAAGGTTTACCCATGGGCCAAGGAAATAATCAGGATTCGTGCTGAAATCCATATATTTAAGCTTACCCCATCTCTTTAAATCTAACAGGCGGAAGCCCTCAAATACAAATTCCATACGTCTTTCCCTGCGAATTTCCCATATAAGCTGTGACACATCCTTGTCTCTTGCAGGATCATCAGGAAGTGATGCCAGCATCAGGGGAGCGGTTTTTTGTACTCCTTTAGCAATTGCTGCTGCATCTAACGGACGGTTGCGAATGGCATTGATTGATTTATCTAAATCACCCTGAGTTATTGCTGCTTCACCAAAACTTTCAGCTAATACAGCTTTCGCTTCTAACCAGTTTAAAACCACTTCAGCTAATCTTATAACCGGTGCGTCGCTTGTATTGGTGTTACTTCCCCAGTTTGCCGGATAGGTTTTTCCAATATAGGTAATTGCGTCCCTCGATGCAAATTTATCACCGTACAACAAGGTTGTGGAGGATCCATTAGGACGATCTATGAAAGAAGCTTCAAATCTTGGGTCTCTTGTTTTATCCAAATTGGTGATCGAAAAATCATCTGCTCCCGGAGTTGAAGAATTTTGCCAAACATTGCCATCATTCATGATAAATGATTTAACCAAAACCAGGTTAGGATCAACACCTACTGTTTCGGTACCGTTTGAATAAGAACCAACAGCATGTGTAACTTGTAAGGATGCATCGTAAGCCCTATACAGAATTACTTCCCGGTTTCCGGCCAGGCTTTCTGATGTAAATAAAGATTTGAAATCACTGCTAAAGCTGTACTTACCACTATTCATTACTATTTCTGACGCCTGAACTGCAAGGTCAAGATATTTTTTAGCCCTGACAGGATCTAATCCATGATAATGTTCGAATGTTCCTTCAAATAACATAAAACGTGAGATAAAAGCAGCAGCAATATTCTTGTTTACATTTTGCGCTCCATCGTTGTCACGGATATTTGCCAAAACGTATTGAAAATCGTCATAAACCCTATCCATTACATAACCTCTCGGGTCTCTGTCTTTGTAAAGAGTATCCAGTTCATTTTCTTTTACCACTCTCCCAAAATAAGGTACATCCCCAAAAACACTTACCAAACGTGAATATTCATAACCTCTGAAAAATTTTGCGATCGCACTCCAGTGCCGGTATGCCTCATCGGTAATTTTTGGTTTTGCGATATTGTCAAGGCGGTCAATAAATATGTTTGCTTTGCGCACCCAGGCAAAATCCCAAGTTGGACCTGAATATTGTTGGAGCCAAGCGGCAGATTCAGAAGTTGAACCTCTGGAAGATGGAACATTACTCTCAAAATTGGGTTGAACGTTTTTGCCGGTTACATCATCATTGAATGTATATCCAACAACAGGTGCATAATCCCATGTCCATCCAAGACCATATCCATTGAAATAATTAGAGTAGAAGCCATTGGCGAACATACGAATATCATCTTCGTTTCGCCAGTATTGGCCATTAGCATCTACATAATTGGTTAGTGGCGGCCTGTCTAAAAAATCTTTTTTACAGGAAAAGAAAAGCATACAAGCAATTCCAAGTCCGCAGATATATTTGTATTTATTCATTGTTAATAATTTTTAGAATGTTAATTGAACGCCAACTGATACGCTTTTAAATGCGGGGGTTCCTATACCAGTACGGCCCAAATTATAATTTGAAGTATTCCACATTGAATACCCGTTAATAGCTTCCGGATCTATTGGTAATCCTTTCAGATGATCCCATGTAATGAAATTTTCTAAAGCTCCATATACTCTTAAAGAGTTAACATGAACTTTTTGAAGAAGGTTATGAGAAATAGAGTAACCAATAGTCAGATTTTTCAACCTCAAATAAGCCATGTTTAAAAGATATCTGTCCTGAACCTGCATATTGTTTGCCGAATTGCTAGCAGCGTTGTTATAGGCAGCAGGATAAAAAGCATTGGTATGATCCGGCGTCCAGTAATTACCTGCAATTGCTTCCGGCATAGCGCCATCAGACGAGTTGTATCCGGGAATCGCTAAAAATCCGTCTCCCCAAATTTGGCGGCTTCCAACTCCCTGGAAGAAAGCACTAATATCAAACCCTTTGTAATCTGCTCCTAACCTGAAACCATATTCGTATCTTGGAGTAGAATTTCCAATTACAGTAAGATCACCATGATCTGCTAATAAAGCACTTCCATTATCAATAACACCATCACCATTCATATCTTTAAACTTCACGTCGCCGGGACCAAAATAGAAATTGGAAGAGTTTTGTAAAAATGCCTGGTAAACAGGTTTTTCGCCGTGAGGGCCAGCTTTCAATTTATAAGCTTTCTTGCCCACATATTTTGCCGGAACATCATCAGCAGTAAGGGTAACTAATTGTGGTTTACCATCGCTACCCAAATCGAAATCAGATTTTTGATACAACCTGTCTGTACGATAACCCCAGATTTCGCCAATGTACTTTCCATTATAATTGCTGTTTACACCGGTAGACGTTCCGTATTCAAGAATATGAGTTCTTGCATCAGAAATATTTCCTCTGAAATTAAGGCCTAAACCATTTTGGAACCTGTGATTCATTTCTACAGTCAGTTCCCATCCATTGGTCTGTAATGATCCAAAATTACCCTGTGGAGCACCCGTGCCAAAAGTAAGTGGAATACCTTCTGATGGAACGATCATATTGTTGGTATTTCTTTGGAACATATCGAACGTAACGGTTACTTTATTATCCAGTAATCCTAAATCAACACCAAAGTTTTTGGTTTCGATATCCTGCCAGGTTATATCATGAACAATTGCCGGTGGAGTGCCAACATAAACGGTTTTAGCGCCGTTAGATCCGATCCAACTGGAGAGCCCACTTGGCATCAATGGTAAATACAATGTATTAGGTACGGTTTGATCGCCTATAGATCCCCATGATCCTCTTACTTTCAAAAAGCTGATTACTTTTTGGGAAAAAGTCATAAATTTTTCTTCACTTATTATCCATCCGGCAGAAACGGAAGGATACCATCTCCACCATAAATTGGAAGGAAATTTGGAAGAACCATCATACCTCAGATTGCCTTCTAACAGATATTTGTTTTTGTACGCATAGTTGATGCGACCAAAATAACCTACCTGAGATTCCCATGTATTATTTGCGCTAATAACTGGAGGTGTTCCTACTGCAAAATTAAATTGTGGATTATGGATGTCGGTTAATTGATTTTGCTGCTGATACTGCCATGAATTTTGAGCAGCATAACTGTTCATACCCAAAATAAATTTGAAATTATGATCTTCTCCGATTCCTAAATTATAAGTGGTATAAGCATTAACTGTCTTGCTATTGAAATTAGTGGCCTGCCTGATTATATGATCAGGATTGGCACCAGCGGAAGTATAAGTATTCTTCGATAAATCAAAAGCCGGCATTGCTCCGGGTGCAGTGCCTGAAACAACAGTTCCTGTACTATCTACATAAACAGGATTGCCACTTTCATCTAATCTGGCGATAGGTGCTGACCAGGAGTCTCTTGCAGTGTATCTGGTTCCGGGCCTGTTCCAAATTTCTTCCTGGTTACTATAAGTATAATCAAAATCCAATTTCCAGTTTTTGGTAAAAGTGAGTGTACTACCCAGACTTACGTTCATATAGTTCTGCAGGATGCTCGCAGTATTTGCCTGGCTTGCTTCACTTACCGGGCTGCGGATAGGATCGCCGTTTTGATCATTACCAAATGGATAAAGCGGTCCCCATCTGTATAGATACAACCATGGATCGGCAGTTGTAGAACTGGTTACATAAGGATATTCTTTATCCCTCCTTGAATACATGGCTCCGGCGCGAATTGTAAGGTATTTATTAACCTCGCTTGAAAGTCGCAGAGATGCATTATAACGGGTAAAATCGTCTTTTTTCGCAGGTTTCATCATACCGCTCTGGTCCAAATATCCCAATCCAATATTGTAAGATGTTTTGCCAAGGGTTTGACCAACACTGATGTTATGTTGTTGTGTTGGCGCCCATTCTTTAATCATATAATCATAAGGATTATAAGTTCTGACTCCCATTTTCGAATTTTGAGATCCCTGTACAAACCAGTCGCGCCCAAAAACGGTTGGATCATTAGGTCCGATACTGCCTCCATACTTACTTTGCCATTCAACAGCTTTTAAATAGCTGCCCCTGTCTACGTAGTAAAAAGCTCCAGTAGGCGTTGTAATTCCTATCCGCTCAGCTGCATCTACGGTATATTTCAATGCATCAACTTCTCCCATTTCCATTTTTTTCCACACATTCTGCCAAGAGAAGTTATTTGAATAAGTAACCTGGGGGGTAGCAGTTCCGGAACCTTTTTTTGTAGTAATTAAAATAACTCCATTGGATGCTTTTGCTCCATAAATAGAAGCAGATGCAGCATCTTTTAAAACTGTAATAGAAGCAATGTCATTCGGATTTACAATCTGAATACTTGGAATTTCGACATTGTCCAGGAGAATTAATGGTGTGCTGTTTCCCTGGAATGATGTCATCGCTCCTCTTATCTTAATAATTGGGTCAGAACCTACTTCACCACTTGGAATAGTAACGCTTAACCCAGAAGCAGCTCCTTGCAATCCTCTTCCCACATCAGCAATCGGGCGTCCCTGTAATGTTTTTTTCACATCTACAGTAGATACTGCGCCGGTAAGATTTCCTCTTTTCTGAGTACCATAACCTACTACGACAATATCCTGCATGGATTTGTCCTGTTTTGAAAGTGTAATTTGAATGGTATTTGCATCTTTCACCGTAAACTGCTGGCTTTCAAAACCAACTGAAGAAATTTCCAAAACCTGTCCTTTAGCAGCTTTAATTGTAAATTTACCATCAGGGCCGGTTTGTGTACCCGCTGTCTGGCCTTTAATTACAATAGATGCTGCCACAATTGGAGTATTGTCTGGTGAAAGAACAATACCAGTTATGGATCGTTCCTGAGCAAAAACCTTTTGCTGAAGTTGCAATACGAGCATTACAACAAGAAATGTAATGAATTTTCTCATAGCTAAATTTTAATGATTGATGTTTAAAAAATTATAATAAGTAGTTTTTATAAAACATGGATTCCTGCACGTTTGTATGGTTCTAATACCGGATCATCCGGGGACAGTTCTGTGATTAAAGTATCTATCTTCCTGCTATCACATACCTGGAAAGGCTGACGGGAATTTATTTTTTCTGCTATGGTCAGGCATATTAATTTTTCTGCCGATTCAACCATTGCTTTTTTTACCTGAACTACTTCCCAGTCATTATCGGAAACTCCTGTTTCAAGATTGAATGCCGAAACACCCAAAAAACATAAGTCAACTTTTAATTCTTTAATCCGTGATATAGCATCCGATCCGACAGTTATTTTTGAATCTTTCGAAACTTTATCACCTATGGCAATCACTTCAATGTTTGGATGAACAATATATTCTGCTAATGCCGGAATGCTACCTGAAATAAATGTAGCATGAAGCTGCGGTGGCAATACTCTGGCCATTTCAATGATAGTTGTTCCTCCGGTCGTCAATACAAACATCCCGTCTTTAATAAGCGAAATTGCTTTTTGAGCAATAATCTTTTTTTGGTTGTACGCATACACTTCATTAGAAGAGGTATGAGTATTATGAAAAGACGGAGACAATGCACCGCCATGAACTTTTATTATTTTGCCAATGTCTGCTAATTGCTGTATATCCCGTCTTATGGTATCATCTGAAACTTTTATCTGCTTACTTAAATCTGTCGACAAAACTTTGTTGTGAAGATTTACCTGGTGAAGGATAAAAGCTTGTCTTTCTATTTTAAGCATTAGTTTCAATTTTCTTTAACAAACATATGACTAAAATGTGTTTAAAAATCATTATTTGCGATTTTTTTTCGCACAAAATGCTGAAAATGGGTATAAATACCGCATAATTGTTAGTAATTTATTCCGCAAATGCGTGTTTGCATTTATAACAAAGAGTTAAAAGCTAGTATTTATTGGTGTTTTAGTCGATAATAACATTAGCATTAATTTGCGGTTATTTGCGATAAAATGTGAATAAATATTTGTGATGCAGTAACTAATTATCCTGAAAAACATTTGAATCAATCAATTGACATGGAGTAGAAAAAAGAAATTTTCCACCTAAAATGTTATTTCGGCAATAAGAAAAAGTATACCAGAAGAATAAATACTTATTAGAATAAGAAAATAAAAATGCGTGAAATTTAAGTTCAACGCATTTTTTTTTGAAGAATCTATAACAGGAAACGTGACGCCAATTATTTCCTGTGTTTTACGCTATGTTTTTTCACCACATGTTTTTTCACCACATGTTTTTTTGTTGCAGTTCTTTTTAGAGGTGCTCTTTTCTTTGTTACAACCGGCTTTGAGGATTCATTACTTCCTTCTGACATTTCTCCATTTTCTTCATCACTGGCTGGAGAAAAACCCTGATCAAAGATCTTTTCCATTTGTTTAGCCTGGTAAATATTTGAGTTGTATTTATTTCCTAAAACAATAATGGTTACAGAATCCTGTATCATTCTGATAAAAGAAGCATTATTTCCATGCCACCATCCATTATGATAAATTACTTTTTTGCCATCCGGATAAACATTCATTCTCCATCCATAACCATAATTTCTGATGCCGGGTTTCTCATTACTGTACGGGGTGAATGCTTTTTCTAAAGTTTCTTTGCTGAAAATCTGATTATTGTACATAGCCTGATCCCATTTTAACAGATCTTCAGGAGTGCTGTAAACATTTTTATCTCCTATGCCACAATCCAAAAAGGTAAAAGCTTCCTGTCTTCCCCGATAATCATAAGATGGCATTGCTGTAGCGCTGTCTTTAATATTAAAAACATAGGTATCATCCATATGCAATGGGACAAAGAATTCCTGCTTTAAAAAATCCGCATAAGATTCTCCTGATGCTTTTTCAATGATCAATCCCAGCAAAGCATAATTGGTGTTACAATAAGTAAAATGTGTATCTGGCTTTGTTGCCGCAGGTTTGAATTTTATTAAATAATCCAGTACATCTTTATTTGTAGCATGCTGCTTTTTATCCCAGCCTAATTTTTCCATAAAATATAAATAATTAGGCAGTCCGCTTCTATGATCCAACAGATCTTTCACTTTTACATTATCATAAGGAAATTGAGGGAAAAATTTTTTCAAATCATCATCCAAAGAAAGTTTTCCCATTTGCGCCAGTTTCAAAGTTGCCATTGCTGTAAACGTTTTTGAAACAGAAGCAAGATGAAAAGCACTATGCCTTGTGAGAGAATCCTTTTTCTGAAGATTATAATAACCATGATAATCTTCAAATATTACCTGTCCTTTTTTCGCAACAAGAATACCGCCGTTAAAGCCGGTTCTGATCAATTTGTTCTGGTAAAAGTTTTCTACTTCATTCCGATAACGATTCAATTCATCCTCAGGAATTTTTCCCGGAACAGGAGGTGTATAAACAGTTGAATCTTTGGGATCGGCTTTTACTTTAACGGTAGTAGAGCCGCAAGAAGAAATAATAAAAAATAAAACTAAAAAAACTAAAATAAAATTTATAGGTCTCATCGAAAAAATTTCAAGGATTTAGGGACTATATTTGCAATATTACATTACTATTTTAATATGCCCGAGAAAAAAGTTACCAGTTATCCTAAAGAAAAAATAAATATTCTTTTTCTGGAAAACATTAGCAAAACAGCCGCACAGAAATTTATAAATGCCGGTTATACTTCGGTGAAAAGATTGCCCGGCGCAATGACTGAAAGTGAACTACTTAAAGAAATAAAAAATGTTCATTTATTAGGGATTCGCTCAAAAACAAAAATTACTGCTGAAGTTTTAAAAAATGCAAAAAAATTACAAGCGATTGGTTGTTTTTGTATCGGAACCAACCAGGTTGATGTTCATGAGGCAACTGATAAAGGAGTTGCAGTTTTCAATGCGCCTTATTCTAATACCCGCTCTGTTGCTGAGTTGGTGATGGCTTCTTCGATCATGTTGATTCGCAGAATTCCTGATAAAAATAAATCGGCCCACGACGGAATCTGGATGAAAGATTCAACAGGAAGCCATGAGCTTCGCGGAAAAACAATAGGCATTGTTGGTTATGGAAATATTGGTTCGCAGGTGAGCGTACTTGCCGAATCTTTTGGAATGAAAGTGATTTTTTTTGATACGGAAACAAAGATGCCTCTTGGAAATGCGGAGAGTAAAAAAACATTAAAAGAAGTTTTAAAAGAAGCAGATATTGTAACACTTCATGTGCCTGATATTCCATCGACAAAGAACCTCATTAATAAAAACAATATCAAATTTTTCAAAAAGGGTTCTATCCTTATTAATTATGCAAGAGGTGGTGTTGTAGATCTTGAAGCTCTCAAAGAAGCATTGCAAAAAAATGATCTTGGCGGTGCAGCAATAGATGTATTTCCGGAAGAGCCTGTAAAAAATGGAGATAAATTTGTGACTCCTCTTCAAGGTTTAAGCAATGTGATTTTAACACCACATATTGGTGGCTCTACAGAAGAAGCGCAGCAGAATATTGGCGAAGATGTGAGCAATAAATTATTTAATTTCCTGGAAAAAGGAAGTACGACAGGTTCACATTCGGTTCCTCCGTTGAATCTTCCATCCAATGAAAATACTCACAGAATTTTGCACATTCATAAAAACGTTCCTGGTGTTTTGTCTGAGATAAATACACAACTTTCTTCTCATAAAATCAATATACTTGCTCAATATTTAAAAACCAATGATGAAATTGGATATGTGGTTTTGGATGTGAATAAAAACCTTTCAAAAGAAGCGTTGGAATTATTGAAAAACGTAAAAGAGACAATTAAGGTAAGATTATTGTACTGATAATACCGGAGAGTATTTTTAATTGTGGTGTTCATTTCAAATTAATTTTTTAAAGCGAATTAATATGAAAACACATTTTTTGCGTGCAGAATGGAACAATATTGTAATGGCAAATTATTCGGTGCCAAAAGAGATATTGATGCCTTTTACTCCTTATAAAACAGAACTGGATTTTTACGAAGGCGAAGCGTATGTAAGTCTTGTTGGCTTTATGTTTCTCAATACAAAAGTCTTTGGCCTCAGTATTCCTCTTCATGAAAATTTTGAAGAAGTAAATTTTCGATTTTACGTCCGTTATAATGATCATGGAAACTGGAGAAAAGGAGTTGTTTTTATAAAAGAGATTGTGCCAAAAAGGGCTATTTCATTTATTGCCAATTATCTTTATGGAGAAAAATATGCCACAATGAACATGAAGCATTTTCATTTAGACAACGGGCAAAATTTTGAGGCTGGTTATGAATGGAATTATAAAGACAAGTGGAATAAATTAAGTGCGACAACCAACAAAAGATCAAAAAAAATAATTGATTCCAGCGGCGAGAATTTTTTTCTCAATCAATATTGGGGCTATTCAAAAAACAGCGATACGAGAACATCTAAATATTATGTTGAGCATGCCGGCTGGGAAGCTTTAAAAGTGATTTCTTATTCAGTTGATTGTGATTTTGGCTCTTTGTATGGAGACCAGTTTTCTTTTTTGTCGAATGAAAAGCCTAGATCTGTTTTTATGACAAAAGGATCGCAGGTAATTGTCCAGCGTAAACAGGATTTGGAGTCAACGGAATTGTTCTAATAATTTTTTTGCCCTTGATTTAAATGCCACAGTCTGATGAGATAGCTGTTCTTCAATCAGCAGTTTTATCTCAGGAATTATATCGGGATGTTTTTTGGCAAGGTGCCCTAAGACCGATAAAGCAAATGCTTTTATTGCGACTGCTTCATTTGGAGATTCTACATATTTAAAACAGATTTCCAAAACCATGCCTTCGTATTTTTCCGGAATCTCTACTGATTGTAAAAGCCTTACTGTATTACGTTTAATAGAATCATGAAGAGAAGGTTTTTGTAAATTACTGACCAGTTTGCCAAAATTATTTTTAATAAATTGAGGATGAGCTATAACACAATAACTGAGCGGCCACGCTGCTCTTTGTGTTACGCGATATTCATCGTTCAGGAATAAATTAAACAGTTGATTAAATCTTGAAAAATCATTTCCAACCCATTCCACAATGGTTTTACAGTTTTCTTTGGTATGTTCTTTTAAGATTTGATTTCGAAGATGCACTTTATATTCACAAATTTTTTTGAAAAGAGTTTTACATGATTTTCTTATTGTATTCCCCTAACAATTGAACCATTTTTTTTACCTCATCCTGTTTTACGGTAACATGATTTAAAGATTCATTCATTTGCGGATTGACGTAATCCATTTTGCTGTCCTGTAAAAAACTGGCCGAGCTATGAAACTCAGCGGCACCAGTTCTTTGAGCAATTGTTATAATGTTTTCAACAGTAATTCCCGAGCCAGGCATGATAATAATTCTTTCATCGGATTGTTTGATCAGTTGAGAAAGAAGTTCTGTGCTTTCAATCGCTTTTGGTTTTAACCCGGAAGTTAGAATTCTTTCAAAACCTGATTCAATAATATCTTCCAATGCTTCAAACGGATCTGAAACTCTGTCAAACGCGCGATGAAAAGTTGCTTCCAGCGGATAAGCAAGATCAATTAATTCCTTGCATCTTTTTTTATCAACTTTTCCATCTGTTGTTAGAATACCTGTAACTATTCCATCACATCCAAATTGTTTGCATACAGCAATATCGTTTTTCATTATCTCAAAATCCTCGTCGCTGTATAAAAAATCACCACCGCGTGGACGAATCATTACATAAAGATCGATGTGTAATTTTTCTCTTGCTGCTTTTATAAAAGCATTCGAAGGAGTAGTACCACCTTCTCCTGAGCCTACACAAAGTTCTATTCTGTTTGCGCCACCTTCCTGGGCAGCGATACAACTTTCAATATTAAAACCAATTATTTCTAATTTCATAAGGTCATTTATTTCTGGTCGTTTCGGAAAAGATTTAGCATTCCCTTTTTAGCTAACTCCAAAATCATAAAAATATTTTGCCGGTATTATTTTTTCTTCTCCATCACTTTTCACAGCAAATACAAATCCTTTTTGAACAGCATAGGCGCCATATTGTCCTTTTTTATTCAGTGCTAAAAATCCTACCTGCAAAGTTTTGGCTCTTTCAGCATCACGATTAATAATCCGCTCAATTGCTTTCTTACAAGCCCTTTCAGGTGAAAGACCGTGACGCATATATTCAACAACAACATGAGTTCCGCAAATGCGCATCACTTCTTCACCAAGTCCGCTTGATGTAGCAGCTCCTACTTCATTATCTACAAATAATCCTGCCCCAATAATTGGAGAATCGCCAACACGTCCATGAATTTTGAATGCCATTCCACTTGTTGTAACTGCACCGCTCATATTTCCGGCAGCATCCATTGCTACCAATCCCATCGTATCATGATTTACAGAACCATCATCAAAAAAAGGCGGTGCAAATGGTCCGTTATTTTTTTTATTTTCAATGTTGATCTCGGGTTTATATTCACTTTTTTTCAACCAGTTTTCATAAGCTGCTTTTGCTGGCGCAGAAAGTTCTTTTGGTTCTTTCTTAAATCCATTTTCAATGGCAAATTGTTGTGCGCCTTCGCCTACTAACATAATGTGTGGTGTGGTTTCCATAATTTTTCTTGCAACAGAAACAGGATGTTTGATTTGTTCAATCGCACCCACAGAACCACAGTTTGCATTTTCATCCATGATGCATGAATCAAGTGTTACAATCCCATCTCTGTCAGGATATCCGCCAAGTCCTATGCAGCAATCTATTGTATCTTCAACATACCGGGCTCCCGCTTCCACTGCATCCAATGCGCGTCCTTTTGCTGATAAAATTTTCCATGCTTCTGTATTCACTTCTTTTCCATTGCTCCATGTTGAAACAACGATTGGTTTCGTTTGTACATGACCGTTAGTCATTACATTTTTCAGAGAAAGAAGTGGCGCAGCAAATGTTGAAACCTGTAGGAATTTTCTTCTATTGAGCATTTGTGATATTTTGTCAAATGTAATTAACAATAGAAAAAAAATTTGCAAACTATTTTTTAAACGGAACGAAAATAATTGAGAGACTAAAGATGAATTAAAAAACATCTTGTTTTTTATTGCTAAATTGAATTTTTTTTAAAAGAATTAACGCTTGTTTTTTTCATTCAACTCTCATGTTAAATGGCTTTATTGGAAAGAAGGCTTGGTCTCTGGCATGCATCTGCAATCAATATGATCGACATGGTCGGCATTGGTCCATTCATCACTTTGCCAATGGTTATCGGAATGATGAATGGCCCGTATTTTTTGTATGCATGGATTGCGGGAGCCTTTTTATCCATCGTTGACGGAATGGTTTGGAGCGAACTTGGAGCGGCTTTTCCAAGAGCCGGGGGAAGTTATAATTTTTTAAAAGAAGCTTATGGAAAAAATGGCGCCGGAAAAATGATGAGCTTTTTATTTGTTTGGCAAACAATGATACAAGCGCCACTGGTTATCGCTTCTGCAGCAATTGGCTTTGCCAAATATTTTTCTTTTATTGTTCCTCTGAATCATTATTCAGAGAAAGTAGTGAGTGGGAGTGTGGTGATTTTAATTGTGATATTACTATACAGAAAGATTGATGCCATTGGAAAAATCAGTGTTTTTTTATGGAGCGGAGTGATCATTACGATGTTTTGGATCATTGGCGGAGGAATTATTCATGGTAATTTTTTGATGCCTGTAAAAGATATTAATTCAGGGTTAACTGTTGATTATGCATTTGTAACTGCAATTGGATATGCAAGTGTAAAATCGGTTTATAGCTATTTAGGCTATTACAATATTTGCCATCTTGGAAGTGAGATAAAAAATCCGACGAAAAATATTCCACGAAGTATTTTTATTTCCATCATTGGAATTGCAATTCTCTATTTGCTTCTAAACGTGAGTGTGGTAAGTGTTATTCCATGGCAGCAGGCAAAAGACAGTGAATTTGTAATCAGTGAATTTATGGAAATTTTATCCGGTCATACTGCTGCAACAATTATTACTTGTTTGATTTTGTGGGTTGCCTTTGCATCCGTTTTTTCTGCAACCCTTGGCTACAGCCGCATTCCTTATGCAGCTGCAGAAGATGGGGAATTTTTTAAAATATTTGCGAAGCTGCATCCAACAAAAAATTTTCCTTATGTCTCTTTGTTGTTTTTAGGAGCTGTTGCTTTTATTTTTAGTCTTCTTTTTAAATTGAGTGAGGCCATCAGCGCAATACTTGCCATGCGCATCATGATTCAATTTATTGGACAAGCGGTAGGCTTGTTAATTTTACGAAACAAAAAAAATGCGAATCTTTTCCCTTATAAAATGCCTCTGTTTCCCTTGCCTGTAATTGTTGCAATTGCAATGTGGTTTTTTATTTTGATTTCAACAGGAAGTAAATTAATGTTTAGTGGAGTTGTTGTAATCATATTAGGTGCAATTGTATATTTTATTAAATCGAGATTTCAAAATGAATGGCCTTTTGTACAAAAGGAGCATTCAAAAAAATCCTTGCAGTAGTAGAACAATATACCTGTTTTTTTCCTAGTTTATCATGGTTTATGTAAGAGTATTTTTCAGATTTAAAATCTCTTTTTGCATTTGCTCAATTTTTTCCAGAAGATAACTGATCGTTTCAATTCCCTCAATATTGATATCAAGATCATAATGAAGGCGAACAAATTTTTCTAACTTTTGAATTTCATCTGCCGGAATATAAGTAGAATGCTCAACCGCAGTAACAGTGATCAAACCTGAATCTTCTAATGAATGAATAAATGAATATTCTATGTTATGATAAAGACAAAAATCTTTTGCCGGTATTAATTCATCGTTTTCCATATCAAAAATTTTATGAGGATAATTTTGATAGTTCTGTAAACAAATCTTTTTCTTTCTGTGTTAAATGTGTTGGCAGTTTTACATTCCATGTAATATATAAATCGCCAAACTGTCCTTCTTTTTTATAAACCGGAAATCCTTTTCCTTTCAATCTTATCTTCGTTCCATTCTGTGTTTCCGGATTTACTTTTAATTTTATTTTTCCACTTAATGTATCAATTGTTTTTTCGCCGCCTAGTAAAGCTGTATATAAATCAATGTCTTCTGTTTTATACAAATCGTTTCCTTCACGTTTGAAACCTGTGTTATTGGTAATTACAAAAGTGATGAATAAATCGCCGTTAGGTCCGCCATTTGCACCCGGACTACCATATCCTTTTAATTTTATTTGCTGACCGTTTTCTACACCAGCAGGAATTGTAATGCGAACATTTTTTCCATTGATTGTTAATGTTTGTTTATGAGTTGTGTATGCGTCGGATAATGTCAATTGTAATTCTGCATTATAATCCTGTCCACGATATTTTGCCTGCGTTCTTCTTCCCCTTCCTCTTCCTCCAAAAAGCGATTCAAAGAAATCAGAAAAACCTTCTTCTTCACCACCGGAATAAGTATATTCTCCACCACCAAAATTGCCAAAGCCACCGCCAAAGCCTCCAAATCCCCCTCCTGACTGTTGTTGCTGTTGACGAGCCTGTTCAAACTGATCAGCATGTTTCCAGTTTTCACCATACTGATCATATTTTTTTCTCTTCTCAGGATCACTTAATACCTCATTGGCTTCATTGATCTGCTGAAATTTTTTATGCGCTTCTTTGTCATTAGGATTTACATCCGGATGAAATTTTCTTGCCAGTTTCCGATACGCTTTTTTGATATCTTCCTGTGATGCATTTTTGGGAATACCAAGCGTTTTATAATAATCAACAAAATCCATTTTCTTATTTAGCTTTGAAAATATTTTAAATTAAAAACAACAAAAACAAAACCGGCTTCGCCATTCATGAATTGTTTTTAGTCTATCAAAATTAATACCTCAATTGAAATTATGTCTTTAAAAAAATCAGAATGAAAAGATTTCCGCTTTTTCTCTTATTGTTTTCTGCTTCCTGTAGTATTGCCCCGCGCGTAAGTATCACGACTACCAATCCTTCAAGTTCCCTCATAATTGACGGCAAAACTTTTGCCACCGCTTACCAGCAAAGATCCGCCGAATACAAAGCGCTTTGTTACCAAGCTTTTAATATTGCTCACGATAGAATTACTCAATACAGTCATGAAAGTTCGCCCAAACCAAAGGCAATTATGACTGATATTGATGAAACTATTTTGAATAACAGTTCTTACCAGGCTCATCAATTATTGGAAGGAAAAGATTATGATCCCGCTTCGTGGGTTGAGTGGACTTCCAAAGGAGAAGCAGATACCATTCCCGGTGCGCTTCGCTTTTTAAAATATGCAGCTTCAACCGGAATTGAAATTTTTTATGTTACCAACCGTGGAGAAAACGAACGTGAAGGAACTTTGAAAAATCTGAAGAAATTTAATTTTCCGAATGCGGATGATGCACATTTATTATTGAAAGGAAATACCTCATCTAAAGAACCAAGAAAAAATTCGATTGCCGAAACGCATACAATTATTATGCTGATGGGAGATAATATGAACGATTTTAGTTATCTTTTTGAAAAGAAAACTTCCGATGAAAGAGATAAAGTTGCCGATGACTTTTCAGCTCAATTTGGAAACCGTTTTATCGTGCTGCCCAACCCAGTTTATGGCGATTGGGAATCATCCTTATATCATTATAATTATGGTCTTTCTTCTGCTCAAAAAGATTCGGTTATCAAAGCTTCTTTATATTCCTATTAATTGGCAGTATATGAAGTTTTAATACAAAAAATATTTTACAACTCTTTGTAATCATCTTTATATTTGCGCTCCAAACGGGGGATTAGCTCATCTGGTAGAGCGCAAGCATGGCATGTTTGAGGTGACCGGTTCGAGCCCGGTATCCTCCACAAAAAAAGCCGGTTTTAATGACCGGCTTTTTTAATAGAATTAATTTACAAATTAATCTCCCCAAATTTCCTCTTTTCCTTCCAGCCAAAGTTTTACCAAACGGTTAGAAACTGATTTCGGCCTTTCCAAGGGATAGCCCAAAGCCCTATCCCAACAAAGGCTTGCCAGAACTCCTAATGATCGTGCAACGCCAAATAAAACAGTATAAAATTCATATTCTACCATTCCATAATGAACCAGCAAAGCGCCACTATGTGCATCAACATTTGGCCATGGATTTTTTATTTTCGCAATAGATTGTAAGATCGGTGGAACTGTTTCGTAAATGTTCCAAACGGTTTGAACCAACTTATCATCAGGCATGTGCTTTTTGCCAAATTCCATCTGTGCTTCAAAACGTGGATCTGTTTTTCTTAAAACAGCGTGACCATAACCAGGCACTACTTTTCCTTCTGATAAAGTTTTTCTTACATAATTTTCAATCTGTTCTTTTGAAGGAAGATCGCTGCCAATTTCTTTCTGCATTTCAAAGATCCATTTGATCACTTCCTGGTTTGCAAGGCCATGCAAAGGCCCTGCTAATCCATTCATTCCGGCAGCAAAAGCGAGGTAAGGATCGCTTAAGGCAGAGCCAACTAAATGGGTAGTGTGTGCTGACACATTTCCTCCTTCATGATCAGAATGTATCGTCATATAAAGACGCATCAGTTCATAAAAACTTTCATCTTCATATCCAAGCATGTGGGCAAAGTTTCCTGCCCAATCCAGCAAGCCGTTAGGTTGGATATGTTTTCCGTTTTTATATTTTCTACGATAAACATAAGCCGCAATGCGCGGAAGACGGGCAATCAGATCCATTGCATCATCAAAAACCGGAGACCAATAATCTTTTTTGCTCATTCCTTCAGCATACTTTTTTGCAAACATACTTTCAGTTTGAAGCGCCATAATTCCAACAACAAACTGCGTCATCGGATGTGTGTTTTCAGGTAAAGATTCTATGGTATCAAAAACATAATTAGGAACGTGGCTTCTTCTTTGCCAAATATTGCTGACAGATTGTGCATCCTCATCGGTAGGTAAATCGCCAACAAGCATCAAATAAAATAATCCTTCCGGCAATGGCTCACTGCCACCTTCAGCCCGGGGAAGCTTTTCTTTTAATTCAGGAATAGAATAACCACGAAAACGAATTCCGTCCTGTGAATCAAGAAGCGATGTTTCCGTCACTAACCCTGTAATACCGCGCATTCCCTGATATATCTGTGATAATTTTACTTCACCAATAATTCTGTCTCCAAAATTTTTTACGATCTCTTTTACTTCTGCAGAAACCTCGTCTGCCTTAGCTTTAAATTTGTCTTTAATAACTCCCATGGTATAAAATAATTGTTTCTTATAATTGATCTTTTAATAAAAATTCAACCGCGTTAAAGTTAACCATAGAGCCGGTTTTTAACAAAAGAAATATTGCAGGCGGTTTATCAATTCAGAAATTATTTGGACGCATTTCGATATAAATACCATGCAAGAATTCCAAAAGCAAAATTAGGAAGCCATGCGGCGATTATGGGATTAAAATTTCCTTTTAATGCAAAAACGGAGGCAAACCTCCCAACTAAAATATAGACCACGCAAATCAAAACTCCGAGGGCCAGATGAAATCCACTTCCTCCACGAATCTTGCGTGAAGCAATGCAGGCACCAATCGCCGTCAAAATAAAAACAGAAACCGGATTGGCATTCCTGTTATTTTTTTCCAGCAATAGCGCATTCACATCTCCGGAACCCCTAACTTTTTCCAGCTTGATAAATTGGTCTAATTCCGGTGTTGTCATTTTATCTTTCATGTATTCGTCGCGTTGCAGATCGCGCGGCTTGAAATTAAAATTCATCTGTAGAGCCGGCGTATCTGTTACTTTTTCATGAAGCCCGTTAATTCTTCTTTCAACCACATTATTTAATCGCCATTTTTTTGTCGCAGTATCCCATGTAATGGTAAGTGCTCTCAAATTATAAATCAAATTAGTGTTATGAAATCTTTGAATAAAAAAATTACTTCCTGAACGGTTGGTTGTGTCATAATAACGGATTCCGGCGTATGAAAATGAATCAAGTTTAAAATACTTGTTGCTGATGGTGGCTGTATTTACATAACCGCCATAATTGAAATCAATATACTTTGCATTAAAGTTGGCCCATTTTTCATTGGCAGGTGGAAGAAAATATTGGTTGCACCACCACAAAAAACCGGTGAATAAGAGTCCTGCAACTAAATATGGACGAAGGAATCTTCCGAAACTTATTCCTGTGCTGAGGATCGCAATAATTTCTGATCTGGTGGCCATCTTTGATGTGAAAAAAATGACAGAAATAAATATAAAAAGCGGAAAAAGCATTGCGTCGATGCGGGGAAGAAACCCAAAATAATATTGAGTAATTATTTGTTTTGCTGTAAGTCCGGTTTTGGCAAAATCATCTGTCTTTTCACTAAGGTCAACAATCACAACAAGAATCGTAAGTGCAATCAGGCAAAAGAAAAAAGTAACAAAGAATTTTTTTATGATATACCAATCAATAATTTTCATATCCGGCTAAAAGATGTAAACAAAATGAAGCGCCAAAAGTAAATGAAAAAAGTGCAGTTTGGATTAGCGAAATAAATCACACCCGCTATTTGTGAATTTTTTAAAAGCGGTAAATGAACTTTAATAGAGATTATTTGGATTTTTAAAAAAAGATTTAATGCAATTCTCTTAAAACTCTTTGAATTTTATTGATCACTTTCAGGTATTCATCTTTTGACTCCTGGGAAATTTCACTGATGATTCCTTTGTTTAATAATACCAAAGTATCTTCCAATACCTTTTTTATTTTATTTGTATCCACATCCTTTGTTTAAGTGCTTAAAATTAAAAATTGGTTTTTGCGATTCCAAATAATTTTTCAGAAAGCAAAAGTGCTTATTATTTCTTTATTATGGTCTCTTTCACATTTGAAAGAATTGACCCCGCGTGTTGTAAAATCCCGGTGGTATTTTCTTATCATTTATTTGTAAATTTTTTCAGAAATGAAAGTATTAATTAACTTCAAATTCACTCGTATCAATTATTTCCTTATTTTTAATTGTGATAAATAAATAATACTTTATTGATATCGCTACTAATACTTTTGAGAGAATGAAAGCTCCGCTAAATACCAAATTATTAAGAGAAATAACGCCACTCACTCAAAGTGATTGCTTCTCTGTTTTCTCGCGGGTTAAAAATGAATTTGATTTTCCTTTACATTTTCATGATGAGATTGAACTAAATTTTATAAAAAATGCGACAGGTGCAAAAAGAATTATTGGTGATCATGTTGAAGAGATTGCTGATCTTGAATTAGTTCTTGTCGGCTCAAACCTGCAACACGGCTGGTTTACGCACAAATGCAAGACAAAAAATATTCACGAAACTACTATACAATTTCACCGTGATCTTTTTGATGAAAGATTTTTGCAACGCAATCAGATGAATTTTATTAAAACGCTTTTTCAACGGGCATCAAGAGGCGTTTTATTTTCAACAGAAACTGCTTTGTCGATCATGTCGCGTCTCAATAATCTTACACAGAAACAGGGCTTTGATTCTGTATTGGAACTGTTGTCTATCCTGCATGATCTTTCTATTTCCAGAAATTTCCGTACTCTTTCAGATGCATCATTCAACAGGGAAATTTCATCCTACAATAGCAGAAGGATTGAAAAGATAATGGAACACGTGAATAATAATTTTGGACAGAATATCACTTTAAGTGATGCTGCAAAAATTGCGGGAATGACGGAAGTTTCTCTTAGCAGATTTTTTAAATTAAGAACCGGGAAAACATTTGTTGATACTTTAAATGATATCCGGCTCGGTCATGCATCACGAATGCTGATAGAAACAACACAAAGTATTAATGAAATCGCGTATAAATGCGGGTTCAACAATATGTCAAACTTCAACAGGATTTTCAAAAAGAAAAAAGACAGTACTCCAAAAGAGTTTCGTAATTCTTATGCTTCGGTTGGTGTCAGAACGTTTGTTTAAAAGCGTACTTCCAATTTGATCTTCAAAGACATTTTCCAAATTATCATCTTACCTCACTTCCGTTTCCAATTACATTTTCCGGTTTTACAAAATGTAATTTTCCTTCTTTGTCTTCTGCCATCAGGATCATTCCGTTGCTTTCTATTCCCCGCATTTTTCTCGGAGCAAGATTCGCAATAACAACTACCTGTTCTCCTAGGATTTCACCAGGAGAGAAATGTTTGGCAATGCCTGAAAGGATCGTTCTTTTTTCAAATCCCAAATCAATTTCAAGCTTCAATAATTTATCAGCCTTCTCTACCTTTTCAGCAGAAAGAATTGTTCCCACTTTCAAATCAATTTTTGCAAAATCATCAATGGTAATTTCTGCCTTCAGGTTAGAATTCTCTTTAGTTTTGTTTTCAACAGGCTCATCAATGATAGCAGTCTTCTTTCCGCTGTTAACTTCTTTTTCGGCCTCCTTCTCGCTGCTCAAAGAAAGTCCCCGAATCAGTTTTTCAATTTGAGCTTTTACTTCTTCATCTTCAATTTTTCTAAATAATAATTCAGGCGCTCTCAAAGAATATCCGACGCTTAATAATTTTAATTTACCTGCATTTCCCCATTCCAGCATTCTGTCAACAACCTTCATCATGTGAATCATTTTCTGAGCGGTGAATGGTAAAAATGGATTGATAAAAATAGAAAGGTTTGCACATAATTGTAAGCAAATATGAAGGCAGTTGTCGATCTTTTGTTGCGCCTCTTTTGTCGGTTGCCCACCCTCAGCCGTCTGCTTTGCTTCAATCCAGGGTTGTTTATCCTGCATATATTTATTTCCTTTTCTTGCAAGATCAATTACCTCATACAATGCTTCACGGAATTTGAATTGCTCTAATAAATTTTCAATTTTGGTTTTTGTCTTATCAAATTCCTCAATGATTTTTTTATCAGTTTCATCGAGGATAGAACTATGTAATGGAGGAACTTTTCCATTACATAATTTATGCATTAGCACAAAGGTTCGATTCACAAAATTTCCAAAGATGGCAACCAATTCACTGTTGTTTCTATCCTGGAAATCCTTCCATGTAAAATCATTGTCTTTTGTTTCAGGAGCATTGGCACAAAGCACATAACGAAGTACATCCGCCTGACCAGGAAAGTCTTTTAAATATTCATCAATCCATACAGCCCAGTTGCGGCTGGTTGAAACTTTTTGCCCTTCAATATTTAAAAATTCATTGGCAGGAACATTATCAGGAAGAATAAAATCGCCATGCGCCTTCAGCATTGCCGGAAAAATAATGCAATGGAAGACGATATTATCTTTTCCAATAAAATGAACAAGCTTTGTGTCATCCTGGCACCAATAATCTTTCCAGTTATTCAGCAATTCTTTCGTTGCAGAAATATAACCTATCGGCGCATCAAACCAAACATACAATACTTTTCCTTCCGCATGCGGCAAAGGAACTTTTACACCCCAATTGCTGTCGCGTGTCATCGCTCTTGACTGCAAACCATTATCCAGCCAGCTTTTGCATTGCCCATACACATTGTTCTTCCAATCTTTATGATCTTCTAAAATCCATTGCCTGAGGAACTCTTCATAATTCTGTAATGGAAAATACCAGTGTTTTGTTTTCTTTTTTATTGGAACTGCATCACTCAACGTGCTTCGAGGATTAATCAATTGATCCGGGCTTAGGGATGATCCGCATTTTTCACATTGATCACCGTATGCATTTGTATTTCCACAAATAGGGCAAGTTCCAATGATGTATCTGTCCGCCAAAAATGTTTTCGCTTTTTCATCATAAAATTGCTCTGTTTCTTTTTCTTCAAACAATCCTTTTTCATATAAATTCAAAAAGAAATCAGATGCGGTTCTATGATGAATTTCATTAGAAGTTCTTGAAAAAATATCGAAAGAAATTCCCATTTGTTCAAAACTGTCTTTGATGATTCCGTGGAATTTATCTACAACCTGCTGTGGCGAAACTTTTTCTTTCATAGCACGGATGGTAATAGGAACGCCATGTTCGTCTGTGCCACAAACAAGTTTTACATCGGCCTTCTTTGCTCTTAAAAATCTTGCATAAATATCAGCTGGCAAATAACAACCGGCCAGATGTCCAATATGAACCGGGCCATTTGCATAAGGCAAAGCCGCTGTGAGAAGGTATCTTTTAAAATCTTTCATAATAAAATCCTGTAACCGATTATAGAATTTTAATTTCGCATTAAAGGATTGCAAAAATACCTTAAAGCCAATCAATGCCCAAACGCTTTAAAGATTCTAAGCCGATTAATTTTAAGATCTAAAGTATTTTGTAATCTAATATTTTAATCGCTGTAACGCCACAGCGACTGGTATTTTTCCAGTTAAGGGTTACATAAACAGGAAATTTTACGTTCCCAGGAAGGTTGAATATTTGAGGATTGTCTAAAGGTATATTTGCAGTATAAACGGTATCAACAAAATGGAAAAACAAACCGCCGCAGCCACAAGGACACTGAACAATACAAGGACATTGACTTAAATTGATACCTGTTATTACTCCCTCACTTCTATACTGCTTAACTTTTTCTTTTTCACATGAAAAAAATCCAAAGCATATGAGCATTAGTACAATTATACGTTTCATTAATTTCAGTTTTTATGGTGACATATCTGAAAACTGAAACGTTGCATTAGGTTAAAAAGAATCTGACAAGTCAAGATATCTCAAAGCTCCCTTTCTAATACTTTTTTAATAAATCTTCTTATTTCGTAAATTCCGGGATATCCACCTTTGGTGCCAAAACATTATGATCTTTTTCAACTACCAGATCTTTTTTTAATTGAAAGTCTGCAGATAGTTTTATATCAGTTGAAGACGCGCCAATTTTGACTGTATAATTTCCTGCTTCTGCAATCCAGGATGCTGATTTTGTGTCAAACGAAGCAAGATCTTTTGGTTCAATCGTAAACCGAATAGTTTCGGTTTCACCCGGATTTAATAATCGGGTTTTTGCAAAACCTTTTAATTCTTCGGAAGGTTTTTTTAATTCATTTGCCGGTGCAGACAGATATAGTTGTACCACTTCTTTGCCTGCAGCTTTTCCTGTATTTTTTACAATAATTGCTGCAGTGATTTTTCCATTAAAATCTTTGCTGCTTAGTTTCAGATTATTATAAGAAAATTGGGTATAGCTTAATCCATAACCAAATTCATATGCGGGTTTTACATTGAATGTATTGAAATAGCGATATCCTACATAAATTCCTTCATCATAGGTGACTTCTGCAGGCACCGATTTTTGTCCGAATAATCCGCTCGTAGCCTGCTCAGGAAATTCTTTTCCCGGAAAACTTTTTGCTGATGGTTCATCATCGTATTTCATTGGAAAAGTTGTTGCCAGTTTTCCGGAAGGGTTTACTTTCCCGTTTAATAAATCAGTGATTGCATTTCCACCTTCCTGACCTGGTTGCCATGCCAGCAAAATAGCGTCAGGATTATCTCTCCAGCTTGCAACTTCGATCACACCCCCAATGTTTAATACCACAATAACTTTTTTATTTTTTGCATGAAATGCATTGGATACATTTTGAATCAATGCTCTTTCTGTATCTGATAAATTAAAATCATCTTCCAGTTTTCTGTCTTTCCCTTCTCCGGCATTTCTGCCAATTCCAATAACAGCAATGTCATTATCATCGGCCTGCTTGTTAATTTCATTGTTATCAACTACATACTCGCTGATTGGCGGTGTAGGATGCATAAATTCCTGTATGAAACTTTTCTTTGGACGTTTTGCTTTTTCTGCTTCAATATAATTTTGATAGTTGCTCTTCAAATCTGGATTTGTTTTAAATCCTGCATTATTCAATCCCTGGTCAAGTGAAACCGTGTAAGCTTTATTTACATCACCGCTGCCGGTTCCTCCTGCAATTAGCTGATAGCTATTAATTCCAAATAAAGCAATGTTGCGAATATTTTTACTGAAAGGAAGTGCATCATTATTCTTCAATAAAACCATTCCATCTTCAGCAACATTTCTGGAAATTTCTGCGTCTTTTTTAAGATCAGGTTTATCAGAGTATTTATAATTTTTATAAGCGGGAGATTTGAAAATAGTTTCTAAGATCCGTTCACAATTCCTATTTAAAACTGCCACATCGAGTGTTCCGTTTTTTACTGCCTCTTCTATCGCTTTTGTCTGCTCTGGCCTTCCCGGCATCAACAGATCATTTCCTGCTTTCATCTGTGCAACTGCGTCTTTTCCTCCAAACCAATCGGTCATCACTGTTCCTTTAAAGCCCCATTCATTTCTCAAAATAGTTGTGAGCAAATCATAATCTTCTGAAGTATAAGTGCCATTGATTTTATTGTAAGAGCTCATCACAGTCCATGGTTGCGCTTTCTTAACAGTTATTTCAAATCCTTTCAAATAAATTTCTCTTAATGCTCTTTCACTTATTATCGTATTAACCGTGTTACGGTTGGTTTCCTGGTTGTTCGCCACGAAATGTTTGATAGAAGTGCCGACACCATTCGATTCTATCCCATTTACAATTGCAGCCGCCATGTTTCCTGCCACCACAGGATCTTCAGAATAATATTCGAAATTTCTTCCACCCAACGGATTGCGGTGAATATTCATTGCCGGAGCGAGGATAATATCAATACCATAATCTTTGATCTCACTTCCAAATGCGACACCCATTTTCTTCACCAAAGTAGTGTCCCATGTTGAAGCCAGCAAACTTGCAACAGGCCACGCAGTGGCATAATAAGACCTCGAACTGTCGCCGTTTCTAAAAGGCTCGATCCTTACACCGGCCGGCCCGTCTGAAAGAACAATGGAAGGAATTCCTAATCTTGGAATCGCAAAAGTTTGTCCTGCCGCACCAGGCACTTTTGGCCTGGATGCGGAAGTTGAGGGTGTAAGGCCGGGAATGTGCATTCCAACACCTACAACAAATTGCGCTTTTTCTTCCAGGGTCATTTTGTCAACCACCTGCTTTGCTTTTGCTGCATTGTCCTGTGCCTTCATTGAATGAAAAGAAAGAGCAATGAATAAGAATGAGAAAAGTTTTTTCATAAAAGATCATTTAAAGAATTTGTGTTTGATTGTGTTATTATGACACAATGTAAAATATTTTTCTCAATTGATATTTTTTTATTTTTTAAATTAAATAATTCAACTTTACCCCCAATGAAACCTGATAAAAAGATCAACGAACATTTTTTAAAAGGCGATGAAAAATATCTTCGTCATATTTCCATTGATTGTGTTGTATTTGGGTTTCATGAAAATGAATTAAAAGTATTATTGTTGAAAACTTCCTATTCTGCTAAATGGGCTTTACCTGGTGGTTTTATTTTAAAAAAGGAACATACCGACGAAGCTGCAAAGCGGATTTTGAAAGAAAGAACCGGGCTGGATAAAATTTATCTTCAGCAATTTCATGTTTTTGGTGATCCCGGGCGTTCCAACAGAAAATTCAATGACGAATACTTTAAAAAACTGGGAATTAAAAAGGATAACAGCTGGATGTTTGACAGATTCATTTCAATTGGATACGATGCTTTGGTTGATTTTACTAAAGTTCATCCGGTTCCAGATCTGTTTTCTGAAGGTTGCGAATGGTTTAAGATTTCCGATGTTCCCGCTTTAATTTTTGATCATAAAAAAATATTGGAAACAGCTTTGCAGGATTTAAGGCTGCAATTAAACTTTCATCCTGTGGGTTATAATTTATTACCTTTAAAATTCACGATGCCAGAGCTGCAAAAATTATATGAAACCATCTTGGGGAAAAAATTAGACCGCCGAAATTTTCAACGGAAAATTATAGATACAGGAATTTTAAAAAGATTGGATGAGACTAAAAAAGGTGTAGCGCATAAAGCACCGTTTTATTATAAATTTGATTTGAGTAATTATAAAAAAGCGCTCAAAGCCGGGATGGGTTTTGAATTGTAAAATGAAGAATTAATTTCATGAACCGAAAAGATTTTCTTTCTGCTGTAATTCCGATAACTACCGTTGCTACTGCGTTTACAAGCCATAAGCCTTCTGAAAAAAAGCATGTAAAGCATATCCCTCCTTATTTAAAAAAAGGTGATACGATCGGAATCACGTGTCCATCAGGACACATCAGTTTGGAAGAATGCCAGGCGGCAGTCAGCAAAATGAAAGAATGGGGTTTTGAAATTCGCATAGGGATGACCGTCGGAGCCAAAGATTTTACTTTTGCCGGAACTGATGAGCAACGTGCAAATGATCTTCAACAAATGCTTAATGATGATTCCATCAAAACAATTATGCTGGGCAGAGGCGGCTATGGTGCTGTAAGAATGATAGATAAAATTGATTTTACAAAATTTAAGAAGCATCCCAAGTGGATCATTGGCTTTAGTGATGCAACCGTGTTTCATTGCCATATCAACAATTTTGGAATTGCTACATTACATTCGAAAATGTGCAATAGTTTTCCGGATGATTTTTCGAGGGCTTCTCAGACACAGATTGATTCTATTGATTCAATTCGCGGATGCCTCGTTGGTGAAAAAATGAAATATAAAAGACTGCCGATCGGTGAAAACCGGATAGGAGAAGGGATTGGAGATCTGGTGGGCGGCAATTTATCTATCATTCAAATGATGGATGAAAGCGTATCGGATCTAAAAACTGAAGGGAAAATTTTATTTATTGAAGATGTTGGTGAATATGCTTATAAAATTGATGGTATGCTTTGGAATTTAAAGCGCAGCGGCAAACTTAATAAGCTGAAAGGATTAGTTGTTGGTGAATTCAGGTTAAAGCCTGATGATGCGGGAGAAGAATTTGGGAAAACAATTTATGAAATGGTAATGGAAAAAGTTCAGGAATATCACTTTCCTGTTTGTTTCGATTTTCCTGTTGGCCATGTAAAAGAAAATTATGCTTTGAAATGTGGCGTGAAACATAAATTAACTGTTTCTGCTGACAGCACTTTACTTGAATCTTTTGAATAATTGTAATCTTCAAAGGTTCTATTGTTATATCCTTGCATTTTTAATTCAAATAAATGACTACTATACCTCCTTATTTACAACCTGGTGACACGATTGGAATTGTTTGTCCGGCTGGTTATATGCCTTTTGAAAAAGCACAAATATGTATTGAAACCCTTACTTCGTGGGGATTTAAAGTGGTTCCCGGAAAAACCCTTGGTAATCAATTCAATTATTTTTCGGGAACTGACATAGAAAGATTACATGACTTGCAACATATGATGGATGATAAAAATATTGATGCGGTCTTCTGCGGAAGAGGTGGATATGGAACAGGCAGAATTATTGATCAGCTCGATTTTTCTAAATTTATAAAACATCCAAAGTGGATCATAGGATTTAGTGATATTACCATTTTAGAAAATCATTTATTTTCTAATTATAAAATTGCTTCGCTACATGCGCCAATGGCGGCGGCTTTTAACGATGGAGAGTTTAATAATCAATACATTCAAAGCCTGCATAATGCTTTGGTTGGCAAAAAAGCAGTGTATAAAACAACCGGAAATATTTTAGACCAAAAGGGAAGTGCGAAGGGAATATTGGTTGGTGGAAATTTATCTCTTCTGGCGAATGCAATTGGAACATCTTCAGATATAAATACCAGGAATAAAATTTTGTTTATTGAAGAGATAGGTGAATATATTTATGGCGTTGACAGAATGATGTATCAATTAAAACGAAGTGGAAAACTGAATGATTTAAAAGGTCTTATCATCGGGAGATTTTCTGACATGAAAGATACCACAATTCCATTCGGACAAAGTGTGGAAGATGCTATCAAAGAATTGGTAAAGGATTATGATTATCCTGTTTGTTTTCGCTTTCCAGTAAGCCACGACAAAGAAAATTATGCTTTGAAAGTTGGTATAAAATATAAACTCAAGGTGCAAGAAAGTTTAGTGGAATTGAAGGAGATTGAGTAAACGAAAAAATAAATTCGTTTTTCTTTTTTAAGAATTTTTTGCAGCGTTTTAAAAGTTTTTATTGTCAATATCTATAATTATCTGTACAAAGCTTTACTGTTTTATGAAAAATAAAAAGACATTTTTTATCATCTTTTCTTTTCTTCTTTTGCTTTCTTTTTCTGTTTGTGCACAATCTTCTCTTTCAGTATCCGCGGGCATTTCAAAAGATGTGAATAATACTGATTATTCTTTTTATGGTATTCCTGTTTCGCTCCAATGGAAGCCATCAAGGCGACAAAAAGGCGCATTTTTTATCGAGATTGATTATGATTTTCCCATTGCCGTTAAAGGTTCGGGTAACGCTTATACATTAAATCCAGCAATGCCACAGCAAGTTACCTTGATCGAAAATATTAATGCTTCAGTTTTCGCAATGAGTATCGGTTTCCGGATTCATTTATATACAAACAAAAAGAAGAATAGTTTTTATGTAAATCTTCTTCCGTTGGGAATTTCTTCACAGAATTTTAAAGTACTATATAAAAACTATGATAAGGAAAACTATGAGGTGATGAATCCTGATGTAAATTCTAATACAGCAGGATTTGTAGCTTCAATTGCAGCTGTCTATAATTTTCATAAACAAAAACAAGACTGGTTTATTATGTTTCATATTCAAACTCCAACCGGATTTGTCAAAACAAATGATTACCCGTTGTCTTACAAATCCATCGCTCCAATGCAACTGACTTTTGGCTATCATTTTTATTATAAAAAGAAAAAAGAAAATAATGAGAAATAGCATTCTTTTAATTACCTTGATTCTTCTTTTCTCTTCATGCATGAAACGAAATTTTTTCCCCGATGAAGATGATCCAGGTTTGAGCCGGCTTACTTTTTATGGATATAATATCGCCACAAATTATATAAATGATGTCCCATACATCAATCCTTTCAGAGGCTCTTGGAGGGGAAATTCTCTTCCAACTTTAAAAAGAATTAGTACCAGCAGCGACTTTGATACACTTCGCCTTTCATGGCCTATTGAAAGAAATGATGCATCTGATATGTCTCTTAGTCCATTTAACGATATTTCTTTATTAACGCCAATATCCAAATCATTTACTATATACGATTTCATTGCATTAGCCGGAAAAAGATTTTCTTCTAATACAAATACTGTAATTCTAAATTCTAATGAAGATTTCGGGTTAGCGAATTTGTATTTTATAAAAATAACCGACGATGGGAAATATCTGACATTTTCAGGGCTGTTTGATGGACACATGGCAGATGGGATTCTGATAACGAAAGGCAGATTTGATTTTCGGATCAGTGTAAACAACATTAATTTTTAATTTTTATTCTTACAGTAAATGAATAAATAATTGCAATTTCTAAATCAGTTAGCCAGAAATTGTCCGTTTCAGGCTCATTCACACAGCATCAAATCATAATTGTTTATTTTACAGTTTTATTTCAGAACGGTAAAAAAAATATAATGACAGCAACAGAATGGAGCTATCTTATTTTCGGAATTGTATTGGTTGTCGCGATCATCTTCGATCTTGGTTTATTGAGCCGTAAATCTCATTCTATTTCTATCAAACAGGCTTTTGTTCAAACCATGTTTTGGGTTTTTTTAGGTTGTGGTTTTTTTGTTTTTGTTTGGTTTGAAGATGGAAGAAAAATCGCTTTGGAATATATCAGCGCTTATTTAATGGAGTGGGGTTTGAGTATAGATAATATTTTTGTCTTCATACTTATATTTTCTTATTTCCGTATTCCCTCGGTTCATGCAAATCGAGTTTTACTTCTTGGAATTTTGCTTGCGATTATCTTACGTGTCATTTTTATAACTGCTGGAATTGCGCTTATAGGCCGGTTTTACTGGCTTCTATATATCTTTGGTGCTTTCCTTGTATATACTGGTTTTAAAATGTTTTTTGTAAATACTGAAGAAGAATTTGATCCTGAAGATAATGTTGTTTATAAATTTTTAAAAACACATTTGCGACTTTCTCATGATAACAGCAGCGGAAAGTTTACACAAAAAATCAATGGCAAGACTCATTATACAATGCTTTTTGTAGTCATGATCATGCTGGCAGCAACGGATATTGTTTTTGCCCTGGATTCTATACCTGCAGTTTTTTCAATTACACAAAATAGAATGGTTATTTACACTTCGAATATTTTTGCAGTGTTAGGATTGCGCTCACTTTTTTTCCTGTTGCAAAGTGCGGTAGAAAAATTTAAATATTTGAAAGAAGGAATCGCGATAGTTTTGATATTTATTGGTTTGAAAATGCTTGTTTCTTTTTTCAATATTCATGTGGATATCAGTATTTCTTTATTGGTAATTGTTGTTTGTCTCGGCGGTTCGGTTTTATTTTCTATTTATAAAAACAAACAGAAATCAAAAAAATAAACTCAAAATAATTGAATGTAAAAATCCAATATACTGTTCAGGAAATTGCAGCAATCTGCAAAGGGAAATTAATTAATACAAATCCTTCCGCACCCCAGCCAGATTATCTTTCGCTTGATAGCCGTAAAATTACATTTCCTTCCAATACTGTCTTTTTTGCTTTAAAAAACAAGCACCAGGATGCGAATCTCTTTTTGGAGAATTTATATGAAAAAGGTGTTCGAAATTTTATAACTGATAACGCCAATATTTCTGCTGCTCAATTCCCTCTCGCTAATATTCTTCTTGTAAATAACTCCATTGATGCATTGCAAAAACTCGCTGTCTACCATCGTGAGCAGTTTTTAAAAAATAATTTGACTGTCATTGGTATAACGGGAAGTAATGGAAAAACTATAGTAAAAGAATGGTTGAATCATTTGCTGGAAAATGACTATTTAATTGTGAGAAGTCCTAAAAGTTTCAATTCTCAAATCGGCGTTCCGCTAAGTGTTCTGAATATTACTTCTAAAAATGATCTTGCAATTTTTGAAGCAGGAATTTCGCAGACTGGGGAGATGAAAAATCTTGAAAAGATGATAAAACCAACGATTGGAATTTTCACGAATATTGGTAATGCACATAATGAAGGATTTAAAACCAGGAAACAAAAAATCCAGGAAAAACTACTTCTTTTTGAAAGGGCTGAAGTTTTAATTGTTTCTTCTGAAGATGAAGAGCTGGCAGGGCAAATAAAAATCTTTGCGCAAAAAAATAAAGAACTGCGTTTGTTTTCATGGGGTAACAAAAATGATGATGATTTGCAAATAAAGGCGATCAGAAAAAGTGATTTTTCCACTTCTGTTGAAGCAGTTTACAAAAGAAAAAAATATATTATTCAAATTCCGTTTACAGACGATGCTTCGATCCAAAATGCGATAAATTGCTGGAGTTTGTTATTTATTTTGAACAAAAATAATGAGATAACCCGTTCCCGGTTTAGTTCACTTTATGCAATAGAGATGCGGCTTGAGATGAAAGAAGGCATTAATCATTGCCATATCATCAATGATAGTTACAGCAATGATTTACACTCTTTAATGATTGCTTTGGATTTTTTAAATCAGCAAAAACAACATCGGAAACATTCCGTTATTCTTTCTGATATTTTACAATCAGGCCTGAACCGGAAAAAATTATATGCTGAAGTTGCTTCTTTATTGCAGGAAAAAAATATTGATCAACTTGTTGGAATTGGTCCTGACATTTTATTGCAGCAAAATGAATTTCCTTTTTTAAAAAATAAACTGTTTTTTAAATCAACCGAAGATTTTTTAAACAATTTACATCTGTCGGATTTTCATGATGAAACAATTTTGATAAAAGGAGCACGCCAATTTGAATTTGAAAAAATTACTCATGCTTTTGAGCAAAGAGTTCATCAAACAGTTCTTTCTATCAACCTGAATTCGATTGCACATAATTTAAAAAAATACAAGGAAAAACTGAATGCCGACACAAAGATCATGGCGATGGTAAAAGCATTTGGCTATGGTAGCGGGAGTTATGAAATTGCTTCTGCTCTGGAATTCAATAAAGCTGATTACCTCGCTGTAGCGTACGCAGATGAAGGTGTTGAGCTAAGGAAAGCCGGAATTGGTTTGCCGGTAATGGTAATGAATATTGACAGCACCACCTTTGATTCTATTGTGAATTTTAATCTTGAGCCGGAAATATTTTCTTTTGCAGTACTGCATGATTTTACTTCTTTTTTAAACAAATCCGGGATAAAAAATTATCCTGTCCATTTAAAAATTGATACAGGAATGCATCGTCTTGGGTTTATGAAAAATGAGATCAATTCTCTTTGTGAAAAAATATCTGTGAATCAATTTATTAAAATAAAAAGCGTATTTACTCATCTTGCCGCCAGCGAAGATCCGGATGAAGATGAATTCACTCTTTTGCAGTACCATGTTTTTAAAGATTGCTGTGGTAAAATTCAAAAAGCATTGGGTTATTCTTTTCTTAAGCACATTGATAATACCTCCGGAATTAGTCGTCATCCGGATTTGCAGATGAATATGGTCCGTTTGGGGATCGGTCTTTATGGAATTGACAGCAATAAAAAGATGCAAAAAAATCTGAAAAATGTTTCTACTTTAACCACTACGATTTCTCAAATAAAAAAAATAAAAGCAGGAGAAACGGTAGGTTACGGGAGAATGGGAAAAGTGCTGAAAGACAGTGTTATCGCAGTTGTGCGTATTGGATATGCAGACGGATATTCACGAAGATTGGGGAATGGAATTGGTAAAATGCTGGTAAAAAGTAAATTGGCTCCGGTCATCGGAAATGTTTGTATGGACATGACAATGCTGGATGTTACAGGAATAAAAAATTTAAAGGAAGGCGACAAAGTAATTGTTTTTGGAGAAGCGCTTTCTTTGCAAATGCTTGCTCATTGGGCAGGAACGATTCCTTATGAGATCATGACCGGGATCTCTCAAAGAGTAAAAAGAATTTATTTTGAAGAATAAGATGATTGAAGGTTCAACACTGAATGTTGAAGGTGAAAAACAAAATCAAAAATGAAAAAAAGAAATATATTTATAATCATCGCTCTTATCGTTATTGCAGATCAGGCTTTAAAAATCTTTGTAAAAACGCACTACCATCCCGGAGAATCTCATCCGGTTTTAGGAAACTGGTTTCAACTTTATTTCATCGAAAATGAAGGAATGGCTTATGGATGGAAACTTGGTGGCGGGTTTGGAAAAATTGCACTTACTTTATTCAGGTTGGCAGCTGTTATTTTCGGTATTTTTTATATCCAAAAAATTATTGCAAAAAAATTTCATCCCGGATATATTATCTGTGTAGCACTAGTGTTCGCAGGTGCTTTGGGCAATCTTCTTGATAGTATGTTTTACGGTTTGATTTTCGATAACAACAGTTTTGAAACTTCTCAGATCGCTACCATATTTCCTAAACATGGGTATGCAGAATTTCTTCATGGCAACGTTGTTGACATGCTTTATTTACCGATTTTTCATGTTGATCATTTGCCCGGCTGGATTCCTTTTTTTGGAGGAAAACCATTTTCTTTTTTTAATTATATTTTTAATGTCGCTGATGCTTCTGTTTCCATTGGCGTTATTGTCATTCTTCTTTTTAAAAAACGCTTCTTCAATTCTGATAAAGATGACGTTAAAGAAGAAGGAACAATCACTGAAAACAAAGCCACGAATGAGTTTTAGGCTTTTTGTTTCAGTAAACGAAGAAATAAGTATGATTCTTATTTTATAATAATGCTATTCTGTTCACTTATAATTAACTTATCCGGCCAAAGCCGTTTGTCAATTTTATTATCTTTGCCGCTTAAAATTTTTAAGTGAAAAAGAGAAGTGTTTTTTTAATTATCGCCCTAATTGTTATTGCTGACCAGGTTGTTAAAATATTTATCAAGACTCATTACCACGCCGGAGAATCTCATCGCGTTTTAGGGCATTGGTTCCAGTTTTATTTTATTGAAAATGAAGGAATGGCTTACGGCTGGAAATTAGGCGGAGAATTGGGGAAAATGGCGCTTACTTTATTTCGTTTGGCTGCGGTGATATTTGGTGTTTTTTATATTAATAAGATTATTGCGAAAAAATACAAGCGTGGATTTATCATCTGTGTGGCGTTAATATTTGCAGGCGCTTTGGGCAATTTGCTCGACAGCATGTTTTACGGATTGATCTTCGAGAGAAGCAGTATTTTAAATGAAAATGTGGCCCATATCTTTCCTGCCCATGGGTATGCGGGTTTTTTGCATGGAAATGTGGTTGACATGCTATATTTCCCGATCATCGACACACAGTTTCCTTCATGGTTTCCAATTTGGGGAGGTCAGGATTTTGTTTTTTTCAGCCCGATATTTAATTTAGCCGATGCATCAATTTCTATCGGAATCATTACTATCTTTATATTCCAAAAAAGTTTTTTTAAAAGTAACAGCCCTGAGGTAAAAAAAGAAATGGAAGCCGAAGCAATTGCAAATGATGAAATGACGGTTTCTTAATTCTGAAAAATTAAAACGCACCTATGAAGATTTTTAAATCTCTTTCGCTTATTGTATTGGCTGCTATTTTAATTACCTCTTGCGCCAAGGAATACAGTTTGGAACACATGAGAGCTGCTACCGGCAGCTGGCAATTTTCCAATGGAAATTTAAATTATTCCGGGTTTATCGACAGTGTTTATCAAACAAAAGGAATTGGTTCACACCGGTTGAGCATAAGCGGAAAATCTTATGATGGCAGTCATTTATTTGCATTGAATTTATATGGTGATACCTTTCCTCCGGGAGCTTACAAAGCCTCTTTATTTCAATGCACTTTTTCCTACAGCATTACCGGTAAAACAATTTATCAGGCCAGTCAGCTTAACGGTGAGTTTATTGTGAATCTTAACACAATTGATTCTACCAATATTTCCGGAACTTTTTCGGGAACCGCGGTTGATAGCTCTAATAATTTAATTCAGATTTCTTCGGGAAAATTTGTGACCGAATAACATCTTTATCTTTTCCCAAAACCAGATTCTCACAATGTTTTTTTGAGGGGTATTTGTGTAGATGCTACACCACATTTGTTATGTGAAAAGAATTAAATTCTACAAATGCGCAGTTTTTTTTTCTAATTGCAAATAATTTCTAACTGGCACATTTTTTTGGACGATTAAAACATCACAATATTGTGACTTAACCCAAAAAAAAGATCATGCCTACAAAAAAAAATCATGGCCGCGACAACGATCGTAAAGACGAAGACAGGAAGAAATCATCTTCCCGTCGCGAAAGCCAAAGAAGCGAAAGCGATTCACGCTAAATCTGTGAAAGAAAATGCTAAAAAAGGCGTCTTTGAAAGACGCCTTTTTTAATGCTTTTTGGATCCGTAATTGGCTTAAAAAATCATTCATTATCCAAATTGCCTACCATATTTTTCGGATCTACCCATTCATTAAATTCTTCCGGAGTTACATATCCGAGTTTCACCGCCATTTCTTTTAAAGTGGTATGTTCCTTATGTGCTTTTTGAGCAATTTCTGCAGCTTTGTAATAACCGATTTTTGGATTCAGTGCCGTTACCAGCATCAGCGAATTGTCGAGATGCTTTTTAATATTTTCTTTGATCGGCTCAATTCCTTTCGCGCAATTTTCATTAAAACTGTTGCATCCGTCGCCAAGCAATCTCGCGCTGTGAAGAAAGTTATAAATGATCATTGGTTTAAAAACATTCAGTTCAAACTGGCCTGTAGCCCCGCCAATACTAATGGCAACATCATTTCCCATCACCTGCGCAGCAATCATTGTCAGTGCTTCACATTGTGTCGGATTTACTTTTCCCGGCATGATGGAAGAGCCGGGTTCATTTTCAGGAATGCTGATTTCGCCGATCCCGCTTCTTGGCCCTGAAGACAACATCCTGATATCGTTTGCAATTTTCATCAGGCTTACCGCTACTGTTTTCAAAGCGCCATGCGTTTCTACAATCGCATCATGAGAGGCCAGCGATTCAAATTTATTTTTGGCAGTTACGAAAGGGAGGCCTGTTAATTCTGCAATCGTTTCAGCAACGTTTACCGCATAACCGGGAGGCGTATTAATTCCTGTACCTACAGCCGTACCACCAAGCGCCAATTCGCTCAAATGCGGCAACGTGTTTTTGATCGCTTTGATTCCATGATCTAATTGTGATGCATAACCACTGAATTCCTGGCCAAGGGTAAGCGGAGTAGCATCCATAAAATGGGTACGTCCGATCTTTACAATATGCATAAAATCTTTTGACTTTTGGTCGAAAGTATTTTTCAGATTTTCCAAAGCAGGCAAAGTCAGATCGTGCAAGATTTTATAAGCCGCAATGTGCATTGCGGTAGGAAAAGTATCGTTGCTCGATTGTGATTTATTGACATCATCATTTGGATGCAATACTTTTTGTTTGTCTGTTAGCTGACCGCCATTCATCACATGACCGCGGTAAGCGATCACTTCATTTACATTCATGTTGCTTTGCGTTCCGCTGCCCGTTTGCCAAACTACCAATGGAAATTCTCTATCCAATTTTCCGGATAGAATTTCATCACAAACTTTGCTGATTAAATCCAGTTTTTCTTTTGGCAAAACTCCGGCATCATAATTCGTTATCGCTGCTGCTTTTTTCAAATAAGCAAATGCGCGGATAATTTCTTTAGGCATCTTATTAATGTCCTGCGCAATCTTAAAATTTTCTATGCTTCTTTCTGTCTGAGCGCCGTAATAAGCGTCAACAGGCACTTTCACTTCTCCCATCGTGTCTTTTTCTGTACGGTAATCCATAATTTTTTCTGATTAAACTTTTAAACGATACTGCAAATTTAACCCAATGTAAGGGAGCGAAAAAACAGAAATGGATTGAGGAAGATAGAGGGGTAATAGATTTATGTAAGGACGTCTGATATTTGAATAAAAGTTGCTTTGCTGCAACTCAAAGCTGGTTCCGTCCCGGAAAAGAAAAGTTAACTTATATTTGATATTTAAAGGTCAATTAAACAGCGAATATTATGCAACAACAATGGCCGGTTCTTTCTTATAAAAAAGGGGAAGATACTTTTGAAACCCTGCATATGTGGACGCAAATTGTTGGAAAAATAAAACTGGCCACACTTCCATGGGTGAATCATTCATGGCATATCACTTTACATATTGTGTCTTATGGGCTCACAACGCAAACAATGCCATATAAAGATCAGAATTTTCAAATTGATTTTGATTTTATTGATCATCATTTAAAAATTACGACAGGCAAAGGCGAAATAAGAAAATTTGACCTGTATGGAATTTCTGTTGCTGATTTTTATAATAAACTCTTTCACCTTCTAAGTGAATTAAAAATTGATATAAAAATAAAGCCCGTGCCGGTGGAGATTGAAAATCCGATCCCATTTGAAAAAGATACGATTCATAAAACGTACGACGAAGAGCAGATTACTGCTTTTCTTGAAGCTTTACACAGTATCCAAAATGTCTTCATGAAGTTTCGCAGTGAATTTAAAGGAAAGTGCAGTCCTATTCATTTTTTCTGGGGAAGTTTTGATCTGGCACTTTCATTTTTTTCGGGAAGAAGAGCGCCAAAGCATCCGGGCGGAATTCCGGGCATGCCTGATTGGGTAGCAGAAGAAGCCTATTGCCGCGAAGTAAGCAGTTGCGGATTCTGGACAGGAAGTGATGGCCTTACAGAGCCTGCATTTTATACTTATCTATATCCTGAACCCGAAGGGTATAAAGATGCAAAAGTGCTTCCGGAAGAAGCTTATTATAACACCACATTCCGGGAATTTATTCTGCCTTATTCTGCCGTACAGCAATCAGCAGATCCTGACAAAAAATTACTTGAGTTTTTAAACAGCACTTATCATACCGGTGCTGATCTTGCTAAATGGGACAGAGAATTATTAGAGGTAGAATAATGGCTTTTATTCATATTCAGCAAAGATCTCATCCTCATAACACCATAGCCATTTTTCACCAGGCTCAGCAGAAATAACAACCGGATGATGCGTATGATGGTTGTGATTCGTCATGTGTTGATTGGGCGATTGATCGCAACAAAGAGTGGCGCCGCATGTTTGACACGTTCTTAAGTGCACCCAATAGCTTCCGGATTTTATACATTCTTCACAGACCAGGTCTTTTGGCAATTTCAGATCTTTTATTTGTTTGATGTGCTCACACACTGTTTCACTTTGCATAAAAAATAGAGGTTTTAAAAAATAGAATCTTGAATAAAGTTACGCAAACCCGAGATGTTTCCTGCGATGTGCAAAATCCGCATTACATTTTGTTTATTTAAACATGGCTTTCCTCTTCTCCAAAAAGGCTGCAGTTCCTTCTTTTTTATCCTCGCTCAAAAAGACTTCTCCGAATAGTTTTACCTCTTCATCAAACCCATTTTTTTGATTGTCATAACATGCATTTGCCGCTGCAATTACTTTTGAAACAGCTACCGGAGATTTGGTGAGAATAATATTTAAAATATCTTTTGTTTTGGGTAACAGGTTTTCCGGGGCTTCTACATAGTTTACCAGGCCTAACGTTTTAGCTTCATCGGCGGTTATTATGTTTCCCGTCATCATTAGTTCCATCGCTTTTCCTTTGCCAATCAGCATTGTCAGACGTTGTGTACCGCCATATCCCGGAATCAAACCAAGATTTACTTCCGGCTGTCCAAATTTCGCATGGATACTTGCAAGCCTAAAATGACAAGCCATTGCGAGTTCACAACCGCCACCCAGCGCAAAACCATTAACCGCCGCTACTACAGGCCTGGGACAATTTTCTATTTTGAAAAAAATATCCTGCCCTTTTTTAGAAAGCGAAGCGCCTTCATCATCTTTTACTGCAACAAATTCGGCAATGTCCGCGCCTGCAACAAATGCTTTTTCTCCTGCTCCCGTGATGATCACTGCTCTTATATTTTTATCTTTATAAACCTCATCCATTGCATGATCCAATTCGTTCAAAACTGTTTGGTTCAATGCATTTAATTTATCAGGCCTGTTTATCGTTATCGTAAGAATGTGATCTTCGACTGAAGTTTTTAGTGTTGAAAAGTTCATATGTATTTCCTTTTAATTTTTATCATTCAATCATGAATGTTCCTTAAATCTTTTTCTCATTTCCTCACAGGAAATATGATCTTTTGTAAATCTGTGAAATCGGGTTAAATCGAAAAATAGTTAAGAAAAAAACCTCGTAAAATGATTTAAAAATATAAATCTTTTTTTTCATCAAAATAATTTTTAAAACTCCCTGTTCTCCTTTACCCATTCCTTTATATAATCTGCAATGTCTGAAGTGGAAGTCCCTGGTGGAAATAATTTTCCAACGCCCATTGCATTTAATTTTTTCATATCATCTGCAGGAATAATTCCGCCGCCCGTTACGAGTACATCATTCATTCCTTTTTCTTTCATTAGTGATAATATTTTTGAAAAAATGGTATTGTGAGCGCCTGTTAAAATACTTACACCGATCGCATCTACATCTTCCTGTAATGCAGCATTTACAACCATTTCAGGAGTCTGGCGCAGTCCTGTATAAATTACTTCCATGCCGGCATCGCGCAATGAAGTAGCAATTACTTTTGCGCCGCGATCATGCCCGTCAAGGCCAACTTTTGCAACCAAAACGCGGATCGGTCTTTGCATTTGAGAAGAATTTTTTTCAGGCATATTATTTCAATAAAGATAAAGTATGTTCGATTCTTTTGATTGTTTCTTCTCTTCCTAAAACGGAAGATATTTCAAAAACGCCCGGGCCAAATTTTCCGCCAACAAGCATGATACGAAAAGGTAACATTAATTCACCTGGTTTTAATTTGCCGGCTGCTGCAAGTTCTTTAAAAGTATGTTCCGTTTCTTCAGCGCTCCACGAATTCATTAAGGAGTAAGCGCGAATTAATTCCACAAAAAACTGGTTTTTATTTTCATTCCATTTTGGAAGAATCGCTGCGGTATCAATTTCTGTTGGAGCAATAAAAAAGAAGCTTCCCTGTTGCCAGAAATCGTTTAATAAAATGCATCTTTCTTTGATCAGTTCAATTATTTTTGCAAACTTATTTTCTTCGTTTATGGATACACCGTTATGTTCAAATATCTTTTTTACACCCGGCTTTAATCTTTCTACAGTTGACTTTTTTATCCATTCATGATTGAACCATTTTGCTTTTTCAAAATCAAATTTGGCTCCATGAGAATGAACCCGGTCCATTGAAAATTTTTCAATCATTTCCTGTAAAGAGAAAATTTCCTGCTCGCTTCCATCATTCCAGCCAAGCAGAGCCAGCATATTGATAAAAGCTTCGGGCATAAAACCCAGTTCTTTAAATCCCGGAGTAACGCCTTTATTCGGATCGTTCCATTCCATTGCAAATACAGGAAACCCAAGCCTTTCGCCATCACGTTTGCTCAATTTCCCATTCCCGTCAGGTTTTAAAATTAATGGAAGATGCGCCCATTGTGGCATATCTTTTTCCCAGCCAAAATATTTCCAAAGCAGCACGTGAACCGGAGCGCTTGGCAGCCATTCTTCACCACGAAATGCATGGGTAATTTTCATTAAATAATCATCCACAACCACCGCAAGATGATACGTCGGCATTCCATCTGCCTTCAGTAAAACTTTATCATCTACGCCATCAGTCTGCATTTCAATATCACCGCGGATCATGTCTTTAAAGTGTACATATTCATTGCGGGGCATTTTAATTCTAATAACGTGTGGAAAATTTATTTTCAATAATGCTTCGGTTTCTTCCTTTGGCAACACCAGGGAGTTGCGCATTTCCAGCCGGTTTTGGTAATCATATTGCACGTTATATTTCCCCTGTGCTTTTAATTTTTCCCGAAGATTTTCAATTTCTTCCGGCGTATCAAATGCATAATAAGCATGGCCCGATTCCACAAGTTGCTGGGCATATTTTCTATAAATTTCTTTTCTTTCACTTTGCCGGTAAGGCCCGTATTCTCCCGGTTTCCATGGACTTTCATCGGGCAGAATGCCGCACCATTGCAGGCAATCATGAATGTATTGTTCGGCTCCTTCCACATATCTCGTCTGATCAGTATCTTCAATTCTCAGTACAAAATCCCCACCATTTTGTCTTGCAAATAAATAATTATACAGTGCGGTGCGAACACCGCCAAGATGCAAACCGCCAGTTGGGCTTGGTGCAAATCTTACTCTTACTTTACTCATATTGCAAAGATAATTGTTTGCTGTAATGTGGTTTTTTTGAGGTAAAGGAAGAAATAAAAACGATTTTTATTTTCCATCCATCCAATTCTTTTCCTCTTTTTCATCAGAATAATTATCTTGCTTTTTAACTAAGTCATATTTATTCTCATTCACTAATTTAATTTTATGAAATTACTAAAACTGCTTCCTCTGTTTCTGTTGCTTTTCTCTTCATCTCTTTTTGCACAACAAAATCTGAAGGATACGCTTCCTGTCGATCCACATGTAAAAATCGGAAAGCTTAGCAACGGACTTACTTATTATATCCGGGAAAATAAAAAACCGGAACAAAAAGTAGAATTACGACTTGTAGTGAATGCAGGCTCTATTCTTGAAAACGACAACCAGCAAGGCCTGGCGCATTTGAGTGAACATATGGCTTTTAATGGAACTACTCATTTTAAAAAGAATGACATTGTTTCTTTTTTGCAATCTATTGGTGTTGGATTTGGCAGCGATTTGAATGCTTATACAAGTTTTAATGAAACCGTTTATATACTTCCCATTCCAACAGATAAGGCCGGAAATATTGAAAAAGGTTTCCAGATTTTAGAGGATTGGGCGCATAATGTAACGGATAAAGCCGAAGATATTGATGCCGAACGGCCTGTAGTTCTTGAAGAAAGCCGCCTGGGAAAAGGAGCTCAGGACAGGATCAATAAAAAAGTGTATCCTTTATTATTTGCAGGCTCATTGTATGCAAACCGTCTTCCGATAGGGCTTGATAGTATTGTCAAGAATGCTCCTTATGAAGCTTTGAGATCATTTTACAGAGACTGGTATCGCCCTGATTTGATGGCAGTGATCGTTGTTGGTGATATTGATCCTGTGAAAGCGGAAAATCTGATCAAAAAATATTTTGGTGAAAATAAAAATCCACAGAATGAAAGACCAAGAACCATTGCCGAAGTGCCGCCTTATGAAAAAAGTGTAGCAGAGGTGGTAACGGATAAAGAAGCAACGAGCTATGTTTTCCAGGTTCATTATTCTCCCTATAAAATCAATCCTGATGTGACTTTGGAAGATTATAAGGATGACCTTGTTAAAAATATTTTTTCAGATCTTTTAAATCAGCGTCTTCGGGAATTGACCCAAAAGGAAAATCCTCCTTTTGTATATGCGGCTTGTGGCTTTGGTTCCGAGGCGCGTGGCTATGAATCTTTCCAGGCTTATATCGGCACAGGAAACAGTGATAGTTTACGAGGGTTAAAAGCGTTTGAAGAAGAATTGGAAAGAGTAAAAAAATATGGGTTTACAAAAGCAGAACTCGAAAGATCAAAAGCAGATATGCTCAATTATATTGAACAGGCTTTTAATGAAAAAAATAAAACAGAATCTTCTGATTATGCCGAGGAATACATTCGTAATTTTTTGACAAAAGAACCGATTCCGGGAATTGCAAATGAAGAAAAATATTATAAGGAATTATTGCCCCAGATAACTGTTGATGATGTAAATGCGATCACCAATAAATTAAGCCGGAATTCAAATGTGTTTATCGCGCTAACTGGTCCCGAACCTGCTCCAGGAAAGAGTTTGCCAACTGATGCTGAAATTCTTGGCGTAAGAGATGAAGTGGCAAAAATGGATATCAGACCTTATGAAGAGAAAGCAGTTTCAACATCATTATTAACTGAAATGCCAAAGGCTGGAAGAATTACAGGATCAAAAAATAATGCGCTTTTAGGAACCACAGATTTTACCTTAAGCAATGGCATTACAGTTACTTTAAAACATACTGATTTTAAAAACGACCAGGTGTTGATGACAGCCGTCAGACAAGGTGGCAAAAACAATTATGGGTTAGCCGACAAATACAATGCTGAATACATGATACCGGTGGTAACGAGCATGGGAGTTGGAAATTTTTCCCCGGTTGATTTGAAAAAAGCATTGAGTGGAAAAACGGTAAGTGTACATCCGACTTTTGGACAACTTTCAGATGGATTTAGCGGAAGTAGTTCTGTAAAAGATATTGAATCGATGATGCAATTGGTTTATTTGTATTCTACTTCTCCGCGCGTTGATACTGCTTTGTTCAGGTCATTTGTTCAAAAAAATAAAGCGCAACTTGCTTTTTTAAGTGCGAATCCGCAGGTGGTTTTTGTAGATACACTTTTTAAAGCAATGTATCATAATAGCCCGCTGGCGCCGATTGCAGTCCCGAAAGCAGAATATTTTGATGCCCTGAATCCTGACAGAATCATGCAGATGTACAAAGAGAATTTCGGTGATGAAAATGAGATGCATTTTATTTTTACCGGAAGCATCACAGAAAATGAATTGAAACCTTTATTGGAAAAATATATTGCAAGCCTGCCTGCTACTTCAAAGAAATTTCATTACACTGATAATAAATTGAGAATGGCGAAGGGAAAAGTGGATGTAAATGTATATAAGGGTAAAGAGCCAAAAGCTTTGATACTGGCAGTTTACAGCGGCGAGGTTCCTTATTCGGATGCATTGGATCTGAAAGCGCAGGCAATCAGTGAAATTTTAAATATCAGGATCATCGAAGAATTAAGAGAAAAGATACAGGGAATTTATGGGGGTGGAATTGAGGCACAGTTTGAGAAAATTCCTTACTCACATTATACCTTCTTTTTGACATTGCCGTGCGGCCCCGAAAAAGTAGACACACTTTTAAAAGCTGCGAATGCAGAAATTCAAAGTCTTATTAAAAATGGTCCTTCCAGGGAAAACCTTGAAAAAGTGAAGAAGCAATGGAAAGAAAAACATAAAGTCGATATTAAAGAAAACGGAACCTGGCTTTCGGAGTTGCAGTCGTTTTATTTCCCTGGAGATAATCCGGATTATTTTATCAATTATGATAAATATGTAGATGCACTTACTCAAAAAGAAATTCAGGACGCGGCAAAATTATTATTAACAACAAAGAATGTTATTACAGGAATTTTAAGACCTGAAAAAGCCGAAAAATAATTTTCTTTGGCAATTGTTTAGTGCTGATTTATGAATATTGAAGAATTACGGGATTTTGTATTATCCTTAGAAAATGTCGAAGAGGGTTTTCCTTTTGGAGAAGACACGCTTGTGTTTAAAATCGATAAAAAAATCTTTTTACTGGTTTCGTTATCATCAATTCCCTTACAATTCAATGTGAAATGTAATCCTGATTATGCAATTGAATTACGGGAAGAATATTCCTGTATTTTGCCGGGATATCATATGAATAAAAAACACTGGAACACTATTATTATTGACGGTACATTATCAAAAACGCAATTAAAAAATTTAATAAAAGATTCTTACTTTCTGGTAAAGAAAAAGTGATTTCTATTTATGATTCAAAAGGCTAACCAACATTTTGCGTTCTATAACGAACTGCTTTTATTACCTATTCATTTTTATTTAAACAACCATCCATGAAGAAAAGTTTTCTTTATGCAGCCGTATCTGCGGCTGGCTTGCTTTCGTTTGGTTTTGTAAATGGACAAAAACATGCACCAAAATCAGCAACAAAATTTATTGATAAATCCAACATGGATTTGTCTGTAAAACCCGGCGATAATTTTTATTTATACGCCAATGGAAACTGGTTGAAACAAAATCCGGTGCCAGGAATTAAAACACGCTGGGGAACCTTTGATGTTTTGCGGCAAACGAGTTCTGAAAGAATCAAATCTTTAGCTGAAGAAGCTGCTGCAAATCCTTCCAAAAACTCGATCGCACAGAGGGTAGGAGATTTCTATTCGAGTGCAATGGATTCAGCGGCAATCGAAAAACTTGGTTACGAACCGATCAAAGCCCAACTGCAGGAAGTAGCTGCTATCACTAACAAATCCGATCTTCTTCAGGAAATGATCAGCTTAAGAAGCAAAGGAATTTCGGGTGGCTTATTTGGTTTTTATGTTGGTCAGGATGACAAAGATGTGAATACTTATATTCCCCAGTTATCTCAGGGTGGAACTGCATTGCCAGATCGTGATTATTATTTAAAAAATAATCAGAGAAGCAAAGCCATCAGGCAAGCGTATCTGAGCTACATGAGCGATATGTTCGAATTGACAGGGATTTGATGCGTCAGATGCAGAAAAGAAAGCTCAATCGATCTTATCACTTGAAACCGGCCTTGCAACAATCCAGAAGAGCCGGGTGGAAATGAGAGACCCGAAAAGCACTTACAACAAATTTGCGATAGCAGATTTTAGCGGTTTTACTCCAGGGTTTGATTGGCAAAAAATATTTGCAACTGCAAAAATTTCAGGCGCAGACAGTTTGCTGGTAAATAATCCTGATTTCTTCAAAGGCGCTGATGCATTATTCAGCGCAGTTCCGTTAGAAACTTTGAAAGCTTATTTGGAACATTATCAGATCAGCGGCGCCTTATCTCAGCCGCGCTTTTGTAAACAGATCATTTGAATTTAATAAAGTGATCAGCGGACAAAAAGAAATTACTCCGAGATGGCAAACAATGACATCATTGCTTGATCGTTCTCTGGGCGAATTAGTGGGACAATTGTATGTAGAAAAATATTTTACAGAAGCTGCAAAACAAAGAATGCTTGCATTGGTAAAAAACATACAGGAAACTTTTGCCGAAAGAATTAATCGTCTTACATGGATGAGCGATTCTACCAAAAAACAAGCGCTCATAAAACTGCATGCTGTTGTAAATAAAATTGGCTTTCCGGACAAATGGGAAACTTATCCCGGTGTAGTAATTAAAAGAAATGATTTTTATGGAAACATAATGAGCATTAATGCGTTCAGGTATAATAAAATGATCAATCATATGGGCAAACCGGTTGATAAAACCGAATGGGGAATGACACCTCCAACTATCAATGCCTACCACAGTTCTACTAATAATGAAATTGCATTTCCTGCAGGAATTCTTCAGTTTCCGTTCTTTGATTTTAATGCAGATGATGCCATTAATTATGGGGGAGCTGCCGCTGTGATCGGTCATGAGCTGACTCATGGTTTTGATGACCAGGGGCGTCAATATGCAGCGGACGGAAATCTGAAAGATTGGTGGACGAACTCAGATGCTGAAAAATTTAAAGTCCTTGCAAAAAAAGTTGTCGATCAATATGATGCTTTTACAGTCAACGATTCGGTCCATGTAAATGGCAAGCTTACTTTGGGGGAAAATCTTGCAGATCTTGGAGGACTTAATATTGCGTATGAAGCATTTAAGAAAACACCGGAAGGAAAAAGCGATAAAAAAATAGATGGATTCACTCCTGACCAGCGTTTCTTTTTGAACTGGGCGCAAGTTTGGAGAGCTAATACACTTCCGGAATATGAGGCACAACTCATTCTTACAGACCCGCATTCACCCGGAATGTTCAGATGTAATGCCCCGATCAGCAATATGGATAGCTGGTATAAAGCATTTAATATCAAACCGGCCGATAAAATGTATAAAGCAGAAAAAAACCGGATAAAAATCTGGTAATTTTTAAAATAAAAAAGGTGGCAGGAAATGTCACCTTTTTTGTTTTTTTAAAATCAATTTATTTCGTTTACTGCATTAAGTGAAATAGTTAAAACTTAATCTGACAGTTGGGTTAAATTGCAAATGAAATAAGAAACAATTTAACCACTTTAAAAACTGTCAGAAATGAATGTAGAATCAAAGTTAATTCAAAGCAAATTAGGATTACTCAAATTAGCTGAAAAATTAGGTAACGTATCAGAAGCTTGTCGTGTTTATGGCTATAGCCGCGATAGCTTTTACCGTATTAAAGAACTCTATGATACAGGTGGGTCAATAGCGCTGAAGGAAATCAGTCGCAAAAAACCAATTCCGCAAAACAGGATTGAGCCGGAAATTGAAAAGGCTGTTGTAGAAATGGCTTTTGAGAATCCTGCATTGGGTCAGTTGCGTGTATCAAATGAGCTACGTAAGCAAGGGATTTTTATTTCACCAGCAGGTGTCCGTTGTGTATGGTTACGACATGACCTGGAAATTTTTTCAAAACGTCTCAAAGCGCTGGAAGCCAAAGTGGCACAGGAAGGTGTGATCCTGACCGAAGCGCAAATGATTGCCCTTGAGCGTAAGAAAGAAAAAAAAGAAGCTACCGGAGAAATTGAAACTGAACATCCGGGCTATTTGGGTGCTCAGGATACTTACTATGTTGGCAATATCAAAGGTGTTGGCCGCATTTATCAACAAACCTTTATTGATACTTATTCAAAAGTAGCGATGGCTAAGCTTTATGACCGAAAGAATGCCATTACTGCCGCTGATATGATCAATGACAAAGTGCTGCCATTCTTTGAGTCTAAACAACTACCATTGCTGCGGATTTTAACCGATCGTGGAACTGAGTATTGTGGTAAGCCGGAGTATCATGAGTATGAGTTGTATCTGCAAATTGAAGGAATCGAACATTCAAAAACCAAGGCGCGCAGTCCTCAAACCAATGGCATATGTGAACGCTTTCACCGCACGATCCAGGAGGAATTTTATGCAGTCGCTTTCAGAAAAAAAATGTACAGTTCAATAGAACAAATGCAGCAGGATCTTGACCAATGGTTAAGATACTACAATGAAGAGCGTACACATTCAGGTAAATATTGTTATGGCAAAACACCGATACAGACTTTTATTGATAGTGTCCATTTAGCCAAAGAAAAACGTATTGACGAATTATTGGAAAAAGGCTCTAACTTTAAGCAGTCAGAAGAAGCGGAAGCAGGCTCTGCTGAGGAGCAACCTGCCAGGAATATTCTGACCGATGGAAATAATAAAGCGGTTGCTCAAAACCCAACCGCTTTTAACCAATTATTTTTATCGCAAATACCTTAAAAAAACCCGCTCCAAATTTAACCGGTTGTCAGATTAAGTAATAGCGATTACACATTAAGGGAATTGAAAAATAGAAAACAGATCCTTTGCCTTCCTCGCTTTCAACCCATAGCCGTCCTTTATGAGAATGAATGATCTGCCGGCACAGATAAAGCCCTAAACCGATTCCTTCAATGTTCCTGTTTTTTTCGACACGAAAAAATCTTTCAAAAACAAATGGAAGTTGTTCTCTTGGAATCCCAAGTCCCTCGTCTCTTACCGAAACCAAAAGTGTTTTTTTATCATGGGTGATTGCAAGTGTTACATGTGTGTTCCCATTTGAATATTTAATGCCATTGCTGAGATAATTGGTAAGAACTTGTGTGATACGATATCTGTCGGCTGTAATAGCTACATTCGCACTTCCTTCCACTTCAATCTCAAAAGCGGGATGTAAAATTTCAACAGCGTCAATGGCTTCTTTCACTGCTTCTGAAAAATTAAATTCTGTTAGCTGCAACTGCATGTAACCGGAATCTATTTTTGTTGACTCATATAATTCTGAAATCATCTTTTGCAATCGTGATGCATTGTTTTTGCTTTTTTGCAACATACTTTCCGCCAGCTCAATATCATTTTCGTCCAAAGCTTCTGAAATAAGTTCATTGCATAAAATAATGTTGGAAAGAGGATTTCTTAATTCATGCGCCACAAATCCCATCACATCTTCTTTTTCTTTTTCCAGCTCTTTGTAGGCTGTTATATCATGCACGATCAGCAAAATATTGCTGCCTTCAGAACTATCCATAAATGAGCAACTTACGTCGTAGTAACGAACATCAGTCGGAGAAATTTTCATTTCAATTTGCTTATTACTAAATCCGGTTTTGCTTTGAAGCGCTTTAGTGATGGCAGTAAAGAGCTCATCATTTTCATCATATGGTTTTATAAATTCTCCCATATTCATGTAAGGCATCGGACTGCTATATCTGAATAATTTGCTAAACGCACTGTTCGTTTTTATAACGTTCATTTTATCATCCAGAACAATAACCACATCTTCAATGGAAGTTAAAATTCTTTCATTAAAATCATTAAGGTTTTGCAACGCGATCTCTGTTGCTTTTTGGGCGTGAATATCCTGGATGATCTTTAAAATAAAGGATTCATTGTTTGTTCCTTTTACTAAAACAGCTTCGCCACGAACCCATGTTAAAGTTTGATCTTTGTTTACAAAATAATTATTATCAAAACTCTGACCTTGACTCAAAGTTCTCATCACTTCTTTTTCAAACACCTCATTTCGTTGATCTTCTTTTGTAAATAAAATTGATGCGTTTTTTCCAAGAATATCTTTTTCAGAGTATCCAAAACAGTTACTGAACGCAGGATTGACAGATATAACAGTTCCTTCAGCATCAATGATCAATACCGAATTTTGCTTTGCGTTATAAAATAAAGCATCAAAATAATTGGCTGAAGGATGCATTTGAAAATTTTAAAAACGTTTGGGAGTAATTAGCAGAATAAAGTTAGCAAGAAAAGTTTACAACTTTTTTTAATCTTTTTGGTCAACAATGAAAAATAAAACCATTTCCTGTTTAATACTAAAACTTAAAACCATTTCTTTTTTAAAACTTCAATTAACTTTATTTGAAAAAAATATTGATAAATGCTAAAAGAAATTTTAAACAAATGAGCAAGCAAACCTTAAGTATTGACATGGATGAAGTAATTACCGACACTGCAAAAAAATTGAAAGATTGGTACGATCACGAATTTGGGATCACATTTAATGAAGAAGATTTGAAGGGTAAGGATTTAAAAGAAGTAGTAAGGCCTGAACACTTTTCAAAATTTCATGAATATCTGAATTTGGAAGGCTTTTTTCGTGATTTGGAATTAATGCCTGATGCTGAAAATGTTTTAAGAAGACTGAATGAAAAATATGAATTGTTTATTGTTTCCGCTGCGCTTGAATTTCCTAATTCTTTGAAAGATAAATTTGATTGGATTGCTGAAAAACTTCCTTTTATTACCTGGAAACAAATTTGCCTTTGCGGCACTAAAAGTATTGTGCAGACTGATATTATGATCGACGACAGGGCAAGAAATTTTAGTCATTTTAAAGGAAGAAAAATCCTTTATACATGCCATCATAATATTTTTGAAAAAGATTATGAGCGTGTAAAAGACTGGAAAGAAATTGAAGAAAAGCTCCTTTGAGAATGAATTTGCAATTTTCGTGTGAGCATCACTGTTATGTCCATTCCTTTCTTATTTTTAAAATAATTCTTATTTTATTTTTTCAATTATTTCAAAACGAAAAGTTGTAATTACTTTTACCTGTAATAAATTTTTATGGTCAATTTCTCTTTTATCCGCCGTTGCTTTTTTATTGCGATGGTTATTTGCATTAATGTTTCTGCTCTAGCACAAAAGACAGAAAACCTGGTTCAATATGTAAATCCGATAATCGGTACACAACGTATGGGGCATACGTATCCGGGTGCTACAGTTCCTTTTGGCATGGTTCAGCTAAGCCCTGATACGGACACCATTCCTTATGAAACTAATGGTCATTATAATCCGGATGTTTATAAATATTGTGCGGGTTATCAATACGATGATAAAACGATCGTAGGATTTAGTCATACGCATTTCAGTGGTACAGGACATTCTGATCTGGGCGATTTTTTAATCATGCCGACAGTTGGAAAATTGCAATTGAATCCGGGAACCGCTGATCATCCTGAAACTGGTTTTCGTTCCCGTTTTTCTCACAATACAGAAGTGACAGAAGCAGATTATTATAAAGTGAAATTGGAGGATTATAACATCCTTGCAGAGCTTACAACCACTGCCCGTGTTGGCTTTCATCAATATACTTTTCCAAAAACAGACAGCGCTCATATTATTCTTGATTTAATGAGCGGTATCTATAATTACCCTGATAAAAATGTTTGGACTTTCATTCGCGTGGTGAATGATTCATTAATAACCGGTTACCGGCAGACAAGCGGATGGGCAAGAACAAGAACCGTTTATTTTGCGATGCAATTTTCCAAACCTTTTACTGAATATGGAAGTAAAAACTTTTCCAAACCGGAGCCGTATCGCGGGTTCTGGGGCAAATTTAATCAACAGAAAAACTTTCCGGCGCTTGCAGGAAGGCAGTTGAGAATGTATTTTAATTTCAAAACAAATGAAGGTGAAAAGATCAAAATAAAATTTGCTCTTTCTCCTGTTAGCCAGGAAAACGCTTTGAATAATTTGCGTGCAGAAACTCCCGGTTGGAACTTTGAAAAAATAAAAGAACAAGGGCAAAAACAGTGGAATAAAGAATTGAACAAAATTGTGATTAATGCTGATAAAAACGAGAAGATAAATTTTTATACAGCTATGTATCATGCCTTTATCAATCCAACAATTTATATGGATGAAAACGGTGACTACAAAGGATTAGACCAAAACATTCATAAGGCAAAAGGATTTACGAATTATACTACTTTTTCTCTTTGGGATACGTATCGCGCACTCCATCCCTTGTTTAATATTATTCAGCCAAAACGAAACGGAGATATGATCAAATCAATGCTGGCGCATTATAACCAAAGCGTCATGCACATGTTACCTGTCTGGTCTAATTCTGCAAATGAAAACTGGTGTATGACGGGTTATCATGCGGTTGCAGTAATTGCTGATGCAGTGGTAAAAGGAAATACGCCATTTGATGCGAACAAAGCTTTGGATGCATGTGTAACAACTGCTCATCACAGAAGCTATGATGGGATTGGATTATATGAGGATATGGGATATATTCCTGTTGATAAAAACGGCACCGGCACTTCCACTACTTTGGAATATGCGTATGACGATTGGGCAATTGCACAGATGGCAAAGAAGCTTGGTAGAATGGATATTTATACAGAATTTATCAAGCGCTCTGAAAATTATAAAAATGTTTTTGATCCTTCTGTTGGATTTATGCGTGCACGTTTGAGCGATGGGTCGTGGAAAAAAGATTTCGATCCGTTAAGCACTTCAGGGCAAGGTTTTATTGAAGGAAATTCATGGAATTATTCTTTGTTTGTGCCTCAGGATCCTGCATCATTAATTCAGCTCATGGGAGGTAAGAAAAAATTCACTCATTATCTTGATACATTATTTACCATGCATTTGCCCGATCAATTTTTTGCAGAAACAGAAGACATCACCAGGGATGGGATCATCGGCGGCTATGTTCATGGAAATGAGCCATCGCATCATGTTGCTTATTTATACAACTGGACAGATGAGCCGTGGAAAACACAGGAAACGGTTCGCATGATCTTAAAAAATCAATATCACACGGGTGCTGATGGATTGGGTGGAAACGACGATACAGGCCAAATGAGCGCCTGGTATATTTTTAGTACGATTGGTTTTTATCCGGTTGCTCCCGGCTCTGCAGTTTATCAGATCGGAAGCCCTGCTGTGAGTGCTGCCACACTTCATTTAGAGAATGGAAAAACATTTTCAATTGAAGCAAAAAATCAAAGTGATAAAAATGTTTACATTCAAAAAACAGAGTTGAATGGAAAGCCTTTAAATCGTTTATACATCACGCATTCAGAAATAATGAACGGCGGGAAACTGGTGTTTTATATGACTGATAAACATTCGTAAAACCCGGGCAGATACCGTAAACCAAAGAAATAATTGAAGAGAAAAATTCTTTTCAGTAATAGTAAATAAACAATGATTCGAATTTCTTTTATTACTGTTCATTCTTTTTTATCATCATCAGTAATGACAAGATTGGCGCCACCTTCGCGCATGATCTGTTCCATATTTCTGTCGTTATCAATAATTCCTTTTTCTTCAAGCATGCGCATGTCTTTGGCATCTTTTAAAAATTCAGAAGCAAAAATAAATTCGTTTAATTTTTCATTCTTATTAAAAATAATGTCTTTGTTCGTGCCTTCCCATTCTTTTTTGCCGTGGTATAAATAAAGGATATTTTCTCCTATTTCCATCACACTGTTCATGTCATGAGTATTGATAACAGTTGTCATTTCATTTTCCTTTGTGATCTCATGGATGAGTTTATCGATTACCATAGATGTTTGCGGATCGAGACCGGAATTCGGCTCATCACAAAAAAGGTATTTTGGTTTTAAGACGATCGCTCTGGCAATACCCACGCGCTTTTTCATACCGCCACTTATCTCGGAAGGATATTTTTTATTCGTGCCTTTCAGATTTACTCTTTCAAGCACGTCATTTACTCTTTCCATTTTTTTTGCGTTGGGCCATTTGGTAAACATGTCCAATGGAAATTTTACATTTTCTTCCACCGTCATACTATCGAACAATGCAGATCCCTGGAAAAGCATTCCTATTTGTTGCCTCAATTCTTTACGCTCTTCTTCAGACATTGTTGTCAGATCTTTTCCATCAAAAACGATGTCACCACTATCCACTTCAAACAAACCAACCATACATTTTTGTAAAACCGTTTTGCCACTGCCACTCGTTCCTATAATGAGATTGGTCATCCCTGTATTCATTACAGCGCTTATATTCTTTAGAATTTCTTTATCACCAAAGGATTTTGAAACGTTTTTGATCTCAATCATAATGCCATTACTAATTAATTTTCCTGGAATTTTCTTGAAAAACGCAGGATTTGTTTTTACAAAATAAGGAATGCCAGAACATAATCTGCAAACAAAATCAGGATACAACTCGTTATCACGGCTGTGGTGCTCGCTCTTCCAATTTCAAGCGCGCCACCTTTTACATTATACCCATAATACGAAGAAACGCTACTGATGATGAAAGCAAACGTGTAAGCCTTTGCCATTGCAAACCAAACATTTTTAGGAACAAAGTTCAGCAACAGACCACGATCATAAGTTTCGCCCGGAAGAATTCCTCCAAGTGTTCCTGCTAATCTTCCTCCGTAAATTCCTAATACCATTGCAAGAATTACCAGCAATGGAATGGTGATCAAAGCGCCAAGAATTTTTGGAGCCACTAAATAAGATTTGGTATTAATTCCCATGATTTCCAATGCATCAATTTGTTCACTTACCCTCATGTTTCCTAATTCGCCGGCAATCTTACTTCCTACAACACCGGCAAGTACAATACAAACTAATGTTGGCGCAAATTCCAGGATAACGGTATCACGGACGACCTGGGCAATTGTTTCTTTTGGAAGCATCGGGCTTGTAAGCTGATAGGCGGTTTGAACGGCACTTACAGCTCCCATGAAAATGGAAATAACAGCAACAATCCCGAGCGAACCCATTCCAATTTCTACCGATTGATGCATCAGTTCTTTCCAATACATTTTGAAATTTTCAGGCTTGCTGAACATTGCCTTCATCATGAGAAGATATCCGCCAATGGAAGAAAAAACGTTCATTTTTTTTTGCTTAAAAATTATTTTTCTTTGAATTTTAACCCGGTTAAAAGATATTGAAATCCTTATTCTTTATTTGATCTTTTTAATTTTCTCCACCTGCTGACAGGAGGTTCTTCTTCCGATTTTTTTCTTTTGCACTTTATTTGTGCATCTACTACTGCAATTAAAACCATGTTGTAAATACTTCTAACCTGGCTTCCCAATTGAAGAATATGAACCGGTTTGTTCAAGCCTAATAAAATCGGGCCGATTGCTTCTGCTCCACCGATTTCCTGAAGAAGATTGTAGGTTACATTTCCGGCAGCAAGGTTTGGAAATATGAGAACATTAACGTCTTTATTTACAAGCTCACTGAATGAATAATTGTCCCTTAAAATTTCTTTATTAAAGGCAACATTTGCCTGCATTTCCCCATCAATTACCAGGGAAGGTTCTTTTTGTTTTGCAATCTCTCTTGCTTTTGCAACCAGTTTTGCCTCAGGAGAATTGCTGCTGCCAAAGTTAGAATAACTGAGCATTGCAATGTTCGGAACGATTCCAAAGTTTCTTATTTCTTTGGCTACCATGATGGCAATGTCAGCGAGTTCTTCTGCTGTTGGGTTAAAATTGACCGTCGTATCGGCTAAAAAAAGCGGCCCTTTTTTAGTCATCATGATATACATTCCTGCAACAATTCTTGAGTTGGTTTCTTTCCCAATCACTTGCAATGCCGGCCTGATCGTATCAGGGTAATTCTTTGAAAGACCTGATATCATTGCATCTGCTTCGCCTGTTTCTACCATCATGCAACCAAAATAATTGCGGTCTTTCATTATTTTTTTTGCCTCATAGGCATTAAAACCTTTTCGTTGTCTTTTTTCAAAAAAGATTTCTCCAAACTTCATTCTAATGTCATGAGTGTCGTCACTTTTTGGATCAATGACGGGCATTTCACTAATATCAATTCCGGATTCCGAAGCGATCATTTCAATCTTTTCCCTGTTGCCCAGCAAAATTGGAAATGCGATCCCTTCATCCAGAGACATTTGTGCTGTCTTTAAAATTTTTTGATTTTCTGCCTCAGCAAAAACAACACGTTTCGGATTCTTTCTTGCTTTCGCTCCAATCATTCTCAGCAAATGATTATCGATTCCCAATCTTTCATTCAGCTTTTCAGAATATGCTTCCCAATCGGTTATTGGTTCGCGGGCAACGCCACTTTCCATTGCTGCTTTCGCAACAGCGGGTGCAACCGAAGTAAGCAACCGGCTATCCAGTGGTTTTGGAATAATATAATTTGCCCCGAATACAATATTTTTTTCGTTGTAAGCCATGTTGACAATATCGGGAACCGGAGATTTGGCTAATTCTGCCAAAGCCTTTACAGCAGCAAGTTTCATTGCTTCATTAATTTGTGTGGCCCTTACATCCAAAGCGCCACGGAAGATATATGGGAAGCCCAGAACATTATTTACCTGGTTAGGGAAATCACTTCTTCCGGTTGCCATGATCAGATCTTTTCTTGCAGCGATTGCGTTATCATAAGTGATTTCAGGATCCGGATTCGCCATTGCAAAAACGATCGGATTTTTTGCCATGCCCTTTACCATTTCAGGAGTTACCACATCGCCAACGCTGAGGCCAATAAAAACATCTGCATCTTTCATCGCTGATTCGAGTGTAAGACTTTTTTCTTTTGTAGTGGCAAAGATTTTTTTCGTTTCAGACAATCCTTCACGACCTGCATGAATCACTCCGGTTTTATCAAACATGATGAAATTATCCGGATTAGCGCCAAGAGCAACGTACAATTGCACGCAAGCCATTGCAGCAGCCCCGGCGCCATTTACCACAAACTTTACTTTATTGATTTTCTTTTTTTGGATTTCCAGCGCATTCAATAAAGCTGCTCCGCTGATGATCGCTGTTCCATGTTGATCATCGTGCATCACCGGGATCTGCAATCGTTCTTTTAATTTTTCTTCGATATAAAAACATTCAGGCGCTTTAATATCTTCAAGATTAATTCCTCCGAAAGTTGGCTCCAGAGCTGCTACTATTTCTACAAACTTTTCAGGGTCTGTTTCATTGATCTCAATGTCAAAAACATCGATGTCAGCAAATATTTTAAACAGCACTCCCTTTCCTTCCATTACCGGTTTTCCGGCCATCGCACCAATGTTCCCCAAACCCAAAACAGCTGTGCCATTACTGATGACGCCAACCAGGTTTCCTTTTGCAGTGTATTGATAAGCAGTTTCAGGATTTTCTTTTATTTCAAGACAAGGCACTGCAACTCCGGGTGAATAAGCCAATGAAAGATCTCTTTGTGTTTTAGTTGACTTAGTCGGAACTACCTCAATCTTTCCCGGCTTTCCTTTCGAGTGATAATCCAGCGCTTCCTGCTTTCGAATATTTTTTTGCATAAATAATTTTAAAACAAATGAAGGTGAAATCATTCATCCGTCTTTTTAAAAAGTAAAGATACTTAATGTATAATTTATGTAAGTGTGGATATGGCTACTCATATTCTGAACAAATGATTATTGAATTTTCAACCGTATTTTCTACATAATAGAAAAAAGTATTTTCCAGATAATTGATGAAAATGTTTTTTTTTAAATAATTTTTTCTTAGAACAATTCTTTCAGTTTTATATAGAAGTGCTAATCATGGAAAATATAATTATGTACGGGTGCATCGAAAGTGATGAAATCATTGTCCTCTATAATAAGTTGGCCTCTATAATAAAAAATAAATTAAGCCCAACTTTAAATCTTTCTGCTATCATGAAAAATAAATGCCTGAATTTCTCTATTGGCCTTTTAATTAGCATTTTTTATATTTTTTCATCCTGTAACAATAAGACGCCATTCAAACCCGATTATTCCAATATAGGCGGTTATGTAATAGGAAAAGAAAGCTGTGATACAAATGAAACAAACGATTATTGGCTGTTGGATTTTAATGTTTATCCAAATACTCCTCATGTAGGAGATACATTGATTTTAAATGGAATTACTTATACAAATGTTTTAAAAGTAAAAGGATTAGATCCACGCCTAAAACAAATAGGAATGCGAGTTTCCATTGATTACAATAAAATTAGCGCCAGAGAATTAACTATGGGATGTTCTGTTAGATCTCCAGAAGTCTATTTTCTGAAAGAAATACTCATTATATACCAGTTTGAAATACGATAAAACCTTAAATAGCTTATATGAAAAATTTTATACTACTATTAGCTTTTTACATGCTTGGTTACATTGCAAATGCTCAAATAAAAAGAATAGCAACTTCCTCATCTACGATTGCCTCTCAAATACCGGGTTATAGCGAAGTCACAACTATAACTACTAAAACGTACAGTTATACTCCTTCTATACCAGTGCCGCCTCCAACACCTATTGATGATGATTCTACAACGGAAGATGATAAGGTATATCGTTATGCAGATATCCTACCAGTAACCATTTCGATTGCCGATGGAAATATTACTTCTACAACCTTAGGCAAAGTTTGGACTCTTAGATTAAGCATCCCTAACGCTCTTAATATTGGTTTATCATTCAGTCAATTTAATCTTTCAGCAACAGCTCAAATGTATATTTTTAACGATGCTCGGACTGTTTTGGATAGCGGTATCATCAAATCAAAATTCAGTTATTCTACAACAGTAGGTATATCTCCCTTTTCAAGCAATGCTATAATTATTTATATTATTGAGCCTGGTAACTCGGGGGCTTTTCAAAGCAGCATTTCCATTCAAAATTTGGAAGCAGGTTTTCAACCATTATATGATGTAGGAAATAATGGGAAGACATTTTCTCCCGCTTCAATTAATTGCGATCCAATGATAATGTGTAGACTTGATAAGATGAATTCAGCTAGAGCCGTGGCGGTTTTTGAAAGTAATGGTTACCAGGGAACTGGGACTCTAATAACTGATGAAAACAATGATGGAAGGGGATTCTTTTTAACTGCATTTCATGTTGTTGATGTTAATGACAATCACACAATAGATGCTTCTGAGATAGCGGCGTTAGCAAATGCGCGGTTTCAATTTCAATTTTGGACAACTACATGTAATGGAACCATTATTAGTACCGGGATTCAATTTTCCGGAGCAACTGTTAGGGCTTCTTCTCATGCAAGTGATGTGATCTTATTAGAACTTTTGAATCCACCGGGTATTGGTGATGGTGTAAATTATGTGGGATGGAATAGAGGCACATCTTCACCAAGTAATACAAATTCTTACATTATTCACCATCCGCAGGGTGAAGATATGCGAATAACGAGTACTAATAATGTAAGAACCTGGTTATATAATTCATCTTTTTGGACAGCTCATTATTCGTCAGGTACAACGGCACCTGGTTCCTCAGGATCAGCTCTCATTAATGAAAATGATCAAATAGTTGGGCAGTTAAAAGGGGGCTGGAGTAGTTGTAATTACACAAGTTTTGGAGACAGATATGGTAAATTTAGTACATCATGGGGTGGAGCAAATCTTCAGCAATGGCTTTCACCGAATCATGCTTATTCAGCAGTATCAAGTTTGATATTGTCGCCCTTGATAATTACGGGAAGTGATGCATTGAATTGTACTGGACAAAATCAATACAGTGTTCCTAATTTATTAGATGCAACTTATACTTGGCAAGTAAGTAGTAATCTACAAATTACCAGTGGACAAGGAACGCCTTCAATTGGAGTTACGAGTTTAGGAGGAAGTAATTCAGCAATAATAACTGCTACAATAAATACTCCGACTAAAGGTTATAGCAGAACTTTAACCGTTACAAAAAATATAATGGTAGGTATTGGGAACGTAAATAATTTCACATTTGTACAAAGTGGCCCTACCTGCATGCAATATAACAATGAATCAATGTCCTTCGGAGTAGCGTATAATGGACATACAGGATGTGACCTTAAAGACTATGCAAATATTACAGGCGTGGACTGGCAGATATTCTGCCCCAACCCATACACAGTTACTTATAATTCAGGTGCCTATACTTGTATCACTCCTTCGTATGTTAATAATGCCGGTATTAGTATCGCATTTTCTTATCCTAATCAACCTTATGTAATCACATTCAGGTTCAGGGTTCAAAATGCTTGTGGTTGGAGCCAGTGGAGCCCGGGTTATTATCAAACTATTAAAAATTGTAATTCAACATCCGGTGTTACAGTTTCTCCTAACCCTGCAAGCAATTCCATTAATGTTGCTTTATCTCCTGCAACAGTTGGTAACAAATTAAAGAGTTTGGCTTCATCTATTACACAAATTCAAGTAACAGACAAGATAGGCACAATAATAAAAGAATATAAGTATGATAATGCCGCATCCAATAGAACATTAGATATTAGCGGATTAAAACTGGATGTATATTTTATAAAAGTATTTGACGGAAGCCAATGGCAAAGTACATCCTTTATAAAACAATAAAAGTATTTTTTAATCTTTTAACTAAGCGCAGATAAAATTTTTTTAAAAAATAATACTTAATTTATTATTCTTATCTGAGTGCAGAAACAGCAAGCCATGCCATTATTCGCATGCCGTTTTCAATTGATTTTTCGTCAATATTAAATGTAGGTGTATGAACTCCTGATGTGATATCTTTTGCTGTATTGCCAACACCCAATCTAAAAAAACAAGCGGGTATCCGATGAGAATAAAATGCAAAATCTTCAGCGCCCATTCTCATTTCCGTTTCTTCCACATTTTCTTTTCCTACCAATTCTTCAGCTTTTCGTTTAGCCATGGCCGTTAGTTCCATATTATTAACAACAAACGGATAACCTACATCAATTTCGCAATCAATGCCAGCGCCGGAAATCTCCGCCGTTTGTTGGCAAATATTCCTGATCAGATCATGTGCTTTGAATCTCCATTCTTCATTCATCGCCCTGAAAGTGCCCATCAGTTTCACTTCTGAAGGAATTACATTAGTAGTATTTCCACCCTGAAAAGAAGTGATGGAAAGGACAGAAGGGTTAAAAGGATTATTCATCCTGCTGATAACCTGCTGAAGATTGATCACTAATTGAGAAGCTGCGAGAATGGTATCTGCGGTTAGATGCGGCGCTGCAGCGTGGCCACCTTTACTTTTTACAGAAATATAAATCTCATCAGCACTTGCCATTACCATTCCCCCTCTGAAACTTAATTTGCCCACCTCAAGAGAAGGATGAACATGCAAGGCAAAAATGGCATCTGGTTTTGGATTTTCAAGAACGCCATCTTTTATCATCAGACTTGCTCCGCCAGGATTTTTTTCTTCTCCCGGTTGAAAAATTAATTTAATTGTTCCTTCCCATTCATCTTTTAATTCTTTTAAAATTTTTGCAGCCCCAAGTAAACAGGTTGTATGAACATCATGGCCACACGCATGCATCACACCTTCATTTTTGGAGCGATATTCTATTTCATTTTTTTCTGTAATGGGCAGTGCATCGATATCCGCACGAAGGGCAATTACCCTTTTAGAAGGATTGTTTCCTTTAATTATTCCGACAACACCGGTTGTTGCCATCACCTCAAAATCAATTCCTAAGTCTTTTAATTTTTGTTGTATAAATTTTGATGTTTCAAATTCGTGATAGCTCAATTCCGGATGTTCGTGAAGATGATGACGGATCTGAATCAATTCATCGGCATATTTCTCCGACAGTTTTTGAATGTTTTCTTTCAGCATTGATAGCGATTAATTTGTCAAATGTAAAAAGAGTTTTGTTGACTGAAATTGTTTTTGCATTTGTAAGAGAGGAGAGATAATAAAAAAAAACTTTTTGCTTCCGCAAAAAGTTTTTTAAAGAAAAATATTTTCAATTACTAAGAAAACAAACCACCTTTTTTCAAGGTAACGACGCCTTCACCGATTTTGAAGCCATTGTTATAGATCTCAACTTTATAGCCGCCTGTTAAGAATTTGCTGTTTTGAGTCCATTCAACTTTCACAGGTTGCTTTTGTCCCTGAACATAATTTACTTCAATCTTTTTTGTAAATGGTTTTTGATCTCCTTCACGTGTTGTAAAGGTTCCAGAGCCCAATGCATCCACCTGAACAGGCTTTCCGGTAGGATCTGTAATGCATACATAAATATCTTTTGGTCCTGAAGGAGTAATTCTGTTAGCGCCAAGTGTGAATGAAATGCTTAATTTATCAACGCGTTTTGCAGTTGAGGTAACTTTTTCTTTCCCGCTATGTTTTTCTTTGATGCCTTCTATTGAAAAATTGGAAGCATCAAGTGTTGAACCGATATCGATCACTGTGTCCTTATGTTGAATGACCTGGCTTGCAGAATCAAAACTTTTTTTCACTACATCTCTTTGTTGGGTTACCACCCGATTGGTTTCTGTCAATTGGGTATTAGCGGTTTGCAAAGAATCAATTTGTGCAGTATATGTTTCGATATTTCCTTTCAGTTGAGCAATCAATCTGTTTGCTTCTGCAAGCTGTGCTTTTGTAGCATTTCTGTTATTGATAATACTTTGAATTCTTGATTTCAAAGCATCAATGTCTTTGTCTTTGGTTTTTAGAAGACTATCCGCTTTTACGTTACTTGTTTTCAAAGCATCAAGCCTGAGAGCGGCATCGTCCAACTCACGCTGCAACTCGTTTTTTGAAGAATCACTGTTCACGATCTGGCTGGTAAGATCCTGTTTTTCCTGGCGCGTTTTATTTTTATCATAAATGATATAACCCCAGGTTCCCAGAAGAGCAATTACCAGGATAGCAGTTAAAATATTGCGGCCCCTGTTGTTTTTTTCGACCACAGTCTTTTCCCCTGCATTTTCATTATCGGGGAAGTTTTCGTAACTCATGATGTAAGTTTTTTATTTTTTTTAAAGATAATACGTTCTTGGGTTTTCCAAAATCATGCCAGAATAATAGCGAGCATTTGTCGTATCAAATCTATTCATTTTATTACAAATTACTTCTAAACTTTTTATCTTTGAAAAATGAGTGCTTCAGAGATTATAGCTAACTGGAAGAAAAACGATTTTAAACCTGTTTATTGGCTGGAAGGAGATGAAGATTATTTCATTGATGAGATCATGGAATATGCTGAAAAGAAGATTCTTTCTGAAGCCGATGCTCAATTTAATCAAACTGTTTTCTATGGAAAAGATGCCAACTGGGCTGATGTGATCAATGCATGCCGCCGCTATCCGATGTTTGCAGAAAGACAAGTGGTTTTGCTTAAAGAAGCACAACAAATGAGAGACGTTGAGAAACTGGAATCGTACGTTGAGAACCCTTTGCAGTCAACAGTTTTAGTGGTTTCTTATAAAGGAAAAACATTGGACGGAAGACAAAAGTTTTCGAAACTGATCAAGAAGAAAGGGGAGGTCTTTTTGTCAAAAAAAATGTATGATAATCAATTGCCGGCATGGGTGCATTCTTATTTACAGGCAAATGGTTTTCAGATAAAGCCAAAAGCTTTGCAGCTTTTGGTGGATCATATCGGAAACGATCTTTCACGCATTGTAAATGAAATAGAAAAACTCTCACTCAACCTTAAAGAAAAAAATATTACAGAAGATGATATTGAGGAATTTATAGGCATTAGCAAAGAGTATAACATTTACGAATTGCAAAATGCTTACAGTAAAAAGGATGCGGCAAAGGCAATGAAGATCGTTCAATATTTTGGAGCAAATCCCAAAGCAGTTCCCGTACAGTTGATATTGCCTTCCCTCTATTCTTATTTTTCAAAAATTCTCACGATTTTTCAAATGCCGGATAAAAGTGAACGCGCATTAAAACCTGTTTTTAATTACAATATGCATCTGATAGAACAGGTTTTGGAAGCAATGAAAAATTATTCCTTTGCTGAAATAGAACAGGTGATTTTATTATTGCATGATGCAAATCTGAAAAGCATTGGCATTGGCACACATGGGATTTCTTCCGGGTCATTGCTGAAAGAACTTTCTTATAAGATCATGAATGTAGGAAAAAGAGCAACGGCTAATATCCGGTAGCACCATCTCTTACTTTCACTCTTTTTTTGCCCGCGTTCTTTTTTTGATATTCCAATACTTCTTTCGGAACAATTTTTTTCATGGGTTCTTCTGTCGCCACATCAGTTTTTGGAGGATCTAATAAATAACCACGGTCATAGTTTTCTGTTTTAATGATCTTTCCATTCTCGTAATAGGTCCAGGTGCCATCCTTTACACTGTAAGGTTGTGCTTTTACAATTTTATAATTGATGATCTCATTGTTTCCTGTTCCATAAATTGGAATGGTATCGTATGGCTGATTAGGATTGTAAGCCCGCCAGTTCTCTTCTCTTACCAAATCTCCCAGGGCTGTAAAATACTGGGATTTTCCATCTTTATCGCCATCTTTATAATTCTCATATGCGATCAGGTCTCCCTCCAATGTATATTTTCTCCAATAGCCCTCTTTCTTTGAATTTACAAAAATTCCTTCTTCTTCATAACCTGGTTCGCCACGTAAAGGATCAACATGGACAACCCATTTTCCTTGTTTTAAACCTTTTAGGTCAATGGCATTTAGTGTATCGCCCTTGGGGGAAATTTTATAACTTTTGTATTGAGCATCTGCGCTGAAAAGTATGAGCTGGAGCGCAAAAAAGAGGAACAGGATTTTTTTCAAGGGTAGCAATTTTTGTTTTTAAAAAATAGAATTTCTACATTTCAAATTTACCAAATTATGCAAGTGATTTTGAGAATGATAAAAAATTTTAACTTTCAATCATTGGGTAAATAAAAAAATAACTGCTGATTGTTATTTTGAAAAAATAGTAAACGAATTTTTAATAGCGGTTGTATTTTATAAAAGATCAGTTATGCAGGCTGGCAAACTTTTCTTACCAGTCTTAAAGCAAATTCTAATTGTTCTTTTTCTGAAAGATTGGTGTTATCTAATTCTATTGCATCGTCTGCTTTACGCAGCGGGCTTACCTTTCGGTTAGAATCAATATAATCGCGCATGGCGATATTGGTTTTTATTTCATCCAAAGAAATATTTGGATTTTTATCAAACATTTCTGCAAATCTTCTTTCAACTCTTACTGCTTCATCCGCAACCATAAATATTTTTACTTCTGCATCCGGAAAAACGGTAGTGCCGATATCACGTCCATCCATTACAATTCCCTTGTTGATACCCATTTTTTGCTGAGCGGCTACAGCAAAAGTTCTTACGCTTTTTAAAGCAGCAACCTCGCTCACTTTTTCAGCCACTACCAGGTCACGGATAATATATTCAACGTTTTCGCCATTGAGATAAATTTCTGAATTTCGAGAATGTTCATTTGTAATAAAATCCAGAAAAATATTTTCCAAAGCATTTTGAATTTCTTTCTCATTTGTCCAGTCAACATGATTTCTCAGGAAATACAAGGTTATAGCTCTGTACATTGCGCCACTGTCGATATAAGTATAATTCAGTTTATGCGCCAGTTGCTTTGCCAAAGTGCTTTTACCACAGGAAGAAAAGCCATCAATCGTGATGATAATTTTTGGAAACATTATTACAAAAGTGGCAAAAAAAAAAGAAACTAAAAAATGAAGCATAAAAAAAATGCCACCGCTTTTTGCGATGGCATTTTTCAATAAATATTTAAAACTAACTAAACTTCTGATTTCTTTTTATGTGATACACTGCTGCCTTTTACTTCGAAAACAATTTTTGAATTTTCCTTATCAAGAGAAGCTATCAGAACATCACCGTTTTTCACATGCATATTCAATATTTCTTCTGCTAACGGATCTTCCAGGTATTTCTGAATAGCTCTGTGTAAAGGCCTTGCGCCAAATTGTGAATCATATCCTTTCTCAGAAATAAATTTCTTCGCTTCTTCTGTCAATTCTAATTTTAATCCCAGATTATCCAGTCTTTTTGTAACTCCTTTCATCAAAATATCTATGATAGAGAAAATATCTTCTTCAGTAAGTGAATTGAAGATCACCACATCATCTATCCTGTTCAGGAATTCCGGACTGAAAGTACGTTTCAGCGCTTTTTCAATTACTGCCTTACTGTTTTCTTCTGCATTTTGAATTCTGGCTGCTGTTGTAAAACCAACGCCTGCACCAAAATCTTTCAATTGTCTTGCACCGATATTGGAAGTCATGATGATCATCGTATTTTTAAAATCGATCTTTCTTCCGAGGCCATCAGTAAGAACCCCATCATCCAAAACCTGCAACAAAATATTGTAAATATCAGGATGCGCTTTTTCGATTTCATCCAAAAGAATCACGGAATATGGCTTACGTCTTACTTTCTCTGTTAATTGTCCGCCTTCTTCATATCCAACATATCCCGGAGGCGCGCCAATCAATCTTGAGACAGTGAATTTTTCCATGTATTCACTCATGTCAATCCTGATGAGAGCATCTTCGCTGTCAAACATATATCTTGCCAAAGCACGGGCCAGCTCTGTTTTTCCGACTCCGGTTGGTCCGAGGAAAATAAAGGTACCAATTGGTTTTCTGGGATCTTTCAATCCGACACGGTTTCTTTGAATCGCTTTTACTACTTTAGAAATGGCTTCATCCTGGCCAACCACTGCGCCTTTCAGGTCTTCACCCATTTTGCGAAGCTTATCTGTTTCTTCCTGAACCATCCTTTTCACCGGAATTCCGGTCATCATACTTACTACTTCGGCAATCGCTTCTTCATTGATCGGATATCTTTTATTGCGGCTTTCTTCTTCCCAGTCTGCTTTTGCTTTTTCCAACTCTTCCTGCAAACGTTTTTCTGTATCACGAAGCGAGGCAGCTTCTTCAAAACGCTGGCTTTTTACTACTTTATTTTTTTCGTGTTTGATCTCGTCAATTTTTTTCTCAAGCTCGATCACTTCCTGGGGAACATTGATATTTTTTAAATGAACCCGTGCACCCACTTCGTCCAACACATCAATTGCTTTATCCGGCAACAAACGATCTGTCATATAACGATCACTCAGTTTTACGCAGGCATCAATCGCTTCATGATCGTAGATCACATTGTGATAATCCTCGTATTTACTCTTGATGTTGTTCAATATTTCGATAGTTTCATTAACGGTAGGTTGCTCAACCATCACTTTTTGAAAACGACGATCCAATGCGCCATCTTTTTCAATATACATTCTGTATTCATCCAATGTGGAAGCGCCAATGCATTGAAGTTCGCCACGTGCCAACGCCGGTTTAAAAATATTGGAAGCATCCAGTGAACCGCTTGCTCCGCCTGCACCCACGATGGTATGAATCTCATCAATAAATAAAATTACATCGCGGTTTTTTTCAAGTTCGTTCATGATCGCTTTCATTCTTTCTTCGAATTGTCCGCGATATTTTGTGCCTGCAACTAATGCAGCAAGATCGAGAGAAACGACCCTTTTATCAAACAAAACACGGCTTACTTTTCTTTGAATAATTCTTAATGCCAAACCTTCAACAATTGCAGTTTTACCAACGCCCGGTTCGCCAATTAAAATCGGGTTATTCTTTTTACGACGGCTGAGAATTTGAGAAACTCTTTCGATCTCGGTTTCGCGACCTACGATCGGATCAAGGCTTCCCATTTCTGCGAGGCGGGTGATGTCACGTCCGAAATTATCAAGAACCGGTGTCTTGGTTTTTGTTTGTGCAGCAGTGCTTTTTGCAGGACGTTGTTGCTGGGAGTAAGATTTTCTTTCCTCTTCAAACTCTTCATTTTCTTCATCCTGAAAGTCTGCTTTCGGATCAGTTTTTACATAACCCAGTTCGCTCTTGAACATATCGTAATCAACGTCAAACTGATTTAAAATTTGAGTAGCGATATTTTCTTTATTCTTCAAAATAGACAACATCAGATGTTCACTTTCAACCAAAGGGCTTTTGTTGGTTTTAGCTTCCAGAACGGTTATCCGGATTACTTTTTCTGCCTGTTTGGTGAGTGGAAGTGAATTAATATTAGCTATATTTTTACCTGTTTTATCTTTTACGGCGAGTTCAATTTCTTTACGTAGTTCATAAAGATCTACGTTCAGTGACTTCAGGATTTTCATCGCTGTATTTTCGCCATCCCTTATCAGGCCCAGAACAAGATGCTCCGTTCCGATAAAGTCATTTCCCAGGCGCAAAGCCTCTTCGCGACTGTAGGAAATAATTTCTTTTACTTGTGTAGAAAAATTGTTGTCCATTTATAAACAATTTAATTTAATCTGGTGTGTAATTTAATGCTGTACAATAATAGTAAATAAATTCTATTAATTAACGTTTAAAAGAATTCACATGTTGTTAAAAAGTAGATAAGGAAAGAGTAAAAGATCAAAAAGGGTGATTTGTAAAAAAATACATGTAAATAATTTGCGGGTTGATACGAACCTGAATGATTTGCAGAAGATTTTTATAACTCCAAATCACTTATTTTAAATTTTTAATTTCTGAACTTTTGCTTTTTAATATCTTTGAATAATCTTTTGCATTCTTCTAAACCAGTAACATGAAAGTCAAAATTGATACCAAAGAAAAAATGCACGTCATAACGATAGAAGAAGAACATTTAACTGAAAATATGACAGACGATTTGGTGTTTTGTCTTCAAAGATTTCTCGGGGAACCGATTTCAAACGTTGTGATCAGTTTAAAGAAAGTAAAGGAAATAGAATCAAAGACTGCAGATGCTTTGGTTTCGATGCAGCAAAGGTTTTATGATGAAAATCATTCAATGGTGTTTTGCAATCTCCAACCTGCTGTTTATGATTTTTTAGACAAAAATGAATTGCTGGAAATTATGAATGTAACACCCACAGAAAGTGAAGCCTGGGATATAGTACAGATGGAAGAAATTGAGCGCGAACTAATGTAGCAAAAAATTGAGTGTTGAAATTGAATGTTGACAGTGAATTAAAACTGTGTAAAAACAACCCCAAAGAAAAATAAAATTGAGTGATTGCCGTAACCATTTTAGGAAACAATTCTGCCGTACCATCTCATAACAGGCATCCTACCGCACAGGTTTTGCAAACCGCTGAACAGCTTATTCTCATTGATTGTGGAGAAGGAACACAAATGCAAATGAGCCGTTATAAAATCAAAAGAAGCAGGATCAACCACATTTTTATTTCGCATTTGCATGGGGATCATTATTTTGGTTTGATCGGATTACTAAACAGTCTTGCATTAAACAACCGTTTAACTGACCTTCATATTTATGCTCCCGAAAAGCTGCAATCGATCATAGAAATTCAAACGGATGCGGCCGGATCAGGTTTTCCTTTCAGGATGTTTTTTCATAAAATTGACAAAGAAGAAATTCTTTTTGAAGACAAAAAACTTTCTGTAGAATGTTTTGCAGTAAATCACAGGATTGAGTGTTGGGGGTTTCTCTTTAAAGAAAAGAAAAATCACAGGAAAATTAATATCGACAAAATAAAAAATTATAAAGTTCCGAAACAATTTTATGAGAATTTGCATAGGGGAGAAGATTATATAAATGAGAAAAATGAAGTAATTAAAAATGATCTTTTAACCATTCCGGTTGATCCGCCAAAATCTTATGCATATTGCGCAGACACTGCCTTTTATGAACCAATTGCTGAAAAAATAAAAGGAGTGGATCTCATGTATCACGAAAGCACTTACCTCGCTGACCTCGAAAAAAAAGCTCAGTTAAGATTTCATTCCACATCGAAACAGGCAGCAAAAATTGCCGAAAAAGCAGGCGCAAAAAAATTGTTATTAGGTCATTTTTCTTCCATGTATGAAACGCTTGAAAAATTTAAAGAAGAAGCATGTGAGATTTTTGAGAACACAGAAATTGCTGAAGAAGGAACCTGTTACCTGGCTTAATGTAGAATCGCCATTAAGGAAAGAAAAGTAAAAAATGAATTTGTTTTTATATAAATTAATCTTCTTTTACTGGTAATTGCAGGCATGATTTATAAAGCCCTATCAAATCCCCGGAACATTACACATCAGACGCGAAAAAGGGGTATATTTTTTGAGACAAATTTTTTCTTAAAAACAAACGATAAATTAAAAAACTGGAACGATAGAAAATTGTTAAGTTTACATGTTGATAGTTTTTGGATGGAAACTGAGGTATTTCAAAACCTTTATTTTATTTATTGTCCTGTCTTCTCATTTAATTAAAAGAATTAAATCTTTGAAAATATGTTTACTAACACCAGCTCTGCTTTTAAAAAGAATCACCGGTCCGGAATATTGATTTCATTTCTATTATTTTTTATTTTTCCTGCATCAGTTTTTGCTCAAAAGTTTACCGTAACAGGACAGATAAACGGCACCGACGGCGCACCCATTTCCAACGTTTCCATTCTGGAACAAAATACTACCAACGGAACTACTTCCGATTCGGCAGGAAATTTTTCACTTAATGTGAATAATGCCAATGCTACATTAGTCGTTTCTTCATTGGGATATACTTCTCAAACTATTCCTTTAAATGGCAGGTCCAATATTTCAGTAACCTTACAAGGTTCATCGGCCAAAGAACTTGAACAAGTAGTTGTTGTTGGATATGGTACACAACGTAAAAGGGATATTACCGGTGCCATTTCTACGGTTAAAGGCGCAGAAATTGCCAAACAGCCGGTGCTTACTGCAACGCAGGCCATACAGGGGAAAGTTGCCGGTGTTCAGATCATAAGTTCCGGTGCTCCTAATTCCGCTCCTGTTGTTCGTATCCGCGGCACAGGAAGTATCCTGGGGGGTGTAAATCCATTATATGTCGTTGATGGGGTTTTAACGGATGATATCCGCAATATCAACTCTGCTGATATAGTGTCTTTGGAGGTATTGAAAGATGCATCCGCAGCGGCGATTTATGGAGTTCGGGCTGCAAACGGAGTAATTATCATTACCACCAAAAAAGGTCGCACCGGCAAAATGCAGATAAGTTATGATGCCAATGCAGGCATCAGGCAAGCTTCTCATTTGGTTAAAATGGCAAATGCAAAAGAATATGCGAACTATATTAATACAGCAAGTGTGAATACCGGAAATGGTTCTGTACTGGTTGATACTACAACTAATATTTCGACTGATTGGTTCGGAACAATCTTACGCACTGCATTTGAACAGAATCACAATGTATCTGTTTCCGGAGGCAGTGATAAAATAACTTATTTCTTAAGCGCCAATTATTTAACGGATGAAGGCATTGTTCTCGATAATAATTTTAAACGTTTTACGATTCGCTCAAACAATGAATACAGGTTGAGTGATAAATTAAAAGTTACCACCTTAATTTCTTTCAGTCGCGGCAATACCCAGGATGTAAATCTTGGTGCGGCTTACAATGATGCTTATCACGCTGCGCCCATCATTCCTTCAAAAATAAATGGTAAATATGGAAATACTTCTGCTTACCAGAATGTAGGAAACCCGGTGTTGGATATTGAAAGCAATGATAATAAATATATTGAAAACCGCTTGCAGGGAACAGGCGCTATTGATTATAAACCTGTAAGCTGGCTTACACTTCATTCCAGTGTCGGAACAGAACTCGGCTTTAATAACCGGACAATTTATGTAAAACAATTTTTAAATGATTCTTCCACTTATCTCGTTTCCGGTGGAAACCAGTATAACAATCTAAGCAACCTGAGTGTACAGGACGAGCGAAATACACGCTGGGTTTGGGACAACACTGCTACATTCCAGAAATCTTATAATAAAAATGATATCACTTTTTTAGCCGGCGTTACAGCAGAAAAGATCTTTAATAATGTTGAAGTTGGCTCCAGGAGTGATGTTCCGGCAGATCCAAATCTCAGGTATCTTTCGCAGGGCGATCCTTCTACTCAGTTAAACAATTCCGACGCAGATGAAAGAACCCGCAATTCTTATATCAGCAGGTTAAGCTATGCTTATGATAACAAATATTTATTAACTGCTACATTTCGCGCTGATGGATCTTCTCAGTTCAGTAAACGTTTTTCCTATTCACCCTCCATTGGTCTTGGCTGGGTAATCACTGATGAAAAATTCATGGAAACACAAAAAATATTTAACCGGCTGAAATTACGCGGAAGCTATGGAAGGCTCGGAAATGATAACATCCCGCTTTCGGCGAGCATACAAACTTTAAACACCGGATTGCCTTATTTCTTTAATGGAACTTACGTATCCGGCATCGCTTTTTCAGGATTGGTTGATAAAAATATTCGCTGGGAACAAACCGATGAATCGGATTTAGGGCTTGAGTTTGGAATTTTAAATAACAGGCTCACCGGAGAAATTGATGTTTATGATAAAAAAGTGAATAACGCGCTGATCCAGGTTCCACTGCTGATTGCAGGCGTTGTAAATCTTACAACTACTAATGTTGCTACCATTGAAAATAAAGGGGCGGAATTAAGTTTGACATGGAATGGCAATTCCGGAAAAAAAGTAGGTTATACTATTTCAGGAAATGTAAGCTATAATAAGAATAATGTAGTGGCGCTGAATGGCGGCCAAAGTATCTCTTCCGGGGCAGCCGGGCAAAGTGGCAATACTACTTTAACTGATAATGGCGAGCCTATTGGTAGTTTTTATGTTTTAAAAGCCGAAGGTGTTTTTCATAACCAGCAGGAAATTGCGGCTTATGTTACTAAAAGCGGAACTCCAATTACTATCAATGGACAACCTCCTGCATTGGGCGATTTGAAATACGAAGATGTAAATGGGGATGGAAAAATTGATGCCAATGATCGCGTCTTTGCAGGATCTTATCAACCCAAATTTACTTTCGGATTAAACGCTAATGTTACTTATCAATCTTTCGATTTGAGTTTGGGTGCTTATGGAACCTTAGGAAGTAAAATATATAACGGAAAAAAAGCTGCACGCTTTAATCAGAAAGATAACGTAGAGGCAAGTGTGGCAAATAATTTCTGGACTTACAAAAACTATACGTCCAATGTTCCGAGAGCGTACCTGAACGCGCTTCCACAGTCGACTTATTTTTTAGAATCCGGGGATTTTGCGAGAATTAATAATCTCACCATTGGGTACACTTTTTCTCAGAAGATGTTGGGTAAATATGGTATCAACAATTTCAGGATTTATCTCACTGCTCAAAACTTATACACATTTACGAAATATTCCGGCTTCACGCCTGAACTCGCCAGTTCAGATCCTCTAAGCCAGGGAATTGAACTAAATGCCTATCCAACTACCCGTACGTTCGCTTTTGGTGTTAATTTAACTTTTTAATTTTTGATCATGAACCAACTAAAAAATAGATTTAAATTTTTGCTGCTTACTCTTTCAGTGCCTTTATTATTCATTAGCTGTAAGAGAGAATTTTTGAGCATTCAACCCCAGGGCCAGTTGACAGACCAGGCAGCTGCCAAAGACCCTAACATTGCGCGCAAGCTCGTTACCGGGGTTTATAACCAGCTTTACCAGGGTGGGTTTGGAAATGATGTGCATGGAATTATTTTTTGTATGGCAACGGATGTAGCTTCTGATGATGCCGACAAAGGAAGTACTCCAAGCGACCAGGCGCCTCAGGCAACCGGTTTTGATGATTTTACATCTGATTTGAACAGTACTAATTTTTACGTTGACCGTTTATGGAATGGTCATTACAATGGTGTATCAGCCGCCAATAATGCTTTGGCATCGCTTGACCAAAGCACTTTTGATCATGTTATCAAAAGAACATTGATCGGGGAAGTAAAGTTTTTACGCGCCTATTTCTATTTTAATTTGGTAAGATTGTTTGGTGGTGTTCCTCTTATTTTAAGGGTTCCGGCCAATCTTGCAGATGCGAAGAGCGCGGAATTTTTAACGAGGGCTTCCAAAGATTCTGTTTATGCAGCGATTATCAGCGATCTTCAATATGGTGTTGACAGTCTTCCGTCAAAAGGCGATCCGAATACAGCGGTTGGCCGTGCGAATAAAGAAGCGGCAGAAAGCCTTTTGGCCAAAGTATATCTATATCAAAAAAATTATCAGAAAGCGTATGATCTTACAGAAGCTGTGATCAACTCAGGTAAATATTCTTTGGTTCCTGATTACAGTTTAAACTTCAGAAACAAAATTTATGATAACAATTCAGAATCGGTTTTTGAGATCCAAACCGGTGTCGATGCCAATTGTGATGCGGCTATTCCATTTTATGTGGTAGCGCAGGGACCACGAGTTGGTGGTAAAGGAGGATGGGCAGATCTTGGCTTTGGTTTAAATACACCCAGCCAGGATTTGGTAAATGCTTATGAACCGGGCGATAAAAGAGATTCTTCAACTATTATTTTCGTAAAGCCAACCGGTACCTTATTGTGGGATGGTTTTAGAATACCAGGCAGAGATTCTGTACAAAATGACCGCTATAATTACAAAGCCTATTTTGGACGATTAGTTGATCC
>DATNFV010000073.1:0-27112 GCA_035606215.1 Hanamia sp.
GGATATTTCAAACGTGCATTTTTCATCCGTCGGTTCAAAGGAATCCGATACAAGTATTGTAAAATTTTCTACAGCTTTTTCTTTACTCATTTTGATTTTCTTTTGTTCAAAATGTGTCAAGTTTTTTTAGGAGAGGTCACACGGGAAAGGTATGAAAGATACAAGGCATCATTGAACCGGCTCTTGAAGAACTTCGGCAATAGCAGGAAAAGAGTTAGATAAATATTTTTGCAGATCTTCTTTTTTTACCCAGGCGAGTTCAGTGATATCTTCTTCGGTTTGTGGAATTAATTTTTCATTTCCTTTCGTTTGCATCGCATACCAATGTGTTTCTTTTAAATTGTGTTTTCCAAACTGAACATAGGTATGATAAGTGATGGTAAGAGGCTTTATAATTTCTAATTTTTGCAATCCTGTTTCTTCTTCCACTTCTCTTTTGGCGCATTCTTCAAGTGTTTCTCCATCATCTAATTTTCCTTTTGGTAAATCCCATTTTCCGCGGCGATACATCAATAAAATTTCTTTATTTTCATTTTTTACCACACCGCCGCCGGCTTTTATTAAATGAAAATGTTTGAAAAAACCGGCTTTCAATTTTTCAAAATTTTCTCCGAAAATAATACCTGCGTGAAACCGCGGTTTATTGATTTCATGTAACAAAGAATTAATGGCCGCAGTGGAAAGTTCATCAATGAAAACAGCATCGGGATGATGCCGGTATTCTTCAATTTCAGCAGTCATTTCATCACAAAGAAAAACCGGTTTGTCGCCAAAGTAAATTGTAATGTAGCTCATACGTGTTTATTATCTTCGCAGCATGACTGATAAAAAAGCGATTGCTGAAAAGCTGTTACAAATTAATGCAATAAAATTAAATATTGAACATCCTTTTACCTGGGCCAGCGGATGGAAAAGCCCGATCTATTGCGACAACAGGAAAATTCTTTCATTTCCTTTTGTCCGCGATTTTATAAAATCGGGAATGTGCAATATTATTTTTCAAACTTTTGATCATGCAGATATGATTGCAGGCGTAGCAACTGCCGGAATTCCCTGGGGTGCTATGGCCGCTGATCAGCTAAAACTTCCCTACATTTATGTAAGGCCAAAACCAAAAGAACACGGTTTGGGAAACCAGATTGAAGGATTTTATGAGCCCGGAAAAAGGGTAGTAGTGGTGGAAGATCTGGTGTCAACAGGAAAGAGTAGTTTGCAGGTAGTAGATGTTTTGAAAAATGCCGGTTTGCAGGTTGATGGAATGGTTTCTATATTTAATTATGGATTTCCGGAAGCGAAAAATGCTTTTGAAAAGTATCAGATTCCATTAAAATCGCTTACGGATTATGATTCATTAATTGCGCTGGCTATTGAGCAAAATAAAATTTCTGAAGAAGATCAAAACGCCTTGTTGAACTGGCGACAGGATCCTGCAAATTGGAAACCTGATTCTTAAATTTTCATAAAATAATTCTCTATGAAATCATTCATTTTTTCCTTTTTTACCCTCGCAGTTTTTACCGCTCCTGTTTTTGCTCAACAAAAAACGGTGCAAAAAGCAGTTATTCAAACCCCGGGCGTCCAGGATGAGGCTTGTAAGACCCGTATTGAGAATTTTTTGGTGCATGAATACGGTGTTTCTTCTGTAAAAGCAGACTTTAAAAGGCATACAGTAACGGTTGTTTGGTACACTGATAGAACCAACATCGAAAATATTAAAACTGCTTTGGCGAATATGGGTTATGATGCGGATGATATAAAAGCTGATCCGGAAGCATATAAAAGGCTTCCCGCGGCTTGCAGACATACAGTCGTCGTCAGGAAAGACACCGCAAAATAAACGGATAAAAAAAATTAAAATGCCCTGGAAAACAGGGCATTTTTTATTGGCCTACTAACCTTCAAAAAAATCAAGACGTTTATGAAGAAATAAAATTAAGGATTAAAAAATGAAAATCGTTCTTTTGATTCATAATTTACCGGAAAATTCATAAACACATTTGCCTTTCCAACTTTCACTTTTCCCGCCAGTCGAACCAAAACTTCTTTTCCAATTAATGTGTTCCAGGCGTTTTTAAAAATGCTTTGCATATTTACATCAAACTTCACTGGAATGCTAAAAGTATCGCGCCTCGGAATCCTGATCAATGTATCCATCGAACTGTGACCGAATAAATTTCCATTAATAAAAATATCCAGGTCTGTGCTTCTCAATTGCATTCCATAATTATTTGGATTGTAGTATTCAAGGTCTAACGAAACCATCGTTTTATTAAATCCCAAACTTTTAATTGAAAAATTATGATAGGTCTTGTATTCGAGAGCCTTGGGAGAGGAGCATGACATAAAGGCAAAAATTATCAAACTCAAAAAGCAGTTATTCCTTTTCATTTTTAAAACCATTTTGAAATTCCTTTCAAAGGTAACATTGTTTCAGCTAAAGCAATTAGCAATTCTTCAAAAGAGTAATAAAAATATACTGCTAATAAAAATAGTATTAATAAAATCATCTTAAATTATTCACTTTTAACTGATTGTATTAATTTATATGAAAAAATACAATAGAAAATACGATACTGTTTTTTCTAAAGTTGCTTTTAAAATTCCCGAATTATAAAACCCGGAAAATTTGTCATTTAAATCTTAATAAATTGCTCATAATTATGTGTTAGTGTATTTAAATGAAATTTTAATTTTAATTAAAAATAATATAGTCCGAAATTCTAATCCTTTATCTGTTTTTTAAAGATTTATTTTTTAAAAATCCTTTTTTCCAGAGAATTTGGAAGATTCATGTAATGAAATAATGGCAGTCGTTCTTGATTTTCTATTTAGAAGAAGCCTCCGAAGACCCAATTATATTTTTAATAAAATTTATCTAAAATTTTTTGTTTTATCCTTTCAACTATTGACTTAAATTTATTTTTTATATAATTTTTTTAAATAAAACCAGTTTTTTGTTGAAAAATTTACAAAAAATATCTAACCGTAATTTTACGGTATTGCAAATTCGGCCTTCGCACTTTATGTTTGCATTCAGATTATGGATGTCGTTTACCACATTCGTTAGTTTTCAAAGAAATCCTCTTCCTTATAAAAATCGCAGAACACTTAATCATTTTAAAACCTCAAACACAAGGGATGGATTTAAATTTTACCTGCAAGAATCAATTTCACTTTTTTCTTCTTACTTTCTTTAGTTATATGATTGTTGTTAATTGCGGCAATTAAAAGACTAAATTTTTTCCTATCCGGGCAAAAAAAGTATGTGGTATTTCCCCTCTTTGAGTTAAAAAAATTGACAATAACTGCAATAAAATCCAATTTTATTGAAGCCGGAATCTGGTATTCATTGTAAACTTTTAAAAAATAATACAATGAAAAAATATATTTTATTCACTGCTGTCGTAGTCCTTTTTATGTCAATCAGTGTCGTTTCGAAAGCTCAAAACATAAATCAACAAACGATTCAAATAGACGATTTTCACGTTGAAAAGAATCAAAACAAAGTGCAAATCAATTGGTCAACTGGTGAAAAAGCCGATACCAATTATTTTGAAATTGAAAAAAGTAATGATGGAAAAAATTTTAAGACAATTGCATATGTTCTGGGCCCTGATCCGGCAAAAGTTAATTGCGATTGTTACGGATATTCCGAGAAAGTTGCTACCACATTGAAGGAAGCATTTTATCGGTTAAAACATGTAAATACGAATGGTCAGGTGGAATTTAGTGAAGTGAAAACACTTGCTTTAAAATAATTCAACTCGTTTTCTTTGGGGGTTACAGAACCTGATTGGTTCTTAACAAACGCCGCATTTCTATGCGGCTTTTTTATTTTTAAATCATTAGTGAAAAAGAGTTGTAAATAAAAAATATCCGCTTTTCTTTTACCTATAAAAATTTTTAAAATAATTGTTTAATAATTGGAAATCATTTTAAAATCACTAATTTTCAAAACCTTAAAATAACTGGAAATGCATAATGAGATTTATAAATTCGATTATAAGATTTACGATTCAATAGAGGAGTTAAATTCTGCAGATGCGCAATTATTGAGAGAAGCAAGAAACGTTACACAATTTGCTTACGTGCCTTATTCGAATTTCAGGGTTGGCGCTTTTGCAAAACTTGAAAATGGAAAAACAGTAAGTGGAACTAACCAGGAAAACGCTTCTTATCCCGCCGGAATTTGTGCAGAAAGAACTTTAATGTCGACTGCTTCGTCATTATTTCCGGGAGTTGGAATTGAAACAATGGCGATTTCTTACCATAATTTAAACGGAGACAGTAATCGACCGATTAGTCCCTGCGGTATTTGCAGACAAACTCTAAGTGAATTCCAGGAAAGAACCAATCATCCGATCCGTATCATTTTAAGTGGAATGGAAGGGAAAGTGCAAATAATAGAAAACGCGGCAGATCTGCTTCCGCTATTATTTTCTGCAGAAGATATGAAATAAATAGAAAATTCCTGATTCTAATCGAGCACTTTCAAACTCTTTTCTATAATTTTTACACAATCTAAAAGTTGATCTTTGGTGATAACAAGGGGAGGTGCAAAGCGAATAATATTGCCATGAGTTTGTTTTGCCAAAAGGCCATTTTCTTTTAGTTTCAAACATAAATTCCATGCAGCATTTTCGTCATTATGGCCAATAACGATTGCATTGAGAAGGCCTTTGCCACGTATTTTGAGAATATGACGTGAGTTTATTTTTTTTAATTCTTCCCTGAATATTTTTCCTGAATTTTCCGCATTCTCAGCCATGTTTTCTTCTTTCAAAACCTGTAAAGCGGTGATAGCGATTTTACAGGCCAAAGGATTTCCTCCATAGGTACTTCCGTGTTCGCCAGGCTGAATCGTTAACATAATTTCATCATCAGCAAGTACTGCACTCACTGGCATTGCACCACCACTCAGGGCTTTCCCGAGAATCAAAATATCAGGGCGAACATTTTCATGATCGCAACAAAGCATTTTTCCTGTTCGTCCCAGGCCGGTTTGAATTTCATCTGCAATAAAAAGAACGTTCGCATCACTGCAATACTGCTTTGCTTTTGATAAATACCCTTCATCTGGAACATTCACTCCTGCTTCTCCCTGGATCGGTTCCACTAAAAAACCGGCAACGTTTTTATCTTTCAAGGCTTCTGCAAGAGCAGGAAGATCATTATAAGGAATTACTTCAAAACCAGTAATATATGGGCCAAAATTTTCTTTGGCTGCCGGATCTGTGCTGAAAGAAATGATAGCTAAAGTTCTTCCATGAAAATTTTCTTTGCAAACGATGATCTTCGCTTTATTTTCTTCTACTTTTTTTACTTTATATGCCCAATGCCTGCAAAGTTTTAAAGCAGTTTCTACAGCTTCAGCGCCGGTGTTCATTGGTAATACTTTATTGTATCCAAAATATTCTGTGATGAATTCAGAAAAAAGCGAAAGCTCTTCATTGTGAAAAGCACGACTGGTAAGGGTTAGCTTTTGGGCCTGATCAATCAAAGATTGAATAATTTTCGGATGACAATGTCCCTGGTTTACTGCAGAATAAGCACTCAAAAAATCATAGTATTTTTTCCCTTCTACGTCCCAAACGAAAACGCCCTTACCTTCTTTTAGAACCACAGGAAGCGGATGATAATTATGAGCGCCATATTCGTTTTCAAGATCGATAAAATAGCTGGTTTGAGAAGCAGTGGATTGTGCTGACATAAGAAACTTTTAAAAATGTGAAATAAGTAAGAATACAGGGAGAATGAAACGGGCGATATCGTTAGAATCTGTGATTTAAGAAATCAAGATTTTTTGACAGGAAAGATTGTATATGAACGGGATGTTTCAATTCTTTTTAATTAGAGCAAAGATATAAAAAATTATAACTGCTTTAAAAATATTAGAATGATAGTAACAGAAAAATAAGCATTTTTTTATTTTCAAACAGTAATTCGTCGGTCTGCTTTTTAAATAAAAAAAAGGAAATCATTGCTGATTCCCCTTTTTGGTTTATGCGTGTGTAATATTATTGTTTGATAACTTTTCCGTTGTAAATTATTTCTCCTGAATTGTTTGTAATTGTAAGAATGTACATTCCTGTTTGTAAATTACTAATCGTGCCGAAATCTTTCCTTGTATTCCCCGGAGAGAGGGACCATTTTTCAAATGCAATTTGTTTACCTGTAATATCTATTAATCTTGCAGAAACCAACAGTGAAGAAGGACTTGCAAAATTTACAGAAAGCGTATTATGAAATGGATTCGTTAAAACACTGATGGAAGTTTTTTGCAGATCCATTTTTACGGTAACAGTTTTTGAATATGCAGAAACTCCATCAAAATCAACTTGCTTCAAACGGTAATAATTTGCCCCTGCAAGTGGACTACCGTCAAAAGCATTGTAATTTTTTACGGTTTGGCTATTTCCTGCACCGTTTACTGTTGTCAAAACGGTCCAATCAGAACTTCCATCTGCACTTCTTTCTACCTGGAAATATTTGTTGTTTAATTCCTGGGAAGTTGACCAGTCAAGGCTTACACCACTTCCTTTACGACGTGCAGTAAAATCGGTTAGCTGAACAGGGGTTGGGCCACCTGCAGGGCATAGCGCAAGACTGATATCATCTACGGCAAAATCATTTCCACAGCCTCCACCAGTTGAATCAGCAATTGTAACGCGGAATTGGGTTGGAAAAAAAGCACCGGTAGATGGCAAGGTAAATGTGGAACCAAGATGAACCCAAACGGGTTCATTGGATTGTTGAACCGGAGCAGCCATAAATGGAGAACCTGCTAAGGAAGTCCATACATTTGATTCAGAAAGATATTCAACACGAAAGTTGAAAACCGGCTCTAATGGATCGGGAGAGCAGACACCAAGACTATCCACGTTCAAAGCATACAAACTGACCGTATAATTTCCTTCCGTAAAACCATGGGTGTTGCTAATGGTTTGTTGATAAAAAACGCCTGACTGTGCATTAGCAACAAGCATTTTTCCATTTAAATTGCCTGTATGATCTGAAGATTGAACCCATTCGGGCTTTTGCTGAGAATTATCAATGATCCGGTAAGTTCCTTCACTTGTTAAACTTCCTGTTTCCTGGTATTCAAAATTAAGTACAGCAGGACTGCTCGTAGCAGTGGTTCCGGTTCCAAAATCATCATGCCATATAACTGTTGCATTAGGACATCCTACCTGTGCATAAATTGAACCGGAACAAAGCAAAGCACATAAAAATGATAAGCACAAAAGTATTTTTGTGTAGAGGGTAAAGTTCTTTTTCATACTAAAGTTTTAGAGTTTAAAAAATTACATAAGCAAAAGGCTTTACAAACATTGCACAGGCAATAAAGGATGTTGGAGAAGTTCTGTTAAGGAGAAAGGAGTAGTTTTCTGAGGAAGTGGGAAACAAATCTAATTTAATTTTTTTTAAAATCAATAAAAATGCCTGATTTTTTTATTGAAAGAGTAAAAGTGCAGAGAAAAAATGGTCATTTATGGCATGTTATTTATGGTTTTTCTATTAAAAAACACATTGATCATGAAAAGGAAAACAGTGGTAATATTTACAGCATCCATTTTAAGTTCCACTTTAGCTTTTAGTCAGGATACATCTCAGAATCAAAAACTTTCTGAAAATAAAAACATTCACGTTCCTTCAACAAATATACAGGCCAACCCTTCCGAGAATCATACTTATTATAATAATAGTCCTCAATACAAAAATATTCCTCAATATGATAACTCAATTCATGTTTACAGGGATACAAGATTAGGAAGCAGTTCGCCATTATATAATACATATGAAAAGAATAATTATGGGGCCGGTGCTGTAACTACAAATCCTAACAAAGGAAGTGGAGGAGGAGTGCCTCTTCCCGGTACGGATATTACCAATACGGTACCTGTAGATACTTCTGTAACTAATAATTCTTTACAAAGTAATACTTACAGAACTGATACAACCAATAAAAGGTAGTTATTGCAATGTTACTTCAAACATTCTTGGCCAGTATTTACCGGTGATGTATAATTTTTTGGTAGTACTGTCATAAGCAATTCCATTCAAAACTGCATCCGAGTTGGTTTTAACACCGGGATCATATTGCTGAAGGAGGCCAGTTAAATCGATTTTGCCAACCACATACCCATTTGATGTATCAATTTTTACAATGTCATTGGTCAGCCATCTGTTTGCATAAACATATCCATTGATTAGTTCCAGTTCGTTGAGACTGTCCACTTCACCAATGTTGTTTCGGACAGTCAATACTTTATTGATTTTCATGTTCTTCTTACTCTCATCAGGCTGAACAAAATATAATTTGGATGAGCCATCGCTGATAATAATATTGGTGGTATCGTGAGTTGCTCCCCATCCTTCGGTATTCCAGATTAATGTATTTATTGGATGATTAATATCATCAACGTTATAGACAAAAATTTTGTGGCTTTGCCAGGTAAGCTGGTAAATCTTATTGTGGAAAATAGTGATGCCTTCACCAAAAACAGAAGAATCAGGTATCAGGTAATCTTTTTCTACCTTTCCTGTTTTTATATCAGTAATCCGTAATCGTGACTGGCCTGGTTCGCCTGTTCCTTCGTATAACTTGTCATTATAAAATTCCAAACCTTGTGTAAAAGCTTTTGGATCGTGAGGATACACTGCATCAACTTTGAACATAATCGCAGCCGGAGGTGGAATTGATTTTGCCGCAGGAAGTGAATTATCATAATCAGGAGTGGAAGAATTATGGCAGCTAAATACCAGTAACAGGCATATTCCTAAAAGAAGTTTATAAATCATTTTGCTATTTTATAAAATGTAAAAATAACAAACGCGAACTTTAAATCTCTGTTACTGTAAAAATAAAGCGCTAAAAATTTTTAAGTTCGGATAATATTGTCTTTATTTGTTCTCTGAAACTAATGTTAGGCCGCTAACTTTCACGTTCCATTTCTTTTTTAATTTCCCTTATCCCTTGTAAAAATTCAAACCCAGACCTATGTAATCCCAAATTTGTTCATACACTCAAAGAAAACACTGAGTTTACAACGGGGAATACATGAAACTTTTTTTTACAATTGTTTGTTCAACTTTTGTTTTATATTCTTCGGCTCAGCGCTGCGGGACAGCGGACTACATAAAGTCACATCCGATCAATAAATATACCATACAAAGAACTGAAACGCCAACTACTGTTGGCCGTGATACTTTAAAAGATGAAGTGATTGTAGTTCCGGTGGTTGTTCATGTTTTATATAATACCAGCGACCAAAATATCAGCGACCAGCAGGTTCTTTCGCAGATCATTTCTTTAAACAATGATTACAGAAGGCAGAATAAGGATGCGATCAATACTCCTTTACCATTTAAAAATGTAGCTGCAGATACCAGGATACAATTTTGCCTGGCAAAGGTAGATCCAAATGGAAGATATACAACCGGAATCATTCATAAATTCACAACTGAACCTCAATTTCTGGCTGATGATCAGATGAAGTTTTCTTCCCAGGGCGGTGATGATGCCTGGGATGCAAGCAAATACCTGAACTTATGGGTTTGCAATCTTTTTGGAAGAACATTGGGATATGCAGTTTTGCCGGGAAGCCCTGTAGAAAAAGATGGAGTTGTAATAAAATATACTGCTTTTGGAACCATGGGAACTGCGACCGCGCCTTATAATAAAGGAAGAACTGCAACACATGAAATTGGTCACTGGCTTGGCTTAAAACACCCCTGGGGTGATAGCTCCTGCGGCGATGATGGAATTGCTGATACGCCTCCGCAGGAAGCTGCCAACACCAATTGTCCTTCTTTTCCTCATACTTCTTCCTGTTCAATAAACTCCTATGGAGATATGTTTATGGATTATATGGATCTGACTGACGACGGCTGCATGAATATGTTTACTGAAGGTCAGAAAGCAGAAATGAGAAGTTTGTTTGCTTTGGGAAATCCAAGGAATTCCTTCCTGAATTCGGTTGTTTGTGATAGTTCAAATGCACAGGGAGGACCGCTTCCAAAAGATACAGGTGTGTCAACTTTGAAAGTAATTATTTATCCAAATCCATTCAACAGTATCATTAATATTGCTTCAAATAAAGACAGTGGTTTCGTTGGAAAAACTTTGAATCTTTATACCATTACCGGCAAGTTGGTTTTGACAAAAAATATTCAATCTCAAAATACTATTCTTCATGCAGAAGGTCTTCCCTCCGGAATTTATATTCTGAAAATCGAGGGCAAAAATGGCGGAATGGTTTATAAATTAATCAAGCAAGCGGGAGCAACCGGAAATTAATTGCTGTTAATTTTACAAAAGTTTGAGCTAATTTAATAAAACCATGAATAGCTTTGTTACGTAATTCAAAGCAAAAAACTTGTCATGAAAAAGATATTCTATTTTGTTGCCCTTTTGATTTGCACTTTCCTTGCCAACTGCACTCAATCTCAAACGCCGGATAAGAATAGATACCCCGAACCTGAAATTGCTGATTCTTATAAAAGCTTTCCTGTTCAATATACAGATGCTCAATGGAAACAAAAACTAACACCGGCGCAATATTATATTTTACGGGAACGCGGAACAGAAAGAGCCTTTACAGGAAAGTACGATGATTTTTATAAAAAAGGAACTTATTATTCTGCTGCTTCATTACAACCGGTCTTTAGTTCTGAAACAAAATTTCATTCAGGTACGGGTTGGCCAAGCTTTTATGCTCCCATTAATAAAAATGCCGTAAGACTGGTATTAGATAAAAGCGATGGAATGAACCGCTGGGAAGTAGTTGATTCTAAAACAGGTTCGCATCTTGGACATGTGTTCGATGATGGTCCGGCACCTACTTATAAAAGATATTGTCTTGATTCTGACGCATTGATCTTTGTTCCGGAAGGAGGGAAGCCACCTGTAAGTTCTAAATAAAAATTTTACAGGGGAAATGAAGCGACCAAAGAAATAATCACTTTTTCTATTTTATTCAATCGACAACATGATCTTTTTGGTGCTTTCAAAATCAATGTGCTGATGAGCTTGCATCCCTGTTTTTTTTGCAGCTTCAACCAGCATAAAACGATCATCGAAATAAATACATTCTTCAGGCTTAGCCTGGGCAATTCCTAAAGCAAGTTGAAAAATTCCAGGATCCGGTTTACGCATTCCTACTTCACATGAAGAAATAAACGCATCAAAGAAATCATGAAGTTTAAAAGTTTTGATCCGGTATTCATTTAATTCCCGTGGTTCATTATTGATCGAGATCACTTTAATGTTTTCATGTCTGTGTTTCCAATCAATCATCCAGGGAAGCATTTCAGGAAGTTGTTTCGATTGGGTAAACATAAATTCTTTAAATTCTTCTTTTGCAAAATCTCTTTTTTTATTGAAAACAACGGTGTTCAGATAATCATCCAATGTGATTTTTCCCATTTCATAAACATTAAAAATAAAATCATGGAGCATATCCATTTCTTCATAATTAATGTTGAATTTTTTTGCAGCAGCCATGCGCGATTCGTGTCCCCATCCGTTTGTAAGCAGCACTCCACCTATGTCTGAAAATAAAATCTTAATTCTTCTCTTCATATGATATTTGATTCCGTAATATTTTTTCTGTTATTGCAAAATAAATTTTATGGTAAAAATCTAAGCATTTCTTAATTCTACTTCTTTTACTTTCATCAAACGTCTTCTGTGTCTTTCTGCTCCGGTAAATGTGGCATTTAAAAAAGCCATTACAAATTCTTCGGCAGCCGCGAAACCTGTCACTCTTCCGCCAAGACAAATCAGGTTCATGTCATCATCTTCAACGCCTTGATGAGCCGAGAAATGATCATGAATCAAGGCTGCTCTTACTCCGGCAATTTTATTGGCAGCAACAGAAGCCCCAACACCACTTCCGCAGATGGCGATGCCACGATTTACTGTTTGAATGGCAACGGCTCTTGCTAAAGGAATTACAAAATCAGGATAATCATCTGATGCGTCCAATTCAAATGCGCCGAAATCTTTTACATCGTATCCTTTTTCTTTTAAAAAAAACTGCAAAATATTTTTTAGCTCAAAACCGCCATGATCACAGGCGATTCCGATTTTTATTGTATTCATTTTTAAAAAGCATTTTATCTGATGAAAAATTCATTTGCTCAAAATTATTTGATATTTGTTTAAGAACTTGTTTTTCGCATAGATTGTTTTTATCTATTTGGAAAAACTGAAGAATTATTTAGAGAAAAATGATTTTATTGTAGCCAAAAAAGCCGAAAAAGGTTTAGTAAAATATTCCCTAAAACGACAAAAATTAACCATTTTTGCAAAAGGAAAATTTTGTGAAGTATTTCGTGTGTAAACATTTCCCCAATAAAATTCCCCCTTCAAAACAAAAATCACATTATATGTCAGACTGTAATTTTAATATACCCTTTACCGGCCCGATCTCTAATACCATTTTACGGGCAAAAAATGCAATAGAAAATCAAAATGGTATTTTTAGCGGCGATGAAAATTCCGGCAATTTTGAAGTGACAGTTTTTGGTAATACAATTAAAGGGAATTATACTGTTACAGGACAGAATTTAAATCTGGTAATTACAAATAAGCCCTTTTTTGTGCCTTGCAGCACGATTGAGAATTTATTAATAAAAGAGATTTCTTAAAGGAATTTCTTTAAGCAGAAACGTGTTTCTTTGCCAAAATGTGATGGATTTTCTTTACCATTTCATTTACTTCAAATGGCTTTGAAACAAAATCATCTGCTCCAAATTCATAAATAGCGGTTTCAGCAATATTTGGATAAGAGGAGAGCATGATAACAGGAATATTTCTGGTGAAATAGGAAGATTTTAGTTTTTTGCAAACATCAAGTCCATCAATACCCTGAAGAAAAACATCAAGAAGAATTAATTGAGGTTTGTGTCTCTTTACAGCATCCAAAGCCTTGACCCAATCGCTGTAAGCTAATACCTCAAAGCCTTTCTTTCGAAGTAAGGATTTTACTACCGTTAACAGGTCTAAATCATCATCTAGGATAAGAATTTTTGACATAAATTACAAGTATCAAAAAGCGTGCAATGATTCATGTTTTTTGATCCATTTAAAAAATAGAAATCGTTCGTATTTGGTTGATTGCTTTTTAAGGATTGTGCCGAAAAAATAATTTGATTTATCATAATCTTTATAATCTTTCAAAAAGATCTTTTCCAAAAAAGTTTCTTTCTCAAAATGAAATGAAAAACTACATTTTCAATTAAGATTGTTATATTTAATTCTTCGAATAATTCTTTCCAATTAAATTTCATCTTTTCAGTTTTTACCACAACTAAAATTTATGCATCAATCATCACAACTTAACCGCACACTTGGATTGCGTCTGGCCATTGTAATGGTCATTGGGAATATTATCGGTTCAGGAATTTATAAAAAAGTGGCCCCGATGGCTTCTGAATTGCATTCTTCAGGCTGGGTTCTTGTTTGCTGGGTGCTTGGTGGAATTATTACTTTGTTTGGCGCTTTGAGCAACGCAGAAATTGCAAGTATGCTGGCAGACACAGGTGGCGAATATGTTTATTATAAAAAAATTTACAACCGTTTTTTTTCCTTCCTTTATGGCTGGTCCAATTTTGCTGCCATCAAAACAGCTGCAATTGCTTCGATCGCTTATGTTTTTGCGCAATCGTTGAATAGCATTGTCCATTTTCCGGCTGTCTTTTCTTCTTTAAAAGATGTGCAGTTCCTTGGAATTTTTCATCCGTTCGAAGGCTTTAATGTAAAACTTGTCGCTATTTTCCTGATCGTTTTTTTAACATGGATCAATAGCCGCGGACTTAGACTTGGCGCCGGCTTAAGCACTGTTTTATTGTTACTGGTTTTAGCCGGAATTGTCACAATAATTGTTTTTGGAACTACATCAGGCCATGCTGATATTTCTTCCTCATTTTCTTTGGCAACCAACAACGGCCAATCCATAACTATCAGCGCTATTTTTACCGCGATGCTGGCCGCTTTTTGGGCTTATGAAGGATGGAATTCGGTGGGTTTTTTAGGTGGAGAAATTAAAAATCCTCACAGGAATGTGCCGTTAAGCATTGTACTCGGATTGTTTATTGTGATAACATTATATGTACTTACAAATATTGCTTATCTCTCTTTAATGCCGGTTGGTTCTTTGGTTTCTGTGAATGCTGCAGGAAATGAAATTGCTGCGGTCCAGGCAGTAAAGGTTTTCTGGAATCAAGGTGGGGTTGTTTTTATTTCATTATTAATTTTATTATCAACCCTTGGTTGCACGCACGCTACTATTTTAAGTAATGCGCGAACTTCTTTTGCAATGGCAAAAGAAGGATTGTTTTTTTCAAAGATGGCAAAGGTCAATTCTGCAAAAGTTCCGGGAAATGCATTATGGTACCAGGGAATCTGGGCAGCTATCCTGGTTTTATCGGGGACATTTGACCAATTGACAGATATGCTCATTTTTGCTGCGTTTATTTTTTATGGTGCAACTGCTTTTGGAGTTTTTATTTTGAGAAAAAAAATGCCTGACGCCAAACGCCCTTATAAGGTTTGGGGTTATCCTGTTGTTCCTGCGATCTTTGTAATTTTTTGTATTTTTTTAATTGGCAATACTATTATTGCCCGTCCGCGGGAAGCCGGAATAGGACTGGTTTTGATCCTTTTAGGAATTCCGTTTTATTATTGGTTTCAGCACAAAAATAAAATGAATAAAATCGATCAGACAACAACAGATCAGTTGGTAAAAACAGAACCTGTTATTGAATAAAAATAAAAGAGAGTAAACAAATAAAGAAATCGATTTTCTTATTTATAATCGACTGAAAAATGGCTGGTTAATTTATCTGAAATTAATCTCTCAGTTCATAAATGTATCATTTCAAAAAGTGGAAATACCGGAAATAAAAAACCGCCTTTAATTTTATAAAAGGCGGTTAACTAGCAAGTAATTTTATCGGAGAGAAACGAAATTATTTTACGTACTCCTTATTTCCGTTTTTATTAATATAATATTTTCCACCTCTTGGTCCCTGGTAAATGGTTCTTCCTTTTGCATCAGTACTGATGGCTTTATCTTCGGGATGAGAAGTATTTGGCTGGTTAACAACTGAAGATTGCTTTTTAACTTTTGCAATTGAAGCAGTAGAAGCAGTAGAAGCAGGAGAGGTAGTAGAAGTAGTAGAAGGATTAGCAGGAGTTTGAACCTGTGTTGCTTTAGCTTGTTCTTTAGCCTGTTTTTTTGCTAAAGCTTTGGCTTCCTTATCTGCTTTCTTCTGAGAAGTGATAGTCGCTTTATCTGTAGATGCAGTTGCATTGGCAGATGCTGCTTTAGCTTGTTCTTTAGCCTGTTTTTTTGCTAAAGCTTTGGCTTCCTTATCTGCTTTCTTCTGAGCAGCGATAGTCGCTTTATCTGTAGATGCAGTTGCATTGGCAGATGCTGCTTTGGCTTGTTCTTTAGCTTGTTTTTTTGCTAAAGCTTTTGCTTCCTTATCAGCTTTCTTTTGAGCAGCGATAGTTGCTTTATCTGTAGATGCAGTTGCATTGGCAGATGCTGCTTTGGCTTGTTCTTTAGCTTGTTTTTTTGCTAAAGCTTTGGCTTCCTTATCAGCTTTCTTTTGAGCAGCAATGGTAGCCTTGTCGTTTTTTGAAACTGTGGAATTGGCAGGGGCAGACTTTGTTTGCGCTGTAGTTGTAGTATAAATTCCAAAAACCAGGACGAGTATTACAATGATTTTTTTCATAATGCTTTTTTAGATAAGAAAATATTTTTACTTCCTTTGAAGAAAGGAATTAGTACAAAATCATCTATTTAAGCTGAGAAAATGTAATAAAAACGTCATTTTATTTTTATTGAAAATAAACCCTGTAAGCAGCTGTAAAGGCGGTGGAATGATTTCAACTATTATTCCGCAACAAATTCCGCATTCCTGTTTTCTCAATCGACTACTTCGTAAATAGTTACCGGTTTTTCTTTATGTTTTAAAGAAACCTCACCAAGCTTTTCACAGTGAAATGAATCTTTTACTCTCTTATAAGATTCTTCACTAATTACGATTTGTCCTTGCTGTGCAATGCTTTGTAATCGTTGTGCTGTATTTACCGTATCACCAATTACCGTATAATCCAGGCGGCGCAAATTAGCGGAGCCGATATTACCAGAAATCATTTCGCCGGAATTAATACCAATGGATAATTTTGGCGAAAAAGATAATCCTTCCAAATCCGGAAGCTTTTCAATTTGCTTTCTTACTGCAAGACTGGCATCAATAGCCCTGTCGAGATGAAATTCTCCGCGGAAAATTGCCATGATCGCATCTCCCATAAATTTATCAATATATCCATCCTGAGCAATAATTTCTTTTACCATTACATCAAAATAGCGGTTTAGAAGTTTTACTACCACATCGGCAGGTTCTTTTTCTGTGATGGCCGTGAAATTACAAATGTCAATAAAGGCAACGGTTGCATCAATATTTTCACTTAGCAGCAACGATGATTCAAACTCGCGGCTGTTCATAAAACTGAGTACGTTTTTATCGACGTACATTTTTAAAATATTATTTTCCCGGATGGCTTCCACTGTTTCACGAATCTGTGTCACATAGCGGATCGTTTTTTGAATAGTAACATCAAGATCTTCAAAATTTACAGGCTTGCATAAAAAATCATATGCCCCGCGGTTCATGGCTGTGCGGATATTTTCCATATCGCCATAGGCGGAAACAATGATAGATTTTATCAATGGATTCTCTTCGCTCAATTTACCAATCAAAGTCAATCCGTCCATGCCCGGCATATTGATATCGCTTAAAACGATTTCTATATCAGGATGTTCGCCTATTTTATTCAGCGCATCATTTCCATCGCTGGCAAAAGTGAATTCATATTTTTGTTCACGTATCTGTCTTCTAAACTTTTGCCTGATCAGTATTTCCAGATCTGTTTCATCATCAACTACTAAGATTTTAGCCATTATTCTTTGGTTTTTAATTTTTCCTTTAATGAATTAAAATCAAGTGGTTTGGTAAGAAAATCGTCGGCGCCAAGGCTCATGGCCTGTTTGTAATTATATTCATCGCCATATGCTGTGATCATCATTACTTTGGGTGGTGGCGCCTGGTATTTGTTTTTGATTCGTTCCAATAATTCAAGGCCTGTCATGCCCGGCATATTGATGTCTGATAAAATCAGCACAAATTCATGCTCCTGGCGATTAAGATAATCAAGCGCTTCATTGCCGGAATTAGCGAATACAAAATCAATTTCGCCGGTTTTGATTTCTTTTCTGAAACGTTGTTCGAAAAGCGTTTTCATATCTGTTTCATCATCTACTACTAAAACTTTCATTGTTTTTTGTTTTAAGTTGCTTTTTTTTACTTATTTATGTTGCCTGAATAACCATTGGATCATCAGCGGATCACTGTAAGCGCCGAGCCATGAAAAATGTCCGACTTCCGGATATTGCGTAAAGCCAGGATGAGCACCGGCTTTTGTCAAAGCTTCCAGCATCATTAACGAATAACCGGTATTCACTGCTGCATCTTCTGCTCCCAAAAAAATCCAAATTGGCAAATGAGCAATAGATGCTGCTTTGGAGACGTCGCCACCGCCGCAAACAGGTACCGCTGCTGCAAATAAATCAGGATAGCGCTCTATCGCGTCGTAAGTTCCAAAACCTCCCATTGAAAGCCCGGTGATATAAATTCTATTGGTGTCAATTGGTAAAGTTTTCATCATCTTATGAATCAGCTCAATTACAAGTTCCATGGGTTTTGCGGGTGAAGATTGTAAGCTCATTTCCAAACTATTTTTTGAACGTGAAAAGTTGGACCAGCTTTGTTTTTCAGGACATTGAGGAGCGATTACGAACGCCGGATAAAGACGCATATTTTCATCAGTTGCAAAATTCATTACGCCCCATTTTAATTGCGCTTCATTATCGCTTCCGCGTTCGCCTGAACCATGTAAAAAAATCACCAGCGGATATTTTCTTAAAGTATCAGAATCAGGAAATAATTGACGGTAGCGTAAAGTATCGCCATGTTCATTTACAAACTGGTTGCTGCTAAAACGCGAAGTTTGTGAAAATCCTAAATGCCAATTCAGGAAAAACAGGAAAAAAAACAGAATACTTTTTGATAGAAGTTGCTTCATTTTTATTAATTGATTATTGATGATCATTTATTATTTTGTTTGATTCTTTAAACAGGTAATTGAATAATAAATTCGGTTCCTTTTCCTTCTGATGTTTCCACTTTTATCTGTCCTCCATGCGCTTTGATAATATCATAGCTAAGGCTCAAACCCAGGCCGGTTCCTTCTCCTGTAGGCTTTGTGGTAAAGAAAGGCTGATAAATTTTGTCTAAAACTTTTTGAGGAATGCCACAACCATTATCGCTTACAGAAATGAAAATAGTGTCACCACATTTTTTTGTACTTACAGAAACTGTTGGTTTATATGATTCAGGATTTACTTTTATTTGTTGCTGCCCGGATGATTCGTTCAGGCGCACATTTACTGCATAAAAAGCATTGTTGAAAAGGTTCAGCAAAACTCTTCCAATATCCTGCGGGATGATATTTATTTTTTCAATGCTTTCATCAAAGTTTGTTTCCAGCGTTGCATTAAATGTTTTGTCTTTTGCTCTTAATCCATGGTAACTGAGCCGTAAATATTCATCTGCCAAAGCATTGACGTTCGTTGGTTCTTTTTGTCCTGAACTTTTCCTTGAATGTTGCAACATTCCTTTTACGATTGCATCAGCGCGCTTGCCATGATGATTTATTTTTTGTTCATTTTCTTTGATGTCGTTAGCAAGCGCAATCGCTTCTTCCACATTTCCGTTTTGCAATTCGATTTGCATTTCACCAATCAGTTCGCTGTTTACGTCAGAGAAATTATTTACAAAATTTAAAGGGTTTTGAATTTCATGAGCAATGCCGGCAGTCAATTCACCAAGTGAAGCCATTTTCTCTGACTGTATAAGCTGGGCCTGTGCTTCACGCAATTCTGAAAGAGTTTGTTGCAATTCTTCTTTTTGCTGAACCAGCTCTTTTGTTCTTTCATTTACCAAAACTTCCAGTTCATCTTTTTGTACGGCAATAAATTTCCTGCGTTCTTCTTCTTCCCTTGTTTTTTTTCGTTCCGCATCAAGCGCTTTCTGTTGTTTTCCTGATTTGATCCAAACGGAAATAAGCCATGTAATGGCAACGCCAAAAGCAAGGTTAACATACTGATCTATACGATCATAAAATGAGGGGAAAAATTGTGTGCAGATATGATTGAAGATCGTTAATAAAACCAATGGCAATACAGCATACATAATCTGCTGCACATTTTGAAAAACCGGAAGTTTAAATGTCATCCAGACTACAGTCAAAAGAATTAAATCCCACAGCCAGGTCATATTATTAGCGCGTATCGACTCTCCAATAACAAAAAGAACGATAACTGCAATAGAAGAAAAATTTAAAATTTTATCCCATTGCGGATCCGGTGAAAATTTTCGCAGAAATCTGCGTAAATAGCGCAACAGAAAAAAAATGAGTAATGGTTCTAAAAACATAAAATGCAGTTGCAATGAGTTTTTGTGTAAGAATAAAAATTCAATTTAAATCATTAGCAAATAACATTCAATTATTTTTTTATTTCCCAAAAAATCCACAGCTAATAGTCATACCTTTCAGATGCCTTTCCTATACCTTTCCTATACCTTTCCTATACCTTTCCCATACTCTCCTCATACTCTCCTCATACTCTCCTCATACTCTCTTCATACACTCTTCATACACTCCTCATACACTCCTCATACACTCCTCATACTCTCTTCGAGAGTGTTCCGGCATTTGGGAAGACAAAAAACAATCATGCAAACTGGGGAAGGGTTATTTCAGTCGGCAACAAAAAATCAAAGAATGGTGAGCGTTGCTGCAAGCAGAATCGCTGAATAGTTATCTTTTAACTTTTCTGAATCACGGATTTAAATGGATTTATGGATTTCACTGTTTAATAATCCCACTTCCATAATTTTTCACATTATGTCTTTATTTTTTAATTCTGTCATGCTAACTATCTGTACCATCTTTTAATCCTTTTAATCTGTGATTCAGACAACCGGCAATTCAATCACAAATTCACTTCCCTCATTTCCTGCGCAGAAAATACAAGAAAACTTGTTTATTAAGTAAAGACCAGCCAGGTTTCAAAAGCCTGCGCTGGTCTGCATCTTAATCCTTTATCTGGAAATCGGGATTGCCGGTTTGCCATAATCCAAAAGCAAACATGTTGGCAAAGTTTTTAAAAGTTACTGACTTATCTTCGGTAAAATGGCCGTCATCATAATTTACATCTAACAATACCGGTTTTCCTGAGGCAGTAGCATGTTGCAATGCAGCGGCAAATTTAGCCGGCTGCCATGCAATTACACGCGGGTCGTGCCAGCCGCAAACACAGATTACAGCCGGATATTTTACGCCTTCTTTTACATGATGCAAATCATCCATTTCATACAATGCCCTGCTTTCAACAGAATCTTTTACCGTGCCGAATTCAGGAATGTTAACAGGTCCGTTGGGAGAGTTTTCTAATCTAAGCGCGTTGCTGCAACCTACATTATCTATCGCGGCTCCAAAAAGATCAGGCCTTGAAGTGATGGCTCTCCCAATGGTTATTCCGCCTGCGCTTGTTCCCAACCCTATTAATTTTGCTGAGGAAGTGTATTTATTTTTGATCAGATATTCTGCGCAGGAAATGAAATCCTTCCACGTGTTTGGCTTGGTGGTTTTATAGCCGGCTTTGTACCATGCTTCCCCTTTTTCTCCACCGCCTCTTGGATGTGCTACCGCAAAAACGATTCCTTTATTTACTAATGCCAATGGCAGTATGCTAAAAGAAGGAGTAAGAGATATTCCATAAGCGCCATAGCCTGTGAGAAGGCAACTGGAAGTTCCATCTAATTTTAGATTTTTATTATAAACAATGGAAAGTGGGATCATGGTTCCATCTTGCCCCGGCGCTTCAGTTTCCACAACTTGTACATCTTCCATTCCCGGGTAATTTGCTTTTACATTAAAAGCGCTCAAGGCTGTTTTTTGATTATCTGCATTATAATCATAAACAGCAAGCGGTTGTTTCCATGACGTAATCTCAATATATCCATCATTGGAGTGAATTCCATAAGGCGTTAATACCTTTCCGCCTTCGCCACAACCTTCTATAGGTAAATTGATGGAAGCCAGGTCACCGTTATGCAGGTTATATTGTTTTGCACCTCCATTAATTCCATCAGAATAGGAAATGAATAAATAACCCTTTGAACGGGCCATATTGGTGATCTTATCCTTTCCTTCAGGCACCACTACTTTGGCATCGGCCACACTAAAATTTCCAAGGTTGCTTTTGATGATCTTATACTGGGGTGCATTTTCATAAGTAAGCATATACACATCGTCTCCATCAAACGCCAAACCGGTTACATGGTCTTTTTTCTGTAACAAAGGTTTCCATGGAATAACCGGGTTTAACAGATCAGAAGCGGGCGCATAAAAACAAGTAAGATCATTACTCACCGTTGAAGGTCCTGCAATGATGTATTTAAAATCGTCACTATAATAAGCAACGCAGAAATCTGCGGATGTCAATCCCAGGTTAGGATATTTTCTTTTAGAAAAAATTTCTTTATCATTCGATGATGCGCTTCCCATCTCATGGTACATTGCACGTGTATCAGATTCTAAATCCATCGATTTATTATCTGCTGAATTTAACATTAAATACAAAAAACCTTTATTGTCAGGTGACCAGCCAAACAACGAAGTTGCCGGATAAATACTTTCCGGATCTATTTTTTTTGAATCTACATTAATCGTGTAAATCCGGCTTACTTCAGCGCCACCCTGCGTAACAGCAAGAGCTACATTTTTCCCATCTTCAGAAGCTGAAAATGAATTCAGGCTTTGGGGTTTGCCATCTTTATCCATGCCGGGATCATACAATAAAGTTTCAGCGCCATTTTCTCCATCCCGGAAATAAAGCTTGCCTACTTTTTCATCAGGTAATGTCTTTTTATAAAAATAACGGTTATCTTTTCTTACAATATCGGTGATTCTTACCGGGGTTAATGCGTCCAGCTTTTTAAAAGCTTCCACCAGCGAATCTCTTCCCGGTATTTTATCTAAGAAACTGTTGGTATAATCGGATTGTGCTTTGAACCAATTTACGACAGAGGAATCTTTCATGTTCTCCAGCCAGCGATAATTATCCGTTACTTTCATGCCGAAATAATTATCAACCACCGGAGTTCTTTGGGTGATTGGTGGGGTAGTTCCTTTCGCATTATTGTTAGCCAAGGAATTGGTGCAGGAAATGTAAAATAAGGGGCAAATCAGAAGAAATAATACTGCTTTCATGATTTTTGTTTGTTTTTATTTTTAGAGAAATTGTTTAATATTTTAGATTCCGGTTTATAAACTTTAAGATAATGTACTTGTGATTTTAATTCTGCGTTAGGATTAATCTGTGTAATCTTTTAATCCTTTTAATCCGTGATTCAGACAACAGGCAATTGAACAACAAACTCACTTCCTTCGCCTTCTTTGCTTTCCACTTTCAATTCACCTCCATGCGCTTTGATAATATCATACGCCAGTGACAATCCCAATCCGGTTCCTTCTCCCGTTGGTTTGGTAGTGTAAAATGGCTGAAACACTTTATCAATAATATTGTGCGGAATGCCGTTGCCATTGTCTTTGATGTGGATGAAGATATTACCATTCATCCTGTTGGTGCTTACAGATACAGTTGGTTCATAACCTTGAATATTCAATTTCTTTTTTTGAGTAACTGCATAGAACGCATTATTGAACAGGTTTAAAATTACTCTTCCAATGTCCTGCGGAATGATTTTTATTTTGCTGACGCTTCCATCAAAATCAGTTTTCATATTGGCGTTAAAGGATTTGTCTTTTGCCCTTAAACCATGATAACTCAACCGGAAATATTCATCTGATAAAGCATTGATGTCAGTCAGCTCTTTTTGGCCTGCGCTGCTCCTCGAATGTTGCAACATTCCTTTTACGATCGCATCGGCACGCTTTCCGTGGTGACCTATTTTCTGCTCGTTTTCTTTGATATTGTCCAGTATTGTTTTTACTTCCGCAAAATTTCCTTTTCCAATTTGTTCCCCTGCTTCATCAATCAGTTCTGTATTTACTTCGGAAAAATTGTTGACAAAATTTAAGGGATTTTGAATCTCATGTGCAATGCCTGCTGTAAGTTCTCCTAAAGAAGCCATTTTTTCGGATTGGATAAGCTGTGTTTGTGTGGCTTTTAAATCTTCAAGCGATTTTTGTAATTCCTTTGTTCTCAAAGTCACTTTTTCTTCCAGGATCCTGTTTTCATTTTTTAATCTTCTTGAACGAAATACAATGTAGGTTCTTAATAGCCCAAGTACAATTACAGCAAAAAGGAGATAAGCCCACCATGTTTTATACCAGGGCGGCAAAATGGTAAATTGAAAGATCGCAGGTGCGCTCCATTTTCCATCAAGTAGTCTGCTACGTACTTTAAAAGTATATGCTCCTGAAGACAGATTCAGGTAATTGTCTGTAAAAGTTTTGTCATTGGCAGGGCTCCATTTTTTATCGATGCCTTCTAAAACATAACTATACAAAACACTATCCTGCCTGCCAAGATTTGCCTGGGCAAATTGAAACTGGATATAATTCTCATTGTACGGAATTTGCAGGTTTACCGGAATGTTATAAGGGCCGGAAACACTGTCCCAGTGAAACTTTCCTTCTTGTTCATAACCTGTATTTGGAGGTTGCCGCCCTTTAACATAAAAGGAATCGGCAGTCCATAAAGTATCATGTTCATTCATCGAAATGGGGTTAGCAAAATTCATCGGCTGGCTCATAATGCTTACGCCGGCAATATAAGTTTTTGAACTATCGTGTTGTTTTTTAATTTTATTGAGTATCGTAATTCCCTGGTCTCCCCACAAGTATTGTCCTTTTTTGGTAACGATATTTACGTCCCAGCTTTGATTAAAATCCGCCAGGCCTTCGGATTTTGCTAAACGGGATACGTTCCAGTTTCCGTTTATTTTGCCGACAACTGGCGGTGTTATTATATTACCGGAATTATAAGTGCCAACAACTATGTCATCGTTGTATTCAACCATCGATGAGATGTTATTGTCAGATAATCCCTGAGTTGTATTGATTGAAGTAAGCGTTCCGGCTCTTATGTCTGCTACATAAATGCCTTTGTTGGTTCCAATCCACATTCTTCCATATTTATCTGGCATTAAGTTTCTGAAACAAGTATCTTTTAAACCGGGAGCATTATTCAAATTTTGAATCGTTCCTGCTTTCGGATCAATTACATCTACACCGGTGAATTGATGAGCGAGCCAGATGAAGCCATTATTATCTTCTTTAACATCCAAAATAGTATTATCACTCAGGCCATTTACTTTGTCCAAACGCCGGATACTTTTTCTTGCCGAGTCAATTATTTCAACGCCTGCAGATGGCCCGGTAAGCCAGATATTATTATGGCTGTCTCTTATTACGGCATAAATACTATCACTCAGAAGGCCTTCTTTCTGCCCGGTATGTTCCATCGTTTTATTTGCTTCGTCAATAATGTCAAGTCCACCAAAACTAGTTACCCAAAGTTTTCCATTTTCTTCAGTAAAGCCTTGTATAAAATTATCACTAAAACCATTTTGAGTATTTAATGGCGTTACAGTTTTTTTATCCCCATTTAATATAAGTATTCCTTCATTATTGGTGCCTGCCCAAATATTAGAAGCTGCATCTTCAAAAAGTGTTGTAATTATTTTTTTGCCAACCGGATAAACGATTTTGGCATTTTGGTCAATTACGTCAAGACCTGTATTAGGATTTGCGATCCATACTCTTTGTTGGTCATCCTGTACCAAATCGAAAATATAATTTAGAGGTATTCCTTCGTTTACTGCAAAAGATTTCGTCATTCCTTTTCCGGGGTTGAGAATGGTGAGGCCACTGGTTGCAGCTATCCAAACCATGCCGTCATTGTCATATAAAAGTTTATGTGTGTCATCATTATCCAAACCCTGTAACTTTCCATAATTGATCATCGAACCGTTTTCTATATTCACTGCCGTCAATCCACCTTTGCATGCAATCCAAACAGTGCCTTTTTTGTCACCGGTAATGGCGCTCAGGGTATCGGTTTGCAGGCCATTTATTTTTTGTAAATGACTGATGATACCTTTTTCAGGATTAATAATATCTGCTCCAGCATCACTTGTTATCCAGATATTTTTTTTGTTATCCTCAAAGGTGCCGGAAGTATTGGCTGCTGAAAGTCCTGTACTTATGTCGAGGTGTTTAAAAGTTTCGTTCTGAGGGTCTATTACATCTGCTCCCTTACTTCCTGTTTGCGAAATCCACAAATTTCCTTTATCATCAAGTGTCATTCTTGGAAGATTAGGGCGCGGAAAGCGGATAGCGCCGCTTAAACTTACTCTGCTTGCTTTAGAATCTATCATTCCTATTCCCTTTCCCGCCGTAAACCATATTCTTCCATTATTATCCTCAATCAAACCGTTGGCGCCTCCTACAGAATAACTTTCCATATATTCACCATCATACCTGTAAAGGCCAGTGGATGTGCCTATCCACATAAGTCCGTTTTTATCTTTAAGTAAACTAAGTACAATGTTGTCGCGCAGTCCTTGTTGCAAGCCAATACCATAAACGGAAAGTGGTGTACCGCTTTTAAGCGAAGGCGGCGCTACTTTTACTTTAACAGGGGGAGCCATCACCGAAGTTTTAAAATGTAAAGGGGTTGAAAGGATTTTATCTAAATTAAAGGCCGACGAAGGCAAAGCATTAAAGTCGAAATGAACTTCTTCAGGCGCACTGGCAAAAGGTTTGAAACCAGAGGCATCATAAGGTGTATGAGGCAATGCATCAATATCTAATTTTTTGATGGTAGGATGAATGCCTCCCGTTTTCACAGTTACCCAGTTTATTTTTTTTGGCGCCGTTAACTGTAATGGCTGGCTGACCGGCTGTGGCCAAACATTTCCCTTTGCAGGAAAAGGTATATCGCTTTCATGATTGTTGCAGGATGCCAAAGCAAGCAAAGCAATAAATGCTATCATAAGCAAAGAGCCGAACGTTATTTTGTTCATATTTAAATTTAAATTTTTGTATTAATAATTGAGAGTGCAATTGCAAAATCACTATCTGAATCACGGATTTAAATGGATTTCTGGATTTCACTGATTTTTATTTCAGAGTAGAATCTTTTAAATGTCAAACTTTTACTTCCAAAATTTATTAATAATCCCACTTCCCGTTAATCTGTGAAATCTTTTAATCCTTTTAATCCGTGATTCAGACAACAGGCAATTGAATCACAAACTCACTTCCTTCGCCTTCTTTACTTTCCACTTTCAAACTTCCTCCATGAGATTTTACAATATCATAACTTTTCTGAATCACGGATTTAAATGGATTTATGGATTTCACTGATTTCATTTCAGTAAACGAATCTTTAAAATGAAAACTTTTACTTCCAAAATTTATTAATAATTCCACTTCCAGTTTAAAAACTTTAAGATAATTCAGTACTTGTGATTTTAATTCTGCGTTAGGATTAATCTGTGCCATCTTTTAATCCTTTTAATCCGTGATTCAGACAACAGGCAATTGGATCACAAACTCACTTCCTTCACCTTCCTTACTTTCAACTTTTAACGTCCCACCATGAGCTTTAATAATATCATACGCCAAACTCAATCCCAATCCCGTTCCTTCTCCTGTTGGTTTGGTAGTAAAAAATGGTTGAAAGATTTTTTCAACAATGTTTTGCGGAATACCGTTTCCATTGTCTCTTACAATGATTTGAACTTTATCATCACACTTCATTGTTGTTACAGAAACCGTTGGTTTATACAATTCAGCATTTCTTGTTTTTTGTTCCTGCCCGAATGATTCGTTCTGGCGGGCGTTTACTGCATAAAAAGCATTGTTGAAAAGATTCAAAAGCACCCTTCCAATATCCTGTGGGATCACATTTATTTTTCCAATTGTTCCATCAAAATC
>DATNFV010000074.1:0-15396 GCA_035606215.1 Hanamia sp.
AAAACATTAGCTTTTTTTTGACACCGAGTAAAAGTGAGATCCCTTTCCAAATTCAACAGTTTTAAATTATTCAGTAATAAGTGATTTCTTAAACAAAAAAGCCCCGGAAAAATCCGGGGCGCTTGTGTTTTAATTTAAAAAATTGTTTTTAGAATTTATACCTCAAACCTAATTGAATACCCCATGTTGTGCTTGAACTCTTTACCGGAGTAAAAGGATCCGTAGCTAACGCGGAGTTGTATTCAGCAAGATTATAAGTAGGAGCACCATTTACAATAGCTTTGAATGAAAGCGGGTTATTGATAGTATAAAGATCATGGATGCCCCAGTTTCTGTTGATCAGGTTAGAAAGATTGATCACGTCAACGCTAAATTCCAATGTATGAGTTGTATTGCCTGTTTTTAAGAAAAAGTCCTGTAAAATACGGGCGTCAACACGATTGTACCATGGAGTTAATGCAGAATTTCTTTCAGCATATTGGCCTTTGTGTTTTCTCAGATAAGGAGAGTTTGCTACAAACTCGTCGTAAGCTGCCTGTTGTTGTTCAACAGTATATTTTACCGAACCATCCTTATTTAAGAACGGAACAAATGGAACATCAGAGCCTTTTGCATAAATATACATCAGGTCGGAAGCATTATTTCCGTCGTTGTTCAAATCACCACCAACGATATAGCTGAATCTTGCCTGGTTTGCTCCTTCATAATACAATGAAACAGTTGTTGCAAGGTGATCTGCATATTCAAATCTGTAAGAAGCGCTTCCTATGATTCTGTGAGGAATTGAATAAGCAGAGTTATATAATTCTTCGTCGTTTGGTGTTCCACGGTTGATGATAGATTGCCATGCTGAAGTTGCCTGGGAGCCAGGGTTAGGACTTACTTCGGTTGCTAATGTGTAGGTATAAGCTAATGAACCAAAGAATCCTTTAGAGAATGATTTGGATAGCTGGGCTGTTGTAGCAAAAGAATATCCTTTTTTAGTGTTTTCCAAAATGATTACAGTTCCCCCTTTGCTGGTTCCGGCAAGATCCGGATGTACATATTTAGCGGCTGCATCTGCTGCTTTAGCTGCTGCTGAAGTTCCTGTAATTGGATAGTAAGGCCTGTTGTCTGCACCGGTTAAAGTAGCAGTTGGAGCAATCAGGTTGGCATTACGCATTTTTACTGCATTCAGATCTTTAGTATAAAGTACATCCAGAGTCGCTACAAATCCATTTCCTAATTGCTTATCAATACCTAAATTGGTTCTCCAAACCTGTGGAAATTTGAAGTTAGGATCAATCAACACGAAGCTTCCAGGGGCAGTTGCAGTAATTGTGGAAGGAAATTTAGAAAGATAAGCATCCGGATTTGGATTGAATGTAATACCAGCAAGCTGAGCCGGAGTATTCAAGACAGCACCGTTTTGATATACGCCACTGTTACTTGGCATATTGGTAAGGAATACAAAAGGAATTTTTCCTGTAAATACTCCTGTTCCGCCACGTACTACAAGTCCTTTCACATCAGGAACTTTCCATCTGAAACCTACACGTGGAGAAAGGAGCAAAGTTGCATTTGGCCATTTTCCTGTAGAGAAATTTTTCATTTTGCCATTCTTATCAGGAAACTGTAAAGCTGTAATGGCCGGATTTTCAATTGGCTTCTCCAGATAAGTTGGAAGATCGCCCCTGATACCGTAAGTCAGTTTAAAGTTTTCGTTGATATTATATTCATCCTGGGCATAAATTCCTAACTGTCCTAATTTCAAATCAGCAGAAAATACTTTTGGCTGACCCGGAACCAGTGAATAAGTATAAGAGAAAAATGCAGGAGGTGCATCAGTTACAAAATCATTCAATGTGTTATAAATATAATAGCTTTCAGAACCACCCATGAAGGCGTTCCCTACTTTTTGATATTCATAAGTACCACCGAAAGTAAGAGTGTGTTTACCTGCAAAATAAGTGTAGTTATCAGTAATATCTGCGACATTATTCACCACTTCATTGTTCCTTGTAAAAGGATCGGTTCCGGCGCTCATATAGTTTCTACCTTTGGTAACTCCATCAACAGTTCCATCAGCATTGAAAATTTCAATAGTTGGGAAGATGCCGCCGGGACTGTTTCTTGTGTCATTTATATGAGTATAAGCAAATAACAACTGGTTTGAAGATTTGCTGGTGAAGTTGCTGTTCAATTCCAAAGTAGCTGACTGGACTACGTGGTCAGTACCATAATCTGAATTCGAGAATCCAATTGATTCGGTGCTGTTCCTGTTGTTGGGAAGTCTTGACGTAGGGCCGGTAACTTTGCCGGTAACAGGGTCAGTAATATAAAATCCGCCAGCCCCACTGTTTGGAACACTGCTTCCGTTAAGAGGAGACTGATCAGAACCCTGGAAATCAGAATATTTCAATACAAGTTTGTGTTTCTCACTGATATTCCAGTTGATCTTTCCTAGTAACTTACGGTTTTTAGTAACATAATTTGGACGGTTGTCATACACACCAGCATTATAATTGTATTTGGATTTCAATACATCCCTGAATTTATTTAAAGAATCAATTGGTGCAGCTGATGCTGTTCCTGACGCCGTTGAACCTTTTGGTACATAAACATTGGAAGTAGGAACTGCTGAATTTTCCCATTCAGCATTTATAAAGAAAAACAACTTATCCTTGATAATTGGACCACCAAGCGTTGCACCATAAACTTTGTTTTTTTGTGCCGGAGCAGTTACATTCACCTTACCCGCATGAGTTCCGTTAAAACTCTGGTCGCGGTAATATCCGTAAGCAGAACCATGAAATGTGTTGGTACCACTTTTGGTTAGAATATTCAAACCAGCTCCTGTAAAACCAGATTGTCTAACATCGAAGGGAGCAATATTCACAGCAATTTCATCGAAAGCTTCAATTGAAATAGGACTTGCGCCGCCGCCAGGCAAAAGATCTGTGCTCAATCCGAAGTTGTTATTCAGATTCGCGCCATCTACCTGCAGGTTATTGAATCTTCCGTCCCTGCCTGCAAAATTATTTCCGTTTGCCTGTGGGGTAAGTCTTGTAAAGTCACTAACGCTCCTGGTTAATGAAGGAAGTGTTGCAATTTGTCTTGAATTAAAAATGGTACTTGCGCCGGTTTTTGCAACAGCAGTTCTCGTTGCTGTAACTGTAACAGTAGTTAGTACATTTTCTTTTGGCGTTAAAGTCACATCAGCCACATAAGGTTCGCCGAGGCTTAAAGTAATGTCGTTGATAACTGAAGGCGCGTAACCTACATACTCAACGGTAAGTGTAAAAGGTCCGCCAATCCTGGTGTTAGGCAATGTATAGCTTCCATCTTTTTTACTGATGGTGGCATATTTTGTACCTGAAGGAACGTGAACAGCGGTAACAGTAGCTCCTTCAAGTGGTTCACCTTTTGCAGATTTAACAAAACCCGTGATACTACTTGTTGTTACCTGGGCATTCATTACGAACGGGAACAAAAAAGCAGCAATTAATAATGGTAATATCCGTTTTAGCTTCATATCTTGTTTATTTTTTTAGGGGGCAAAGAAAGTAAAAATTACTCTAAATGTGATTAAGTTTTTATTAACAAACGGAAGGCAATTTTACACACGATTACGCTGCACCAGCTAAAGAAACAAGGGTTAAAAATACCAGGAAAGCATATAATTTCCTGCAAACGAAAGTATTTTAAGCAAACAAGAGGAAAAAGGCCACTTTGTTATTTACTTCTAAATGAAGGAGATAGAAGTTTATAATTCTCTTAATATTTTTTTGACATTGACCTCGTCAATAGAAATTTGCTTTTTTAATTCCTGCATACTATCAAATTTTTCTTCATTTCTCATAAAGAATTTTACATAAACGCGAATAGTTCTTCCATAAATATCTCCTTTAAAATCAAAAATATTTACTTCTATCATTCTTTTATGGTCACCAACCGTGGGTCGGTAACCAATGCTCATCATTCCCTGGTGATAGGATTCCGGAATGAATTCGGAATTTAAGCCCACTGGTTCTTTAGCAATGCAAAGATTAACAGCATAGATTCCATCAGCGGGAATTAATTTATTCGGGTCACCGATTTCGAGGTTGGCAGTGGGATACCCAAGTGTTCTTCCCAGTTTATTTCCTTCGACCACTTTTCCTTCAAAAAAATAGTCATAGCCCAAACATTCATTAGCAGTTTTAATATCTCTTTCTTCCAGAGCTGTCCGGATTTTTGTAGAGCTTATCGTTACGTGATCCAACACGTGCTCAGGAATTTCTTTTACCTGGTAATGATATTTTTCGCTGAATTTCTCCAGCATTTTATAATCCCCTGCCCTGTCTTTTCCGAAACGGTGATCATAGCCGATGATGATCGTTTCCGGAGTAAATTTCGCTACTAAAAAATTTGAAATGTATTGTTCTGCGGGTTGATTGGAAAACTCAAATGTGAAAGGCACAATCACCAGGTGATCAATTTCCTGTTTATCCAAAAGTTCAATTTTTTCTGAAAGGCTATTCAGCAATTTGATGGGACCCTGATTTTTTTTTGGATTCAAAACCATCCGGGGATGTGGATCAAAAGTGATAATCACTGACTCTCCTTCATTAATGGAAGCTTCTTTTTTTACCTGGTTAATGATCTGGCGATGACCGGAATGAACTCCGTCAAAAGTGCCAATCGTAATCGCGGCATTTATAAACTCAGGAAGATGATTAATATCTCTGTGTACTTTCATAAGAGGTTTGCAAGTTAATTGATAAATAAATATTTTGAAGATGGAAAATTCAATCTTCAATCATACTTTTACCGCAATGATGTGAGTATGATATTGATGCATTAGTACAGAATAAACGAATAAACTAATAACCTAATAAACTAATTAACCAATAAATGTCTCTCTATTCCAAACGAGGAGTTTCTGCACAAAAAGAAGAAGTGCATGCCGCTGTAAAAAACCTTGACCAGGGAATTTTTCCGAATGCGTTTTGCAAAATTTACCCAGATTTTCTTGGCGGTGATGAAAATTTTGTAAACGTGATGCATGCCGATGGCGCCGGAACAAAAAGTATTTTGGCTTATTTGTATTGGAAAGAAACCGGCGATGTTTCGGTATGGAAAGGAATCGCCCAGGATGCAGTGGTGATGAACCTTGACGATCTTTTATGTGTAGGAATTTATGACAATATTATTTTCAATTCTACCATTGACAGGAATAAAAACTTAATTCCAGGTAATGTGTTGGAACAAATAATAAATGGCACACAGGAGTTTTTTGATTTAATGAAGAGCTTTGGTGTTAACATTCATTATCTCGGTGGCGAAACTGCAGACGTGGGCGATGTGGTAAGAACGATTGCCGTAAATGGAACGATGACGGCAAGGTGGCCAAAATCAAAAATTATTTCCAATGAAAAAATAAAACCTGGAAATGTAATTGTTGGCCTTGCATCTTTTGGGAAAGCTACTTATGAAAAAGCATATAACAGCGGCATTGGAAGTAATGGTCTGACTTCAGCAAGGCATGATTTTCTCAATAAATATTATGCAGAAAATTTTAAAGAAAGTTATGATAATTCTTTACATGATGAAGTGGTTTATATCGGCAAGCATAATATCAGCGATGCTTCAGACCTGCTTTCACCCACAAGAACTTTTGCTCCTCTGATCAAAAATATTTTAGAAAATAATTTCGATAAGATTTACGGTTTGATTCATTGCAGCGGTGGTGGACAAACGAAATGTTTAAAATACATTCCTGAAAATGTCAGAGTGATCAAAGATAACTTATTTGCACCGCCTGAAATTTTCAAAAAGATCCGGGAAGCAAGTAACGCCGGTAATCACGAAATGTACCAGGTTTTCAATATGGGTTGCAGAATGGAAATTTATACAGATACCGATTTTGCTGAGAAGATCATTTCACTGGCTTCGACATTTAATATTGAGGCACAAATTATCGGAAGAGTGGAAGCGAGTGAAAGGAAATCTCTATTGATAAAAATTGAAGATGGTGAGTTGGAATTCTAAGGATAAGGCCATAAAACAGCTAGAAAAAAATATAGAATAAGCATTGATTTTGCTGCATCATGTAACATGCAGCCCAGCAAACCCCTCTTATTTACCAGCTAATTTTAGTAGCTCATTGTATGCGTCACTTGGTCGGTCTGCCCTTCTATCGATAATTTTACCATCTTTATCAATGATGGCGTAATGTGGTATGCCATTAATTGCGAAAAGTTCCTCAGCTTCTTTTATCATTTTGTCATTTAACAGGTATTGTTCTCCCTGAATTCCTAATTGTTTCCGGGCTTTTAACCATGCTTTTTCTTTATCATTATACCCGAAATAAAGAAACACAATATCCTCCCCTTTTAGTTTCTCTTTTAAAACTTCAGCATTCGGCATTTCAGCCCTGCATGGAACACACCAACTTGCCCAGAAATCCACATAAATTACTTTTCCTTTATACCTTTTAAATATATCTCTAATGGAATTTGTTCTACTATTAACACTAGCAGCTGATGTCGTTTTTGGGTTTTCGTAATCATTTCGTCTGCTGATTACCAATTGTTTCATTTCATTATTATGGACAATTTGGTCATATTTTCTATATAACGGATAATAGATGCTATCTGGTTTTTTAATTAACCAGGCCATAAACCTGGAAAGATAAACGTCTTTTGTACTTCCTGAAAGAATGTTACTGTCAGCTACATAATTAAAACGTTCAGCTAATGTTAGTTTCTTTGATTTTCTATTAAGGTTAAAAGCAACATAAAAATCTACAAGATCATTATAATCACTTGTGTTTAGGGCAGCATATTCATCATTAATGCCTTTTTCCATAATCTTTGATATGGTGCCAGGATCCAATGAATCTCTTTTGTGTATATTCTCCACCAATGTTCTTTCATAAGGCTCATATAAAAATGCAGAACGAAGCCAATTGTAATAAACATCAGACATTTCATGTGTACTTCTATATTTATTTAACAGATCCATTTTATATGAAGCAAACTCCTTCCGGTAAAATAAAACGCTGTCAATATTTTTACTTCTGGTTTTTTCTGAAAAATTATTCTTTGTATAATATTTTATAATACTGTCGTACAAAAAGCCAGAAAAATTAAAATCTCCTGCATTTTTCCCGATAGCAAAAATTGGATTAGATTGAGAAAAATCTACAATTAATTTTTGGCTTTCTCCCTTCACGAAGTCAAATATTTGGTTCCCATCTTCTGTCTTGATATACCAGCTTCCAATTGATTCTTCAGGAATTGTAACTTCAAAGGTTTTATTCTTACTGACCACGACTTTTGCCCTGTTATCGCGCCAAACTCTGGTAAAATTATTAAAGCGTCCTGTTTCAGTAATATAAAATATTGAGTCGCCAGGATTCTTTACAGTTCCGGAAATTTCTACTTGTGCGTTAAGGGTTAATGTAATTGCGAGCATGAATATGGTCCATAATATTCTCATTGTTTTAAGGATTTTTGCAAGGTTTAAGAGTCTGCAGGTTTACATTAAAAGCCCCACCATTTCAGCTCAAGCTATCTCCCCGGAAAACTAACAGGTTGCTTAAGCCTTAGGAACACTTTCGGTTCTTCAAGTTTTAGAAAAACTTCTTTATTACCTGTTGAAGTTGTTTGTGAAGTAGATTCTATAGGTTGATCAGACTTTCCAGAAGACTTTTTGTAATTGCCTGGATTAGCTAAAGTTACAGGTTGCAATCTATAAGCAGCAACATCATGTCCGTTCTGTTTTGCAGGAAGCCATTTTGGTCCGTTTTTAATTGCATTTACTGCCACTTCTGCTAAATGGGTTCCTTTCATTGTAGTAGCTTGGGCACCAATGACAGAACCATCAAGGCCTACAATAAATTTTACTACACAAGTTCCAAAATCAGCATTTGTAAATGAATCAAGGGAAGCTTGAATTTGCCGGGTAATATATTGTTGCCATGCTTCCTGACCACCAGGAAATGATGCAGGAATTTCAGTTTTTGTAAAGACTTTACTGATTAGTTTCAATGTTGGTGCAGTATCATTTTGCTGTAATGAAGAATTGCCCTGAGATGTATTTGAATCTGTAGTAACAGAAATTACATTTCCACTTCCATTCTCATTCTTTGTAGTAATTTCTATCACTCCATTTTTCCCTTTACTGCCATATTTTTTTTCACCACTTTTCCCTTTTAGAACAATTACAGATTGTATATTGGCAGGAGAGATATTTTTCATTTCATCCTTAGAAATTTGTTTTCCATCAACATAATAAATTGGATTTGCAGTATCTGAGAGGCTCAATCCTTCTCTATTTAGATTATTACTTTTATCTTTGGAAACAATTAGGACTGAACTCGTTTTTCCTTTAATTTTAATGGTTGAATCTACAAATTGAGAATTTTCAAGGTTAAGAGTAAGTACAGGTGTTGTATCACTTATTCCCCCTTTAATTTTTTGATTCAATGAATTTTGAATCGCATAATTATTAATCGCAGTTAAAATATTCCTTGCAATTTTTTCCTGGTTCACGTCATTGCTAATAAATGCAGCATCATTTGAATTACTTAAATAACCACATTGTATAACTGCCACAGGGCAAGCGTTTGAATCAACAACAACCAGTCCCCTGTTTCGGACCTCAATTTCATTGTCTGTTTTATAAGTTCCTTTTAATTGATCAATTATTGCAGAAGCCAACAACTGATTTTTCTCAGTATTATTCCTGTCAATCAAAACAGAAAAACCATTTAATTGTTGATCTGCTGCTGCATTTACATGGATCGAAACAAACAAATCAGCGTCATGATTTTTTGCAAAATGAACTCTGTCTCTTACAGAAATACTTTGATCATTATCCCTGGAAAGCAAAATATTTATATGATCACTTGAATTTAATGCAGCAATCTTTTTTGCTATAGAAAGTGTAATATCTTTTTCTTTCAAACCATTTGCAGAATGGGCACCATTGTCAGTTCCTCCATGTCCTGCATCAATTACAACCGTAATTTTTTTTCCATTATAGGAATTGATTGGATTGGAAGAATTTACTTTCAATGTAAAAGCAAAAAATACAATGGCTGCCAGTGGCAAAACGAGCAACCTGTTATAGTAACTTACTTTGGGGTTTTTATTTTTTGTGAGCATCATAATTCTTCTTTTTACAGGTGAATAAAAAAAACTATTTCCAATAGAAAAATTTTGTCCGGGATAAACCGTTTGTAAGATCATTTCCGCAAAAGCAGTGATGTCACTGTCTTCCAACGCTTCTTTATCAGCAATAAATTCATGGATCATGTACAATTCTTTACGCATCAGCCAAAAAAATGGATTGATCCAGAAAAAGATCAAAACCAGATTCATAAAGATCTTATCATAAGAATGTTTCTCTTTTACATGGGCGATCTCATGATTGAAAATTTGTTGCCCGGATCTGGAATGAAGATCAATAGCATTGTTCCAAAAAATAGATTTAAAAAACGAGAAAGGAGTTCCTTTTGCATTAGTATTGATGAAACTGATGTCTTCAATTTTTGTTTCAGGAAACTTTTTTCTAAGCATTCTAATTTTATAAACTGAAACAAAAAAGATAAAAAGGAAAATGACAGAAATCAAAAGGTAAGCGGCTTCGGCGAGATTTTGAGTATCGATTTGAAATCCGTTATTCCTGCTGTATTCCACAACAGTTTCATCCCCGTAGCTAATGGTTTGCAGCATTTGAACGACCGTTCCCTTATCATCATTATTCTGAAAAATGTCGATTTTTATTACCGGCGCGACCAAAGAAATAACAACTGCTGCCAGCAAGTAAAACCGGTTCCAACGATGAAAAGCTTTATTTCTGAGGGCTAAAAAATAATAGCTGCATAAAATGCCGGAACAAATGATCACTTTTAATAAATACCATGCAAGAGTTATCATAATGAATGATTTTTAGGTCGGCACCGAAGGTTTTGACCGGTTAAAGTATTTGTTGCAGTTCTGCTGACTGCTATTTTCCTTTTTTCAATTGTTTTACCAGCATTTCCAATTCTTCAATGCTCAGATTATTTTCTTTTACCATTGAAGAAACAATATTGCTGAAGGAGCCCTCATAATATTTTTTTACCAAAGATTTTACCCTTCCTTTTGAATAAGCTTCTTTGTTTACCAAAGGATAATAGGCATGCATTCTTCCAAAAACCTCTATGCCAATAAATCCCTTTTCAATCAAAATTTTCAGAATGGTTGCAACAGTGTTTTGATGCGGTTTGGGACTGGGCATCTCAGCAACAATATCTCTGAGAAATGATTTGCCCTTTTTCCAAACTACCTGCATTACTTCTTCTTCGGCTTTTGTCAATGTTTTCATTTTATAAAATTTAGTTTCTGAGAACAAATATAAACTAATATTTTAGTTAACCAACTATTTTTTTAGTTTACTGCATTTTTTGAAAAACGCTCCATTACCAGTGGTAAACAAATTATAAATGACATTTATTTCTTTGCTTACAGTAAAAAAGGTATTAAAATTTATTTTTAACACAGGAATAATATTTCCTGCATAAAAAATATAATTATACAATTAACTTTACCCCATTAAAAGCAATTTTTAACCAGACATATCATTATGCCAGAAACTATTGTAGAATTAAAACATGTGAATATTTACCAGGGAGATTCGCTGATTCTTTCTGATGTAAACATCACTGTGAATCGTGGAGAGTTTGTTTACCTTGTCGGAAAAACCGGAACCGGAAAATCAAGTCTTTTGAAAACATTGTATGGTGATCTTGATTTTAAAGAAGGCGAGGGAACGGTTGTAGGTTTTGATTTACGCACTTTAGATTGGAAAAAGATTCCTTACCTGCGTCGTGATCTCGGTGTGGTTTTCCAGGATTTTCAGCTGCTGACAGACAGGAATGTAAACAACAACCTGAAATTTGTTTTAAAAGCTACGGGCTGGAAAGATGAAAAATTAATGGATGAAAAAATTGCTGATGTATTGGATAAAGTTGGGTTAAAGACGAAGGGTTTTAAAATGCCTTTTGAATTGAGTGGCGGTGAGCAACAAAGAATAGATGTGGCAAGGGCTCTTTTAAATTCTCCGAAATTAATCCTGGCCGATGAACCCACCGGGAATCTTGATCCTGAAACCTCTGATGAAATTATGCGCTTGCTGTTTAGTATCAGCCACGATTATGGAACAGCGATCATTATGGCCACCCACGATTATCCCGTTATCAATAAATTTCCTGCCAGAACCATCAAAACCGAACATGGAAAAGTTTATGATAATGCATCTATAGCCAGTTGATAAGCTGCTCGGCATTTTTTTTATTATCGTAAATAGTTTCTAAAATTTCTTTCCGCTTATTGATATCGTTTTCTGTAAAAGGAATTTCAAATAACTGCTGAATCTTCGGGATATATTCATTTGGTGTTTCTGCAAGTTCACAAAGTGTCTCAAGTCCTGTGCCTTCTAATGATGCAGCATTTGTAATAATAAATCTTCCATTAAATAATGCGTTCAATAATTTTATTTTGATTCCTGTAGAATTGAATGAAGGCAATAAATGAATATGCGCATTTTTTATTAATTCTTCCATTTCATTTTGAGAAGGATTTGAAATTATCTGAACATTTTTATTCTTTACAGCTTCATTCATTAATTCTTCCGACGGATTTTTTCCTGCAATAATGAATGGAATATTAATCAATTGATTAAAAATATTTTGTAAAAGCCATAAAGCCGCTTTTTCATTCTCAGCAACAGATAAATTTCCCTGGTACAAACAAAAACTTCCTGTTCCATTTTCTGATTTTACTTCATTAAATGGTAAAAAAACCGGAAGAAATTCTACATCTTTTGCGGAAAAAACTTTTTGATACGTGAGCTGGTCTTTTTTATTGACAGCAATAAATTTTCCCTGCTTCGAAATGCGCTTTTCATATTTTTTTAAAAGGCGGCTTTCTAATGAATAATAAACTTTTTTATAAAAATTATTAGTTGATCCGGCGAGCTGCCGATAATACTGATATTCAACATTATGGAGTCGTACCAACACTTTGCGCTTGCTCAATTCTCCATTATACAAATAATAAGTGCAATGAATTCCTTCCAGCAAAACAGGGTAGTTATCTTTTGAAATATTTTTAATCAACAAAGGATTTATTCTTGAACTAACAATATAAGGGAGGCGCAAAGGAATTCCTGCAACCAGTTTTTCCCTTTGATAATAATGTACTTCAGCACAATATTTTTTAAGCTCGGGTTGCTCTCCCCTTCCATATTCAAAACAATGAAGATGAATTTTTATTCCTGATTCATGCAATGTTTTTATTTTATAAAAAAGATCAAACACGCCACCATAATCCGGTGGATAGGGAACATCAAGACAGACGATATGGATGTGTTCCGGGTTTATTGGATAGTGAGTTTATTAGTTAATTGGGTTATTAGTTAATTGGTTTGTTGGTGCAAATCTGAGTTTATTTTGTTTAATATTTGCAAATAAATTACAGAACTTTTGCGAGAAAAAATTATCGTTTCCGTTATCAGCGATTTAGTAACCGACCAGCGGGTGCAAAAAGAATGTAACACACTTTACAAAATGGGTTATGAAGTTCTATTGACCGGAAGAAAAAGTAAAAGAAGTTTCTCGTTAAACGAGTTGCCTTATAAAACAGTTCGCTTTTATAATTTCTTTCGACGCGGCCCGTTGATGTACCTGATGTTTAACACACAATTATTTTTCTTTTTGCTTTTTCAAAAAACGGATATTTTATGGGCAAATGACCTCGACACATTGCTCCCTAATTATTGGATATCGCGACTTAAAAATACCAAACTGGTTTATGACAGTCACGAATATTTTACAGAAAGTGTTTATAAAAAATCATCAAGGAAAATATGGGAGAAACTGGAAAACTACCTTTTTCCAAAATTAAAAAATGTAATAACGGTAAACGATTCCATTAAAAAAATTTATGAAGAAAAATTTCATGTACCTATCACAGTTATACGAAACGTTCCTTATCAATTTGTAAAAAAAGAAACAGGATTAAATGCTGTGTTGCCTGAAAATAAAAAACTACTGATCATACAGGGAATGGGTTTGAATGAAAATCGGGGGATGGAGGAAGCCGTTGAAATGATGCAATTCTTACCCGATGAATTCATATTATTTTTTATCGGCAATGGTACTATTTTAAACAGATTAAAACAACGGGTTTCCGAATTAAAACTTGAGCCAAAAGTTACTTTTATTGATGCCTTACCTTATGCGCAAATGATGGAATATACAAAGCACGCTTTTCTTGGATTGATCTTTGAAAAAATTAAAGTGAGTGATGAGCATCGTTTTTCGCTTCCGAATAAATTTTTTGATTACCTGCATGCCGGCATTCCTGTACTATCTTCCAAAGCAATTGAAATAAAAAGAATCATTGAGCAATACGAAGCCGGCGATTTTATTGATGATTTTAATCCTAAAGCAATTGCTCAAAAAATTATTTCAATTTCAAACAACGTTCCGGAATATGAAAGATGGAAACATAATACTGTAAATGCTTCTGCAGCATTGAACTGGGAAAATGAAGAAGCGGTTTTAATCAATTTTATGAAGCGCTTAAAGTAAATAGAACCTCGTCAATCATTTTCTGATGGACATTTCTCCAGGCCAAATATTCCCGGGTTTTACTGACCGTGTGATTGTGCCAGAGACTGATGAAAGTGCCACCCACATTGCTCACTTCTTTTAATAACTGTGATATTTTTTGAGAAGCATCTTCAGGCTGCAAATCATTCATTAATGTTCCTTCCATAAATGTGACAGGAAATATTTTCAGGTCTGTTGTTTTTTCGCTTTTAAGATCATAAAAATAAAAAGGTTTGCAGGTTCCTGCCCTGAAGCCCGGCAGCTTTGAAAATCCCATTGAATAATCTTCTGTAATGCCCGCTGATAAAAGAGAATTATAAGTATCCGGCAATTTAAACTTTAAAAAATGCTGCCTGCTTTTTGTAATTTTTCTTCCCGATATATTTTCTAATCTTTCTTTTTCGATTAAAATCTTTTCCGATGAAACAGATGAATAAAACGATGGATGAATTCCAAACTCACTAAACTCTTTTATTCTACTGATCAAATCTTTCATCACATCATTTTGATAATTCAAATTCCGGTCATATTTCGTTTTATCACTCAGTAAAAAAAAGAAAATGCTTTTTATCTTATTTTTAAAAATGATCTTTTTCAAATCATCATAAACATCCCACGGATCTTTTTCAGCTCCTGAAAGGGTTTCTATTCTTCGAACAACATCTTTAAAATTAAATCCGGAAATATCTTTTGCAACGGAACCAAAAGTTCTTGCCAAAGTTCTTCCCTTAAATTTGTAAGCTACATCAATATCATAGGTAAGAATCGCATTAAAGATGGCCCGCTTTATTTGCAGCAATGGAAATTTTTTCTGCAACGCTTCCCGAAACATTTTTATCCAAATATTTACAACAGGGAGCTGCAAAAAACCTTTGCGAAAAGCAAGAGATTCTTCAGCTGGAAATCTTCCAAATTCATCTGGCGTATAAGGTAAATATTCTTCATAACGGCTCATCAAAAAAAAGGAAGCAGAAAAAATATCAAAACCAAGATCATCTTCATAACCTGGAAATAAAACTTTTACAGCCTCTTTTTCGGCAACATTTACTTTCTGCTCTTTGATCTCATTTTCAAATAATAAAGAAGAGGCCTTTATAAAAAATCCGCTACCTGCTGGTGAAAAGGAATAATTTATTTTTTCCCTGGGAAACCTTTCAAACTCAGTAATATCAGTAGTTGTAGTATATTCAATACCCAATTCATTTTTAAAAATATAATCAAATATGTAATTACATCTCTGCGAGATTTTTGGTAAATAAATCAATAACATAACTTTTTTATCTGGAGATGTGTTGAACGAAAATTGAATGGTTGAAAGTAAAATTGTATCATTTTAATTACTTCTGCAACAGTTATTTTAAATACTTCTTTCTTTCAAAAAACTATAAAGAAATATCTTTGACACTCAAGTAAAAAATATGACGAATTATTTAGAACAGCTTTTTGAAAATCAAAAATACGATTCGAACAACTTCTTTTTGATTGCCGGCCCTTGTGTTGTAGAAAGTGAGGAATTAGTTTTTGAAGTTGCGGAAAAAGTTGCCGGAATCTGCAAAAGATTGGAGATCCCTTATATTTTTAAATCATCTTACCGTAAAGCTAATCGTACAAGTGCCGCATCTTTTACCGGCCTTGGCGATAAGGAAGCTTTGCAAATATTGAAAAAAGTGGGAAGTCATTTTGAATTACCGGCCATTACAGATATTCATGCTCATGAGGAAGCGGCGATGGCAGCAGAATATGTAGACGTTTTACAAATTCCAGCTTTT
>DATNFV010000075.1:0-96090 GCA_035606215.1 Hanamia sp.
CAGGTTCCAAATGATTCTTTTGCAATAAAAAAATACAAAAAGAGTTTTAAGATTTTAAACTTTCACAGCATTGAGCCTGCCATCAGTGATCCGGATTATACACTCTCATTAGTGGGAGAAAATATTTTAAACACTTTGCAAACAGAACTTTCTGCTACTTATGACCGCGCTGAAAAATATAAAGAAATTTCTTTTAGTACTACTTATGGCGGATGGTTTCCTTTTATTTCAGCAGGTGTCAATTATCTGATCGACCGGAGTATTCTATATCATCAAAACCTTGTTCGTTATAATCAATTTGAGCCTTTTGCAGGATTTAATATTCCCTTAAACTTCAGTAAACAAAGATCTTTTACTAATCTTAATTTTGGTTCCCAATATGTTTACAGCCAGGGGATCTTTCATGGAAATTACAAAGACACTCTAAAATCTTCCTACAGCTACATCAATAATTCTTTATCCTTTAGCCACCAGATTCAACAAGCACAGCAACAAATTTTTCCACGCTTTGCACAAACGATTTTGTTATCTTATAAAACTCCTTTAACTGAAGTAAAAGGGTTTCAGTTTTTGGCAAACGGCAACATCTATTTCCCGGGATTTGGAAAAACAAACAGCATCGTTTTGAACGCGGCTTTTTTAAGAAAAGACAGTTTGAATCAAATCAATTTCACCAGTGGTTTCCCATTTTCACGAGGCTACCAGTCTGTAAATTTTTACCAGATGTATAAATGGGGAGTTAATTATCATCTGCCAATTGCATGTCCTGATTGGGGTTTCGCAGATATTTTTTATTTGCTAAGAGTAAGAGGCAATTTATTTTATGATGACACAGAAGTAAAAGATTTTTATACTAATAACAATAATTTTTCGGCTTCTTTCCGTTCCACCGGAACAGAAATTAATTTCGATACCAAATGGTGGAATGAAGTAAATGTCTCTTTTGGAATACGCTATAGCCGGTTATTAGATAAAGATCTTTATGGAGCAAAGGGCAGCAATCGCTGGGAAATTATTGTTCCGGTGAATATTTTAAACCAGTAAGAAATTTCTTTATAGTATAATAAGCAAGCTCAATTTTATTTTCCTCTTTTTTTGCTTCGAAAAACATCATAATTATTTAATAAATATCTCTTTTTTTCAACCTATTGTTTTCTTAAATTGCGATATAATTTTTTGAATTAAAAGAGATGAGCAATACTGATAATAACACCAAGAAAAAGCAGAAAAGTTGCGCCGGATTTTATTTCATAGCAGCAGCAATTGTAGCCACAGCAGTTGTAGTAATAACTATCAAAGAAGGCAAACGAATTAGAGTTGAAAATGAATTACTGGCCTATGAAGTTTGGTAGCCCATGGTTTTAACCCCAGCCCATGGTTTTAACCACGCCCATGGTTTTAACCACATCCCATGGTTTTAACCATGGGCAAAATTAAAAAACCTGCTTATGTCACATTCGCTCAGCAAAATATGGATTCATGCTATTTGGGCAACAAAAGAACGGAAGCCATTAATACATCAAAATATTGAAAAACAAATTCATAATTATATGCGTGACCAGTTTATTGAGCTTGGTTGTTTTGTAAAAATCATTAATGGAATGCCAGACCATGTACATAATTTGTTTTTACTCAATTCACAAAAATCAATCGGCGATGTGATTAAACAGGTTAAGGGAAGCACTTCTCATTTTATAAATGAAGGCGATATAATAAAAGAAAAATTTTCGTGGCAAACAGGATATGCCGCTTATTCTGTCAGCGAATCGCAATTGGAAAAGGTGTTTCAATACATCAAAAACCAAAAGCAACACCATGGAAAGAAAACCTTTCAGCAAGAGTATGATGAATTCCTGAAATTATATGCATTATCTCATGCACAACCATCAAGTGTCTAAAATTATTTGGAAAAAGCCTTCAACACTTTTCAAAGATCATCGCAGCCCCCTGCCCTACTCCAACACACATTGTAGCAAGCCCGTAACGAACTTCGCGTCTTTTCATTTCATAGAGTAATGTGGTCGCAATTCTGGCGCCACTGCAGCCAAGCGGATGGCCTAAAGCAATGGAACCTCCATTTACATTTACTTTTTTAAGATCCAATCCCAATTCCTGAATGCATGCAATCGATTGGGAGGCAAAAGCTTCATTCAATTCTATCAAATCAAAATCTGAAACGCTCAAAGCCGCCCTGGACAATGCTTTTTGGGTGGCGGCAACAGGCCCTATTCCCATGATCGCCGGATCAACTCCTGCGATAGCCATGCTAACCACCTTTGCAATTGGTTTCAATTCATATTTTTTTACAGCACTTTCATTTGCCAGCATCAGCATTGCAGCGCCGTCGTTGATTCCTGAAGAGTTTCCGGCAGTAACACTTCCATCTTTTACAAATGCCGGTTTCAACTGTGATAATTTTTCCAAAGAGCTTTTTCGTGGATGCTCGTCAACTTCGAAAATCACTTTTTCTGTTTTGTTCGGAGTAATCTCTACCGGGATAATCTCATCTTTCCATTTTCCGGCTGCTAAGGCTTCAAAATATTTTCGCTGACTTTCGAATGCAAACTGATCCTGGGCTTCGCGCGAAATGTTCCATTGCTTTGCAACATTTTCCGCTGTCTCACCCATTGAAAATGGATAATATTTTTCAGTTAACTTTTTATTCGGAAAACGCCAGCCAATAGTGGAATCATATACTTCAGTTTTTCTGCTGAAAGCTCCATCGGGTTTGGCCATCACAAAAGGTGCACGAGTCATACTTTCCACGCCACCGGCAAGAAAAATATTTCCGTCGCCAACCATGATGGCTCTTGACGCATCCATGATGGCCTGAAGTCCGCTGGCGCATAAACGATTCACGGTGTTTCCGGCAACAGAAACCGGCAGACCTGCGATCAAAGCAGCCATCCGCGCTACATTCCTATTATCTTCTCCGGCCTGGTTGGCATCGCCGGCAATAACATCTTCAATGTCACTGACATCAATTTTTTGATTTCTTTTTATTAATGCTTTAATGACATCAGCCAAAAGATCATCAGGCCGAATTGTGCTCAAAGCACCACCATATCTTCCTATTGCGGTTCTTACTGCATCAACAACATAAACAGTTTCCATTAAATTTTTTTTAATAATTGTGCAAGGTAAATTTTTCATGCCTTAATCAATTTAACAATTAAAAGCATTTAACAATTCAACAATTGGTTGATCTTTGCAAAATGAAGGCTCAAAAAAATATCAGAACGCTGACTTTAGATGAATTAACAGAATATTTTTTATCAATTGGTGATAAGAAATTCCGTGCAAAGCAAGTCTGGGAATGGATTTGGAAAAAGCATGCCCGTAGTTTTGAAGACATGACCAATCTGAGCAAAGAACTTCGCGACAACCTTACAGCCAGTTTTTCTTTACCCGCTCTTACCAATAATTTATCACAATACAGCAGCGATGGAACGATCAAAAGCAGGTTTAAAACTTTTGACGGCCATTTGGTGGAAGGCGTTTTAATTCCGGTCGAAGATCGTCAAACAGCGTGTGTTTCTTCACAGGTTGGTTGCAGCCTGAGCTGCAATTTTTGTGCAACTGGTTTTATGGATAGAAAACGCAATTTAACCTTTGATGAAATTTATGATGAAGCAGCTTTATTAAATGAAATGGCAGAAAAAACGTATGGAAAAAAGTTAAGCAATATTGTTTTTATGGGCATGGGCGAGCCTTTGCTGAATTATAAAAATGTTTTGAAGGCGATTGAAAGAATTACGGCACCGGACGGACTTGGAATGGGCCACAGAAGAATCACCGTTTCCACTTCCGGCATTTCAAAAATGATTCGTCAGTTAGGCGATGACGGCGTGAAATTTAACCTGGCTCTTTCGTTGCATGCAGCCAATGATAAAAAACGTAGCGAGCTGATGCCGATCAATGAAACAAATGACATCAAATCTTTGATTGAAGCGTTGAATTATTTTTATGATAAAACCAAAAACGACATCACATTCGAATACATTTTATTTAAGAATGAAAATGACTCATTGAAAGATGCAGATGATCTTATAAAAATTTACCGCCAGGTTCCCTGTCATCTTATCAATGTGATTGAATACAATCCGATTGATAAGGCCGGCTATCAAAAACCTGATAAAGAAGCTACTCAAAAATTTATGGATTATCTCGCTGCGCACCGCGTAAATGTTCGTTTACGTGTGAGCCGTGGAAAAGATATTGACGCTGCCTGCGGACAATTGGCGAATAAAGATTTGGAGAAGGTTTTGGAGGGATAAGAAAGTGTCTTTTATACAAATACTTTTGCCATTTTCCCCTTAATTATTTTTAATTATCTTGCTTTTTATTTAATTATTATTATGTCTGTTAATACGCTTCAAAAAGATAAGTATTCTTTAAATATTAATGTAGAAGTTGCTTTATTTAAAGAAGGTGTAACATGGGTAGCTTATTGCCCTGCTCTTGAAGTGTCATCGTATGGAGATGATAAAAAAGAAGCGAAAGAAGCTTTTGAAGAAGCAATGCAAATATTTCTTTCAGAAACTGAAAGAAAAGGAACCCTGGAAAAATATTTATTGAAATTAGGTTGGCAGCTCCAACAGAAACCGATCCCGGTTTATAATCAACCACATTTTTCTATCCAGGACAATAAAAGATTGCTGGAAAAAAATCCCCTTATTTATAACGAAAAAATCGCTATTCCTGTAGCTTAATTTTTATGGGATTTAAACCGATACCAACAGCTAAATGGAAAAAGTGGTTGAAATCCATAGGTCTTGTATATAAAAGAACTGAAGGCAGCCATGAAGTTTGGGATTATCCTGATGATTCATTACTCAGACCGGTTATATTCAGAGGTGCAAAAAAGGAAATTCCTGGCACTCATATTCATACAAATCTTCAGACTTTGAATATCGATTATAAAACATTTGAAAAGCAGATTCAAAAATTGTAAGTCCAATAGTTTCAATTCTTAAACTCCTGGCTGATCATCAAACCAAAAATTCCTCCATCCAAAATTCCAATTCCGATATGGCCAAATGCAGGATTTAAAATGTTGGCACGATGTCCCGGTGAATGCATAAAGCCATATTGAGCAATAGAAATAGTTTGGGCCAGCGCAATATTTTCTCCGGCTGTTAAAAAATGAATATCATGTGCACGCATTCTGTCGAACGGATCTTTTCCGTCGGGCGTAACGTGTGAAAAATATCCGCGAACAAACATATCCCTGGAATGTTCCCGTGCCACTTTTGTCAATTGCATATCTCTTTTTAAAGGTGCCAATCCCTGATCTGCCCTGTCTTTATTTACCAGTTCTATCATTTTTATTTCTAAAGAAGAATCTACAACAGCGTGATTAATTTTAAACGGAAGGTTTAGAAAATCACCCGACTTGGTGTGGATCGTAAGATCATTCAGAGTTTGATAAATGGCTTTATTTAAAGCCGGAGATAATTTCTGATCAACCGTTTCCATTTTTACAGAAAGTTGATTTGCAATCCTGCTATTTCTAACTGCAGAATTAATTCCGTCCATCAACGGCAGTGCAAGTAACAGCGCGGATACTATCGCTGCGAAGATGATTCCGTTAATAAAACCGGGAATGACGCCAAGTGATTTATTCAGCAAACTTTGATTGGTATAAGCTGAGGTTGCCAACGCAATTTTGCGTGTAATAAACCCGATCAGAATTCTTGCAATAATTGCTGTGATAATAAAAGCAAGGGGCAATTTCCATAATTCCAGAGAAGGAAAAACTTTTATCAGTAATGAGGCGGTATAAGGATAAAAAACAAACGCCAGTATAAGGCTTCCAATCCAGTTGACCAGCCCAAGAATTTCTATAATGAATCCATTTCTCCAGCCTGTCCAGACTGTAAGTAAAACAATAATGATCAGCACAAAATCAACCCAATTCATACTGCCTTTTTCAACAAATAATATGCCCCAAAGACTAAATCTTTGGGGCATTAAGACAAAAATAAGAATCTGTTGTATTTGTTTGCTTACTACAAAAGCATGCCGGCTAAACTCCCTTAATTCTTTCCTTATATACAGCTAATGCCTCATCCAGTCTTGCTTTTGAATCCCCTCCTCCCGGTGCATTATGCGAAGGATGGATGTATAATTTTACGCCACGGTCGACTAAAATTTCTGCAACAGTTGTCACTGTCATCCAAACACACGTGATAAAAGCCATCGTAGAAACAGGTCCGATTTTATCCACGTGATTTTTTAATGGAACTGAAGCATCTTCAATCGGGGCGCATGTATCAACAACTATGTCAGCGATCTCAAAAATATTTTTTCCACTGGAATGCCTGGTTTTCTTTCCTTCTGCTTCCGCGGCACTTCCAAAAACCACCACTTTCATTCCTTTCTTTTTTGATTCCAGCGCAATATCAATATTTACATTATTAATTCCTGAATGAGAAAAAAGCCACATGGTATCCTTCGGATCAAAATTATATCCCTTCATAATTTCAATACCATATCCTTCTACCCTTTCTAAAAAGATAAATTGATGCACACCCATTTGGCCTGTGATGTTGGTAAAAAAAGTGAGTGGCAATTCCACCATCGGATGAAAGCCGACAAATCCGCCAATCCGCGGATACATTTCTTCGATCGGTAAGGTAGCATGCCCACAACCAAACGTATGAACCCAGCGTCCTGCCTCAATTGAGTCAGCCATCACTTCTGCTGCTTTTTTAATATTTTCCATTTGTGTTTCTTCAATGCGCGACATGATTCCGCGCGTGTTTTCAAGCCATTGTTTTGCTAACATAATGATTAGAGTATTTAATTATTGATTTATTCAATTATTGATTATTTAGTCAAAAATAATGTTTAGAGGGTTTATGTTTTCAGAAATAAAAAAATGCGTTAATGATTCGTTTACTGTAATTGGCTTTCAGCTTTCAACGTTTTACTTTCAGCCTTCTGCATTCTGCTTCTGTTCTTCAAAATATTATAGCACAATACAATCATCACAATCCATTCTATAAAAGCTACTGTGATCAAATGTTGAATTCCGTAAACCTGTGCAATGATTCCCATGCAGTAATTGATCAGCATATTTCCGAGCAAGGCAATCACGAAAACAAGACTGAAAGCAGTTCCTGAAAGTTCTTTATACCGATCTCCTACCAAACCAAGCATCAGCGGGAAACCGCCTGCGAGTCCGGCTCCCAGTAAAATCAATCCCGCCACTGATAAATAAAAATATCTTCCGATATACAAAAAAAGCAATCCAAAAAATATCATAGCAAAAGCTGCCATCCATAATTTTTTTAAATCGGTATTTCTAAAAACACTTCCCAACAAAAGCCGCATTACTGTCATACCAACAACAAAAAGTGAAAGTGCATATAATGCTTTATTTTGAGGAGCGTGAAGGCCGGATGTAAGAAACGTTGTTGTCCAGTTGTTGATGATTGCTTCAAAAGCGCTTTGACAAAAAAGAAAAAATGCAATGAGAATTAACACACTATCTTTTAATAGCGATAAACTTTTGGCCACCGGAAATCCTTGTGCTTGTTTGGCAGGAGGAAAACGGAGTATCAAATAAAAAATTCCAACAGCAAGAGTTGCAAAACCGACAACTGACAGAATCGCTTCGTATGAAAACTTATTTTCAAGAACTCCTAATAAAAAAGGCATTCCCAGGGCACCAATTCCAAAAAAAACGCCAAGCAAACTAAGATTGGCGCCCTTTTCTTTATCGCTGATGTCTGATACCAGCGCGCTTGTTGCGCCGTTAATAGCGCCGCCGCCCAGGCCAAATAAAAAAATACTGACTTTCAATAGAGTATGCGAAGGCGAGTAACCTATTCCTTCAAAGCCAATGAACATGCTCAGGCAGGTCAGGGATAATAAAATTTTGTAACCATATTTATCGCAGAAAGGGCCGAATAATAAAGAGCCCGATAAAATTCCCAAAGGCAAAATTGAAAATAATGTCCCTGATGCGATTTCATCCAAATTATATTTTTGTTCAAGCGCGTGTTTCACAGATCCAAGGGTTGTAATTCCCATTCCAAAAAATAATATTCCGATGCAGGCAGCCCAAAAAATAATTTTTTTATTGTACATGAGATTTTTTTAAAGATGAATATTATTTAATGCTAAAAAACCTGCACCGAAAACTCCGGCATCATTTCCTAAACCTGACGCTTCAAAACTTACCTGCTTCATACTGATCGGTTGCGCCCACCTTATTGCCTCTTCTTTAATTTTTCCAATTAATGGAATAGCGGGTCCAAAAACACCGCCGCCAAAAATTATTTTTTCAGGATTAAATAAACTAACAAGATTTGCTGTTGCCATTCCCCAAAACTGAATGCAAATATTGATCACTTCATTTGCAATTTCATCATTGCTTTCGTAAGCCTCAAAGACATCATGACAGGATATCTCTTCAATATTTTTCTTTCCCAGATCGCCATAATAGCGATTTTTTTCCCTTAAAAGTTTTTGAGCAAGTTTCGCAATTCCTTCACCGGAAGAATAATGTTCAAAACATCCGCAATCAATATATTCTTTTTTAAAAGGCGGGGAAAGTGCCAGCCATCCAATGGTTCCGGCAATATCATGTGCTCCGCGCAAAACGTTTCCATCTATTAAAATGCCTGCGCCGATGCCGGTTCCTACTGCAAGAAAAACAGCATCTTTGGATTCCTGTGCATTTCCTTTCCATGCTTCTCCCAAAATGTAACACGCACGGTCACTATCAATTCTTACAGGAATTTCTCCTGCAACTTTTTTTATTTCTTCCAGCAACGGATAATCATCCCAATCCGGAATATTGGGAGCCCAAACGGTTCCTGTTTTAGCATGATAAATTCCCGGAACTGAAATACCAATGGAAACAACGTGATCACCGGAAACCTTTGCTGTTTCTGATAGAGAATGAATTCTTTCTGTAATTAATTCGCCGACTCCGGTACCTTTTCTTTTTTCTAATGGAGCGATTTCTCTCCATAAGATTTTTCCACGTTCATTAAAAACGGCTGTGGCCAGCTTGGTTCCGCCAAGATCAAAAGCTAATAATGACATACAGTTAATTTTAAGTTTCGCAGGAAAATTTATTTTTCCATTTTAAATTCAATCTCTTTTAAATCAAATCCACCTTTCTTAAAATAGATCTTCAATTTATTTGCCCCTTTATTGAAATGTACTTTCGCCGGGATTGAAGTAACAAATTTATTTTCATCCCCTGAAGCATTGATAGAAATATCATTGGAAACGCGCTCATTGTTATTGTAAACATTGATAATTCCATTTCCATCAGATGTATTAAAAGTCAAAGAATAATTTCCTGACTTTTTTACATTAATTGTATAAAGTAACCACTCCCCATCTTCGATACTAAAAACATAAGGAGCATTGTTTGAATCATTTTTTATATCGACTCCATCATTCCTGTAAGTGTGGCCGCGATTGCCCTGAGTATGAACGCCGGCTGTATATTGATAGCTTGCGGTGTCTTTGTCGTTGTAAGCAAAACCATTTCTTCCCAGGTCATAATCAACAGCATTGATTATTGTGTTTTCTGAAATGATATTCGGTTTAAAAGGTAAAGTAGCGGTAGAATAAATCTGCCGAAACATTGCATCAGTTACATCTTTATGATAAATGTTGTTTTGAATTTTGATATTTTCGAGAAGCTGATCTAAAATTTTTTGAGTAGTTGCCGAATCAGGTTTGGGAATTTCTCCTTTACAATAATTGATAAACAGATCATAATGATCAGGCTTTTTTATTTGCAGGGGATTGTTGATTCCCATCTTTTTTAATGGCCACCAACTCCAACCGATGTTATTATCTTCCATCAGTCTTATCGTATTGGTAAACCAGGTATTTGAATTTTCACCGGATTCTCCCAACCATAACGGAACATTATATTTTTCGCGATAATCGAGGAAATTCTGAATGGTTTCTTTGGTCGTAAAATTTCCATATTTATGAAAACTGATCACAAGATTATTGTCCCACAGCGGAAACATTCCATTATAATTATTTGCAAATCCGTTTCCCTCTAAATAGATAATATGATTTTTATCTACTTCACGAATTGCGTTGGTGATTCTAATAAAAAAATCTTTTAACCTTGAATTATCTTTTTCACTTATTCCATGTGCATCAGCCGTATCAGTAAAGCCCCAATTAGTTTCATTTAAAATATCGTAACCACCAATGTAAGGCTCGTTGGCATATCGTGTTGCCAATTCCTTCCACAATGCAACTGTTTTATCCTGGTTGGCCTGCGATTGCCACAGAGAAGGTTCATCAGGATTTCTGTTAGAAATAGGAAGATCAGTTCCTTGTCCGCCCGGCGCTGCATGTAAATCAAGAATCAAATACATTTTATTTTTCTTGCACCAGTTCAAGAGATCATCAACCATTTTAAATCCTTTTGGAAGCCATGTATTTTTACCCGCAACTGGTTCATCTTTTACAGCAAGCGTAAACAGATCATAGTTCATCGGCAACCGAACCGAATTAAATCCCCATGATGCCATCGAATCGATGTCCGCTTGCTGTGTATGATTCTTAAGCCATTTATCATAGAAAATATCAGCTTGATTTTTTCCAATCAGTTCAGTAATTTTTTCTTTGATCTTATATTGCTGCCCTAAAAAACCTAAGTCAAGCATATATCCTTCCTGCAACATCCAACCACCAAAACCCATACCTCTTAAAATAAAATTTTTATTTACATCATTTTCTAAATGTTTTCCATTCACTTTTAAAAATCCTTGCGCAGCAATGTTTTCAGAAGAAAATATAAAAACAGCAAATAACAAAACGAAAGTAAATCCTGCAGTTTTAAGCATTTGGGGAAGCTTGTTTTTGATCATAATTGATTCGATTTTTTAGAAAAAAAATAAAAAACTACATCATAATAGTTGCAATACTATGTGGCCTGGAAGTGGCTTTTGCCCACTGGCCATTAATCCACAAATGATAGGAAATTGGATTGTCAGTTCTGTTCATAACAACAACAGCGAGTTTACCATCTTTATTGATAAATGAAGTTGCCTGCAGAATATCGCGATTGCTTGAAGTGCTTACTCTTCTTGCTCCTGGCCTGATGAATTTGGAAAACTGCCCGATGTAATAATATTCGTTTGTATAAAAAACTTCGCCGGTATTTGTATTGGCAATTACAGGAGCATAACAAAAATTACCTACATGATTTGGGCCGCCGGTTTGATCCAATAAAATATTCCAGTCGCACCAGGCTGTGATGCCATTGTTAAGATCATTCAAAATATTATTTCCATAAAGTTCTCCAAGGCTCCAATCCATAATTTTATTGTAATCAAAATTTTCTTTGCAACCTTCTGTAAACATTAAATTGACATTTGGAAATGCTTCCTGAACTCGTTTTACATTATCAAAAAGCGGAGAAGACTTTGTCCATGTTTCATACCAATGAAAACCGATCGCCCAGATATATTTTGCTGCGTCAGCATCGTCCAGCAAAACACTCGCACGCTGAAACATCAGGTCGCGGTTGTGATCCCACCCGATTATTTTTTTGTCCAAATGATTTTTTGCAAGAGTGGGCCCCAAATTATTTTTTATAAAATCACGTTCATCATCAGCAGTGAAAATACAAGACTCCCAACGTTGTGTAGCCATTGGCTCATTTTGAACAGATACTGCAGAAATCGGAAGACCGAACTTTTCATAAGTATCAATAAATTTCACAAAATAATTTGCCCATAACTGGAAATATTCTTTTTTCAATTTTCCTCCGTGAAGCATGTCGTTATTGGTTTTCATCCATGCCGGCGGGCTCCATGGACTGGCAAACAAAAACATTTTTCCGTTTAGTTTTTCATTCACTCTTTTCAATAAAGGAATTCTGAATTGTTCATCATGTTTTACAGAAAAAGTGCTTAAAGAACTATCGTAATCCTGAATGTAATTATAAGTGTCACTCGAAAAATCACAACTATTAATATTTGTGCGAACTACATTATATCCAATACCATCAACCGGATCGTAATATTTCTTTAAAAGTTCTTCCTGTTTTTCCTTTGACAATTTTGCAAAAGTTTCTGCCGATGCATCAACGATAGCACCTCCAAACCCGGTAATGGTTTGAAACTGGTGACTCGGATCTACGAAAACACAAACCTCTGTTTCCAATGGCTGCGGATGACTTTCAAAACTCAATGTATCAGTTAAACTAATCTTATCGTTTGTTCCTTCAATGGTTGAATACACAAGTGGCGTACGCCCTTCAAGAGAAAAATTTATTGCGGGAGTATTTTGAATATTTGCATTTTGCAAATTTTTCTGCAAATGCTGATTACATGCAATTAAAAATAAGATCGAGCCAAATAAGATTTTCCTGAAAGTCATGTCAGTATTGATTTTTATAGATTGTTAAGGAAAAGTTTATTAAAGATGAGTGATAAATATAAATAACATTTACTAATTCATACAATTCGTTTTTCAATTCTTTTATCAGGAATAAACCAGATGGCAGCAACACAACAATACAATGCAAAACTGATCCATGAATTATAAAACGAAAGCACAATTCCAACGGCATAAATTGCTACAGATATTTTTCCTTTGAAATCTGTACCAATAGATCTTGCAAGCAAGGATTGAGAATTGTGGAGCCTGAGAAGGCAATGCAAAAGAAAATAATATGCAGTTCCACACATTAATAAAACGATTCCGTACAAAGCAACCGGTGATGCACTAAAGTGATTCTCCCCCATCCATGCGGTAACAAAAGGAATGAGTGAAATAAAGAATAGTAAAAAAGTATTATACCACAACACTTTTCCGTTTATATGTTCTACAATTTGAAAAAGGTGATGATGATTATTCCAATAAATTGCAACATAGGTAAAGCTTAGAACATAGCTGATAAACTTTGGCAGCAAGGGTTTCAATGCTTCAAAAGTATTTCCTTCAGGTACATGCAATTCCAAAACCATAATGGTAATGAGTATTGCAAAGACACCATCACTAAATGCTTCTAATCTTCCTTTTTTCATTCTTTGATTTAAAATTGGAATATAAATAACTGGATTTAATTGAGCAGCACTTTGTAAAAATAAAGCCTCTTTAAAGAAAAACAGAAATCAAATGAATTGTTTGATGAATTATTTTGGATGTTCTTTTTTCTTTGTTTATTGTGATTTAAAATAATTATTTAAATGGTTGTTTTTGTTTCATCCGGAGATGGTGACTGAGAAATATCTGATGGATTATGGCTTCCGTACCGGTAAATTGACCACATTTTTAAAATTCGTTCGCGCTTGCGTTCTTCCTGTAAAATACGATCACGTGCTTCCAAAAGTTCATATTGTGTAATCAAACCACGAAGTTTTCCTTTGATTTTTCTGTCAACAACAGGAAGAACACCGACATGATTGGCAGCCATTTTATCTGCAATTGAACGAAGAGACTCTTCCGGATAAGTTGTGACAATATCAGTTCTCATAAAATCATCAACAGTACCTGAAAGCTGCCCCAGTAAGGCCTTTTCCAAAACGTCCTGCCATGAAATAGCGCCGAGAATAATTCCTTCAAGATTAACCACAGGCAACAAACGTTGTTTGCGCAAATGGTGTTGCGCTTGTATCATTTCTTTGGCTTCGGCCATTGTGGTTCCGGTTCTGATCGTCAGCACATTCGTTGACATTACATCTTCTGCAAACAAAACTTCCAGAGGTTCAACGGCATATTCTCTTAAAACATGAAAGCCGCGGCGTGCCACTTTTTCTGTAAGAATAGAGCGCTTTAAAGTAAGTACGCTAAATAAATGCGCCAACGTTACGGTTATTAAAAGGGGAAGAAATAAATCTGTATTGTGTGTGAGTTCCAAACAAAAAACAATAGAGGTAAATGGAGATCGCATTACGCCGGCAAGAGCACCGGCCATTCCGAGCAAAGCCCATTCACCAGGAATTTTTCCGGGGAAAACCAATCCTAACAAACCTCCCAAAGCTGCTCCCATCATTAAAATCGGAGCAAGAATTCCGCCACTTGTTCCGGAGCCAAGAGCAACAGCCCAGATAATTAATTTGACAACAAAAATGCTTACCAATGTAGTAACAGCAAGGTTTCCGGCAAGCTCATCTGCAATGGTATCGTACCCAACTCCTAACGCATGAGGTTCAATAACACCTCCAATGCCAACAATTAATCCGCCTATAATGGGCCACCACATCCAATGGATCGGTAATTTTCTAAAAGCATCTTCTGCACCATAAACTGCCTTGGTAAGAAGCCATGCCATTCCTCCGCAAACGATTCCTAAAATCACAGCATCAAATAAACCTGTTGTTGCTAAAGGAACAATTTTATTAACAGGAAACAATGGTTCTGCCCGCATCCATCCTTCCGCTACAAACCAATGTCTCACTGCATCTGCGATGATACTGGCAATAGCAGCAGGAATAAAAGAACGTGGTTTCCATTCAAACAAAAGCAATTCTACTCCAAGTATTACAGCTGCGATCGGAGTTCCAAACACGGCACTCATGCCAGCAACAGCACCGGCAACCAGCAAACTTCTGCGTTCAATCGCTGTAAGGCTTAAAAATTGCGCCAACACAGATCCCACAGCACCACCAGTTAAGATGATCGGGCCTTCAGCGCCAAAAGGTCCACCCGTTCCAATACTAATTGCACTCGCAACGGGCTTGAGGATGGTTAATTTTGGTTCAACTTTACTTCCGCCAACAAGAATGGTTTCCATTGCTTCGGGAATTCCATGGCCACGAATTCTTTCTGACCCGTAACGAGCCATAAAACCAACAACCAACCCTCCAGCCATCGGAATTAAAACTGCCAGCCATCCAAGCGTATTATTGCGTGGCGAAACAAGATTGAGATCAAAATGTTGGTAGTATAAAAGATTGGTGATGAGTGCAATAAGATCGAGAAGAATCAGTGCGATGAAAGCCCCGAATACACCAATAATAATTGATAAAGGAATTAGTTTTAGGATTGAGGCGGACGTGGTAAAATCACTTAAATGCCGGGCCACCCCTGAAGCAGGTGCGAGCCTGCTGGTTTCTTCTTCAACTTTATTTTTACCGCTACTCTGCTTTTTCATACGGATTGCTTATCGTCTGTTATTGCAGAAAAATTTTGAAAAACGAGGAAAGAAATTACTTCACAATTTAATCTTTTTGATCTAATGTTTCTCCGGTTTTTTGAGAAAACAAATTAATTAAGCAATCTTTTAAATTGAATTTTTTAAAAGGAAGAAGAATAAGTTATTGCTGATCCTTATGCCTTTTCTCCAAAACCTCTATCACATCATCCAGCATTTTATTTTTTGCCTGCAATAAAACGAGGTAATGAAACATCAGGTCGGCGGCTTCATTCAGAAAAAGCTTGTTGTTATTATCTTTTGCTTCAATAATTAATTCAACTGCTTCCTCGCCTACTTTTTGCGACATCCTGTTGATGCCTTCCTTAAATAAAGTGGAAGTATAAGAACCGGAAACCGGCCGTTTTTTTCTTCCTTCAATAATTTTTTCAAGGTTGCGCAAAAAATCTTTGCCGGAATTTTCTTCATTAAAACATGTTTCGGCGCCTGTGTGGCAAACGTTTCCATCAGGTTTTGCTTTGATCAATAAAGTGTCAAAATCGCAATCGGTTTTTATATCAACGACGTGCAAATAATTTTTACTGGTTTCACCTTTTACCCACAAGCGTCCCTTGCTGCGGCTGTAAAAGGTTACCAATTCTGAATCTATAGTTTCAAGCAAGGCATCTTTGTTCATGTAGCCAAGCATCAGAACCACATTGGTTGCAGAATCCTGGATGATTGCCGGAATGGTTCCGGATTTTGATTTTGAAAAATCAATTCTTCTTACAAAGTCGGTATAGTCTTTTTTCATTTTGTTGCCACGAGTTACACGAATTTACACGAATAAGTTTTGCCACGGATTACCGAATTATATAGCCAATTTATGAATTATCATGAATTGGCTGGCGACTAATTAACCAGCAAACGAACAAATAATTGCAATTCCTGTTTTCTTTTTTTATTTAAATAATATTTTTCTAAATCCTGACATTGATATTTTGTTCTGATAAAAATCTTTTTAGTTCAGGGATTTTTATCTCTCCAAAATGAAATACACTTGCTGCTAACGCTGCATCAGCATTTGCATTGATAAATACTTCAGCAAAATCTTCCATCGTTCCTGCTCCTCCTGAAGCAATAACAGGAACGGAAAATGTTTTTGAAAAAACAGAAGTGATATCTTCAGCAAATCCATCTTTTGTTCCGTCATTATTCATGGAGGTTAAAAGAATTTCTCCTGCTCCAAGATCAATTGCCTGTTTGCCCCAATCGTAAGCCAGGGTTTCTGTTTTCGATCTTCCTCCATTCAGATAAACATACCAGTTTCCATCGCTTTCCTTTTTGGTATCTATTGCCAAAACTACACATTGGCTTCCAAATTCTTTTGCCATAGAATGAATTATCTCCGGATTTTTAAATGCGGCAGTGTTTATCGAAATTTTATCCGCGCCATTTTGCAATAATTCAAAAGCATTTTCAACAGAAGAAATACCGCCGCCAACGGTAAAAGGAATATTGATATTGGCAGCAATTTTTTTTACCAGTTCCACCAGCGTTTTTCTTTTTTCAACCGTCGCAGTGATGTCTAAAAAAACCAATTCGTCAGCGCCTTGCTGTGAATAATACATAGCAAGCTCAACAGAATCGCCGGCATCGCGAATGTTCTCAAAGTTAATCCCCTTAACGGTTCTGCCGTTTTTAATATCGAGGCACGGTATAATTCTTTTTGCAAGCATTATTTGTTTTTAATAAAATCTTCAATTTGTTGTAAAGTTACTTTTCCTTCATAAATCGCTTTCCCAACAATAGCGCCACTGCAACCAATTTCTTTCAGAATAATCAAATCGTCAAAGCACGAAATGCCGCCGCTTGCGATAAGATGTAGTGAAGGAAATTTTGATAAAATTTCTTTATACAGATCTATTGACGGCCCTTCCATCATTCCGTCTTTAGAAATATCCGTACAAAATACCTGGTTAATTCCTTTCGAAATAATTCCGGTTATAAAATCAAAAACATCAATTCCTGTTTCTTCTTTCCATCCATGTATTTTTATTTTTTTCAGAAGCACATCGGCTCCCGGCAAAAATTTTTCTGCCCCAAACTGATTGATCATTTGAAAAAATAAAACCGGATCTTTTACAGCAAGGCTTCCAACGCTCACCATTGATGCGCCGGCATTAAACACCGTTAAAACATTTTCAACAGTTTTTATTCCACCACCAAAATCAATAATGAGTGAAGTGTTTTTTGAAATATTTTCAAGTGTTTTTATATTCTTCAAGGGTTGCCAATTGGCGCCATCCAAATCAACGATGTGCAATCTTTTTATCCCGGCACCTTCAAAACTTTTTGCTACCTCCAATGGATCATCATTGTAGATCACTTTCTTTTCAAAATCACCTTTCGTTAATCTAACACACTTGCCATCAATAATATCAATTGCCGGAATGATTTCCATTATTTTATTTTTAAAAAATTTGAAAGAATTTGTTCTCCCGTTAGCCCGGATTTTTCGGTATGAAATTGAACTCCATAAAAATTATTCTTTTGCATGGCAGCACTGAAAGTATTGATATAATCAGTAGTAGCAATGGTTTCAGGCGAAAGCTGTGCGTAATAACTGTGAACAAAATATACAAAAGCGCTTTCTGAAACTCCTTCCATTAATGGGGAAGAAAGATCAGAAATTGTATTCCATCCAATGTGGGGAATTTTATAAGGAACCAGGTTTTTATTTTGAAAAACACTGTCATCAAATTTCTTTACCGCACTGTCAAAAATGCCAAGGCATTTTATGTTTCCTTCTTCACTAAAATTGCACAACAACTGCAGACCCAGGCAAATTCCCAATACCGGTTGTTTTAATGTAACAATCAATTCATCCAGTTTTTTTTCTTTTAAATATTCCATTGCAGAAGCTGCATTTCCAACACCGGGAAAAATAACTTTATCGGCAGAAATAATTTCATCAGTATTATCGGTTACAATTGCGTTTGTGCCTAACCGTTGTAAAGCATATAAAACACTTTGAACATTGCCGGCGTTGTATTTTATGATTGCTACATTCATAGAATTCCTTTCGTCGTTGGTAAAGAATTATTTAAAGGATCACGGCGGATTGCCATTTTTATTGCCCGGGCAAACGCTTTAAAAATCGCCTCAATTTTATGATGTTCATTCGCTCCTTCCGCTTTGATATTGAGATTTGATTTGGAGGCATCAGAAAATGATTTGAAAAAATGATAAAACATTTCTGTTGGCATTTCTCCAATTTTTTCTCTTTTAAATTCCACGTCCCACACAAGCCAGCTTCTGCCACCAAAGTCAATGGCAACCTGAGCTAAGCAATCGTCCATTGGTAATAAAAAACCATATCTTTCTATTCCGCGTTTATCGCTTAAGGCTGAAAGTATTGCTTCTCCAAAAGCGAGTGCCACATCTTCAATCGTATGATGTTCATCAATATGAAGGTCACCATCGCAATGAATTTTCAGATCCATTCCTGAGTGCTTTGCTACCTGTTCGAGCATGTGGTCGAAAAAACCTAAACCGGTTTTAATATCTGCTTTCCCGTTTCCATCAAGGTTAATTTCAACATCAATTTTTGTTTCATTGGTATTTCTTTGATGAGAAAATTTTCTTTGCGGCAGTTTTAAAAAATTATAAATCTCTTCCCACTTTTGTGTTTCAAGCGCAATTACTTTATTCAAATCTTCTTTTGAAACGGTAACTTCTCGGGTTCCTAATTCCTGGTAATTATTGATGAAGATTGCATGGCATCCAAGGTTCTTTGCCAGTTCTACATCGGTAAGCCTGTCGCCTATTACAAAGGAATTTTTCAGGTCATATTTCTCTTCATCAAAGTAATGTTTCAACATTCCGGTACCAGGCTTTCGTGTATTTTTATTTTCATGAGGAAAGGTTCTGTCAATCAAAACTTCTGAAAAAACAATGCCTTCATTTGCAAAAGTTTTGATCACAAAATTTTGAATCGGCCAGAACGCATCTTCCGGAAAAGCATCTGTTCCCAATCCATCCTGGTTCGTTACCATCACCAAACCGTAATCCAGCTCTTTTACGATTTTAACCAAATATTCAAACACATGAGGATAGAATTCAAGTTTTGAAAAAGCGTCTAACTGGTTGGTAACAGGCGGTTCCATGATGATCGTCCCATCACGGTCAATAAATAAAAATTTCTTAGGCATAATTTTTTAAAGCATTGATTAATGTTTGATTTTCTTCCTCTGTACCAATCGTTATCCTGATACAATTTTCACACAAAGGTTCCTTACTTCTGTTTCTAATTATGATCCGGTTCATCAATAAATAATGATAAAGTTTATCAGCATCATCCACTTTCACCAGGATAAAATTTGCATCTGAGGAGTAAATAATTTGTACAAACTTAAATTGTTGTAATTCATCATGAACCCAGTTTCTTTGCTGCACAATATTTTTAATGTTGTTGTTTACTTCTTTAATATTTGCCAACGCTTTTATCGCAAGCTGCTGTGAGGATTGATTGATATTATAAGGAGGTTTTACTTTATTAAAAAGATCGAGGATGATTTCTGAAGCGAAAGCGAGTCCCAGCCTCAATCCTGCAAGCCCCCATGCTTTTGAAAGGGTTTGCATTACAATGAGATTTTCATATTCTACCAATTCAGGAATGAAAGTTTTTTGCATCGAAAAATTAATATACGCTTCATCAATCAAAACGATTCCGGGAAAATTATTGAGCAATAATTCAATATCCATTCTGTTCAGATCATTGCCGGTTGGATTGTTGGGCGAACAGATAAAAAGCAATTTTGTGTGCTCATCTGCTGCAGATAAAATTCCTTCCACATTTAATTGGAAATCGGCTGTCAGCAACACTTCACGCGCTTCTACGTCATTAATATTTGCGCACACTTTGTACATTCCATAAGTAGGCGGACAAATAATGACGTTATCTTTTTTGGGTTCACAAAAAATCCTGAATGCCAGATCAATCACTTCGTCGCTTCCATTTCCAACAAAAATATTTTGTGGCGGCACACCTTTTATTTTTGAAATCTGTTGTTTTAATTGCCATTGCAAAGGATCAGGGTAGCGATTTAGCCTCATCCCCGGCCCTTCTCCCGCGGGAGAAGGGAGAAGAACCGGTGAGCCATAAGCATTCTCATTTGCATCAATAAAAACTTCTGCATTGCCTCGATATTCACTTCTTGCGGAAGAATAAGGCTTTAATTTTTTTATGTTGTCTCTCACGAGATTATCGACATCAAATTTTTCCATCCTTTATTTTTTTTAAACGAATACTTACTGCATTTTTATGCGCTGCCAGACCTTCAGCAGCAGCCATATCCTCTACAGCTTTTCCAATATTTTTTATTCCTTTAGCACTCAATTTTTGAAAGGTAATTTTCTTTACAAAACTATCTACTGAAACACCACTAAATGTTTTTGCAAAACCATTGGTTGGTAATGAATGATTTGTTCCGGAAGCGTAATCACCGGCACTTTCAGGAGAAAGATTACCCAAAAATACACTTCCTGCATTTTGCACTTTTTCGGCAAGCACATCCGCTTTTTCAGAAGCAATGATCAAATGTTCCGGTGCATATTCATTTAAAAAATCAAATGCTTCGCCGGTATTTTCTATCACCAGTAATCTCCTGTTTAGAAAGCTTTTTTCGATGGTTCCTTTTCTTGGAAGTTCAGGCAGTTGCTGATGAATTTCGGAAATAACATTGTCAATTATTTGTTCGTTTGTTGCAATCAAAACAACCTGGCTGTCTCCTCCATGTTCTGCCTGGCTCAAGAGATCTGAAGCCACAAATTCAGGCACACAGGTTTCATCAGCATAAATCGCTACCTCGCTGGGACCCGCAAGCATATCAATTGCAACCCCTTCGATGTTTACCATTTTTTTTGCGGCCGTTACATATTGATTTCCAGGCCCAAAAATTTTATCCACTTTTTCAACCGTTTGTGTTCCATAAGCCATGGCAGCAATTGCTTGTGCGCCGCCACCTTTATAAATATTTGTGATTCCCAAAGTTTTTGCAACAAATAAAACCGCATTGTCCACATCACCATTTTTGTTAGCAGGAGTAGTCACTAAAATATTCTTGCAACCCGCTATTTGTGCAGGAATCGCAAGCATTAATAATGTAGAGAATAGTGGTGCGCTTCCTCCCGGAATATACAAACCAACTTTTTCAACAGGTACACTTTTGCGCCAGCAAACAACACCGGAAGAAGTTTCAATTTTTTTTATTTTTTGTAGCTGGTGCTTGTGAAATTTTTCAATATTTTTCTTCGCAAGAAGAATAGATTTTTTTAAATCTTTATCAATCTTTTTTGATGATTCTGCAATTTCTTCATCCGTTACCCATAAAGATTGCGGAGCAAAACCATGAAATTGCAAGGAATAATTTTTAACAGCAAAATCACCCTGAGCCTTTACTGTATTAATGATTTCTAATACCGTTTCTTCCAGATTCTGCGAATTGATTTGTGGCCGCGTTGTTAACTCAGGCCAGTCCGCGCGGGAAGGGTTTATGCTAATTGCATTCATATTTAATTCAATTTACTCAGACCTATAAGGTTTCAAAAACCTTATAGGTTTACTTTTACGAAATCAATTTTTCAATTGGCACCACTAGAATTCCTTCGGCTTCAAACACTTTTAATTTTTCAATTACCTGCCAGAAATCATCTTCATTTACAACACTCTGTATGCTGTTCCATCCTTTTTCTGCAAGAGGAACAATGGTAGGACTTTTCATTCCCGGCAATAAAGCGCAAATATTTTTTAGCTGGTGATCAGGTGCGTTCATCAAAATATATTTATAATTTTTTGCTGCTTTTACCGCATCTATTCTGAGCAATAAATTATCCAGAATTTTCGTGTTTTCTTCCTCTAAATTTTTATTGGCAACAAGCGCTGCTTCAGAATTTAAAACAACTTCTACTTCCTTCAGATTGTTTGTAAAGAGCGTGCTTCCGCTGCTTACCAAATCGCAAATCGCATCAGCCAAACCTATACCTGGAGCAATTTCTACCGATCCGCTAATCTCATGAATATCAGCTTTTAAATTATTTTCATCCAAAAACTTATGCAACAAAACCGTATAAGAAGTTGCAATTTTTAAACCATTTAAATCTTTTACACCTGAATAATTCAAACTTTTTGGAACCGCGATACTGAGTCTGCATCTTCCAAAACCAAGCTTGCGGACAATCTGTATATCTTTATTTTTTTCGAAGAAAACATTTTCTCCTACAATGCCAATATCTGCAACGCCATCACAAACATATTGTGGAATATCATCATCGCGGAGGAAATAAGCTTCGGCCGGAAAATTAAAAGCCTGTACTTTCAATTGACGGTTTCCATTGTTTAATTCTATTCCACATTCTTTTAAAAGTTGAAGAGATTGTTCATACAACCTTCCCGATTTCTGAATCGCAATTTTTAGCATCTGTTTATTTTTTAAAATAAAAAAGGCTCACTTTTCGGTAAGCCTTTTTGAGAATATATTTTTACATACAAATCAACGCAGCTTACCTTTTGGTAAAAAATGATGATGATGTATGTGAAGATTTTGTTTCATTGAGGTGCAAAGTAAAGGATGAAAACTTATTTGAACAAATTTATTTGAAAAGTGATGTACTCGACTCATTCACTATCTCTAAAAACTACTCAAACAATTCAGCTTTATTTTTTGGACGTTTTGCATCCAGCCATTTGAAGTTCTTTAGTTTCTTTTGATCTTCAGGAATTTGATTCATAGGAAACATTTTGCCATTAATATTATTTTGAAAAACAACCTTTTTTAAATCTTCATTTTTAAAAAACATATCTATTACATCCGCTGATGCACGGTTCATTCCAATATATGCGCTGTCGTCGTTTTGCATGTAATAAACACTTTCCGCCTGCGCTCCTTTTACCCGCATGTAATCAATTTTCCCATCAACGAAATACCCGTTGATCGTTTTGCCCGACATCTGGTTGAAGAAGCCTTCTTTCGTTTGATTTACGATCAGCCCGCTTTCAAAAACATATAATCTTTTCGGCTGTTTATTTTCTGTATAAAGAAACATAGTATCGCCGGCTATTTGTGTGTTTCCGCTCCAAAGAACCGGGTTGTAATACAATCTGAAAACAGAATCTTTTGAAGAAATAAAAAGACTATCACAAATACTTTGCAAAGAGTCATTGAAAATTTTAACATGGTGAAATGCAAGAAAATAGCGGATGGAAGTATCAGATTTATTCACTGAATCTTTTCCTGGTTTTATCCCTTTAAAAGAATCAGATTTGGTTGGTTTAGCTATCCTTTCTGAAGAATCTCTTTGCGCAGAATCTGATTTAAATCTATTTGCAGTAATTGCTTTTTGCAATGAGTCATTTATTAATCCCGAATCCACTTGGTAGCTTTTCAAATTAAATTCATTTTGCACGGAATCTTTTATTTTCAGTGAATCATTTTGCGGCTCTTTTAAAATATGTTGTGATGTATCGCTCCGGAATGGTTTAATTATTTTTTCTTTTTGCAACGAATCATTTGCTGCCGGATGAAGATCTGCTTTTTTTAATTTAATCAAATGATTAATACCGGTCGAATCTCCTGATGTATCTTTTTGAAGAGAAGCATTTTTTACAGAATCCAATTCTTCCTGCTGCAATTTTTGAAAATATCTCGCGGTAGAATCATTCGTAATTGTTTCATGAACTTTTTCGTTTTCCGGAATATTGATCGTACTATCATTTTTCAACACCTTGTTAGTGTTATTTACAAAAGAGCTGAAACCTGAAAAAATTGTGTCAGCAGCAATATATGTGCTGTCATGTTTTTGTTTTAATATCAAAACCGGTTTTCTTGTTGCCAGGAAAGAGTTGTTTTTTTTATTCATAAAAACCTGGTTGGCTATAATAGTATAACCACCGGCAGAATCAATGATTACAGCATTTCCTTCAAGCTGTGCGTTGCCTGTTTTGTTTTCGAGTGCCATGGTGTTTGCCGAATACAGTCTTCCGCTGCTGTCTTTTACAGTTGAACGATTTGTGAAAAATGCGTTGCCGCTATTCAGGTCGTAAGTTCCCTGAGTAGTATTAATTTCTACCTCAGGAGTTTTAATATTCGTGTTACTGATAAAACTTGATTTTCGCGTTTGCATATTATATAAAAGCGAATCGGCGCGAATATGTTTTTGAGGTTCGTCGAGTTTTACACTCTTCTTAAAATAAATATCTTTTGTATCATCATAATACGTTCCTTCAAGGCTCGTGATCACACTTTTCCCTTCAATCACTTTTCCTCCGTTGTGAAAATTTCCGATTCCTGTCTGAAGATTATAATCCAGATCGTCAGTAAAAAGTGTTCCGCTTTTGTTAGTGAGTTTCACCTTATTTTTAAGGTAAGCAATTTTTTCTACGCCAAGATATTTTAAATATTGGCTGTAGGTATGAACCGTATCTGCCTGGTTGATTTCAATATTTCCAAATGCTTCCATGATATGAGTAACAGGATTTACAACTGCGCTGTCGCTGTGAAATATCGTATTTCCCTGTTTGATAATGGCGCCACCGGCAATCGTTTGGAGTGTTGTTGCAGAATCAATTTTAATAGCACGCATACTTGGTCCACGAATAATTTCAAATTCACGGATCGTATCACGGGGAGGTTGCGGTGGTGGAGAAACCTGGCCAAATGAAATAAATCCTGCCATTAAAAATAAAGCCAGGAATGCATATTTTACCTTTTGGAGCATTATTGTTTAACCACTTTTAGCGTGTCATCAATCAAAGGTGCGGTGATATAGTTTCCTTTACTTTTTCTTCCGAATACAGAGAAGTTAACATATCGCTTTGGATGCACTCTTATATCATCAAGCAGGATATTTATTTTATTGGAGGTGGAAGTAAGATTATCATACAAAGTTTTATCATTCAGTAACAATCCAAGAGAGCCTGATTTGCTATTTATTTTTTCCGAGCCTTCCTTAAAATTATGGATAGCAACATTTAATGAATCAAGCGTTTGCTGAAGATCAATAGCAGACAACTTATTTGAAAAAACTTTCGTGTTTCTCATAATACTGTCGAGGTTGGTATTGTTGGAATTCAGGTTTGAGGTAAATGTTCTCATGTTATCCAAAGACTGGGCAAGAGCGCCATTCTGTACATCCATTAATTTTTGAATAGACTGGGAAGTAGCAACAAAAGAAGCAGTTGCCAAATTCAAATTTGATAAAATGTTTTTAATATTATCCTTTGTACGAACATCAAAAACGGTGGTAACAGTTGTCAGAACAGAATCTAAAGATTTTACAGCATTTCGAACCTCATATAAAACAGGATTGATTAATTTCATAGCTTCGTCAAAAGCACCACCACTAAGCGTTGTAAGCAAAGTGTCTCCATTTTTCAAATAAGTATTCGCACTTCCCAATTGAATTTCCATAGTTGGGCTTCCCAAAAGATTGGGATTGATAACAGCGAGAGAATTTTTTGGAATATTCACATCTTTTTTAAGAGCAACAGTAACAACGATTCGCTTCATGTCTTTTCCGCCATCGAGGTTGCTGATATTTCCAACCTGCATACCATTGATGACAACAGGGTTGGATTTTACAAGTCCCTGAACATCAGAATATACCGCATAAATGTAGGTTTCCTTTTTAAAGATTCCGTGGCCTTTTAAATAATTAAATCCCCACGCCAGCAAAGCAATTCCCACAACTGCCATTACTCCTATTTTGGTTTCGTTACTTACTTTCATTTCGATTTATTTCGTAAGAAGATAAACTATTCTGCGAAAATAGTAAAGTTCTTCTCAGTTAGAAACAAATGAAAAGAGTGATATGAAGTTAGAGCCATTAAAAGATTTAAGATAAAAACAGTGAAAAATCTTAAAATAGAAAATGAAATTTTAGGTTCTTTTCCGAATTTATTGTTGCGTTGTTGATGTGTTGGCAATGGTTCTTGCAGTTTCTACCTGGCTTTTGTATTTCACAATAGCATCAGCAATCGCCTGAGCTATTTCTTCCTGGCCTTTTTCGCTGTTCAGGTAGCGCTCATCGTCATAATTAGCAATGAACCCTGTTTCGATCAATACCGCCGGCATCTGGGTAGCATGCAAAACCCAGAGTCCTTTTTCTCTTTGCCAAAAACCTAAATCGGGACGCCCTGTCGATTTTGCCACTTCTTCCTGAATAATAGATGCGAGCAGATAACTCTTTTTAAAATATCTGGTTGAATATAAAAGAGCGCTTGCTTTGTATTCCGGGCTGTCGTAATTGATTACAGTAGAACTATCATCATCTTCTGTATTAAATCCTAAATCTCCTCCCTCCAATGCTTTTACTTTGTCGTTGGTTTGACGTGCTGAAAGAATCAAAGTGCTGGTGCCTTTTCTGCTTGTTGGAATTTTATAATAATGCCTGATCGGAACTTCACGTGTATGTTTGGTAACTACTTTTTTCCTGTGTTTTCCTTTGCCAACATATTTTGTGGTATGGTAAGTTTCAGTTTTGTAACCAACTATCCTTGAACCGGTTTTTAAATCCACATAATCAGCGTGTATGCAAACAAAAAGATCACCATGATGATCATTGGCAAATTTTGCCTTTTCATGTACATTCATATAAACATCCGTAGTTCTGGTAGGAATAATATTTACTTCAGGCAGAGCTTCTTGTAAATCTTTTACCAGTTTCATTGAAATAGCCAGCGTGATATTTTTTTCCAGAGAACCAAGCGTTCCTTCATAATCTCCATGAGCACCGTTGTCCTGCCCGCCGTGACCAGGATCAACAATAATTGTTTTAATCTTTTTTGGAGTTTGACAAAAAACACCGGCAGTGAAAAAAAACATCAGGGGGAGCATAAGAAAAATCGAACGAACTACAAAAAAAGGACGCCGGAAAGTTTTTAATACAAGCATTTCAAATATTGGTTTTAAATGGGTAAAAAGAATTCTTACAATCTTCACATATCCTTAAACTGATTATCTCTATTTTTGTTGCCTTACTGCTATGTATAAAAAGAACAAACTTAGCTCAAAAAAGATCTCACCCTTTGCTTTTACAGCTATCCTGTTTGTATTAATAATATCTTCGGTTGACAGCAGCAGCGGAAACTTTTTAAAAGGATATCATTCAAATTTCAATCTCTCGTCAAAAATTATTTCTTCAAAGGAAAAACATTTTTCTGTTGCAAAAAAGCAAAAATTGAACTTTGATACCATTCCTCAGAAAAATTATCGTTCTCTTGATTCTATTCCTTTCAATAAAAACGATTCTCTTTCAAAAAATGATACATCAAGTCTAAAAAAAGACACTTCCATTACTAAAAAAACTGCCGACACCATTCATTTCAAATTTGCCAAAAATGCATTGGAAGCTCCGGTAGATTATACTGCTGAAGATTCAATGGTTATTGATGTTTCAGGAAAAAAAGTGACTCTTTACGGAAAGAAAGTGACTACCAATTATAAAGACAATAATCTTACAGGCCCTATCATTTCTTATGATGAAGCAGCAGGAGATATAATTGCTTCGATAAAAAGAGACAGCACGGGAAAAGTAGTTGCTTTTCCAACTTTTAAACAGTCTGATTTTACTTCCCAAAGTGATTCGATCCGTTTTAATATGAAGAGCGGAAAAGGACTTACTAAAAGCACTTATACCCAACAGGGAGAAATGTATGTTTATGGACAAGTGATAAAAAAAGTAAGTCCGGAAGTTTTTTATGCGCTTCGGGGAAGATTTACAACCTGCAATCTTGATACGCCGCATTTTGCATTTATCAGCAACAAAATAAAATTCATCAATAATAAAGTTGCTATTTCCGGGCCTGTTCATCCTGAGTTTGAAGGAGTACCAATTCCTATTTATTTTCCTTTCGGAATTTATCCGTTAAACCAGGGCAGGCATTCTGGTTTTCTGGCACCTAATTTTACTGTAAATCAACAAAAAGGGCTTGGGTTGGAAGGACTTGGCTATTATAAAGTGATTAGTGATTACTGGGATGTAATCTTTCGATCGAATGTCTATTCTTATGGGGGCTGGTCGATGAATTTCAACCCGCGTTATTCCAAAAAATATCATTATTCAGGAAGTCTTTCTTTTGATGTTCAACATTTCAACTACAATTTTAAAGGTGATCCTGATTTTTCAAAAAACCGCTCCTATCACATCACATGGAGTCATAGCGCTGATACAAAATCAAGACCGGGAGTTACTTTTTCTGCCAATGTAAATGCCGGAAGCAGCAGTTTTAATTCACAGGTTCCGAATGACCCTGTTTTGAATTTTCAGAACCAGTTAACTTCTTCTATCGCGTATTCAAAAACATGGCAGGATTTACCTTTCAATCTTACCATTACTGCCAATCATGATCAGAACACGAATTTAAAACTAATCAATGTAAGTTTGCCAACAGTTGGTTTTAATATGACAACGATTTATCCTTTCCGAAGAAAAGATGCAGTTGGCGATTTAAAATGGTATGAAAATATTGGAATCGGGTATTCGATGAATGCACAAAACCGTTTTTCATTTACAGATTCAACAGGTCATAAAAATATTATACAGCAAATCCGCGATACGCTGCAATGGGGTGTTCATCATTCAGTTCCTATCAGTTTATCGCTGCCTCAAATGGGCGTTTTCCAATTATCTCCGTCTGTTAGTTATGATGAAACATGGTATCAGAAAAAAGTAACACAAAGATGGGATCCCGTTCATGATACTTTACTCACCAGTATTCAAAAAGGATTATTTACGGCAAGACAAATGTCTTTTGGCTTAAGTGTTTCCACCAGGATTTTTGGAATGATCACTGCGAAAAATAAAGATGCGAAAATACAGGCGATCAGGCACGAGATCAGGCCAACATTTGGAATCAGCTATCAACCCAATTTTAATAGAAATAATTATTACCTGGTTCAAACTGATTCAACTGGACGTAAAGATTTTGTTCCTTATTTTCCAGCTTCCCCTTATAATCTTAACGGCCCTTACACTAATGGACGTTTTGGTGGTTTCACTTTTGGACTGGAGAATAACCTGTCCATGAAAGTGCGTAATAAGAAAGATACTGGGCAGAATGCATTAAAAAAAGTTTCACTGCTGGATGCTTTCAGCATTAATGGAAGCTATAATTTTTTCCCTGTCGACTTTCGCCATTTTTCAAATATTTCTGCCAATGCTTCTACCAATTTATTCAATAAAGTAAACTTAACTGCCGGCGCCAATTTTGATCCTTATGAAGTAGATAGCATCGGCAGAGATATCAATCTTTTAGTCTGGAAAAGAAAGCCAATCTCTTTAGGAAGAATGACAACTGCCAACATTTCTTTATCCAGCTCGTTCCAGGGAGGAAACAAAAAAACAGGAGAACAGGCAGGCGTGAAACCAGCAAATCTTCCTCCAAATCCAGACTACACCCAGGATGAATATAATAGTGAAATGGCTTATATCAGGAATAACCCCGGCGAGTTTGCGGACTTCAATATTCCATGGTCAATCAGTCTGTCTTATGCGATGACTTATAACAAAGTATTTGTTCGTGACCTTGGATTCAAAAACCAGTTTACACAAAATTTAAACTTCAATGGAACTTTAAATATCACGGAGAAATGGCAAATGGGAATTACCGGCTATTATAATATTTCTCGTGCAGAATTAAATCCATTGACACTTTCAATTTCAAGAGATTTGCATTGCTGGCAAATGTCTATTAATATGACGCCTCTGGGACTTTATCGCTATTACAGCATCAACATTAGCCCAAAATCTGCATTGCTACGTGATCTGAAAATCAACAGAACAAGATCATATAACGTCGGTTTGTAAATTTCCGATTATCTTCTTTCGTTTACAGAAATTCGCTTCCTTTCTCTTAAAGGCCTTTTGCCTGCAGGTCCGTCCGCTTCGTTCATTCGGATCTGTCTGCCATTGTATTTTTTGCAATCCAGACTTTTGATCATTTTTGGTGCAACAGATTTGTCCACTTCAACCCACGCGTTCATTTCACGAAGATCTATGCGACCAAGCACTTCCTTTTTAAGATTACTTTCGTCAAGAATATATTGCAGGAAACTGGCTTTATAAAAACCATCCTTAGTTCCTAAATTGATAAACAACCTCGTATATCCCCCATCTCTTTCATAAGATGGTCTTTCTCTTCTTTCACTTTTCTCGTTCCTATCATTACTTCTTCTTTCTCTAAAATCGGATCGAACATTCAGATCTTCCGCATTTTCATAATATTTCAAAAAATGATCAAACTCAAGTGCAGCAACTCTTTTCAGCACTTCTTCCTTGGAAATATCCGCAAATTTTTCTTCAAGATCTGACATATAAGTTTCGTAAGCACGATTGGAAATATCAGTGTTGATCAGTTTGTCCATAAAATAAAAAAACTGTTTACGGCACACATCTTTTCCACCTGGAATATCAAGTTTATGAAATTGAGCATTCACCATTTTTTCAAGCTGACGGATCTTATAAGATTCGCGGCTGTGGCAAATGGAAATACAAATTCCGCTTTTTCCGGCACGTGCTGTACGGCCACTTCTGTGTGTATAAACTTCAATATCATCGGGAAGTTCGAAATTGATTACATGCGTTATTCCATCTACATCAATTCCTCTTGCTGCTACATCAGTAGCAATCAGGATTTGAAGGTCCTTATTGCGAAAACGTTGCATCACGCGATCACGTTGCTGTTGAGTAAGATCGCCATGTAAAGATTCCACATCATAACCTTCTTTCGATAGTTTTTCTGCAATATTTTGTGCGTCAACTTTTGTTCTGGTAAAAATGATTCCATACATACCAGGATTAAAATCAACCAATCTTTTCAAAGTTTCAAAACGTGAATGTGCCGGAGTAATAAAATACTGGTGATCAATATTTACATTGGCTGTATTCTTTTTACCTACCGTTACCTCCTGTGGATCATGCATAAAATTTTTGGAAATGGCTCTTACTTCTGCAGGCATAGTAGCACTGAAAAGCCAGGTACTTTCACGGTTTACGGTATTTTTCAAAACGAAATCAATATCATCTCTAAAACCCATATTCAACATTTCATCTGCTTCATCAAGCACAACATATTTTACTTTTCCAAGATCAATTGCCTTTCTTTCAATCATGTCAATTAATCTTCCAGGAGTTGCAACTACAATATGAACGCCTTTTCTCAAAGCATTGATCTGCATTACAATTGAAGCGCCGCCATAAACCGGTTCGGCAATTATATTTTTTGAATATTTTTTATATTCCTGTATATCACTGCAAATCTGCAAACACAATTCACGAGTTGGACAAACGATCAAAGCCTGCGGATATCTTTGTGCCGGATCGATCAATTGCAATAAAGGCAAGCCAAAAGCTGCCGTTTTCCCGGTTCCGGTTTGAGCAAGTCCGACAAAATCTGTAGTACCGGAAAGTAAGATGGGAATTGCTTTTGTTTGAATGGGAGTGGGAGTTGTAAATCCAAGATCAGTAACCGCTTTTACGAGGTTCTCATTTAGGCCTAAGCCTTCAAATTCAGTCATTAATTTTTTAAAATTTAATGCGCAAAGGTACGCTAATTAGCGGGAAAGAAATATACATATAGGTTAAAGATGCGGTAAATCGATAATAAGATTTTTATATAAATGAAACTGATTCAGTCTTAAAATCTCAATTAAAGACAAAACATAAAACGTAATTATTTCATCGCTCACTTTATTTTTCTGATACATATTTTCTGAACCATTCATCAAAGAATTTTATCCATTTAAATTCACTTACTTATTTTTATCGCAAAAAAATGACACTATGAATTTTATGAAAAAAATGATTCTCTCAGGAGCCTGTTTATTTTTTATTAGCTCAAATTATTTGAGTGCGCAAAGTTTATACATGCCCCGAAACATTACGAACGCCTACAAAAATGGAACCCGCTCCATGGATGGAAATCCGGGAAAAAATTATTGGCAAAATGAAGGAAAATATGATATTAATGTGACCGTAACGCCGGAAACAAAAATTGTATCCGGAGTTGAAAAGATTGTTTATTCCAATAACAGCCCCGACACTTTAAAATTCCTGGTGATTCGATTTGTAAATAATGTTCACAAGCCTGAAGCACCACGGGGCAGTTATACAAGCGATAATTTTTTCACAACCGGTCTCGACATTCAATCACTTTCTATCAATAACCAGGATTATAAAGTGGACAGTAAAAATTGGGGAACAGTTGAAGCTGTAAGATTGAAAGAACCTTTGCTGCCTCATTCAACTGCTGAATTAAATATTGCATGGAACTATCCTTTAGCTAAACAAGACGGACGTGAAGGCCAGATTGACAGCACTACTTTTTATGTAGCATATAGTTATCCGCGTATTTCTGTTTATGATGATTATAATGGATGGGATTTTATACCTCATAGCTTAAGACAGGAATTTTATAATGATTTCAATGATTATAATTTGTCTGTAAAAGTTCCAAAAAATTATGTGGTGTGGGCTACAGGTGATTTATTAAATCCTGATGAAGTGTTGCAACCTGCGATAGCCAAACGTTTAAAAGATTCGTATACTTCTGATGATGTAATTCACATTGCTGATTTTAATGAAATGCAACAAAATAAAATCACTCAGCAAAGTGATTGGAACACATGGAAATTTACCGCGAGCCACATCACCGATGTATGTTTTGCTGTAAGCAAAAATTATGTCTGGGACGCTTCCAGCGTTTTGGTTGATGCAAAAAATAATCGCAGAACCAGCGTTCAGGCAGCTTATATTGATACTGCAAAAGATTTTCATCAATCTGTAAAATGGACTCAATATGCTTTAAAATATTTTTCTACACAATGGCCCGGAGTTCCTTATCCGTTTCCAAAAATGACCGCATTCCAGGGGCACGCGGACATGGAATATCCGATGATGGTAAACGATGCTACTACATCAAACATAAAGTTTGCGCAGATGGTGCAGGATCATGAAATCGCACACACTTATTTCCCATTTTACATGGGCATTAATGAAACCAGGTATGCCTTTATGGACGAAGGCTGGGCCACTACTTTTGAATATTTAATTGGCCAGCAGGAAAACGGAAAAGCGCATGCGGATTCTGTTTACAAAATGTTTCGTATCAGTCGTTACATTCATGATCCGTCGGCAGAAGAAGATCAGCCAATTATCTCAATGTCAACACAAGTGAGCGGTGCAGGTTATGGAAATAACTCTTATGGAAAAGCATCTTTAAGTTATCTCGCATTGAAAGATCTTTTAGGCGATGCTACCTTTAAAAAAGCTTTGCATCATTATATGGATGAATGGCATGGAAAGCATCCGATTCCATGGGATTATTTTAATGCAATGAGTGCCGGCGCCGGACAAAATTTAAACTGGTTTTTTAATAACTGGTTTTTTACCAACAATTATATTGATCTGAAGATTGATACAGTAAAAAAAGAAAAAGATTTTTACACGATCAGTGTGAAAAATGTTGGTGGTTTTGCAATTCCGGTTGATATAAAAATCACTTATGCCGATGGCGAAACTGCAACTATGCATGAAACTCCCGTGATCTGGAAAAATAATCAGAAGGAGCAGGTATTTAAAATTTCAACAAAACAAATCATCAAATCTGTTGAACTAGATGGTGGAATATTCATGGATTATACACCAAAAGATAATTCATGGAAACAATAAAATTTCTTTCTGATTTGAATGTCATTCAATAACTGATCAAAACCCTTTACTGTAGAATTTTTATCATGAAAACCGCTACGGTAAAGGGTTTTACAAAAAAGTAACAACTTTATTCTTTAAAAGTTTTGGTTCAAACTGTTTTTCTCTTATTTTTGCACTCCTTTAAAAAAAGAGGGTATCAGATTCGGTAGAGCATCCCGATTTGATAGGGAGAGTCCTGACGAATTTAAATACACAGGATTGATTAAATAAAAGATTCGGTAGCTCAGTTGGTAGAGCACATCACTTTTAATGATGGGGTCCTGGGTCCGAGTCCCAGCCGAATCACTAGCCTCTGCAAAAGCAGAGGTTTTTTTATTTTTCGCAATTGCCAAAAAGCAAAAAAAAGAGAACGTGCAATTAAGAAAATAAAGTCAAGAAAGTATATAGAAAATTTGGTGGCTCAATTACACAGCGTCCTGATTTTTAATCGGGAGGGTTCCGGGCCCCAGCCGAATCACAAAAAGCACGCTTCAATTGAAGCGCTTTTTATTTAATTAGGGCATAGTAATAATTTCAATTCCTGAATAATTAATTTTTCTTCTTCTTCTCTCCTATTTTTGTTCAAAATAAAATTGAATGTTTCAAAATAAAGTTGTCGTAATAACCGGTGGTTCTGATGGAATTGGAAAATCCCTGGTAGCGGAATTTTTAAATCATGGCGCTATAGTTTCCACATGTTCCAGAACAGATGAAAAATTAACTGATCTTAAAAAGGAATTTCAAGATAAAAGTTTGTTTACTATGGTTGCTGATGTAAGCAGAGAAGAAGATTGCAAAAATTTTATTGAAACAACTATTCAGAAATTTAATAGAATAGATGTGCTGATCAATAATGCAGGAATTTCAATGCGTGGAATGTTCCAGGAAACAAGCCTTGAAACATTAAGAAGAGTGATGGATATTAATTTTTGGGGATCCGTTTATTGTACAAAATTTGCTTTGGAACCGATCATTCAAAATAAGGGAACGATTGTAGGAGTTTCTTCAGTAGCGGGTTTTAGAGGATTACCCGGAAGAAGCGGGTATAGCGCCAGTAAATTTGCAGTGAACGGATGGCTCGAAGCTTTGCGAACAGAATTACTGGAAACAGGCGTAAATGTTATGTGGGTGTGCCCGGGATTTACCAAATCTAATATTAGAAATGTTGCCTTAAATAAGGATGCAAAGCCACAGGGAGAATCTCCCCTGAAAGAAGAAAAATTAATGACAGCAGAAGAATGTGCCAAACATATCATCAAAGCGATTGAGAAACGAAAACGTACGCTGGTACTAACTTTTACCGGAAAAGAAACAGTTTATATGAACAAATTTTTCCCCTCTCTTACAGATAAATTAACCCGAAAATTCTTTTTTAAAAATGGGGAATTAGTAAAATAATTTTTAAGAAATAAAACACTTCATTCGCTACCTTTAAAAAAATCAATCCCAATTTTTTAATGGCTTTAATAACACTTACATCAGATATCGGACGACAGGATTTTCTAACCGGAGGTGTGAAAGGACAATTATTCCAGGTCAATCCTGATTTTAAGGTAGTAGATATTTCGCATGAGCTTTCACCATTCAATTACCCACAGGCAGCCTATGTTTGTCGAAATGCTATTAAAAATTTTCCTTCAAAGACTTTCCATATTGTTCTTGTAAATCTTTTTGATAAACGACCCGGACATTTATTATTAATTGAACACAATGATCAATATATCGGATGTGCTGACAATGGCCTGATCACAATGATACTTGAAGAAACTCCGCAAAAAATTATTGCGCTTCCGTTAGATCCATCTGAACAAAAAAATACTTTGTATTGCACAAAAATTTTTGCAAAAGCCTACCAAAAAATTCTCGAAGGAACACCGGTTGAAGAATGCGGAAATACTGACGTTTCCATCCAGGTAAAAAATCCGTTGCGTCCTCTGCTTGGAGAAAAATATATTGAAGGACAAATTATTTTCATTGATAATTTTGAAAATGTAATTATCAATATCACGAAAGAAGAATTTGAACAACAACGACGTGGCAGAAGTTTTAAAATAGTTTTTAAACGCGATGAAATCATTGAGAAGATCAGCGAGACATATGCAGACGTAAATGAAAGCGAAAAACTGGCTTTGTTTAACTCTGCGAATTATCTTGAAATAGCGATCAATAAAGGAAACGCGGCTGGCTTGTTTGGACTGGAAGGATATACTGAAAAAGTCAATATGCAAACCCAATACATGCAGAATCGTTTACTTTATCAAACGGTAAAGATTTATTTTGATTAACTTCATATTTCACCAAATTAATGATCATGAAAAAAGTACTTTCTGCATTTTTATTTTCTACATTTTTGTCTATTTCAGCATTTTCACAAGTGAGAATGCCGGCACCTTCACCAACAGAATTTATCCGACAGGACTTTGGACTTTCTTCTGTTGAACTGACTTACAGCAGACCTTCATTAAAAGGAAGAAATGTTTTTGGTACAGTAGTTCTCTATGATTCTTTATGGCGAACCGGTGCAAATTCTGCGACTAAAATTAGGTTCAACGATCCGGTTGAAATTTTAGGACACCAGGTCGATACAGGAAGTTACGCTATCTATACTATTCCTCATAAAAATGGCGAATGGACATTTGTTCTTAATAAAGGTTTTAATAATGGAGGTGTTGCCGGTTATAAACAAAGCGATGATGTTTTTCGGGGAAATGTAAAATCAAATAAAATTTCTGAAAAGGTTGAAACTTTTACAATGCAGTTTACGAACATCAAACCGGAAAGTTGCAACCTCTCTTTGATGTGGGATAACGTTGTGGTAAACGTTCCGATAAAAGTAAACATCAAAGACAAACTAAGAGCACAAATCGAGAGTGCACTTTCTTCAGATAAAAAACCATATTGGCAAGCTGCACAGTTTTATAATGAATATGACAACAATAAAACAAAAGCTTTGGAAATGGTAAACGAAGCGATTAAGCAAAGTGACACGCCACTTTTTTTTATGGTTTATTACAAAGCAAAAATTCAAAAAGATCTCGGAGATAAAAAAGGAGCTATTGCTTCTGCAAAGCAATCAATGGAACTGTCAAAAGAAGCAAACAACAGTGATTATGTTCTGCTGAATGAAAAGCTGATTAATGAATTGAAATAGAAATTCGATTGAAATACTTCGAAAAATCCTTCTCATCTTTTGGGAAGGATTTTTTAATGTCTGAACTTTTTAAAATTCATTCCCTGCAACAAAAATCCAATCACAATTACCAGTATCGCTCCAATCACGTTAAGCCATAAAAAGGAAATTATATTGGCTCTGTAAATCAGGATTACAAATACTTCTGAAATAATAGAGCCATAAAAAAGCGCATTGGCTTTTATCTTTTTAAACCAGAAGGCGACCATAAAAATACCGAGGATGACTCCGTAAAATAAGGAGCCTAAAATGTTTACGGTTTCTATTAAACTATTCCCAAGGTTACCCGCAAATTCTGCAACCAGGATGCAAAATATGCCCCACAAAAAAGTATAGAATTTTGAAATGTTGTAATCCTGTTTTTGCGTCAGTTCTTTCTTGAAAAATCTTTTATGAATATCCACTACGGTGCAGGAAGCCAGTGCGTTTAATGCCGCCGCAATGCTTCCCCACGCTGCTAAAAAAATAACGGCAATTAATAAACCTACCAAACCATTTGGCAAATAATCAATCACGAAGCGAAGGAAAATATAATTAGTATCATTTACATCTTCGCCTGGTAATGCTTTTGAAAGTACAGAGGCATATTCATTTTTAATTTTTGCTTTTTGCAAATTATCTTCCGGAGAAATGGATGTATAAGTATTTTCCAGGTTTGTCAATTGATTTTTATAACTGGTTTCTTTCGCCCGTTCTATCTGCACTTCATTAAAATGTATCGGCGCTTTATTGTACTGATAAAAAGAAAAAACCAGCACACCAAGCATCAGGATTAAAAATTGCATCGGCACTTTTACGATTCCATTCATCAGCAAACCTAATTTCCCCTGCCGGTTGTTTTTCGCTGTTAAGTAGCGTCCCACCTGGCTTTGGTCAGTCCCGAAGTAAGAAAGAGCGAGAAAAAAACCGCCAATAATTCCACTCCAGATATTGTATTTGTCTTTCCAGTCAAAACCATGTGGCGTTTCTCCGGAAGTGATAATATTCATTTTTCCATTCTTGCCGCCCAGATGCAAAGCTTCTAAAAATCCAACATTAGCAGGCATCAGGTGAACCACCAGATATCCTGCGATAGCCATTCCAACAATAATAATGATCAACTGAAGTTTTTGCGTATGCGCCACCGCTCTTGCTCCGCCCGTAACGGTGTAAATGATCAACATGCCGCCCATGATGATGTTTGTGTAATAAATATTCCAGCCCAGCAATGAGCTTAATATCAATGAAGGCGCATAAATACTGATTCCTGTTGATAATCCTCTTGAAATTTGAAAAAGAAAAGAAGTAAATGTTCTTGTTTTTAAATCAAAACGTTTTTCTAAAAATTCATACGCGGTATAAACTTTTAAATTATTAAACACCGGAACAAAAACGATGCAGATTATAATCATTGCCAAAGGCAATCCAAAATAATATTGCACAAAGCGCATTCCGTCTGTATAAGCCTGCCCGGGCGCACTTATAAATGTGATAGCGCTGGCTTGTGTGCCCATGATACTCAGCAGCACAAGATACCACGGCATATCGCGGTTGCTCAAAAAATACCCGTCGAGATTTTTAGTGGTTCTGCTTTTATAAACGCCATAAATAATAATTGTGGCAAGCGTTACAATAAGCACAATCCAATCGGGATAACTCATTTTAATTAGCTGATTAGCCAATTAGCTAATTAGCTAATTGAAATACTTAGTGATAAAATAATAGAAAATAATCTGCAGGGCTAAAAAAAGAAATACAATAACATACAATTTGTTCCAATATTTTTTTTCAGATTTCTGCATAATTCTTAATTCTCAATTCACTTTTCGGGTTTGGCCAGCAAATTCGCAAACAACCGATAGGCTCCGGGAACTCCGGCGGGTAATTCCCTGAACATCACCAGGCTGCAATACACAAATCTTCCTTTGCCAAAATCAGTGTAAATAAGGCTTCCGTTTGATGGTGCTTCATTGGCATCATGCATTGAAAATAACGATTTATAATTTGCTTCAAAATTTTCAGCCTGGTAAGTGCTGCGTTCCTGGATCCAATCCTGAAAATCTTTTTGCGTGATTTTATTGGGATAATTTAATAAAAGATTTTGAGGATCCGTAAACGAAACAACCGCGTCTTCATTTGTAACACGATTTCTTGAAATGGTAAAAGGATAAGGGCCGATCTTTGCTTTCACGGGCCCAATGTTATTATTTGTATTGTATTGCACCAATAAAACTCCTCCGTCTTTTACATAATTCATCAAAGTATTGTAAGAAGCATTCAGCCATTCATAAATGTTGTAAGCCCGAACACCAGTTACAACGGCGTCAAATTGTTTCAGATTGTTTGGAGTAATATCTTTTGGAGAAAGCATCGTTACTTCATAACCCATTTTCATTAACGCATCCGGAACTTTATCTCCTGCACCGGGAATGTATCCTATTTTTTTTCCTGAAATTTTTAAATCAATTTCCACAAGTTTTGATTGCGCTTTATGAAAATAAATGATGTTAGGAATATGCGGATAAGAGATGATTTCTTTATAAAGATCATAAACGGTATTTCCCTGCACAGCCCTCCAGTCAATTGATTCAGTATTTTTTTTACCTGGATTTTTTATTGAAAAATAAGAGGCATTATCTTTTTTTGTTTCAATTACATTGGATGAATAATTTGTTTTTACAGAAAAGTTATCTGCAGAAGAACTGTTATTTTCTGTCCTCACTTTTATATTGACAGGGTCATTATTAACAGATAATGCGAGTTCGGGATTTGATTGAATTTCGACTCTTGGAATAATAAAAAGTGGTTCAAATTCTTCCCCTTTTACCGGATCATTAGATTTGTATTGAATAGGAATTGAATAAGAAAATTCTACACCGTTGATCTTCACATTTACTATCGCGCTTTCCGGATCATTTTGCGGTTTACCAATTAAATTCTGATCAGAAACATTGTAAGATCCTTTATTCATCGGCTCTACAAGCCAGTAAGGTTGCGAAATTCTTGCAGTAGCTGGAATCAAAACATTGAAAGAATGGGAAACATTTTCATCGACAGGAAGATCATCATTCAAGTCAAATTTTTTATTTTGAATGGTCACGGATGAGATACTAACATTGCCACCTGCGCGGTTATCTGCAACGAAATTTACCTGCAAAGAATCGCCCTGAACCGCAAACATGGTTTTGGTGGATGATTCTAAATAAAGCCCGAGGCATTCTTTAATAATTTGTTTTACCTGTTCCAGTTTTTGATCACGCCAGTAACCGCCGTGGTTGGTGTCTTCACCAACCGCTTTTTGGCTACGGGTCAATCTTTGATAAATACTTAAAAGTGTGGGTAAAGATTTCTCAGGTTGTGTAAAAGAATAATCTGCGATTAATTTTTGCACAGCCGATTCCATAGATGCGTCATTCACTCTTTCCCAATTTGTGATTACTCCATCCATCAACGTTTTTTCAGGGGCAGAACCTTTAATGGTTTTGAAATATTCCAAAGATCTTCCTCTCGAAGAAGGTACACCAAAGCCTTGGGTTTTGTGCTGACTGCGGCTTTCAGCAGCAATCTCACCATAACTTTCGCCCAGCAAAGAGTTGTAGCCGCCTGCATCTATTTTAAATTGATCGGGCCTTTCTGTATTTACACTTCCAAAATTAAAAGTATTCCACAACAGCCGTTTTGCCTGCCAGGGTTTTACACCATATTTAAATTGTTCAGGAAATTTTGTTGGATCTGCCGCAGCATCAAACGCTTCACCGGCAAGGATTGCAGAGGCAGTATGATGTCCATGTCCACCTTCCCCTGTTGTTGGAAAACGGGTAATAATTACATCGGGTTGAAATTTTCTGATAACCCAAACCACATCACTGAGGATTTTATCATGGTCCCAGAATTGAAAAGTTTCATCCGGACTTTTTGTAAATCCAAAGTCATACGCTCTTGTAAAAAACTGCTCAGCGCCATCGATTCTTCTTGCAGCCAGCAGTTCCTGTGTCCTGATCAATCCCAATTCAATTCCCTGTTCATCGCCAATTAAATTTTGTCCGCCATCACCGCGGGTCATACTTAAATAACCAGTGCGGTATAATTTATCATTCGCCAAAAAGGCCAACAGGCGTGTGTTTTCATCATCCGGATGAGCTGCTACATAAAGAACAGACCCAAGTACATCCAGTTTTTTTATCTGTTGAAAGATCTGTGAAGAACTGTAAGTTTTTGGAGCTTGTGCAAAAGTGAATTGTAGAAAAAAAGAAAAAACCAGGAGTAAAAAATATTTGCGCATTTTTTCAAATTTTATTTTACGAATGTAAGTTAATGTTGATTTTACCTAAAGCCTTTCTATAAATAATATAACTGAAAACAAAAATTATGAAATCAGCCTTACAATATAAAATGAAAAAATGTTTTGAAATCCTGCTAATTGATGGTCGGTCTTATTTGACTATCGGCTAATTTCTCATACATTAAAATTTTCACCGTCCATTGTGGCATGGAATAATTAAGGGCAATCTCCACTTTAAAAAGCTCAAGATCATTTTTTTCTTTATCCAATTGCAAAATGCTGGAGGCAAAAGCGCGGTTTTCATCAGGTTCATCATAATTGCCAGAAAGTTTGTAAGAGCTTTTATCATAAAAAGTGAGCGTGCATCCATTTAATTGCCGGTAATATTCCCTGTATTTTGAAACAGCTGAATCGTAATCATCTGATTTAAACAGGGTGGTTTGCCATGTGTAAGAAAATGGATCAATATATTTTGTAATAGAGGTAGCTATTGCTCCCTGTGGAAATATTTTGCTTTGAAACTCCACCGTACTGGCAGTTTCATTGATTGTATCGCCCTTAATGTTGTTGAAATTCTGATAATAATCCTGGGCTACTTTTTCTATAACAGGTTTTATTGAAGCAGAAGATTTATGAAAAGAAAATTTTGGCTGGGCATTGATTGAAAATGCATAAAAAATAAAAAAACAGGTAACCAATTGTTTCATAAGTTTTGTTTTTGGGTTTAGATTCGAACAATTTGCGATGTTAGCCGATAAAAACTGTAGTGGAAAATAAAAATAATCAACACGGTGTGAATATCTCCATTTTATCAATAAAAGAAACAAAAATCAGGTATAAATACTTCTTCAAAAATTAATTGATTCTGAATTTCCACATTTTTACAAAAACGAAAATCATTGCTCTTGAAAATTGAATGGTATAAGGTTTGAGAAAAAAATTGCAGGAAATACATTACTTTTTTAAACAAATAAAAAATTAACCTATGACAATCATTCGCCTTTTAGTATTTGCTTTGATGATCAATTTTACCGTCTCTGCACAAAATTCTGATTCTACAAATCATAGAAGACGTCAAAACCAATATGGTGAATCCGGAAACCAACAGTGGTATCAAATGCAAAACGGTAGCCTTGTTATGTATAGCCATGGAGAAAAAAATGCGATTATAAAAGATGTAACATTACCCGATGGAACAACTATCACAACTGACGGAAAGGTAACATGGAAGGACGGCAAAACACACATACTTCAGGATGGAGAATCCATCGGAATGAATGGGAAGATTCATACAAGCAACAACGGGAGCAATGATGGAATGAAGCATATGCGCAATAATTCTGACAGCACGAAATAATGCAGGATCTTTTTTATTGAATAAAAAATGCCACCTTTTTCAGATGGCATTTTATTTAAGTAGTAGTTGAAGAAATAAATCCGATTCTTATTTCATTAAAATTTACATTCCTAACAACTTATACATTTCATCCAGCTTAGGTGAAAGAATAATATCTGTTCTCCTGTTCTTTGCTCTTCCTTCCGGAGTAGAGTTGCTGGCAACGGGCTCATAATAGCTGTGACCGGAAGCGATCACTCTCGTAGGATCTACTTTGTAATTATTGACAAGAATGCGAACGATAGAATTAGCACGGGCTGTGCTTAAATCCCAATTGTCCTGGTATCTGCCGCGAATCGGAATACTATCAGTATGTCCTTCAATATTTACAGAAACATCAGGATTCAAATTAAGCACAGCAGCGAGTTTTGATAAAGCATCAACACCTTTCGGGTTTACAACCGCGCTGCCGGAAGGAAATAATAATTGTTCCGATAAACTCACATAAACTTTTCCATCTTTTTGATAAACCGAAAGCTCATTCGAATTAAACCCTTTTAATGCTTCACTCATTTTATTTTTTAATTCCTCGGACGCAGCTTTTTGTTGATTCAATAAATTTTGTAATTGTTCTAATCTTTGTTGTTGCTTCTGTAAATCCATCTGGCTCTGCGTTAGCTTGTTTTGCTGTTCACTGCTCTGTTGCCCTAACTGACTATTTTGATTTTCAAGAGCGCTAATTTTCGAATTTAGTTCATCAATATTTTTTTGTAAAGAAGCGATCTGATCGTTGAGAGCTGAAATGTTAGAATTTAAAGCGGCATTATTATTTGCAAGATGTGTGCTGTCATCGCGTAAAGTCGCAGTTTCTCTTTGAGACTGCACTAAATATCTTTTTGCCACACAACCAGTAAATACAAAAACTACTCCAACAATTACCAAAACTTTTTTCATGTCTAAAATTTTATTATTATTTATTTATCAAATGAAATGATCTTTCACAAAAATACATACAAACCTCTATGTGGTTAAAATTAAAAGAAGCAAATCAAACTTCCCGTATGAAATGCTTGTTCCCGGCAGTCTCAAAAACTTTGAAGTTCATTTTTTTCAAAAACCTTTCATATCGTTTACTTACAACAGATTCATAAATAATTCTCTTAACTCCTTTTCCGGTTAAAAAATTATTTTCCTTATTTAAAATAAATTTTCCGACTTTATCATCGCGATATTTTGGAACTGTATAATTTAATTTTATGACAGCTGTTCCATCTTCTTTCAATTCTGCAATAAAAATAGTAGCGATAACTAAATCACGCAAAACCAAAAACCTGAGGTTGTTGTCTTTATCTTCATTAAGAAAATCCGGAAAAAGCTGATGAATATCTTTCTTATAAAATTCAAAAAATTTATGAACCAGTTTTTCATTTCCATTAAATTCAATCAGCTCCAAATCTTCTGTTGTGCGATAAATTTTAAACAGGTAATAAACATTGATCAACAGAAGAAATCCGTTCGTTAGAACAATCGGAAAAGCCTTGATCATGAAACCGTAAACAATAAAGAATAAACAGCCAAAAGCATTGATCCATCTGAATTTGAGATCATCGTTCATCATTAATGAAATGCCAAGAAGAACGGAAGCGAGATAGCCAACAATAACTGCTGTTTGATGTAACATAAAACTGAATAAAGCGAATCATGCAAATATGGAACCCAAATAATTCCCAAACAATTTTTTTTATTGATGCCAGTTCAATCAACTTATTTTAAAGCAAAGAAACAATTACAAATATTTTTTCAACTGATAAAATTTTCGAATTCTTTTTGATTCAGCTTAGTTTGGTACTTTGCTTGTTATCTTAAAGAAAAATGAAAAATTAATTTTAATATGCAAATTCCATTTTCTGTTTTAGATCTTGCAACGGTTACAGAAGGAACTACGCCGGCTGAAACTTTTGTAAAAAGTATGCAGCTGGCGCAGCATGTAGAGAAGTTAGGATACCGGCGTTACTGGCTTTCAGAACATCACAATATGATTAGTGTTGCCAGTTCTGCTACATCTGTTTTGATTGGTTACATTGCCGGAGGTACATCAACAATTCGTGTTGGCTCAGGAGGAATTATGCTTCCTAATCATTCTCCGTTGGCCGTGGCAGAACAATTTGGAACACTGGAATCATTATATCCCGGCAGAATTGATTTGGGATTAGGACGTGCGCCGGGAACCGATCAATTAACGGCAATGGAACTTCGTGGCGATCGTTTTAATAATACGAATGATTTTCCTCAAAACATTTTAAAATTGCAAACGTATTTTTCTGAAGAAAACAGCAGTTCAAAAGTAAGAGCAATACCGGGAGAAGGATTGCATATTCCTATTTGGATACTTGGATCGAGTACTGATAGTGCACAGCTGGCAGGGCTTTTAGGATTGCCATATGCATTTGCAACTCACTTTGCACCCACCCAATTTCAGGCAGCAATTGATCTTTATAAAAAAAACTTCAGGGCTTCGGAATATTTGCAAAAGCCCTTCATAATGGCTTGTGTAAATGTAATCGCAGCCGAAAGTGATCAGGAAGCAAATAGGTTAGCCACGTCCTTGTATCAAATGTTTTTAGGAATTATTACGGGCAACAGAAAACGTTTACAACCGCCGGTAGATAACATTGATGAAATGTGGAATGAGTATGAAAAAGAAATGGCAAGCCAAATGCTTACTTATTCATTTATTGGCAGCCCGCAAACGATTAAAAAAAACGCTGAAAGGTTTATTACCGAAAATAAAATTGACGAAATAATGATCACCTCCAATATTTTTGATCAGGAGGCAAAGCTCTATTCTTTTGAATTATTTGCAAAAGTGATGAAAGGTGAGATTTAATAATTTCGTTTATACAAGACCGTTAGAGGCTGTAAAATATACTGTGTCAAAGTTCAAAAATTATTTTGGAACTTTAAAAACACAGTTTAAATATGGAAAAGAAAAAAGAAGTCTTCGATTATGAAGCATTAAAAAAGAAGACCCTGGAGCAAGTTCGTTCGGGCAAAGGATTATTTAGCAAAGGAGGTGCTTTTGCGCCCCTGCTAAAAGATTTTTTAGAAGCTGCTTTACAAGCAGAGTTGGATGAGCATTTGGCTGCTGAAGCGACAGAGCAAAATAACCGCAAAAATGGCTATACTAGCAAACAACTGCGCACGGATGGTGGGACGATAGAACTGAATACACCTCGTGATCGCAACAGCGATTTTTCTCCGGAGATAGTTAAGAAAAGAGAAACGATCTTAGCCGAAAGCCTGGAGTCAAAAATTATAGGCATGTACGGTTTAGGGATGAGCTTTCGTGATATATCAGCTCACATTAAAGATATTTATGATAGCGATATTTCAGCGGCCACTTTATCGGCAATTACAGACAAAGTTATTCCCCTTGTGAAGGAATGGCAGGCGCGGCCTTTGGAATCAATTTACTGTATTGTATGGCTTGATGCAATGTATTATAAAGTGAAAGAAGATGGCAAAATGCAAACCCGTTGCCTCTATAATATTTTAGGCATCAACACTGAAGGGAAGAAAGAAATTCTGGGCATGTATGTAAACCAAAGCGAAGGAGCCAACTTCTGGATGAGCGTACTGACAGACCTGCAAAACCGTGGTGTAGCGGACATTCTGATAGCTTGCATTGATAATCTGAAAGGTTTTGCTGAGGCGATACAAACGGTATTTGCAAAAACAGAAGTTCAAAGCTGCATCGTACATCAAATTCGTAATTCTTTAAAATATGTAGCCAGTAAAGACCAGAAAGAATTTATGAAAAATCTTAAACCGGTTTATCAGGCAGTAAGCAAAGATCTGGCAGAACATGAACTGGAAAATCTTTCAGAAAAATGGAGTAAAAAATATCCGGTGGTGATAGATTCCTGGAAAAGGAATTGGGATAAATTAAGCACTTATTTTAAGTATCCGGCTGAAATCAGAAAGCTGATTTATACCACTAATACCATTGAAGGTTATCATCGTCAAATCAGAAAAGTAACAAAAACAAAAGGCGCGTTTACTTCTGATATGGCATTGCAAAAACTGATCTATCTGGCTACTCAAAATATCCAGAAAAAATGGACTCAGCCACTGCAAAACTGGAGCATCACAATCTCTCAGTTAAGTATCATTTTTGAAGACAGATTAAAACTAAAGATTTAAGCTTTAGCGAAATGAAAACAATGATTAATTTTATCAAACCCAGGAACGAAGCGACGGTGAAACTTTATACCGATGTTTCAAAAAATGTTTGGGCATCGAGCCCAAACATTTTTACCCAGGAACTTCGCTCCGGCTCATCATTACCCGATATTTCGGGAAATATTTTTGACACAGTTTATTTTACACTCCCGACCGTTATGCTAAAGAGTATCAATTAAGAATGTTCCAAGGTCAATGACGTCTCCTTCCTTCATTATAAAATCTTCAAAATCTGAAAGATCAAGATTAGACATTACCTTGCTTTTAAAAATTATGTTCTTGTTTTGATAAACGACAAAATAAAAATCGGGCTTCTGATCAAGATTCACCGGTTTTTTAAAGTCGCGGGCTGAAAAAAGAAATTTCGCGACTCCTTCTTCATCAGGAATACTTTCTCCCAAATAATCGTCATTAAAAATATCCTGGTCATAAAGGCGAACTTTAAAATCATTACCGGTAACGGGTTCATCGTTTCCCCTGCTGATAAGCCGCACTTTTACTTCAACGTTCATTTCTTTATTGAGAGCTATAGAAGACATATTTTTTTATTTTCCGAAAAGTAAGAATTTTTATTTATTCATGCAAGGAGAAGGATTTTTTCGTCTTGCGCTACTTCATATAAACAGTTAGTCAGAAGAAGAATTTTTATTGCTTTTTATCTTTTCCTTATTCTAAAGTTTTTTTATATTCAGAAATAACTTTCCAATATTCATTTCCGTAAGAAACTAAAATCTCCTCTCCCACCTCAATATCTTTTTTTGCTTGTAAAAAAACTCGTTTATTGTCCACTACATATTTTGAATTATTGACCAGTTCGCTTTTAGTCAGACCATTTGCATCGTTTGCATATCGCGCCAATGCTGTTTTTCTTCGCATTGCATCTATCACATAATTGCGATTGATATAATAAACATAGCCATTAAAAATTTTTCCCTCCAATACATTTTTCCATGTTGTTATTCTTCCTTTATATTCAATGATCCGTGTTCCTTTGGGAATAAATGTTTTTGTGAATAATCCTTTTCCGGCCCCCGGTATCTTCGACTTTTTTATCACTAAGTGTTTTTCAAATAACGCCATAAAAATTGAATAGAAAATATAATGCTGTTTTTTAACTTCTATAAATTGATCACACATTTCCGTTCGCTGCTTTCAAAAGCGGTTTCAATTATTTTTACAACCTCAGCGCCTTCTCCAGCAGTTACAGGGACAGGTTTATGAAAGCGTATAGACTCATAAATAGCATTGTAATAATCATTATAATTTCCCTGCTCGGAAGTAACATATTCACGGATAATTTTTCCATCAATTTCTGTATGTAACAACCCTTTTTCTGTTTCAGGTTCTGTGCCCCAATCTTTTCCTGAAGGAATAATTCCCTCCTGTAACATCTTCTCCTGCACATCAGTTTTGTGTTTGATAAAAGAGCCTTTCAAACCATGCAAAATGTAACCAGGCAAGGCTTCCCGCACAAGATAGCTTGCTTTTAAACGAACTCTTAATTTTGGATAATACAAAAGCAATTCAAAATAATCATCAACCTGCGAAGTAGGCCTTACGATTCGTATGTCCGCAAAAGTCTTTTGCGGAGATCCAAACAACTGCAAAGCCTGGTCAATTAAATGCGCACCCAAATCATACAAAACACCAGCGCCCGGGCCTGGTGTTTCTTTATGTTTTTTTGCACTTAGCTCCTGACGGAATCTGTCGAAGTGCATTTCCACCTCCACCAATTCACCTAATAAGTTTTCCGATAAGATTTTTTTGATCGTTTTGAAATCACTATCATATCTCCTGTTCTGATAAACAGATAAAATTTTATTTTCTCTTTTTGCAATCTCAATCAATTCCTGTGCTTCTTCGAAATGTACTGTGAACGGCTTTTCAACCACAACATGTTTTCCGGCTTCCAAAGCTTTTTTCACATATTCGTAATGGGTATAATTAGGAGTATTTACTATAACTAATTCCAGCAGGTTATCTGCAAGCATCGCTTCCAACGTTCTGTAGGTTTTCACTCCGGGATATTTTTCCTGAGCAATATTCTTTGTTCTTTCTAATACGGCATAAAAATTAAACTGTGGATTAACAGATAAAAAAGGTGAATGAAAAACAAGTCCGCTCATCCCAAAAGAACATAAAGCGGTATTGATGGGTGCTGACATAAATTTATATTGTTTCTTAAAATCTAACCTTTAAAAAGCGGGAATGATTTTAATGAATAAAAAAAGATTTAAAAAATAAAAGGTTTTATCTTCCGTTTTAGAAAAGATTCATCAACCGTTGGATGAAATTAATTCAATTTTTAACCCAAAGCTAAATAAATGAAAAAAGTAATTCTTGTCGCAACAATTTTTTTAATGGCAGATGCCGGGTTTGCTCAGGCAGATATAAAGCCAAACGTAATTAAAGTGAATCCGCTCGGGGCATTATTTGGCTCCGGCACTGTTTCTTATGAAAGAGCGTTTCATCATAAAAATTCTATTAGCATCGGGCCTTCTTTCGGAATTTTCACTTATGACCATTTTCGCTATACCACTTACGGCCTGAGCGCTGAATACAGATATTATTTTACAGGCTTTGCGCCTCGCGGAACTTATGCCGCTGTTGGAGGAAATGCAGATTTTGGTACAACTAAGTTTATCGATTATGAAGGCAGCTTCAATACAAAAACCAATGTTTCAGGTTTCAGAGGAAAATTGGTTGCAGGACATCAATGGATCTGGAAAAGTAGATTCAGCCTGGATGTGAACGCAGGAGCACAATACATCCGGTATAATTTCAGAGACAAGGAAGGTTTTTTCGGCGATGGAGAAGCGCTTGCCACAATTTTCCCAAGCATCGGCTTAGCCATAGGCTACAATTTTTAAAAAGCTGTTTCTATAAGCCTTCTTTTAATGTTCCCATAAATAATAAATTCACATCCGGATCTAAAATTATTTCCGTTGGTCTCATCGCTAACGGAATATTTTTTTGCGTCACTTTATTTTTTATACCAATTGTTTTGATCATTGTATGATCATTTTCCTTTAATGCTATTTGAAAAGGGAATTCAAAAGCATCCGCTTGCGTTTGTTCAATTTTCAAAGTCAGTATTTTTTTGCTTTTGTTGTAAGTCCACGAAATATTCAACATTGGCTGGCCTGAAGTATAAAGCCATTGATCAAAAAATTCTTTCAGGTTTTGGTGCGTAACATTTTCAAATATTTTTCGAAGATCTCTTGTGTCAGCATTACTTCCTTTATAAGTCTGATAATATTCACGAATTGATTTCCAGAATAAAGTATCACCTACTTTTCTGCGAAGCATATGCAGTACCCACGCTCCTTTCTGATAACTGTTTGCATTCAATAATTTCATTAAATTATTCTTTTCAGAGGTATCTACAACAGGCGTTTTTTGTTTATTGTAAAAATTAAGAACCTGGTGCCGTTGAGTTCTCATCAGGCTTTTTAAAGTATCAATGCCATATTTATCTTCAAAATAGAGATCAGTCATATAAGTAGCGAAACCTTCACTAAGCCAGAGATGCGGCCAATCCTTTTCTGTAGCATTATCGCCAAACCACTGATGCGCAATTTCATGCGCCATCAGGCTTTCAAGCGTTTTCGAATCAACAGAATTTTCAAAATAAAAAATACAACTTGCATTTTCCATCCCCCCAAAAATCGTTTTGGATTGAACATCGGCAAGCTTCTCAAAAGGATAAGGAGCAAGATGCCTGGTAAACCATTTCAAAATATTTCCGGCAATTGAGTAATGAGCAAAACCGCTATCCTTCTCTTCCGGAAAAACCCAACTTGAAACAGGAACGCAATCAACATCATCAATACGGTTTACAGCAAAATCAGCAACACCCACCACCATTACTTTTGTTGGAATCTCAATCGCTTCTTTCCAATGAGTAAGTTTTAAATGATCAGCAAGACTTGTTTCTTCAATCTTTTTTCCGTTTGAAATCACCTGGTAGTGATCGGGAGCTGTAACAACAAAATCGACGCTTGCTTTATCAGAAAGATGATCATTACATGGGAGCCAGTTGTGTGCCCGGTTTGGCCAATTATCACCAAAAAAAACACGCTTTCCAAATTTATTGTTGCTGATGATCAAACCGTCAGCAGGAATTCCTTCGTAACTGACTTTATAAATCTTTTCCACACCGCTCACCGCTTTATCGTGAATGATGAGATGTTGCGCATCTTGTGAAAAATCAACCGGCACGTCATTCTTTTTTACAGAAGTGACCCTCATTCCTTTTCCATCGGAGTTCCTGCTGACAAGATCAAACAACACTTCATTTACAGTCTTTGTAAATTTTGTTGTTATCTCTGCTTTTCCCTTAATAATATTGTTGCTGTCATTTAACAAGATATTGAAACGATAATGTTGTACATCAATTCCATTGTCAGGAATCTGAGCCAGCAAAACCATGGAAAACATGGAAGCGATCAGAGTTATAAAATACTTTTTGAAAGAACTATGACAAAAAACAGGCTTCATTTTTTTTGCAAAAAATACAAATAAAAACATTCGAAAGTTTTATTTTTTGAAAAAATAAAAATCATCCGTCAGAATTATTTATTTGTTGGCTAATTCGTTCAAAATAGTAAAGCGACAAATATTTGTAATTTATATTTTGAAATAACGGTGATGGACAAACGAAAAGAACCAGCGTTGCAAAAATTAAACAAGCGCTTAAAATTTATTTAAAAATGTGGATAAACCATTTTTGTTAAGTAAGTTTAAATAACTTTAATCAAAAGATTTTTATGAAAGGCAAGAGTGGAAAACTGATTTTTAGTTTGCTTATACTAGTTTCATTACAAGGCTTTTCTCAAACTCCTAAAGAATCTTCACATCCATTATTAGATAAATATTATCCACGTCCACAAGTTGATACGCCAACTGTTGTTATTCAAAGTCCGCCTGTTCCGGAAACTCCTGTTCCTCAAAAAATAGTTCCCCAAAAGAACACAACGACTCCTTCTGCAAAACCTTCTGTAGCAGAAACAAAAATAACTCCGGAAGCTAAGCCTGTTCCGGTAGTCAACGATTCTTCAGTAATAACACAGCGGGTTGAACCTGTTGTTTCTATGCCAAATACTCCGGCTGTTTCAACTTCGGTTGCACCGGTTGCATCAGCATCGGTTCAGCCTGCAGTTCCGGCAACAAAACCTGCCGCATCTAAACCTTCTACTCCATACAACAGGGAAAGATTAGGAAGCAGTTCGCCGTTGTATAATACCTGGGAGAAAAATAATAACGGAGCCGGATCTGTTACTACCGGTTCCAAATAACAATTTGTTCGTTATTTTTCTTTTTAAAAAACCGTTATTTCCCTTTTAAAAAAATTGGGATAGTTTTTGACGACTGAAAGTTCATTTAAAAAACTAATATGATAACAATTTCAAGCCACGGAAATATCCTTTACACAATTGTAAGCGAAGAAATTACCAAAGATGATTTTTCCGAAATAGAAAAGAATTTGGATAGATTATTCAACAACTTTCCTAAAGCTTGCTGGTATTATGAAATGCAAAATTTTGATGGATGGGAGTTCAAAACATTTTTTCATGCTTCAAAATATAGTCTTGACCATAATAACCACTTTGAAAAAATAGCGATGGTTGGTGAAAAGAAATGGCAGGAATGGATGACTGATCTTATGAAACCATTTACTTCTGCAAGGGTTCATTTTTTCGAATCAGATGATAAGGAAGAAGCGAAGAAATGGATTGCGGAATGAACCTGTTTATTTTTACAGTGAACAAAGAAATAAGATCATTTTTTTTCAAAGATCTTTTACTGATTTGATTCCCTGTAAATTTTCCCATCTTTCATAATAAAAACATTTTTCCTGATATTATGAATATCAATGGAAGGATCACCTTCTACAGCAATAATATCAGCAAACAAACCTTTTTTGATCCTGCCTATTTTATCTGCATATCCAAAGACATCTGCGTTTACAGAAGTTGCAGACCTCAAAACATCCAAAGGTTTCATTCCGTATTCCACCATCACTTCCATTTCACGGGCATTATCCCCATGAGGGAATACGCCCACATCGCCTCCCATGCAAATCGTAACACCGGCTCTCAGGGCAGCCTGGAAACTTTTTCTTTTATTGGTAATTCTTTCGGGTTCGGGAGCTACTCCTTTTTTCCAACCTAAATAATATTGGGCAATTGCCTCACTCGCTGCCAATGTTGGACAAAGCGCAACGCCCTTTTCTTTCATCAATTTAAACACTTCTTCTGTTCCGTCATTCCCATGTTCGATAGAGTGAACTCCGGCATCAATAGCACGTCGCATTCCTTCAGGAGTGGATGAGTGAACCGTTACAAATCTGCCGCTACTTTTTGCAATTGCAACCGCCGCTGCAATCTCTTCAGTTGAAAAAGTGGGCTCGCTTTCTCCGTTGATCCCGTATCCATAATCCGCATAAATCTTTACCACATCAGCACCTTTTGAAATTTGAGTACGGACTTCTTTTTCCATTTCATCTTTGTTTCCCACTTCGGCAGCACCCTGCGGCAAATCAATATCGGCATTGCCCAAACGCGGCCCGTAGCTTCCTTTTGCAACAATCGCTCTTGTAGCAATGATCATTCTGGGTCCGGGAACAACCCCTTTTTGAATGGCGGTTTTTAATCCTGCATCATCATACATTGCTCCTTCAGTTCCTAAATCCCTTACTGTAGTAAAACCAGCCATCAGCGTAGAATCTGCATGCGTTACAGCTCTGGCGGTTCTTTCCGCGCGGCTTTCTTTCAGAACCTGGTCGTTCCAACTGGTTTCATTATAAGGATGTAAAAACATGTGCGAATGACCTTCAATAAGTCCGGGTAAAAGTGTCGCTCCTTTCAATTCAATGATTCTTGTGTTGGCAGGAAGCTTAAAAGTCATTGGCCCGGCCGCTTCTATTTTATTTCCATTCACTAAAACAACCCAATCTTTATGCATCATTTCTCCATCAAAAACCTGCGCCGGTTTTAAAAGATACATCGAATCAGATTGCGCGGAAGCAAAAAAGGAAATGAATAAAAACTGGAAAAAAAAGATTCGTTTCATGATTGGTTACTTTACTTGCTACTTTACCCTCGCGTATCGTTCAATATTCAACCTGTCAACTCCTGCACTTTCTACTTTTTCAATTCCTGTTTGAGTGAGGGTATCATTTTTAATCCTGATGGTAAATTTAAAATCGTTGCCTTCCCATTGCCGGTCACTGCAATATTCGAGGTGCTCTGTGTAAGTACTGTCGTGAAGCGTATAACTTCCTCCGCCGGAGCTGTAAGCAGCTGTTGCAGAATCTTTTCCTTTCTGAATATCATGATTTAAAAATGCAAAATGAGTATCATTGATAATCTTTATGAACGAGAGGTTTTTGTCATAATACGTTGTAGTTGTGTCGCCTTTTTCAATCGTGGTTCCTGAAATCAATTTCCACGTTCCAACAATGGGCAAAACATTTTCAGGCATTGATTTCTCCTGAACAGCGGAACAGGAAAAAAGTAAGCAGGTTGCGATAATAATTCCAATTCTCATTTTCATTGTTTTGATTTTTGATTTTTAAAGAATACTAAAATAAACAGTATTCTTTTATACCCCATAATTTTTTTTCATATTCATTACGGTTAAAAAATATTTTATAGAATTATCTTCGCCGGTTTATGAAAGGAAGAGAAAGATTTTTTACGATTTTTACTTTAGGATTGCTTTCGGCGATGGGTGCGTTTTCTATTGACATGTACCTTCCGGGATTTCCGGACATTGCCCGCGACCTGCATACAACAGTTGCTCACATTACACTTTCGATTACCAGTTTTTTTATTGGAATTTCTCTCGGGCAAATGATTTACGGGCCTTTGCTGGATAAATTTGGAAGAAAAAAACCATTGATCATCGGACTGGCGGTTTATCTGATCACTTCAATTGCCTGTGCTTTTGCTCCAACCGCTGATGCTTTGATCGCCATCCGCTTTTTGCAGGCTTTGGGTTCCTGTGCCGGAATGGTGGCTTCACGGGCATTGGTACGTGATATTTTTCCTGTAAAAGAAAATGCCAAAATATTTTCTTTGCTGATGTTGGTGCTTGCTTTGTCGCCAATCATTGCGCCTACTTTAGGAGGTTATGTTTCTGCTGGATTTGGCTGGCAATTTATTTTTTATATTCTTGCTGGTATTGCCGGAATTACCCTTTTACTGACTCTCTTCAAATTACCGCAAGGAAGAATACCGGAACTTACTCTTTCGCTAAAACCGAAACCAATTATCAATGGATTTTTGGAAGTTGCCAAAGTGCCACAATTTTATACCTATGCTTTTGCCGGCGCCATAGCTTCATCAGGTTTGTATGCCTATATCGCAGGATCTCCTTTTGTGTTCATGGAAATATATCATGTATCTGAAAAGCAGTATGGCTGGATCTTTGCGTTTGTTGCGATGGGATTAATTTCTGCGAGCCAGGTGAACACTTTTTTGCTGAGAAAATACAGCAGCGAACAAATAATTAAAGTCACATTATTTTGCCAGTCTCTTGCAGGAATTTCTTTGGTTCTTGGGACATGGTTTCACATTCTTGGATTGTTTTCTACCATCTTTTTGATCTGGGTTTTCCTGAGCACACAAGGTTTTGCATTTCCTAATTCGTCAGCACTTTGTTTAGCGCCATTTACAAAAAACGCCGGCACTGCTTCTGCTTTGATGGGAGCGATACAACTTGGAATCGGCGCAGTTTCTACGGCATTGGTAAGCATTTTAAACAATGGAACAGCAATGCCAATGGCAGCAGTAATGTGTGCCTGTGCTATTGGAAGTTTTACTGTTTTAGTGATTGGAAGAAAGAGAATTATCCCGGTAAATAATGAATTGTAAGTGTCAAAATGACAAACTATGAACTACAAACTGTGCACTAAGGGCTAAAAAACCTATTTCTGCGAATGCATTCCAATCAAATTACCTTCACTATCTTCTACCAAAGCAATAAATCCATAATCTCCGATATTCTGTTTTGAACGGATTATTTTTCCGCCAGCTGCTTCCACACGCGATAATTCATCATTAATTTCTTCGGTATTAAAATAGACCAAAGTGCCCCCACCACCGGGTTGTACCTGGTTTATTTTTACCAATGCCCCATCTGCGCCTTCGCCATTTGCATGACCATTAAAAATAGCATATTTCATTTCAGGGTGATTGTCATTACCCATCGGCAATTCGGTTAGCTTATACTTAAATACTTCTGTATAAAATTTCGTGGCCCGGTTAAAGTCTGAAACATATATTTCAAACCAGTTGACAGCATTTTTCATGTTTATCTTTTTTATTGTTTTTAATACAGTAAAGTTAGGAAGCTTTACAATGATTTTAAGAAGCCATTTACTGAATGTATTTCCGGCAACTGAAATAAATGGGCTGATTACTTCGAAATCTTTTTCACTTTAAACGTAAAATGTTTCTGTGATAAAAAACTGAATGTTACAATAATAACTGTGGCGAAGATCTTTGCAACGGTAGGAAAGAAATGAAGGTATTGGATCAATAAATTTAAGATGAGATAATTGAGTAAAAGATTAAGGGCAACGATCAGCATATAGCGAAATAACTGCACGTGCCCACGCAGGTATGAGGTGTTGAAAACAATGTACTTGTTCAACAAAAAACCTAAAGGAAATGTGATACAAAAAGCCATGATCAGTGCGGCATTGTAAGGTTTGAGAGCAATGAACCCAAGATCAACAATTTTTTTATTCAGGATAAAATTGAAACTGATATAAAAAAGAAAAATGTCGAGTAATGTATTACTGCCGCCGCAAACTGCATAACGGAAAGTTTGTTCAGGAACAATCTTTTTAAAAGGCGGATAAAAAAAATCTATAAAAGCAATGATTTTTTTTCGCATTGTGCGTGGATATTTTCTGATACTAAAATTCCCGGCGCATTAACCGGGAATTTTAGTATAAAAACTTTTCTTGATTATTTAATTACATATCTCAAACCAATTCCGAGAGCCAATGTAGAACCGGTAGACGGGACGAGGTAGAAAAACGGATCCAATCCTAAACTTACATCAAGCGGGGCACCGGTAAATTTGTAATCCAATCCGCCTGTTAAGCGCAAAGCAAATTCGGTGTTGCCACTATGCTCGTCATCTCTGTATCTTGGGCCAGTGCCAAAGCCAATCATTGCACCACCTCCAAAAAAATATTGTAATCCTGCAGCACCATTGATGGGGCCCTGGTATTCGTACAATCCTTCAAGTCCGATTCCTCCATTAAAAAATAATAAAGAACCTTCCAAAGCAGTATTCTCTTTGGTGGAATGACGAATGTTTACGCCTCCGATAGAACCATCACCGGTATAAAATTTTGCTCCCAATGCAGTCTGATAAGTTTGTGCATTTACTCCCGCCGCAGCAAGGCATACAAAGGCAAATAATAAGACAGATACTTTTTTCATGAACTTTTTTTTTGCTTATGATTGAATTATTTACGGTGCAAAAATATTAATAATAAAGGTGAACCGAAAAGTTTTTATTAAGAAAAAAGATGGAGATCAAATGGCAGCAAACGCTGCATCTGCATTACATTTTAGTGTTTGGTTAAGATAATCTGTTGTTAAAGAATTGAAAAAAAATCATTTCACCATAATTCCTTTTTTTATTTGTGGACACTTAAAATTAATTTGTTATGAAAACAAAAATTTTACTATCGTTAGTGATTTTATTTTTTGCTGTCGTTACTGTGAACGCCCAAATTACGGAAGGAAGGTATTTCTTGGGTGGAAGCATTGGTTTTAGTACTTCTAATTCTAAAAATTCGCAATCAGCCGATGGGCAAGGTAATTCTCTTTACACCAATATTCAATTAGGTAAAGTAATAAAAGATAATACTGTTGCAGGCGTCCTGCTATCTTACGGTTATTCTAATAATGGTCTTTCAAATGTTATATCTACTAAAGTAACCCGGTATGGGGCGGGGGTTTTTTATAGAAAATATAAAACCATTGCCAAAGACTTTTATTTTTTCGGTGAAGCTGACGCACTTTACAATTATTCAAAAAACCGGCAGGGAATCTTGCAAGTGGGAAATAATGGTACTATAAATACTAATAATGCCGGTTCTTTGTCTTTTACTCCCGGCCTTTCCTATTTTATATTTAGAAGAATACAAATGGAATTATTAATGCAAAATATAATTTCCATTTCTTACACTACTTCAAAAAATGAAACTACTTATCCTGGTAGTTCTTCTATTGAAACTGATAAATCAAATGCTTTCTCTGCCAATATAAATGTAAATTCAAGCCTGCTCAATAATTTTGCAATTGGCTTTAAATTTCTTTTAGGGAAATAAACAATATTGAAGATATCATTGCCTTATCAGCTTATTTAAGAGAATACGATTTTAATAAGCTAATAAGGTTGTTTATAAAGTCATTTACAAAAAAAAATCTGCTAAGGCTTCAGATTTTCTCAGGATCAACAACTTACATCAGTTATACATCTCTTCCTGCAAAACCTTTATTCGAGCGTCTTCCAGGTATTCATCATAAGTACAAAGCCTGTCAATGATTCCTTTTGGAGTGATCTCAATAATCCGGTTGGCAACAGTTTGCATAAATTGATGATCATGTGTTGTCATCAAAACGATTCCCGGGAAACTGATCATGCCATCATTAAAAGCAGTGATACTTTCCAGATCAAGATGATTCGTTGGTTCATCCAGCATTACTACATTTGGATTTTGTAACATCATCCTGCTGATCATACATCTTACTTTTTCACCACCGCTCAGCACGTTTGTTTTCTTATTCACTTCATCGCCACTGAAAAGCATTTTTCCTAAAAATCCTCTTAAAAAATCTTCATCAACATCTGTAAAATGCTCCGGTACAAACTGGCGCAACCAGTCTATTAAAGAAAGTTTTCCGGTAAAAAATTCTGAGTTATCATTCGGCAAATAAGCGGTCGTAATGGTGGTTCCCCATTCGATACTGCCGGAATCAGCTTTCATCCTGTTGTTGATGATCTCAAAGAAAGAAGTGAGCGCGACAGGATCTTTACTAAGAAATGCAATTTTTTGTCCTTTTACTACATCAAAATTTACATTGCTGAACAATGTTTTTCCTTCAACAGTTTTTGATAATTTCTGCACATTTAAAATCTGGTTTCCGGGATCTCTTTCAGGTTTGAAAATAATGCCCGGATATTTTCTGTTGCTCGGTGTAATATCTTCAAAAACCAGTTTATCCAATGCTTTTTTCCTTGAAGTTGCCTGCTTCGATTTGGACGCATTGGCACTAAATCGCGCAATAAATTCGAGGAGGTCTTTTTTCTTTTCCTCCATCTTTTTATTTTTATCCGTTGCCTGTCGTGCAGCAAGCTGGCTGCTTTCATACCAGAAAGTATAGTTACCGGTGTAAATCTTTATTTTTTGCTTATCAACATCTGCAATATGCGTACAAACAGCATCTAAAAAGTGACGGTCATGGCTTACTACCAAAACGATATTTTCATAATCGGCCAGGAAATTTTCGAGCCATGAAATTGTTTCCACATCAAGGTTGTTGGTAGGTTCATCCAGTAATAAAATATCAGGATTCCCAAAGAGCGCCTGCGCAAGTAAAATTCTTACTTTAACATTAGCTGCAACATCGCGCATGAGCATTTGATGCAAATCATCCGGAACGCCCAATTGGTTTAATAAAGTAGCAGCATCACTTTCGGCAGTATACCCGCCCATTTCTCCAAACTCAGCTTCCAAATGTCCTGCCCTCATTCCGTCTTCTTCACTAAAATCTTCTTTCATGTAGATGGCGTCTTTTTCGAGCATCGTATTCCACATCTTCTGATGGCCCATCAACACGGTATTTAAAACAGTAACATCGTCAAACGCAAACTGGTCCTGCCTCAGAACTGCCATGCGCTCGCCGGGAGAAATAGAAACAGAGCCTTTATTCGGTTCAATTTCGCCGCTGATAATTTTTAAGATGGTTGATTTCCCGGCTCCGTTGGCTCCAATAATTCCATAACAATTTCCCTTGGTGAAATTCAGATTTACCTCATCAAACAAAACTCTTTTTCCATAAGCAAGAGTCACATTATTTACACTGATCATTCCTCTATTTTTTAAGACGCGCAAAGGTAATAATTTAATGTGGCGCTTCCTTGAGAGAATTCAATTTTATAAGAGTCATTAACAAGGGAGAGGAAATAAGCTACTAAGAAAAAGCTAAAATATAATCATTCCGGTTTTTTCCAGGGAGCGTAACAAGATTATTACGCTTCTATATAACTTCTCAGAAAAGTCTTATTGCAAGGGGATTTTTCTATAAGTTATTATTTTCAAAACACAAGCGCTCTTGTAGGGTTGCTTAGAAATGACTGCACGTTCTCATCTTTCCATCACTTTGTCTTTTAGTGAAAAAATAACTTTAGGGAATGCAAGCCATTCCAGATGGGAGACATTTCAAGCCTGATTTCAGCAAGGGGTTAGTAAAGTATAGAAAACTACCCCGCTTCCTTTCCAAGTAAAAATAAAAGCTGTATTAATTTACTTTGAAACGTTCAAAAATTGTAAGTGTTGTTCAAGTAAACTTGTGGGATGCAAAAGCATGGATAAAGTCATAAGTCCGCGAAAATGTAGAAGAGTATGAAGAGTGTATTAGCAAAGTATAAGAAACAAGACTTGTAAATTGCTGTTGATTCGTAAGCATTGTCAGCGGTAGAAAAGCACCATCACTTTATAGTTTTCAACCCTATATCGCCGGTTTTCATCCGTCTTCTCTTCGATCAATGGATCGAAGGGGTATCGAAGGGGTATCGAAGATGTATCGAAGGAATTGCCTTAATGGTACCTTAATCGTATACTTGTCTCGTGACTCAAACTCTCATTCAGGTAAAACAGTAAACAAATAAATAAACCCAGAATTTTATTCTACCATTATAAATTCCAATCGTAACTCAATTTCAACTCAATATCCGGGTGAACACTTTTTGCAACAGGACAATTATTGGCCGTTCTTTCTAAAATAATTCTTTCTTTTTCCCCGATGTTGGAAGGCAGGGAAATTGCAACTTCAATTTTGGCAACTCGCCGCGGATCACTTGCCATGTGCTTGGTTACGTCTGCTTTCGCATTGGTCATATCCACATTCATGTCTGAAGCCTTGATCCCCATGGTTGTCAACATGCAGGTGGCCAGTGAAACGCACAAAAGATCGGTTGGCGAAAACCGTTCGCCTTTGCCCCGGTTATCGGTCGGGGCATCCGTTTCGATGGTCGATTTACTTTGCAAATGCTCAGCCTCGCAGCGCAAATTACCCTTATATATTATTGATGCAGTCATTGTACTATTTTTGCTATAAATTTACAGCACTAATATAACAACAGCAAATGCGAAAAATACTTTTCATTATTATAATGCTTTCTTTTTCATTTTATTCATTTGCCCAGGATGGACGAAAGCAGCGCCAGCAGCAGAAAAGAGAGCATGTGAACGACCTCGCGAAACAAGAGGAAGAAGGTGTGATTGCTTATAAAAAAAGTTTTGTTTTTGGTGCCAAACTGATCACAGATGGCTATGGGGTTTTCTTTGAAGTAGGCCGGGCAAGCTCTGTAAAAAAAGCATTGCTTTACCAGCTCGAAATCAGCGAACGGAAACACGTCAAAGAGGAAAAAACAAACAGTTATTACTCTAATTCGGTTCCCTACATTTATGGAAAGGAAAACTTTTTTTACCCGGTAAAGCTTGGCGTCCAGCAACAGCTTTTATTAGGAAATAAATCGAATAAAAATGGCGTGGCTATTACAGGAAATTATGGCGGCGGCGTTGCCGTAGCGTTCCTGCGTCCTTATTATGTGCAGGTTCAGCAGGGAAATGAATATACTTATATTAAGTACAATTCCCCTGACAGCGCCCAATTTTTAACCGGGCAGATCATTGGTGGTCCAAGTATGGGAAAAGGATGGAACGAACTGACCGTTACTCCCGGACTATACGCCAAAGCCGGCGTACGCTTTGATTATGGAAGTTACAACGAAATAGTTTCTGCAATTGAAGTAGGCGTTGCCGCAGATTTTTATGCAAAAAAAATTCCGCAGGTTGTTTACAATCCTGAAAGACAATTTTTCTTTAGCGGATATGTTGCCATCTTATTTGGTAAAAGAAAATAATCTTTTATCAATTTTTATTTGAAAGAAATATACAGAAAATGAGTGAAGAAATTACATTGGAAGCGAAACCAAAACCGTCAAAGCCGTCATGGCTGAGAGTAAAACTTCCGATTGGTGAAGAATACAAGCATGTAAGACAAATAGTAGATACCCATAAATTACATACCATTTGTGAAAGCGGAAACTGTCCCAACATGGGTGAATGCTGGGGCGAAGGCACGGCCACTTTTATGATCCTCGGAAATATCTGCACCAGGAGCTGCGGCTTTTGCGCTGTGGCTACGGGAAGGCCGTTAGCAGTCGATTGGCAGGAGCCAAAACGCGTGGCCGAAGCGATCCATTTGATGAAAGTAAAACATGCTGTCATCACTTCTGTTGACCGCGATGAATTAAAAGATGGCGGATCTGTTATCTGGTACAATACCATCAAAGCTGTTCGCGAATTAAATCCGGAAACTACTTTGGAAACATTGATTCCAGATTTTAAAGCTGAGGAAGAAAACATACAACGCATCATTGATGTGGCTCCCGATGTGGTAAGCCACAATATTGAAACGGTTGAACGCCTGACACGTAATGTGAGAATCCAGGCGAAATACTGGCGCAGTATGGAAACATTGCGCATTCTGAAAAGAGGCGGCATGCGCACCAAAAGTGGAATTATGCTGGGACTTGGAGAAACAAAGGAAGAAGTGATTCAAACAATGCAGGACCTGAAAGACAGTGAAGTGGATGTAATTACACTCGGGCAATACCTTCAGCCAACGCCAAAACACTTACCTGTACAACGTTACGTTCATCCTTCCGAATTTGCCGAGTATCGCGAAATTGGTTACCAGATGGGATTGGACTATGTAGAAAGTGGCCCGCTTGTGCGCTCCTCTTATCATAGCGAAAGACATGTGCATCCGGGATTGGGAAGAGAAGCATGGCTTAAAGCAAATGCTTTAAAAGCCATAGCTGCTGCTAAAAATAATTAAACGATTACACTATACATTCATGGTAAAGCATCATTGCCCTTTCCTGCTTTGGGTTGCATTGTTTTTCTTTCCCATGAATTCCTTTTCCCAATATATTCTGAACGGAAACGCGACGCAGCTAAAGTGTAATTGTTATTTGCTTACTCCGGCTCAAACATGGAAAGGCGGAAGCGTGTGGCAGCAAACTAAAATTGATCTCAACAAACCTTTCGATTTTAAGTTCGATGTTTATCTTGGAGATATAGACGCGGGTGGTGCAGATGGAATGGTTTTCATGCTACAACCTTTAAGTGCCAGCCTTGGCGTTCAGGGCGAAGGAATGGGATTCCAGGGAGTTACTCCTTCAATAGGAATCTCTTTGGATACCTGGCAAAATACGACTGAAAATGATCCTCCTTATGATCATATCAGCATCCAGGCTGATGGAGTTATTAAGCATGGCAGTGATCTTGCAGGGCCAATTCCTGCTTCTGCTGCCAGCGATAATATCGAAGATGGGAAGTGGCACGTTTTACAAATAAAATGGGATCCCGCCGCTGATTCTTTAAGTACTTATTTCGATGGTGTTTTCAGGCTTGGTACCAAAACCGATCTTATCAAAGTTGTTTTCAACAACGATCCGATGGTTTATTGGGGCTTCAGTGCCGCAACAGGAGGCGCTTACAACGTTCAGCAATTTTGTACGGCACTTGATCCGGTTTACAATACCAATTCAAAAATAGATGCAGTTTGTGAAGGAACGCCAATAGTTTTTAAAGACAGCTCGGTTTCATTTACCAACATCAAAAGCTATTATTGGGATTTTGGTGATGGAACTGTAAGTGATGTTGCTGATCCTCCGTCACACTCCTATCCTGCCGGAAGTTACCAGGTAAAACATTCCATTGTCGCACTTGACGGATGCTCAAGTGATACGATAACAAAAACAATTCGAATCGGTGATACTCCTGAAATTTCTATTCACGCTTTTGACACCTGCGAACAATCACCGCCACGCATCGATCTTAATGTAAAACTACAGGTTGGAACATTAAATCAATGGCAATGGAATGTGAATGGAAATAATTTTTCAAACGTTGAAATACCTGATTTTACCGCACTCCCGCCCGGAAATTACGCGCTGGATTTAACGGCACTCAGTGATATTGGCTGTCCATCCAATTCCAGCAGCGACAATTTTATTCTTAAACCACGGCCTGCAATTGATGCCGATGTAGAAAATGGCTGTATCAATGTTCCTCTGGATTTTCTGGGGGTTCAAAAGGATCAGTCGTCCATTATAAAATGGCATTGGGATTTTGGAAATAACACTGTTGCCGATGGAAAAAATGTTCAGAATATTTATCCCGAAGAAGGAAATTATCCGGTCGCTTTGACAGCCGCTTTATCAAACGGATGCGCCACCACCGTTTCAAAAAATATCATTATCAATGCCGCATATGCGAACGCAGGAAATGATACCATTGTTACAAAAAACACTTCATTTCAATTGCATGGAAGTGGCGGTGGTTCCTATTCGTGGTCGGCAGCGGCAGCATTAAGCGATCCAAGTATTTCTAGTCCAGTTACCAGTATCACGAATGATACAAGATTTTATTTGACGGTAAAAAGTGCCGAAGGATGTGTTGATACTGCTTCTGTAAATATTGCCGCTTTCAATGGCTCCGCTATTTATGTGCCCACTGCTTTTACTCCCAACGGTGATGGCTTAAATGATATTCTGAAACCTTACTACGTCGCTATCAAATCGCTTTCTTATTTTACAATTTATAACCGCTGGGGGCAACAGGTCTTTTCTACCGCCGACATGAACAAAGGCTGGAATGGTGTTTCAAAAGGAAATGTTGAAAGTGGAGGTGCTTATGTTTGGGTGCTGAAAGCGGTAGATGTAATTGGGAAAATTTACAATCTGAGAGGAAGTTTTATTTTGCTAAAATAGATAATCATGAAGAAAATTATTTTATTTGTTGTCCCGGTTTTATTTTTTGTAACAGCCAATGCGCAAACAAAATGGATCAGTATTGATTCATTCTATCAGCCGCTTCCCTCTTCGTTTCACGTTTATAAATCTACAGATTCAATCGAGGGTAAACCAAACATCATGTATTATGTGATAGCCGATCTGAAAGATAAAAGTTTAAAATTCACGACCGACACTACTTTTAAAAGAAGGCTAACGCCTGACCAGTTTTTTGTGAAAAACAATCATCCATTGCTCGTTGTGAATAGCGCCTTTTTTTCTTTTGCTACCAATCAGAATTTAAACGTTGTGATGAAAGATGGAAAATTGCTTGGCTATAACCAGCAAACGATTGCTGCAAAAGGAAATGATACGCTTACTTATTTTCATTCTTTTTTTGGCGCCATCGGAATTTCAAAAAAGGGAAAGGCTGATGTAGCCTGGGTTTACACAGATTCTTCCAAAAGATTTCCTTATGCTTCTGAATCGCCTGTTCATTCTTTCAGAGATTCAGCAAATAATTTGAATCTCAAACTGGTAAAAGATAAAACAAAAAATGAATCGCATTTTTCAAAGTGGAAAATGAAAACTGCTGTTGGTGGTGGCCCGGTTTTATTGCAAAACGGAGAAATCAAAATCACGAATAACGAAGAGAGAAAGTTTAGCGGAAAAGAAATTAATAATCATGAACCACGCACCGCAATTGGTTATACGAAAGATCAGAAACTGATCATTTTAGTTTGCGAAGGAAGAAGCGATAGTGCGGCAGGCCTGACGTTGACACAGCTTGCAAAAGTTTTTAAAGACTTGAATTGCGTGGAAGCGCTAAACCTTGATGGTGGCGGCAGCAGCTGCATGCTGATCAATGGAAAAGAAACCAATACTCCTTCTTCAAAAGGTGTTCAACGTCCGGTTCCGTCCGTGTTTTTGATTGAGAAGAAATGATTTTATTTACCCCTCACCTTTCAAAAACCTTTTCTCCATTTACAAAAGTCATCAGCACTTTTGTTTTCAGGATATCCTTTTCAGCAGCATGCATAAGGTCTGTATCAAGCAAAATAAAATCAGCAAATTTTCCTTTTTCAAGGCTTCCTTTTTCCTCTTCTTCAAAGTTTGCTTTCGCAGCCCAGATGGTCATTCCGCGAATGGCCTCTTCACGGCTCAATGCATTTTCCATTTGAAAGCCTCCTTTGGGCCAACCTTTTGCATCCCGGCGAAATACCGCTGCATAAAAAGTTTTTACAGGCGAGATATCTTCTACCGGAAAATCAGTTCCCAGCGGAATCCAACCATTTTCATTCTTTAATTCTTTGTTGGCATAAGAATATTTTAGTCTTTCTTTTCCCAGCCTGTCGCCAGCCCAATACATATCTGAAGTAGCGTGCGTGGGCTGCACGGAAGGAACAATGTTGTAATCGCCGAAATAATGGAAATCGTTTTTATTCAGTACCTGCGCATGTTCTATGCGCCAGCGCTGGTCATTTTTCCCTTTCAGATATTTTGCATAGATCTTCAACATCGTTCTGTTTGCCGAATCACCAATGGCATGTGTACACATTTGAAAACCGTGTTCAGAAATCAAATGAGCCATTGAATCAAAATGCTCCGGGGATTGCAATAAAAATCCACTCCAGCCCGGTTTATCAGAATAAGGATTCAACAAGCACGCTCCCCTTGAGCCCAAAGCGCCATCAGAAAATAATTTGAATGAACGAACATTCAGGCGATCGGTTTTTATTCTTCCATTCTTAAAAAGAAAATCATAATTCTTTTTTCTGTCACTGAGCATGATGAATAATTTCATTTTTAATTCTCCCTTTTTTTGAAGAGAATCTGCGAATAACGCATCAGCATAATCACGTCCGCAATCGACAATGGTCGTTAATCCTACGGCAAAACAATTTTTCTGTGCTTCTAATAATGCTTCCCTTAGCTGCGCTTCTGTTGGTGAAGGAACATTGCTGAAAACAAGTCTGGTAGCATTGTCTATCAAAATGCCCGTTAATTTTCCGTTCCTCACTTCCACTTCTCCCCCTTCTAATTCATCGCCTGCTTTTACGCCGGAAAGTTCCAATGCTTTATCATTTGCAATGGCTGCGTGACCATCAATTCTTGATAAAATAACGGGTCTGTCAGGAAATAATTCATTCAGTTTTTTATTATCCGGAAATTCTTTTACCGGCCAGTCGTTTTGATCCCAGCCGTTGCCAACAATCCAACCATCTTTATGTTTTTGAGAATAAGCTTTTACTTTCGCGATCACATCATCCCAGCTTGTGGTCGCAACAAGATCCGCCGCCTGTAAGCCCAGGCCGTATTCAAAAAAATGAGCATGTGCATCAATGAATCCCGGAAAAATATATTTTCCTTTCGCGTCTATTTTTTCCGCTGCATCAAACTGTTCCTGCAAATCTTTTGTGGTTCCTGCTGCTACAATCTTTCCTTTGTCAACAGCTATCGCTTCTGCTTTTGAAAATTCATGATCTACTGTATAAACGGTCGCATTGTAAATCAGCAGATCAATTTTTTGTTTGGAAACGGAGCCGGATAAAAATGGTAATGACATGAGTAGCATAAAAAATTTCATGAAAGGAAAATTTGTTTTTGGAAAAATAAAAATACTTCAAAATAATTTTTATTTTCACGATTGAAGAAAAAGTCAGTATCTTTTTCAAACATTAAGGGTAAAAAAATTGGAACCATTCAGCAGTTTAAGAAACATTAAGGGAAACACTTTAACGATATTGTTAAATCATTTCATCAACTTGCAACCATGTCAAACTTTCAATTATCACCACATCAAATAGAAAGCTACCAGAAAGATGGCTATGTGATTGTGAAAAATTTTTTACAGAAAGAGGAAGTGAATAAGCTGTATGAAATTGCAACCGGCGATGATACTTTGCGGAAACATGCTTTTGATTTGAACGATCTTTCCGGAAAGAAAACAAAACTTACTTTATGGTTCACACCCGGCAATGATGCTTACGGCTTGCTTACAAAAAGTAACCGTATGGTAAGTTCTGTTGACAAATTGCTTGATGGCGATAGTCCGGTTTGTCATTTTCACAGCAAGCTGATGCAGAAAGAGCCAAAAGTTGGCGGCGCATGGGAATGGCACCAGGATTACGGTTATTGGTATAAAAATGAATTTTTATTTCCTAACCAGATGATGTCTGTGATGGTTGCCATCACTGCCGCCAATAAAGAAAATGGCTGCCTGCAGGTCATAAAAGGTTCTCATAAAATGGGACGGATCGAACATGGTTTTGCCGGCGAACAGGTAGGCGCATCACAACATTATGTGGATCTTGCTTTACAAACAATGGAATTGGTGTACGTAGAAATTGAAGCCGGTGACGCATTATTTTTTCATAGCAATTTGTTGCATCGCTCAGAAGCAAACCTTTCTGAAAGCCCGCGCTGGTCGCTGATCTCTGTTTACAACAGGGCTGCCAACGTGCCTTACAATGAGCCTTCACAATCTTCTACTGTTCCTTTACAACCAGTGCCGGATGAGGCCTTGATGGAATGGAAAGCCGAAAGCATTGACGCCGGTGCCAATTTCCTGGAGAAAGAAAAAGATGAAGCACTTAAATAATTCTAATAAAAAATAAAATTAATTACAATCAATCCTGATCATTCAAAACAAAAAAACATTTTATGAAATTAGCAATTCTTGGTTCCGGATTTATCGCCCGTTTTTATGCCGACGCATTAGTGGGACAACGCAGAAAAGATGTGATCACAAAGGTTTACAGCAGAAGCATCGCTAACGCAAAAAAGTTTGCCGACGATTATAAGGTTCCAAAATTTACCGATAACATCAATGATTGTGTAAATGATCCGGACGTAGACGCTGTCATCATTGCTTTATCAAATGACATGCATCTCGAATCTGTGCTTGCGTGCACTGCTGCAGGAAAACATGTGCTTTGTACCAAACCTCTTGGGCGCAATGCCAGGGAGGCATTGCAAATGTTGCAGGCAGTTGAAAAAGCAAATGTAACCGGTGGTTATCTTGAAGACCTGGTGTATTCTCCCAAATCATTAAAATCATTGGCTACGATTCAGAGCGGAGCTATCGGGGAAGTGATCTGGACAAAAAGCCGCGAGACTCATCCCGGCCCTCACAGCGACTGGTTTTGGGATAAAGAGAAATCCGGCGGCGGCGCTATCATCGACCTGGGCTGCCATTGTGTGGAATTGTGCAGGAATTATATCGGCAAAAATGTCAAGCCTGTTGAAGTGATGTGCTGGGCCGATACCCGCGTTCATCCTATCGCCGCTGAAGACAATGCAATTGGTTTGGTAAAATACGAAAACGGCGCTATTGGCCAGTTTGAGGTAAGCTGGTCGTTCAGGGGCGGAATGGATCTGAGAGAAGAAGTAATGGGAACCGAAGGAACCATCTGGACCAATAATTTTTTGCGCACCGGCTTTGATATGTTTACCTCGGGCAAAGGAGGAAATTATATTGCTGAAAAAGCGGAAAGCAATTCAGGCTGGCTTTTTCCTGTCGGAGATGAATTAAATGAACTGGGCTACAACCACATGTTTACAGATATGTTTGATGCAATTGAAAACAACAGGCAGCCAAAAGAAAACTTCTATGACGGATATGTTGTGAATGCCATTTTGGATGCCGCTTATCTTTCTGCCTCCATCAAAAAATGGGAGCCTGTTCACCTCGAAGACTGGCGCGGAGTTGCTGAAGAAAAAGTGCAAAAACAAATGGCAGATTATAATGAAGATTATTACCTGATCAAAGAAGAAGTGCTTCCTTCAGGCGAAAAAAAGTTTATCATAAAGAATAAAAAAACCGGTTCGATAGAGAAAAGGTAAGATGAAGAAAATAGTATTTGCCGTACGTGTCGAGCTTCACAATGTGCCCGGCCTCGTGACATTTTATAAACTTCAAAAGAATTCTTCCATTTGGCATTCTTAATTGTCAACCCAGCTTCCCGGACAAAGCTATTCTAAGTATCAATCCTCTTTAGGTTTGAAGGTTAAAACAGTTTTGCCGCCCGGATAGAGCTTTGACTGTATGGGTGTAAATTTTTGTATGCTGTCAAGGGAGCTAAAGATAGTCATACCCTTGCTCATAGCGGTCGGGTTTATTATAAGATGGTACTCATCAATCAGTCCTTCTTTAATCAGTGATGAAGCAAAATCTGCGCCACCGAAAACAAGAATGTCTTTACCGTTTTGTTTTTTTAAGGCGGTAATTTCTTCTTCAAGGTTTCCTTTTGCCAAAGTGGTGTTTTTCCATGGTGATTTGTCAAGTGTTTTGGTGAAAACGATTTTTGGCAGAACAGCTATTTTTTTTGCGAACGGGTGATCAGGATTTTTTTCTGCTGTGTTCTCCCAAAATTCCACAAAGCCGTCTTCTGCCAGTTTTCTGCCAATCAAAAGAGTGTCTGAGGTATCAAGCACAGAAACCATAAACGCTATAAATTCGTCGTCAGGATTCCACGTCATCCAGTCATTTTCTTCATTGGGTCCGCCAACATATCCATTAATGGTCATTTGCATTTGCAATTTTAATTTTCTCATTGTGTTTTATTTTTTGCTGTTTGTCATCTGTTTTGTTGTTTGTCCGCTTGCTCTTTACGAATCCGTTACGTCACTTTAAAAAATTATCCAGGTAACCTAATATCGTTTTCGTTTGCATCATCAGGCTGACATGTCCTTGTGAAGGAACAATGGCCAATTGAGATTTTGGCATTGGCTGCAGGTCAGCAGAAACACCACCTCCCAATAATTGATATGTTTTCATCAGCTCAATTTTATCCAGTCCGTCATTGTCACCGGATATGATTAATACCGGCGCAGTAATTTTCGCAATATTAGAATCACCGACGTTGAATGGCACCGCTGCAAAAGCTATCATCTGCTCTAAAAACTTTCTCCATTTTGTTTTATCAGGAGCCACTGCATCGTATGCAGTTTTTATTGGTGTGTTATCAAAAAATTCAGGCTTAAAATCTTTAAACCCGCCGTTTACTACAGGTAGCCAGCCACTGGTTTTATACGTAGAAGAAATGATGACTAATTTTCGTAAGCGTTCAGGGCTTTGTACAGCAAACTGGTAAGCCACAGAGCCGCCCATACTGTATCCTGCAACATCAGCACTGTCTATTTTCAGGTAGTCCATCACCTTTTCCACATCGTTTGCTAAAGTAGTAATTGATAATTCTCTATCAGAATACGGCGTATGCCCATGTCCCTGCATTTCAATGGCAATTACTTTCCTGGTTTTTGACAGTTCCGGGATCAGGCCGCTCCAGTTCATGTCAATTGTATAAAAAGCGCCATGCAGTAAAACGATAGGCATGCCCTCGCCATACACTTCGTAATAAACTTTGATACCATTAACAGGCGCGTAGCCACTGGCGGAAGGCTTGATTTGTTGTCCGATTGAGTGGGATGCTGCCAGCATAATCACTACAATTGGCAATATTGATTTGAGCAGGCTATTTGTTTTGAGTAAATTTTTCATAAACTTGCTTTGACTTTTATCTGAATTTTATTGATGAGGCAAAGATGGAAAACATTTGAGGATCTGATGCTGTGTAATTACGACAAGTTTAGGGGCTCAATGCGGCAACGATTGAAATAGCGTTAGGATAACTTGTTGCCAAAGATTTCCATTAAAACTTTGTTCGCATTCCGTCTGCAGGTAAGTTATCAAAAGCCAACAAAGAACAGAGGCTGAATGATTGTTAGTGGTTCCATTGTTATTATTTGTCTACTATGTAATTCAGTCCAGTTACCCCGGAAGTAAATTGCCGGGTAGAAAGTAGTTTTAGTTTTATTTTCTCTTTGATGCCTGCAAACAATGGAATGCCTTGTCCAAGAATAATTGGATTAATAAATAACCAGTAGCCGTCAATTAAGTTCTGTTGAATCAGTGAATGTGTGGCTGTCGGACTACCAAAAAGCAGGATTTCTTTACCTTCCTGTTGTTTTATTTCATTCATCCTGTCCGAAAGGTTGTCGCTGATAATTGTTGTGTTTGGCAAATCCGCACCTTTCATTGTTTTTGATAAAACAAGTTTGTGAGCCTTATTATACCACTTTGAATGTTCAATGTCATGCCTGCCCGCATCCGGCTCGTTTCCTGCAGTAGGCCAGTAATTTTGCATCATCTGGTAGGTTACCCGTCCATATAATGCAGTGTCGGTTTCGCCTATCCGTTTGCCGACATGATCAAAAATTTCTTCGTCAACTTTAATCCAGTCCATTTCTCCGTTTGGCCCTGCTACAAAACCATCAAGCGACATGTGCATAAATGAAATTATTTTTCTCATATAGTTCTATTTTTTATTGTTGTTTAAGATTTATTACCGTCATTTTACAATGACGGCCAACCACTTATGGCCACTGGTTTATGCAGGTAATGAAATAGAATTTCTTTCTGCCGCAGCCGTTGTCAAATTTATAATTAAAAGTTTATTGTTGTTGCGGTACGATTGCTCACCCATTAAACATTTTATATAGCTTAATTTCCTTGCCTTGTCGAAGTCTGAGTGAATGATAAAACGTAGGTACATCGTTTGTCCACTTTTTTAAAATCAGAATAATTGCAACAATTTCAAGTCTTGTCAACAGTCCAACCCAAAAACAAATACCAAATAAAATAACCGATTGACATTGTAAAATTATTTGTACAAGTGTTGCAAAAAGCAGCAAAGTCCAAATCTTGGCACCGATTGAATGCGTTGCAATCTCTTTTCTGAATTTTAAAAAACAAACGAGATAAGTCAAGCCTTCAAATCCGAGTAGGATTATTAATTTTAAAGAATTTGCTTTAAAAAAATCAGGACATTGAATATATGTAGCAATTGCAAATGAAATAAAAAAAAACTGGTCAATTGTAGAGTCAAGACGCCTTAAAGTTTGCGATGAGATATCCAGGCGCCTCGCAATTATACCGTCAAAAATATCAGTCAACAAGCCAATTGAAAAAAGTACAATGGCAATAAATTTATAATTGTCAACTTCGCTTATGCTCAAAAGAATTATAATTAGCCCGATAATAAGTCTTGAATAAATTAATGTTATTGGAAGTTTACTCATAATTAGATACAACGGAGTCAACCGGGATAAAACGCAGTTTCAATTAAACATAAAAGCAAAATAGTGATTTAAATTTGAATGATTAATGTTTTCATTGAACCTCGCATAACTGTAATCTCCCTCTTTCAGCCTATATATTGCTTCAATGTTAGCAGGAATGATTATTCCGTTTATTTCTTTATAGCCGGACATTTTGCCAATCCAGGTTTCTAAATTTCCCTCTCCCATGTATCGCTTTGTTTGGAATTCAGTGATCTCTCCACTATCGTTGAATGTACACTGACAAACATTTCAATTTTAAACCAGGACTACAATACCTTTGGATCATGAAGCGTTTAGTTTTGCACTAATGAATTAAAAAGACTTTAAAACCAGCGTGGAAATGTCCCTCCTGTTTCGTCATATTGAACCTCATTTTCTTTTAAAGAATTACATAGAAAAAATGTGGCTTTTTGAAAGCAGCGGCAAAATGCCTGCTGAGGACATGAAACTGGTGGTGCCCAATGCTAATCTCAAACTAACTCTTTCTTATCAGAATGGAATCGTTGCGTCCGTTGATGGAAAAACATTTTTATCAAAAGAAAATGACATCACTTTGACCGGCCTGATCGACGTGCCGGTAATTCTTGATACTGATGAAGATGTGGCTACCGAAACCATCGGAATTGAATTTAACCCAGCCGGCGCATATCGTTTTTTTCATTTCAATCTAAACGAAATTCAAAATAAGATTTACTCATTGAGAGATTTGTTGGGAAAAACAGGAAATCAGCTGATCGGTCAAATAAATGAATTGACTTTGGCAGATCAGAAAATAGCCGCACTGGAACAATTTCTTATCCGCCAACTTTCACAGCAAAATGAAGATCCGATCTTTGACTATTGCATCGAAAAAATAATTGCATCAAAAGGAAGAATAGCGATCAAAGAGCTGGAAAAGAAAACCGGTTACAGCAGCCGCTGGCTGAATATGAAATTCAATGACAAAATCGGCGTAAGTCCTAAAAATTTATCTTCCATCATCCGTTTCAAACAATACTTCCAGGCTTTTATCAATGGCAATGAAAAATCTTTTTTCAGGAATGATTTTTACGAATTGTATTACGATCAATCTCATTTCATCAAAGATTTTAAACGCTTCACCGGCTTACCTCCTACCCGCTTTGAAAAACAAATCAACGACTTCGGAGAAAGATATTACCGGAAATAACACTTCCGATTTTTACAATTTCCGCAGTCAGATTTTGTCTTTTTTTGTATCACCATTAAAATAAAAAAGATGAAAAACAATAATTATCATACCTCCATTGAGGTAGCGCAATCACCAACAGAAGTTTTCAATGCCCTCAGGAATGTCAGCCAATGGTGGAGCACAGAGTTTGAAGGCAATAGCTCCAGACTGAATGATGAATTTATCATCAATCATCCTAACCTACACTATTCAAAACAAAAATTAGTTGAAGTAATTCCCGACAAAAAGATCGTTTTGCTTGTAACTGAAAGCAGGCTCGACTGGCTCAAAAATAATAAACAGGAATGGACGAACACAAAAATGATTTTTGAAATAAATGCCAAAGATGATCACAGCATTCTTCATTTTACCCATGAAGGGCTGGTTCCAGAAAAAGAATGTTATACAATGTGTCAAAAAGGATGGGATCTGATCATAAAAGATTGGCTGTTTCACCTGATCACTGCCGGCAATCCTTCAACAGAAATGGCTAAAGCGGAAGAGATCCGCAATCAACATTTTGGAAACAAAAGCAATGATAAAAATTATCACAAAACCATTATTGTAAATGCATCTAAAAAAGAAGCTTTGAATAAGATCAGCCAGGTAGTTTGGTGGAAGGAAGACTTTTCGGGAAGTGCTGAAAAAACGGGCGATACTTTCACTGTTCCATTTGGAGCGCCTTCATTTGTTGATTTTGTTGTGAGTGGATTTATTCCCGATGAAAAAGTGGCCTGGAAAGTTACAGATTGTTTTTTGCCATGGTTTCAGAATAAAAAAGAATGGAACGATACAGAAGTGGTTTTTGAACTTTCAGAAGAAAACGGAAAAACAAAAATTGATTTTACACATGTTGGTTTGGTGCCCGAAGCAGAATGTTATAATATATGCGAACAAGGTTGGAATGGTCATATCAATAACCTTATAAAGTTTATTAATGAAGGCAAACAGTAAATGAAGTTGAACAGCCGGTCAGTATAAAATTTGAAAGACATTATACATCTGATATACATGTAGTGTAAGCATTTACCCAGCGCTCTTATGCAATAAATAATTACATTAGCCGATCAATTATCAATAATGAGAAAATTATTTACTGCTATCCTTTTTATCTTTTTAAGTCTCCATGGATTTTCACAGCAATTCATTTCTTTCAATGACAAACATATTGCCTATGAAGGAAGGATCGCTTTTAGCAATGATGCGGCAGAGCTTATTTGGCCGGGCACTTCGGTCACGATCAATTTTACCGGCACCGGTATCTCCGGAATATTTAAAGACCAGGACACTTCCAACTATTACAATATCATTATTGATAAAGACAGCATTTATAAAATTCAATTTGATACGCTCAAAAAAACCGTGTCGCTGGCCGGGGGACTTCCTTATGGAAAGCACAGCCTGCAATTATTTAAGCGAACTGAATGGGACAAAGGGAAAACATGGTTTTATGGCTTCATAGAAAACGCCGGCAGCCAACTTTTAAAGCCGGATAAACTGCCAAAAAGAAAGATTGAATTCTTTGGCAATTCCATTACATGCGGCTATGCCATTAGCGATATGTCCGGCGATTCCCCTGTAGGATATTATGAAAATAATTACGACAGCTATGCGGCTATTACCGCAAGGCATTTCCATGCCCAATATCACTGCACGGCCAAAAGCGGAATCGGAATTATGGTAAGCTGGTTTCCGCTGATCATGCCTGAAATGTACAACAGGCTTGATGCTACAGATTCCACAAGCAAATGGGATTTTTCAAAATACACTCCTGATCTTGTTGTGATCAATTTATTTCAAAATGATTCGTGGATCATAAATCTGCCGGATAATGAACAGTTCAAAAAAAGATTTGGAACCAAGGCGCCTGACAGCACTCAAATTGTGAATGCGTATAAAAACTTTGTGCATACGATCAGAACCACGTATCCAAAAGCGCAGATCATCTGTATGCTTGGCAATATGGATATCACTAAAAAAGGCTCACTATGGCCGGGTTATGTTCAAAAGGCAGTGGATGAGTTGCACGACAAAAAGATCCTGACTTATTTTGTTCCCTATAAAAATACGCCCGGGCATCCGAAGGTAAAAGAGCAGGCCGCCATGGCTGACGGACTTATTGAATTTATTGATGAACATATTAAATGGTGAAGAAATAGACCTGGAAGTAAAAAGCCCGGAAGGCTCTGAAAATATCCGTAATCTCTCTTCCCTGGCTGGCTGCTGATATTTCTACTTTAAGACATTGGAAACTTTTGGCCGGGTGGTTTTCATCTACTCCTCATACTTTTCTCATACATACTCATATACCCCTAATATGTCTATAAGGGAGGCAGACATACATTATCATGGGAGGAGATATACTTTATCCTAGGGGGAGATATACTGTATCAGCGAAGGATGAAAGCTTTATCAGCGAAGGATGAGGGCTTTATCAGCGAAGGATGAACGAAGGATGAGCGAAAGATGAGCGAAGGATGAATTATTTTTGGCATCCAAAACACAAGCCGCCTTGCCGGATTACTTTGTTTGAGATGCTTTTTTTTTCGCACGAAGAAGCGAAGAGCACGAAGATTTTTTTCACTTCTTATTCGGTTGCTATTCACTTGCAGGAAGTGAATAACAAGCAAATCAATTGAGCTTCTTTATTTCCTCTCAATTAACTTCTCCAGCCTTTCCATCATCTCATCTTTCTCTTTCAACATTCTTTCATACAAAGCAATCTTTTCTTCATGCAGCTGAACAAGCTTATCAATAGGATTGAAAGTGCAATTATCATTACGTTGATAGCCAATAGCGCCATTATCAATTGTATTGGCAATAATATTCACGGCCAACTCCTCGTCAAAATTCTGTATCGCCTCAGCAGGGATCTTTAGAGCAGCAGAAATTTGTTGCAGCAAACCCGGATCAATGGTTTCCTTTTGTTCGAGCAGTGAAACTTTTTGCTGGTTCCAGTCGTCGCCAAGATCTGCTGCCAGGGCATCCTGCTTGACGCCGAGCATTTCCCTGAAGCGCTTTACGTTGCGGCCTTCATGTATTTTTTTTGTTGCTGCACTCATCATAAGCGAATTTAAATCTTAAAAAGTATTCATTGATAAAGGTAGGTAAAAAACAAAGTAAAACAGGTAAAGCACAAACTAAATATGCAGGATATAGTCTAGCAGTGTATGCATGTTGCTTTTGAGAAAACAGCAGAGTTGAGGAGTATGATTGTAATGACATTTTTAATCTAAAGGGTACGGTTATGAAAAAGAAAAAATACAAAGATGTCTTTGAGACGTCGTGCTGGTTTACCCGGCTGCTGCTGGCATCCCTGCCAACAGCTTTTAAAAGTAGTATTCGAATTTATGTGCTCTAAAACCGAAATAGCTATTGCCTATTCGTTTAACAACATTGTAAAGTCATAAGGATGGCTGTTGGCGCGGACGCCAAAGCTGCAAGAAATTTTAAAGTAAAGAAGAAATAAATGTAACTCTAAGGTACATATGACCCGTGTGGGCTATAGAACTTATTTTTTAGCTTTATCTGCCTCTTTTTTATTTGTATCAGAGTCCTTTTTGCCGAAGTCGAAGAACTTATAGTTTAGAGAGAACGAAAACCAATTTTTATTTTGATATAGATATGTTTTAGCTAAATTGCCAAGACCATAGTCAAAGCCTCCAAGTATTCCAATCTGAAATTGTTTTTTTACCTCAATAACAACTCCATAACCGTATGTGAAACCTTGAATAGTTTCGGTACTATTTCCAGTAATTCCTGTATTATTTGAAGCATTTAATGAAATAGAAGAAAGGCCGAAGTGTCCGCCAACGCTGATTCCCAAATTTACACCTTTAGCAAATCTAAAACCTATAAAGCTACCAAGATTTATGTCACCATTTACAACTGAGTTTAGTTGGGTTCCTACATTTGGTCTAAATTTAAAGGGAGCAGTCAAGCCTGATAAAATGAAACTTCCTTTTATATTACGATAATAGTCAACTTTTAATGCATCAAAACCCACTTGTCTAATCCAGAGCCAAGTATTAAAGTCTGATCCGTCTATAAATTCCTCTTTTTTCCAATTTACCATAATGTTATAACCAGTTTCATTAGTCCATTCATTTTTCGCGTCATCAAACCTACTATTAGAAGGAATTGTAATTCGCATATACTTTTCTTTTGTAATAGGGTCTTCGTATTTTCCTTCACTTGTATTGTCCACTTTAAACCAGTAGCGATTGCTCCACCGATTTCTTACTGTCAAGTCTGGTTTGTCATTTACATTTCTATACACATAAATAATATTTTGCGAGATTTTTAATTTGTAGCCTTCCGGAATCGGATCCTCTTGGGAAAAACCCTTTATTGTTGTTAAGCATACCAATGTGAGCAGGAGTAAAAATTGTTTCATAATTACATGTTTGAATGTTTGATGAAGTACTTCAGCTAACATTCAAGCATACCTATTAAATCCCTAATCAAAAAAATAATATTTGTAATGGATTATATGTTTTACTTTTTTTATTGTTACTAGTCCAACCGGATTTTTTAATCTATGTCTTGCTGTTCACTTTCATTGTATATGAAAAACTGTTTAGGAATAAAAAACGCAAAGTTACATTTAGCGTAATATTACGTAAGCTAAAATTGCGTAATAAAGCTATTTTTAATTGTCTTTATCAATAGTACTTTTAGGATGAATTCTTGAAAAGGTCATGGTTAAGTGAAGTAACAACACTTTTATTTGAGGAAGGAAATACATGAACCATCATTAGGCCCCAAAAAGCTTTGAGTCCTTTTAACTTTATGGGATAAGTAACAGAGTTAAAGAAAAAGCAATCCGATTATTTGAAAAGATAATCACATCTAATAATCATCTTAATTTATAAAAATGAAAAATTGCGCTCTTTATTTATTGATCTTGTTTTTATGCATGGCATTATATTCCTGCACTAAAATGGATTTGAATAACCCTTACACATTATCTCAAGATTTAAGTACAAATAAAGTTAACCCAAATGTACTTAATTGTGGCACCGGATATCACTGGGATTATTATCTTAAAAAATGTGTAGCTGATTGCCCTACTGGTTATCATAATGATTCAATTACCGGTGCTTGTGTTGTAACTGGAGGAGGCACTGGAATAATCGTTTCTTACGCAGGGGTTAATATTACTTACTTTAGTAATAGTCATATTTTAAGTTTTAATAACACTTCTGATGTTAATACTGTTCTCAACCAATTGGATGCTGATTACGAAAATTATAATGAAGCATATGAAAATCAGTACCCAAATTATACAGCACTACAATTAGATAGTTTGGATAGTGTAAATAATTTTGATGAATTAAGAACTTACAGGGATTTTGAAGGACAATTTGCGGCGTATACATCTCAAAGAGCAGTATTGGAGAATATAGAAACCACCTGGATGAATAATAATTTTACCGGACCCGATCCTGATAGTATCGACTATACTATTGATAATTCTGAAAATGCAATTTGTAATAGCAATTATCAGGTAATGATTGCTGGTTCTACCTATCAATGGACATCAAGTGGATTAGTTGTTGTTGGCTTACAATCTGCCAGTTCTAATGCTCAAACAGGATGCTTCACAAATAGGCATCGTAAGATTCCTTATTTTACTCCCGATCAAGCAAGAAAAGTGGAGATTAAGGTTGCTGTTAATTTTTGCATTCTCAGGGGCGAGGCGAAAGGTAAAGTGGTAAGTTACAAAAGAAAGTCAAATGGAGGATATAAACATTCTAGATTAGACCTTGAAGTTAATGCCCAAGGCAATATTTACGATGATAGTAATTGTTTAGGTCTAGTGCAGGTTGGACCAAGGACGCCTGCTCAAGGTTATCTAAAAAGGCGGGAATTAAAAACTTATATTCGATTTACAGATCAAACTTATACCGAATCTGGTCAATTCCAAGCCGGTTTTTTATGTCCAAGCTTGGGCTTTAGCGGTACAGTAACGCTCCTATAAATCTATAACAATTTATTTTAACTTACAATTGAATTCAATTTAATAAAAAGAATTAATATTATAATGTAATAGCTAAAACTTCTCATTGATACTAATATCCTTTTTTAAAAAATTGGTTTAGAATAGCGCTTATTGACAAAATCATGATCAATGAAATTATTTATTTTCGAATATTTGAAAAAAGAACTTTAATTGAGGTTATGATTATCAAAGTAGCAATGAAATTCTTATTGATATTTTTAATACTCTTGATTCATTATAATGTTTCATTATGCCAAAGCCAGATTGATTCTTTATCTAAAATAAAAAATACAACGCTTTTCAGTCATTCTTCAATCAGCTTTTCAATTGTTCCATATGTGGTTAATAAAGCAAAGGTAATACCCATATCCGGCAAATACCACCTTAGAACACCTTATATGAATGGGGCTGAAGCAGGAATCGAACATTATTCTAATTTTAGAAAAAATTTTTCTCTCATCATTGGTTTTCATGCAGGAGCAGCTTCAAGAAATTACGATTTGCATATTTCAAAATTCGACTTTACCCCAAACCTCGAATTTGACGTGCAAGAGTATGGTGCCCCAACACGTGAATGGGATTTCTACATAGACTTGCCAATTTGGATTGAAAAGAGATGGTTTACAAAAAACAATAGTTTTTGGAATCTTCTTACCGGAGTTAATGTGCACTACTATCCTATAAGATATTACGTTGATGAATTGGGAGCAGAATATCCTGATGTTGATGGAAACTACATTGATGTACTTGAGTTAAATTGCTCAATTGGTAACAATTTATTACCATGGTTAAATTATAATATAGGAGGTGGCTATTCACTTCTGCTTCAGAATAATAATTATTTAAAGTGTAATCTTTTGGTCAATTTTTCCAGTAAAAAAATGGTGAACGGAACCTACCAGATAAATGTTACAGGTAAACCGGAAAGTACCGGAAAATATTCAGCTAACTTAGCTTATGTGGGTTTATCGTTTAGTTATATTTTTACTGGTGCAAACAAACGATTACGAAAAATTTATGAGGAGAAATTAAAAGCGAAAAATTAACCGAAAAGGTTAAGTAACACAGAACCTAAACTAACGCTCATGAAATTTTTACCACTCAAATCAATGTTACTGATAAGCATTCTTTTTTGTTTTGTATGCCAATCAACCGTTGCCCAAAAGAATAAATTGATAAAAGAAGCTCTTTCCAAAGTTCTTTTTAAAGGATCTTACTTTAGCTTTTATCTAAGCCCCTACATTTCCCAAAAGCCCAAGTGTGTGAAGCAATCAGGGAGGTATGCCCTTAACGCTTCTGAATCTTCGGGCCTGGAAGCCGGTGGAAATTATTTTATTAATTTCAATGAAAACTATTCATTAATAGTAGGTGCACATGCCGGATATAGTGGAAGGAATTTTAAATTATTTATTTCAAAATCGGATTTCGATCCGAACCTTAAAGATGATATCAACTTCCAGGGAAGGATGACAAAGGATTATTCTTTATACTTGTCCGCTCCTGTATGGTTTGAAAAAAGATGGTTGAAGAAAAACAATACAAGCTGGAATCTTGATGCGGGAATCAACTTGCGTTTCGATCCTGATGAAGCGTATTATATTTATGATTACGGGGAAGTTGATATAAATGGCCAATCTGTACCGGTGCTTGACATGGAAGGCCCGGTCGGAAATGATCTGAAGCCCTGGCTGAACTATAATATTGGCGGCGGGTATTCAGTATTTCTTTCAAATTACAATTTCATTCGAATAAATTTGATTGCAAACTTTTCTGCTACTAAAATTGTAAATTTTAATTATAGCATAGCCGTTGATGACAAACCGCAAAGCACCGGAACCTACCGGACCAATTTATCGTATGCAGGTTTATCTATCAGCTATATTTTAACCGGAGCCAATAAAAGAGTACTTAGAGAATACCAGGAATTATCGCGGAATAAAATAAAGTAAGACCTTGATTTTAGATGAACGCTGTTGCATCAGTCTTAATATGCACAAAAGAAGCTTTCATTTGATTTGAATGCCGGAGCATTACATTCTGTTGGAACAGACCTTTTCAAAGAATATGTTTCCTCTGTTAGTCCCATTATCCCGGATTATTATTTGAGGAAAAAAATTGAAGCAGAAAAAGAGGTAGATAAGATTGGTTTTATTTTAAAGCCGATGAATCAATGTTATTTCTTGCCGGTGTTCCAAGCGAAAATTAAAGTTTATGTAAACCCGGATATCGTGCAATTCCTTCCGGTTACAGGCTAACATGCACCAGTTGCCGAAAATGTTTTTTAGTTTGTACAATAAAATAAAAATTTGTGGCACTTCTTTACCAAATTAAATCTTCTTAGAACTAACTGCTTATTTTTATAAATAGAAGAAAGTTTTGTTGTTTTTCAAACGGCAATTCTCAGTAGGTTTTAGAGAAAGTTGCCTCCGGAAAAGAGCAGCTAGTCTTCTATTTTTCATGTTTTGGTTTAATCAATGTTTTTATGAAAAAAATATTTTTTATTAGTGTATTGGCCTTATTGCAGCTTATTACTTTTGGGCAGAGTTTTACCTTTAAATGTACTTATAAAAAGAATTCTGTCCTACAGCCATGTTATTTGGTGCCGCCGGATAATGTTTTCAATATGTACTATCGCATTACAACTATAAAAGATTCCGATAGCAGCTTTCATTTAACTTTAATGCCATCATCAATAGCTTTTTTTAAAATAGGCGGTGGCGCAGTATTGATAAGCCCTGATGATCACACGGAAGGTTATTTTGGTGCTTCTCATGGGGATTATGAACCTTACGATACCAATTCTATTAATTTCACATTGACAAGAATATCAAGAGGATTTTCGAATCTTGTTAATACCTACGGGATCGGAAGTGATTTTGAAAAGTTTAAATCAGTGGTTCATTTGCTCAATGAGTATATGGACAGCACCAATGCGACGCTTAATAACAAAAACAAACCCTGGCTAAATGGAATGGTAATATTTGCTTTGAAGGAATATGAATCTACCAGGTTGGCGCACTTTCTTGTTTTGCCTGTTTTGTTTAAAAATAATTACGATGAAAAAGAACTGAAAAGAATTATCCGGAAAAACATTCAGATAAGGGAGCCTCAATACTGGCTGCAATTGGAACCCGGGCGCATCTTCCTGCATACTTACTACCAAAAAATTTGTCTCCCGGATGCAAATTTTAATCTTCAAAAATCTTTAGGAGATCAATTGTTTACTTCTCCTTTAATCCATAAGCTACTCACCTACGATTACTTTACAGAGTGTATGGAGAGAGCCAATGTAAAAACGAAAAGGCAATTATCAGATGATTGGCTACAATCAAAACCGACCTTAGCTCTATCAAACGAAGAGGAGGCGGATATGGGGGAAGTTTATACCAAAATTAAAAATATCGGAGAAAATATTTCAGATGTCTTTACTACCCTTCCACTCATGAACCTGGAAGGGAAAATGCTCAGTAAGGGAGAAAAGCAAAAGCTGATTGCCGGAAAGAATATTATTTTTGATTTTTGGGCTTCATGGTGCATTCCATGCAGGGAAAAGATGAACAAACTTAATAGCGATCATGTTACACTTAACCATCAACAATACAAGATAATATATCTAAGCCTTGACCAGGATGAAGCGAAGTGGAAAGCGGCACATTTTCCTTTTCTAAATAAAACAAATAGTTTTAGAATCAGAGATGGAGACAATCAATTCGTCAAAGACTTTAATATTCAGTCTATTCCAAGATATATGCTTACAGATCAATCTGCATTAATCAGTTCAAAATTTTCATTTGAATAAAGAAGCGCCTTTAATAAAATAAACAGATTATGCTTTCTCACAAAACCATTAGGATTACGCTGTTTTTACTCAGTATTTTCTTTTTGTCTCCGTTTTATTCAAAATGCCAGGAACAGAATTTTAAAGTTAAAGTTCACTTTAGTGATTCATTGGTTAATTGCCTTGGCTTTGGGGAAGCATATTGGTATTCTTTTAAACCCCTGCATGCTGCAAAAATAAAAACGGATTCTTCTTTTAATCACAACAATGACTTTTTCATTGAAGGCACTACTTTATATCCGACAGCCATTAGAATATACCCTGAAGATCATTCTAAATATTTTAATAAACTTATTTTTATTGACACCGGCTACCAGGTAATAACTGTCGTTAAAAAAGATAGCTCTGTTATAATTCAATCAAATACTCCGATCGAAAAAGAACATAGAAAATTCCTTATGAGAATGGGAATTAAAACGATAGATGACAAAATAGATGGTGAAAAATTACTTTCTTATGTAAAACAAAATCCTAAATCTTATGTGGCTTTATTTGCTATAATTAATCAGGCATTCAATTACCCTTATCAGCCTGTTTTTAGGCAAATAAATAAGGCATTTGATAAAAGCATTACTGAAACCAAAGCATTTAGATATTACCAGGATAGGTACATTCCTAAAATTGTTAACTCTAAAGATTCCAACCTTTTAGGAACCGGTATTGATGGAAAAAAACTTACTTTATCCGCCTTTAGAGGGAAAAATTTCGTTTTGTTGGATTTTTGGGCGACATGGTGTGTTCCTTGCCGGCAAATGACTCCGCATTTAAAAGAATTATATCAAAAGTACCATTCGAAAGGGCTGGAAATTATAAGTATCGGTTCATCCTTAAATGATAATAAAGAAACGTGGAAGAAAACCCTGAAAAAAGATGGAATGCAATCCTGGAGCAATTTGTTCAGTGAAAAGCCTTATCCAAATGGAGCAGATTTGGGTTTATTATATGGCGTAACTAAACTTCCTACGACCATATTGATTGACAAACAAGGGAATGTCATTGGCCGGTATGTGGGATATTCAAAAGAGGATATACCGTCAGATTTAGATAAGAAATTAAATGAAATATTCAGATAATACTAAAGAGATTCTAAGATGTGCTTGGAAGAATTTATTAAGAGTTTTCTTCAAGATTCTGCTAATAAAGCGTTGAATCTTTTTTCAATTGGCCAGGTAGCGGATGGACAGCAGGACCAGAATCGTAATTTCAATCTTTTCAAACTTAAGCCATTCACAAACACAATTTTTTTAACATGGATAGGAAAAACAAAATAAAAGCCGGATTAATTTTTGGGATTCTTATGACCTTATTTTTTATTTTCCAAGATCTGTTGACACAAGATAATCCAACGATAAAAAGTATAATTATAACGATTGTTTCTTCCCTGTTTGGTGGTGCTTTGTCGGCAGTCCTATTTGGTTGGTTAGTTGGGCTGTTGAATTCCCAACTGGGAAAAAGCATAAACATCAACACAAATGAAAAAGAGATAGTTATATTTGAAACAGCCGCCAGTCATTTTAAAGGACTTGAAGCAGTGGGTGGAAAATTATACCTGACTAATGAACGACTCGTATTTAAATCTCATAAAATAAATATCCAAAAACATGAACTATCAATTCATTTATCAGACATAAACAAAGTGTACAGATATAAAATATTAGGAATTTTTAATAATGGCCCGGAGGTAGCTGCTAATGCCAATATGATTGAAAAATTTTCAGTTCAGAAGCCTGAGGAATGGATTAATCAATTAAGGGCAATAATGAGTTACAGCATGCATAATAGTTCCCTTATTTAATGGCAGGTTGCTGTCTGATGCTTTTTACCGCTTTAGTTGCCTGTTTTGAATTACTTGTGTTACAGCCGCTTTCTGTAATTCTAGCCCCCTAACTCTTTTCCGCATTATATTTCGCCACCACGTCATCCAGCATATTTTTAAATTTCTCTACATTAGAGTCGTAGCCGTAGCCTTCGGGCTCGAGGCGGTTTTCGCGGGCATCTAAAAAGAAATAGTAAGGCTGTACGTTGGCATTATACTGCGTTACCTGCAGGTCGGCGTTTTTATCACCAAGAGTGGTAATTTGTTTGTTGAGTGTTTTGGAATAATATTCTTCATTCGGCTGCAGGTCCACATCATGAACATCAACATATAATGAAACGATCACAAAATTGTTTTTCAACCGTTTCATTACTTCGGGATCGCTCCAAACCTGTCCTTCCATTTTGCGGCAGTTCACACAATTAATTCCGGTGAAATCGAGCATCAACGGCTTGTGTAATTTCCTTGCAACTGCCAATGCTTCATCGTAATCAAAATAAGTGGTCATGCCATATTGGGTAACTACTTCCGGCTCGTACATCTTCATCCTGTCATAATATTTTACAGGTGGCGGCAGAGCGGTAGTTGCAGAATCATTATGATAAGAAACGGTATTGGATGCTGCGCCTACAACAAAATCCTGTGTTCCCATAGGGGGAAGAAAAGCGCTGACAGACTTTAACGGCGCACCCCACAGCCCGGGAATCATATAAACAGCAAACGAAAAAGAAGCAATGGCAAAGAACAACCGGGTAACACTGAGGTAAGGAATATCAAAATCGTTTTTGGGTAATTCATCATCGTGGCTGAATTTTATTTTTCCCAAAAGATAAATGCCGAGCAACATAAAGATCACAACCCATAAACTGATAAACACCTCACGATCCAGTATGCGCCATCCTTTCGAAAGATCGGCATTGGATAAAAATTTTAAAGCCAGGGCAAGCTCTAAAAATCCAAGCGTCACTTTCACCGCATTCAGCCACCCTCCTGCCTTTCCCAACACATTTAATTTTCCCGGGAAAAATGCAAACAAGGCAAAGGGCAATGCAAGCGCCAGTGAAAATCCAAACATGCCAACCAGCGGTCCCCAATAACTTCCTCTTGCGGCAATCACCAGCAAATTTCCGATGATGGGCCCGGTGCATGAAAAAGAAACTACTACCAGGGTGAGCGCCATAAAAAAAATGCCGAAAAAGCTTCCTGTGCCGGCTTTGCTGTCGGCCTTGTTTCCCCATGAGCTGGGCAGCGAAATTTCAAAAGCGCCTAAGAACGAAATTCCAAAGATCAAAAAGATGAGAAAAAATATAAGGTTGGCGATCCAGTTGGTGGCAAGATTATTCAATGCTGTCGGGCCAAAAATAACGGTGATCAAAAAGCCCAGTAATGTAAATATGATCACAATAGAAGCAGAATAATAAAAGGCATTTTTAATTCCTTCGGTTTTGTTTTTACTTCTTTTGGTGAAGAAGCTTACCGTAACCGGGATCATAGAATAAACGCATGGAGTGATCAACGCCAGCAAGCCTCCGGCAAAGGCTGTAAAAAATATCCACGTTAGCGACCGGGTTGCCACAGAACCACCTGTGTTAGCGGCTTTCAGTTGTGCATGATCCGCAGATGTTGACTGCGATTGAGGCAACACAAAAACTTTAATTTCACTTTCGCCCGGCAAATAGTCAGTGCCTTTCTGATACATGTAACTCACCTTTCCTTTCACCAAAAAACTATCTTTTAAAGAAGCAGACATTTTTTGCTGCCATTCAACTGAATCGGCGAAAAAATGAACTTCACTATGCAGGGAAGGGTCGGTTGCATTTTGTCGATTGCCTTTAAAAGAAAAGGAATCTTTTAAAAGTTTTTTTACAGAAGGATCAAACTGAATGGTGGAATATAAAACATCTTCGGGCGAATGTTGCAGCGCAAATAATTTGATGCCCGGATTTATTTTCGCATGAATGTTGAAGATGATCTCACTGTCATTGGCTCTTTGATATTCATAAGAAAGTTTAACTGCCGAAGAGTCCTGGGAGAAAGCATTCGCACCAAAAAAAATAAACAACAATAAAGCAAAAAGCCTGGTAAAGTTCTTCATTAAAAACTTTTTATTAAAGAAATTTATTTAAGCGCCACAGAAAATTTCTTTGTTGAAGGTGGCAAACATTGTTTGTCGTTGCACACCATAAATTCTACCGCTACATCAACAGAAGTTTTTACCGGTGCCTTTAATTTTACCACCTGAACAAAATCAACGTTATTAGAAAACTGTTTTACATCGATGTTTCCAAACAAAGGCTCAGTGTGTTTTTCAAGCTTTCCTACTTCTTTCGCTTTTCCTTCCACGGTAACCAAAGGATTTTTTGTAAAGGTTAAACTGGTCGGAATCGGGCCGCCTTCAGGAGTTGTTTGCGAATAAATATGCCATCCTTTATCAATGTTGGCGGTTAAATGAATTTCATAAACTTTATCAGAAATCTTTTTTGAAGTAGCCGACCACTCTACCGGATTTTGAATCTGCGCAAAAAGAAAATTCGAGAATAAAAGTAAGATCGCTACCGGAATAATTTTTTTCATGACTTGTTTTTAGGACTAAAATATTTTGCAAATTAATTAAAATCTTCGACCAATTAAACCCACGGCAGGTTTAATAACAGAAGCGGCGGCGCAATTGACTTCTTTTCACAAAAGATTTAGAAACGGTGTGACAACGAATTTGATTTTCAAAGAAAGAAATCATTTTGTTCTGTATTCTTTAACATCCACACTTTTACTTATATGCGTAAATTTGAGAAACACAAAAAATATGAAATCCTTTATAAGCATTGTTTTTATCGCTGCAATGGTTTCGGGATTTGTTTCCTGCGCCCAAAAATCTTCCTCTGCTAAAAATGAAACCAGTTCTCAAAAAGACCTTTCCAAATACAGTCATGCAACTTTTGCTGCCGGTTGTTTCTGGCATGAAGAAGCTTTGTTTGAAAGTGTGAAAGGCATTGCAGATGCGGTTTCCGGGTATGCAGGCGGAACAGCTAAAAATCCTGATTACGAAATGGTAGAAAATGGAAATACAGGATATGCAGAAAGTGTAACGGTTTATTATGATCCTTCGCAAATTTCTTACGCTACTTTATTAAAAGTTTATTTTGCAGGGCAGGATCCGACACAAACGAACGGGCAGGCGCCGGATTTTGGAAGTCAATATCGCTCTATTGCTTTTTATGAAAATAATGCAGAGAAAACGGAGATAGAAAATTATATCAAGCAATTGAATCAATCGGGTAAATACAAAGCCCCTATTGCCGTACAGGTGATGCCCTTGACGAAGTTCTGGCCTGCAGAGAATTATCACCAGGATTATATTGCCAAAAATCCTGACAGCCGCTATGTTGAAAATGTTTCTATTCCTGAGATTAAAAAGTTTCAAAAAGAATATCCGGAACTGATTAAGCAGGGACATTTTTTTTAAAGAAAGTGAGATAATTTACTTCTCCTCCTTTACCCTTATTTTTGCCAAAACTTTTTAATATGCAGACACTGCTTGTATTACACGACTTGCTCCGCTGGCTGATTTTACTGTTTGGCTTCTGGGCTGTAATCAGCGCTATCAGCGGGATGGCATCAAAAAGAGAATATACTGCCGGCGACAGCAGGAGTAATTTTTTCTACATGCTTTCAATGGATATCCAATTATTAATTGGCCTGATCCTTTATTTTACCAATGGCTGGTTCGAAAGCTTGAAACATATTGGAGCAAGTATGAAAGATCCGATGGTTCGGTTTTTTACGATTGAACATGAGTTGATGATGATCATTGCGTGGATACTGGTGCATGCAGGAAGAGTGTCTGTAAAAAAAGCAACGACGTCGCAGGCAAAATTTAAAAAGAGCTTATTGTTTTTTGGAATTGCGTTATTGCTTATACTCATCGCTATTCCATGGCCGTTTAGAGAAGCAGTGGCAAGGCCTTGGTTCAGGTGGTTTTGATTATTGAATTATTTGATTATTGAATTATTTGATTATTGAATTATTTAATTATTGAATTATTGGATTATTGGATTATTGGATTATTAAAACAATCGGTGCTTTTAGAAGATTCTAAACCTATTTGGATAAACATAAAAAATTAAATGCTAGAAAAAAAAGAAGAAAAGCCCATAATTTTAGTTACGAATGATGATGGAATTACAGCGCCGGGAATACATGCTTTAGTAAATGCTGTAAAAGATTTGGGCGATGTGGTGGTAGTGGCTCCTGACAAGCCTCAAAGCGGAATGGGACATGCTATTACGATCGGCGTTCCATTAAGATTAGATAAAGTGAAAGATTTTTTTGATAATGCCGAGGCATGGCAAACCAATGGTACTCCGGTTGATTGTGTAAAACTTGCGGTCGATAAAATCCTTCACAGAAAACCAGACATTTGTTTAAGCGGCATCAACCATGGCGCTAATCATTCTATCAATGTAATTTATTCAGGCACCATGAGTGCCGCAATGGAAGCAAGTATTGAAAGCATTCCTTCCATTGGCTTTTCTTTGCTTGACTATAGTATTGAAGCTGATTTTACTGCCGCAGAATTTTATGTTCATAAAATTGTTGAAAGCGTTTTGAAAACAAAACTGCCGAAGCATTTTTTACTCAATGTAAATATTCCTGCTGTTCCTTTGAACCTGATGAACGGCATCAAAGTCTGCAAGCAGGCTTATGCGAAATATGAAGAAGATTTCGATGAGCGCCTCGATCCTCATGGAAGAAAATATTACTGGCTTACCGGTGAATTTAAAAATTTTGACCAGGGCGAAGACACCGACGTTTGGGCGCTTGAGCACAATTATGTAAGCGTGGTTCCTGTTCAATTTGACCTTACCAACTATACATTGAAAAAAGAACTTGAAAAAAACTGGGACATTTTATGATCTTTAAAAAAGACAATTTTATATTCGGACTGGCATTAGGATTTATAGCCCCGATGATTGGATTTTTAATTTACAAACTCGTAAAATTTAAAAATCTTTCGTTCTCAGAAATGCTCCAGTGGATGAAGTTCAATCCCAACCTGATCACAGTCTCCATCAGTATTTCATTAATGGCCAATGCCATTTTATTTACGATTTACATCAATGGCTACCGCGATAAAACCGCCAAAGGCATTTTTATCATGACGATGATCTATGCAGTGATTGCATTTGCATTTAAATACTGGTAGCCGCAGGAACTATTTCTCAATCTGACTTTTCTGGTTTACTTTTTGTTTTATTTTATGAATTAAGTTTGTGGCTTAATTTAAAAATGATATCAAAACCGGTATCATCATTTACTTCACTCATCCTTTATTTTTTAATTCAAATACATAATTTATGCGTTGGAAGCTTGTATTTATTTTGGTAATAATTGGTTTTTCATGCAGGAGAAAAGATAAGATTGTCGATTCAAATAATAATAACCAGCAAGTTTCAGTTATTACCCAGCACAATGACAATTCAAGAAGCGGACTCAACAGTCATGAAACAAAACTTACCACTTCAAATGTGAATGCCAATCAATTCGGCAAATTATTCAGTTTGCCTGTTGATGACCAGGTTTATGCACAGCCATTAGTGGTATCAGATTTAGCTATTTCAAAAAATACTAAAAATGTTGTTTTTATAGCTACGGTTAACAATACTGTTTATGCCTATGATGGTGATGATGGCAGTCTTTACTGGAAGAAGAATTTTACTCAGGCAGGAATGAGACCTCCTAAAAACACGGATCTCACCGGGGCATGTGGAGGCGCCTACGAGGATATTTCGGGGAATATTGGCATCATCGGTACGCCCGTTATAGATATCAGTTCACATGAAATGTATTTTGTAGCAAGAAGCATGTCCAATGGAAACTTTGTTCAATATTTACATGCTATTGATATCACTACAGGTGGCGAAATGGCCGGAAGCCCGGTAAAAATTACTGCAACTTATCCAGGCAGTGGTGATGGCAGTTCAAATAACTTACTCACTTTTGATGGAGAGAAACAAAACCAAAGACAGGCTTTAACCCTGGTAAACGGAATTGTTTATGTTACCTTCTCATCTCATTGCGACTGGGGACCTTATCATGGCTGGATATTGGGTTATAATTCAAAAAATCTTGCGCAACAAATTGTTTACAATGATACTCCTCAAGGAGGTGACGGAGGGCTTTGGGAAAGCGGTATGGGAATGGCAGCAGATGAAAGCGGGAATCTTTATGTGGTAGTAGGAAACGGAACAGTTGGTTTAAATGGAGATCCTGCCAATCTCACCAACAGAGGCGAGAGTGCTTTAAAACTTTCTCCATCAGGGCATTCTTTAAAGGTCTTAAGTTATTTTACTCCTTATAATTATCAAACTCTTGAAGCTAACGATTTTGATTATGGTGGTATGGGTGCGTTGTTAATTCCCAATTCCAATTATTTCTTTACCGGTGGCAAAGATGGTAATTTGTATTTATTGAATAAGGATAATATGGGTGGCTATTCTCCATCTTCTAACAATGTTCAGCAAAATATCAATCTTGGCCCGCAAGCCTCCTTGCATTGCCAGGCCGCATATTATAAAGGCGATTCAGCAGAATACGTTTATGTATGGTCGGAAAATGACAACCTCCGGGCTTACCCTTTCAACAGAAGCAGCAATAAACTGGATGTGTCAAATCAAGTTGTCTCTCCTGCAGCCGAACCGGGCGGAGAAAGTGGCGCTGTATTGTCTGTATCTTCAAATGGTACTCTTTCCGGAACAGGAATTTTATGGGCTTCATATGCTTCAACAGGAGATGCAAACCAGGAAACAAGACCGGGAATTTTACGTGCTTTTGATGCATCTGACGTAAGAAAAGAACTTTGGAATAATACCCAAAACCCCTCTGATGCTGCGGGTAATTATGCCAAGTTCTCTTCTCCCACTATTGCAAATGGACATGTTTATCTGCCTACCTTTTCAAACCAGGTTGTGGTTTACGGGCTTAAATAAATTTCACAAATGGCAACATGAATTTGAAAAGACGGTGATTGTAATGAGCGTTTTATTCGTTGATAGCAGTAAAAACTTTCCTGAAGCAGTTTGATGAACTATTTTGATCGGTGGTTTTGGAAGAGTCTTCTCCATAATATTCCTTCAGAAAAAAATCATTCCTGGTCCAGATCGTTTGCATAACTCCCAGGAATCGTTCCTTCATTTCGGGTGTAGATTGTTTCCTGAATTTATACATATCAAGTACCTGCGCCCGGCCTGCGTCAGCATTTTTAAAAGGACAAGTTATCACCTGCAAACCTTTCATCGCAAAATAAACTGCTGTCTGATCGGCTCTTTCATAATGCCAGTCGCAAATGATAACATCTTTTGGAATCATGTCAATCGCCCTGTAAGTATTGTTCATGCTTGCTTCCCACTCGCCGAGGCCGGTAGTTTTGCCATCCAGAAGCCGATCGCCCCAAATCCATAATTGTTTCCCGCTTTCTGCAAGATGATTGCGGATGCCCCACACTTCATCAGCAAATAATTGGGAGGGATCATGACCAGCGCAGCGGGGACATTTGTCCATTCCTATATAAAATACTTCATCCATTCCCGCATGAAAAGCGTTGGTTTCAAAAACAGCGCAGATTTCATCAATCACGTCAAAAATTATTTTATGCAGCCCGGGAGATAAAGGACAATAACTTTTACAATATAAATTGTCTGCATTTGGCCATTCATATTTTACCGGCATCTGAACCCACGGAGTTTCGTCGAATTGCGGATAAACACTCAATAATTTATTGAGCCGGTTTGACCAAGACTGATGACCGAGTAAATTGATTTGCGGAATGATTTTTATTCCTCCTTTCTTACAAACGCGTACTATTTTTTTTACGTCTTTTTCTGAAAGGGCAAAACTGTCTGTCAACTCCGGATGGCTTTTAAATTGATACGCATAATCTACACGCAATACAAGGGTATTTACATGACGCGGAACCAGTTCTTTTTGAATAAACGTTACGAATGAATCAACACCTGTCGGCCGTGGGGCTGCAATTTCAAAGCCACGGACAGGTAATGTATCCCTGAGACTTTGTGTTTGACTACTGGCACTAACGGAGCATAAACACATTATTATTACTAAAAATAAATTCACGTCTTTTTTCATTTTTGAAATTTTTTTGGAATTATCATTTCCATATTCCGTCTATGGAACTCTGGTCTTTGGCGTTTGCAGAAAGAGGTAAATGATACATGGATTCAACTGTTGACAAAACGCTGTAATGGTTGATGAAACTGTTGTTTTTGCCCTGCTTCACATGGCTTCCCACAAAAATGGTGGCGATATGGTTCTCAACCATACTTCCTTTCTGATCTTCATCAAAAGTAAGTATCAGCATGCTGTTATGTTTTCTTGCCCATTGCACATAAGCGGAAAGATGATCTTTCAGCCATTTATCTCCACGTTTTATGGCAGAAGTATCGCCATCAATATCAATATTGTGCATGTCATTTCCTTCATTAGGAACGACAAAAGAAACAGTGGGAAGCTTATTAAAATCCCTGGGGAAATTTGAAAAAGGCTGATGAAGCGAATCAGGAAAGTTATTCGTTTTATTGCCCTGCCAATTTACCCAGGGAGCATGTTTTCGTGCATAGTCATAACCATTTGATGCTTCATAAAAACATACCTGTGATCCTACTTTTGGTAAACTTTCTGAGTATGCTTTAAAAGTATAACCATTTTGAATCAGAGATGCACCGAGATTAGGAGTAGTAAACGGTGTTTCTTTATCAAGACAACGATCATCATCGACGCCCTGAATACTCCCTGAGAAAAGAGCCAGGTAATTTGGCTGGCTGGGATGAGTGATGGCTCCTGAATTCGTAAAAAGTGTTCCTTCTCTTGCAAGCTGATTAATATAAGGGGCGTTTTCAGAATTAATGATCTCATCATATCCATGATTTTCTTCAATAACAATTACAATGTGATCAGGCTTTGGAAGATGTTTAGAGTTACAGGATAGAAACAGAAGGACAGTAAACAAACTAATAAGGACAATTTTAATTTTGTTCATGAAGGAACTTTTATTTTTAAGAGGTGAGTGATTATTCCGGTTTTAATTGCTGATCATAATAGAGAGAAGCGGCGCCAAGAATACCGGAATTTTGCAGATCTGAAATTTCGATACGGAATTGATTCAATGTATTTGAATAAATATAAGTGTGAATGCGATCCCACATTCTCTTTTCAAAAAATGAGTAGGACCTGCTGATAGAGCCACCAAGAATGACCAGCTCGGGACAATACGTGTATAAAATCATTTTAATGGCATTTCCCAGGTGGGTTCCTAATTCTTCCAAAATCATAATGGACAAAGGATCCCCTTCCAGCGCTTTTTTATAAACCACTTCACCATTGGCCTGGTAGCAGTTTTCAAAGAACTGACCACTGGCATAATATTCATAATACTGATCGAGATAATCTACACAACCAAACTCTCCGGCACCACAATTTACACCGGCATATAATTTATTATTGATGATGATGCCTGCACCCAAACCTGTACCAATAGTGAGTCCTATCATCGACTGCGCATTTTTCCCTTTGCCAAAATATTTTTCTCCGAGTGCAAAACAATTCGCATCATTATTAACAGAAACAGGAACATGATAACGCTCTTCCAGTAATCTTTTCAGATGAACTTCTTTCCAGGAAGGAATATTTTGTACATCATAAACAATCCCTTTTTCAATATCTACCACACTTGGAACACCGATTCCAACAGCGGTTATATTTTCATTTATCAAAGGGTCTATTAATTCATACATGACTTTCAAAACTTCCTGAACAGTTCCGGAAGCAGGAATGCGAACGGAAACAATATTTTCAAGATGTGCATCAGACACAACGCCGGCGCGAACATGAGTTCCACCGAGATCAATGCCGAGAATATTTGTGGACATGGTTTTAGTTGAGAATTAGGAATTAGGAATTAAGAATTAAGAATTAAGAATTAAGAATTAAGAATCATTGTTGTCCGGTAAAAATAGTTGAAAATAAAAAAAGAGAGAATTTATTCTCCCTTTATGGTTTAGTTTAGAGTTACCACACTTTAAACATCTACCATGAACAAAAGTACTTTTTTTACCGGACAGCCGGTTTTTTC
>DATNFV010000076.1:0-4425 GCA_035606215.1 Hanamia sp.
CAAAACACAGCGTATTATCGGAAGCAACACTTAAAAAACGAACAGGAGATTCTTTAAAAAATGTAACCTGGTGAGATGAGGTGTCAGATAATGACATTTCATAAATATTAAAATCACCGCTCTTTTCACTGAGGTAATAAATACCCTTGTTATTGGAAGCAAATACAGGGCTACGATCTTCCCCAACAAAAGAGCTCAGTTTTTTATGCGTTTCTTTTTGGATATCATATAACCAAATATCGCGGGCGATAGAGGAAACCTGGTGCTTGCGCCATGGGTTTTCCCTTCCTTTTCTATCATGATAAATGATGTAACGTCCGTCTGCACTTACTTTGGCATCTTCAGCCGGTGTGGTTAATACCTGGCGAACCCTTCCGCCGGCAACAGGAACTTTATATAATTCCAACAATGATTCTGAAGGAAATTGCCGGTTGCTGGCAGCATCCAGTTTTGCTGCGCCAAAAATTACCCGCTGATTATTTTCTGAAAAATCATAAGGATATTCATCAGTAGAATGCCAGGTAAGTCTTTTAGCCTCCCCTCCTGTTGCAGGTATGATAAAAATATCAAAATTGCCAAACTGGTTACTTGCAAACGCAATGTACTTCCCATCACTACTCCATACTGCCTTAAAATTGTACCATTGGTTTTTAACCAGGGGCTTTGCCTCGCCACCTTTTGACGGAACTTTATATAAGCTTCCCTGGTAGGTAAATACTATCGTTTTACCATCAGGACTGATTGCAGGATATCTCATCCATTCAGGATTTTCCCGGGCAGATAATAACTGAGCACACAATAAGAGGCCAAGAAGGGTACAAATTTTTTTCATGATATAAACAAGAAATAAATGGAAAATTAAGAAGCAGTTTCAGGTATTTGGTTCAAAACATTTATGTAGATAAGTTGAAATTAGTGTTGGTTTAAATTTAATTTGCTCATAGTGCCGGACGACAAAAATCCACCACTTCGTGAGTCATTTCCAAAGGCAAATTATCGAAAGTTTACAGACTTTCAAGCGAAAGGTGGAAAGCAGAGGCAGGAAAAAATAAAGGAAGCGTTGTAATTAAGAGCTGCATTATAGAAGAATTGCGCAAGAACAATAAGATTTGCAGAATTCGTTTTTTCTACTTTTTCGCTTTCCAGGCTGTGTAATTTTTTTTTTCAAAACGGGTATAACTGGTATGAATAATCGAAAAAGAGCTTTGAAGGATATTGTTGAGTAATCAGGAAATAATCAGGAACCACTCTGCTAAATACGCTGGTTGGCACAGTTGACAGGCTTTAGGGCGTCAGTCTCATCATTGATGGAATTTTTTTTAGTGAAATCGTTGTCCGGAGACCAGATGATGACGTGCACTTATCTAAGGCTTCAAAGGGAAAAAGTAACCGCTGCAAAAAGTCGAATTTGCCTATCTCCTTCCTCATTTAATCAGTATAAATCATCGATTAGAATATGTAGCATAACAAATTTCTTTACAGTTTTTTTGCAATGATCTATTTTTTGATTTCCTTAAAAGTTTTTTGAGCATCAATCACAATCATCGCTGAATTTAACCCGGGAGAGGTAACTTTCACTTTTATTTTCCCCGGCTTGTTTCCTGATTTTACAACTACCATACATCTTCCCTGCCAGCCTTTTCTCTGCGGCAATTGGTAACTCTCTAAACTCATAGGGTTGGCATTGCCAACACCAGCAATAGTTCCCGGACCTTCAATTGAAAAATGTATTAAATTTTCTGCTTTAGGATTGCGAATCCCATTTTTGTCAATTAGTTCAACAGTAATATAACTAAGGTCCTGGCCGTCTGCCTTCATTGTTATTCTGTCTGCAGATAATTGTATTTGGGTTGGTTCACCTGCTGTATTCAATTTAGAAACAGCCATTTTTTGCAAACCATTATAACCTACAGCTTTTAGTTCTCCTGCAGCATAAGGCACATTCCAAACAGCCATAAATTTCGTGGTGCGGTTCGTTGGTTTTCTGCCAAGTGATTTACCATTTAAAAACAATTCAACTTCTGCACACGATGAATAGATATTCACTTCAAATAATGAATCTTCATAACCTTTCCAGTTCCAGTCAGACATTACATCTTCCCAATTCCAAATACTCCAGCTTTGTTTTTTGGGATTCAATGGAAACGATGGATGCGGCGGTTTTACAAAAATGGACAACTGGTCTTTTTTCCAAAGGGCATCCCTGTAAAAAGATTGCGGACGTTTCCATCCACAAATATCTATATCCCCGCAATAGGCAAGATTCCATGGATAGAAGTTTTTTTCCTGTTCATATCCTCTCCAGCCGATGCTTGCTTCACCAATGTAATCAAAACCTGTCCATACAAAATCGCCAATGACCCAGGGATGATCAATTACACTCATCCAATAATCAAACGCTGTTAATGGATAAGACTCTGTTGCAAACATGATCCGTTCAGGCTTGCGCAAATGATCGCTTTCATAATTATCTTTTGCGTAATTATAGCCACTGATATCAAGCGCTGAAAAAAAAGCATCTTTGTTTTCTGTAACATTATTTACTGCAGCCGTAACCGGGCGTGTTGGATCGGTTGCCCGTACAAAATCAGCAAGGATTTTTGCAGTGTCTGCCACTTCTTTTCTATCCATGTTTGGAATTTCATTACCAATGCTCCACATAATTATTGAAGGATGATTTCTGTCGCGGAGCAACATGCTTTCCAGGTCTTTTTGCCACCAGTCTTTAAAATATAAATGATAATCTTCCATATTTTTTGGCTGAGTCCACATATCAAATGCCTCATCAATGACCAATACTCCCAGACTATCACAAGCCTCTAAAAATGCAGGTGATGGCGGATTGTGAGAACATCTTATTGCATTGTAGCCGCTTGCTTTTAATAATTCTACCCGTCTTATTTCTGCACGGTCAAAAGATTTAGCCCCTAAGGGACCATTATCGTTATGAAAGCATGCGCCCAATAATTTCATTGATTTATCATTCAACAAAAATCCATTTTTTACATCAAAAGAAATTTTGCGGATACCAAATTTTGTTTTTGAACGATCTGATAATTTTCCATCAATATACACTTCTGTAACTGCTGTATATAAGTTGGGCGTTTCAACCGACCATAATGCCGGGGAATTCACAATTGAAGCATCACTGAATTCGTTTTCTGTACCGGCTTCTATAGTTTGTTTTGATGTTGTCCTTGCTACTTCTTTTTGTTTCGGATTTAAAATTTTATTGACTAAAGTTATTGTTGATGTTGAGCCTGTCTCATTCTTTACTTTTGTTTTAATATTTACTTTGGCTGACGATTTATTTACTTCAGGCGTTGTTATATAAGTTCCCCATTGTGCTACGTGAATGGGATCAAATGATTTCAACCATACATGGCGATAGATACCTGAACCTGAATACCAACGGCTTGTTGCACCTTCATTTTTTACCCGGACAGCAATTATATTTTTTTCATTCCATTTTATTTTGTCGGTTATATCATAGTAAAAAGAAGTATATCCATAAGGATGATTACCTAAATGTCCGCCATTAATCCAAACATCCGCATTCATATAAACACCATCAAACTGGATATAAATTTTTTTATTTTTTTGAGCTGTTGGAAGCACGAATGTTTTGCGATACCATCCTGTACCTCCGGTTGTAAACCCGATGCTTACTCCATTAATCGCATCAGGATTGAAAGGAGATTGTGTTCCAGGCAAATCTTCAATACTCCAATCATGAGGAAGATCAATTTCTCTCCATTTAGTGTCATTATAATTTATTGCTTCTGCATTTTGAATATCTCCCCGGTTGAATCGCCATCCGGCATCAAATAAAATTTGATTTTGGGATAAGCAGGAATAAAAAAACAGCATGTAAAGAGAGGACATAATTATTTTCTTCATAATAACTTTTTTGAAAAGGATGATTGATTTTTTACTTAATATTTCAAGGCGTACACATCAGCTTTTAAAGTCAACGGAATTTTCTCTTCAGTGCTGCATTGAATCAATAAGGGTTTTGAATGATCGAATGCTGATTGTTTTACTTCCACTGCGCCCCATGATAAACCGCTCCATATCATCTTATCATATTCCTTTACCATTTCAATTTCCTTATCATCCTGCTTTACGATTATCTTAATTAAAGTATCCATTTTTTTGCCGTTTGGTGGGGCACCTCCCCAGGTGCGGTAAGGATTTCCGGCGGCATCAAATTGCTGAACAATAATACGTATATCGTGGGATGCCCTTGCATTCATTTTGCAATCAATTGCATTATTCCTGGTTAAAGAAAAAGGTGCCTCCAGTTTGGTTAAGCTTTGTGGAATTTGAATGGTTTCATCTTTTCCAAAATCATATTTATCATCCGCATATGAATCAAAACCAATTACTACCAATTGTTCTGCACCTAATATAATGGTGTTATTT
>DATNFV010000077.1:0-7937 GCA_035606215.1 Hanamia sp.
TGACCCCAACCCATGCAAAAAAAATCACCCACCGGAGCTTCTACCGAGGGAGAGGTTTCTCCATCCCAATAAAAGCGAATGATAGAATTTCTCCAGTTTCCTGTTGGCGTCATCCAGATATGTTGAATAGAACCCGAACCATCTATTTCTGCTACTGTAAAAGTTGTGTGAGCTTTAATAACAACGCTGGGACTTATTTTCCATCCCTGGCCAAGGTCCTTTGCCGGTCCTTCGCCTGTTCCTTTTGTAGCCATTCCACCTCGTCCTTTTGCGCCGCTAAAATTTTCCGGACTTATTGAGCGGGATTGCGCATCAGACAACCGAAAAATGTTACTGATGTTCGACTCTATACCGTTGTATTTGCCCTGTGAAATACCTGAAAAAGAAATAAAAAGGCAAAAAAGAAAAAGAAGGGTATTATTTTTCATAAAAAATCTTTTATAAGTGAATTTAATTGAAAGTTTTTTATTCTTTTTAATTTAATTGCAGTTAAAAATCCAAATCAGCCTTATTTGTTGGTTTACTGTAATAATCTAAAATGAGAAGCTGAATTGGAATTGCATGAATATTTTTCTATAATTTTATTTTTTATGAGAAATAAACCTAAAGGTGTTTTTTGTCTGGAAGGCTTTTGGTATGGCGATCACCGGGATTTGATATCTGTTACGCCGGTATTGGAATTGGTAGGAAAACATAGCCACATGCCTTTTGTACATCATCGCTGCAACACGAAAGCAGAATTTGAATATTCAATCAATCGTTGGAAAACAAAAGCCTTTTGCAAAAAATATCCCATTCTGTATCTTGGCTTTCATGGAGAACCTGGTTTTATAAAAGTGGGAAAAGATATTGTAACACTTACTGATCTTGGAAATTTATTGGGAAATAGCTGCACTCAATCTATTATTCATTTTGGAAGTTGTTCTACACTAAACCTGAACAAAACACGGGTTCAAAATTTTATGAATCAAACAGAAGTGCTCGCTGTAATGGGCTACAAGCGCGATGTGGATTGGCTTCCTTCGGCTTCCTTTGAAATTTTATTACTGGATCTTTTGCAAAACAATCCTTTTGATTCAACAGGAATAAAAACTTTCAGCAAAATGATCAAGCGTGAATGTAAAAGACAGGTGCAGGAACTTGATTTCAGATTGATGATCAATGAGAGAAAACATTTTGTGAGAACGAGACCGAAAAAGACAAATGGTGTTGAATAAAAAATTTTCTATTATTAAGATTCAATAGAAAGAACCACTGCTAATGCCTTTCGAATATTTGCCAAAACGGGTTCATCTACTTCTCCTGGTTTTTTTATACATCTTTCTTCCGAGATTGATCTTATTTGAAAACAATCAGCCGAAGAAACTTTTGTCAATTTATTAATCTGATTAGGCTCAATCCGAACCATCCAGGGAGCAATTTCATATCTATCTTTCCAGTCAGTTAATGGTACAATAATTTTTAAAGGAAGTTTGCCAAAACATTATCATTTACAATAATTGAAGGTCTTGTCTTGCGAATTTCTGAACCTATTGTTGGATCAAGTGTCACAAGCCAAATCTCACCTTGTTTCATAAAAAGGCTGATTGTCTAGTGCAGTAAATGCAGTTAATTCTTTATTGTTTTTGTATTCTGAATAAAGGGCTTCAACAGCAGTTTTTAGTTTTTTTTCTTTCTCTGTTCTTATTGACTTAATGGTATGCTCTATTACAAAAAGTTTGTCTGACAGTGACATTCTTTCAAGTTCGTGAATAATAGTAGTAGTTGTCATATTCTCAAAGTTACTAATTTTCAAATAAAGACATTAGCAGTCATTTATTTTATACTTATTTCTTATTTCGCCACTTCCATTTTTACTTTTTTATTCTTGATCTTCTGATCTTTTATCAAATGAAGAAGATGATTCATTTTTACTTTTCTGATTGCCACAAAAGAGAAAAAATCTTTTACATCAATCAAACCAATATCTTCTTTTTTTAGCTCTCCTTTATTCGTTAAAAATCCAACAATATCTACTTTATTTACTTTATCTTTTTTTCCTGCTGCAATGAAAAGCGTTGCCCACTTTGGCTTTTCCGGTAAAATATTTTCATCCGGTAGCTTGATCGCCTCTGCTTCTTCATGAATGTATCCCGGTAATCTTTCTTCTTCATTTAAAATTAAGATCGCTGTTCCGCTGGCATCCATTCTTGCTGTCCGGCCATTGCGATGTGTGAATGCGTCTTCGGTAAGCGGCAAATGATAATGAATAATGTAACGGATGTTGGCAATGTCCAAACCGCGGGATGCAAGATCAGTTGTTACCAACACATTTGTGGTTCCATTCCTGAATTTTGACAAAGCGCTGTCTCTTTGTTGTTGCTCCATACCGCCGTGATAAAATTCATTATAAATCCCTTTTTGGGAAAGTAAATTGCTGGTTCGCTCTACTGCTTCACGGTGATTGCAAAATACAATAGCTGAGCGGTTTCCAAGATAACAAATCAGTTTGAAAAGTGTTTCTGATTTATCTTTTTCAGGAGAAGAAACAGTTTGGATGGCAAGTGCCTTTTTTTCTTCTTCAGGGTTGATAAAATTGAGTCGTTGCGGATTTTTTAAACCAATAAATTCTGGTATTTCAACTGCTTCAGTTGCTGACGTAAGAATTTTTTTCTGAACATTTTTTAATGAGTCAATAATGAATTTCATTTCTTCCAGGAAGCCTGATTCAAGTGATTTATCAAATTCATCCAGCACTAAAGTGGTAATATAATCAACGGTAATATTTCCTCTCCTGATATGATCTCCGATTCTTCCTGGTGTTCCTGCAATAACCGCTGGTGGCTCAATTAAATTGTTTTCTTCGATCTCCCTTTTATGTCCTCCATAAGTTGCAGTGATCTTATGTACTGTTCCCATTTTTTTAAAAACCTGTTCTATTTGCATTGCCAGTTCTCTCGAAGGAACCACAATAAGCTCCTGTGTATTTTTATTTTCTTCGTCAAGGTTTTCAAGAACGGGCAACAGAAAAGCCAACGTTTTTCCTGACCCTGTTGCAGAAAGTAAAATCAGATCCTGGTCTTTTTCAGCCGCCTTTAAAGAAGTTTGCTGCATTTCATTCAATGCATCAATTTTTAAATTGGAAAGTATTTTTTCTAAAGAATGATTTTTGTTTTTCATTATGGCAAAAATACGGAAAGGGTTTTCAAGGGTAAATTGTAGTGAAAAAAAAATCGTATTATTTCTTCATTTACTGTAATAATCGCTTTGGTTATTTTTCCAATTGTTATCTGAGAAAATACTAATTTCGGATTCTAAAATAGTTGTTTAACTAACTAAAATTGTATGTTGCACAAAAGAAATATTCATAAAGTAGCAGTTTTGGGGAGCGGCGTAATGGGAAGCAGGATCGCCTGTTTATTTGCAGGAATTGGCGTAAAAGTTTTATTGCTTGATATAGCAACTCCCGGTGCAGAAAACGAAAAGCAAAGAAATCAAATTGTAAATGAAGCGCTTGCAGCGGCAGTAAAATCTTCGCCTTCTCCAATCTATTCGAAAGAAGATTTAAAAAATATTTCTACAGGAAATTTTGAAGATAATATGAAAGACATCGCTTCTTGCGATTGGGTAATTGAAGTGGTGATTGAAAGACTCGATATTAAAAAACAGGTTTTTGAATCGGTTGAAAAATTCCGCAAACCCGGAACAATTGTCACTTCCAACACTTCCGGTATTCCGATTCATTTAATGGCAGAAGGTAGAAGTGATGATTTTAAAAAGCATTTTTGTGGAACTCATTTTTTTAATCCTCCCCGTTATCTGAGATTGCTGGAAATCATTCCTACTGAATTTATGGATCAGGAAGCAGTTGACTTTTTAATGCATTATGGCGATTTGTTTTTAGGTAAAACAACTGTTTTATGTAAAGACACTCCCGCTTTTATTGCAAACAGAATCGGGGTTTTCAGCATCATGTCTATCTTTCATATTATGGATAAGCTGGGTTTGAATATTGACCAGGTTGATGCTTTAACCGGACCAATTATTGGCCGTCCAAAATCCGCTACTTTCCGCACTGGCGATGTTGTTGGAATTGATACACTTGTAAAAGTCGCAATTGGCGTTAAAGAAAATTGTCCTGCTGATGAAGCGAAAGAAATTTTTACCATTCCGGCATGGTTGCAAAAAATCGTGGATCAGAAATGGCTGGGCGATAAAACAGGTCAGGGTTTTTTTAAGAAAATAAAATCTCCGGATGGACAAAAAGAAATTCAGACACTCGATCTCGAAACGTTTGAATACAAGCCAAGACAAAAACCAAAATTTGCAACTATCGAAACTGCAAAACCTGTTGATGATCTGAAAGAACGGATTAAGATTTTATCAAAAGGAAATGATAAGGCAGGGGAATTTTATCGCTTGTTTCATTACTCGCTTTTTTCCTACGTTTCCAATAGAATTCCTGAGATCAGTGATGAAATTTACAGGATCGATGACGCGATGAAAGCCGGCTTCGGCTGGGAAATCGGACCTTTTGCCACGTGGGATGTTTTAGGTGTGAAAGAAACAGTTGAAGCAATGAAAAATGCAGGTTATGAAATAGCGCAATGGGTAAAAGATTTTATGGCAGAAGGAAATACTTCTTTTTATAAAGTTGAAAACGGGAAACGGTTGTATTATGACGTTGGATCTAAAAAATATTTTCCATTGCCGGGTGGTGAAGCATTTATCATTCTCAGTGATCTTGCAGAAAAAACCGTTTGGAAAAACAGCGCCTGTCATTTATATGATTTGGGCGATGATGTTGTTGCATTGAGCTGGAACACAAAAATGGGTAGTATTGGGGGTGAAGTTTTGGAAGCGATCAATAAATCTATTGCAATAGCCGAAGAAAAATATAAAGGTCTTGTAATTGCCAATGAAGCGCCACAATTTACTGCGGGAGCCAATGTAGCCATGATCTTTATGCTGGCTGCCGAACAGGAATATGATGAGCTGGACATGGCTGTTCGCTTATTTCAAAACACCACCATGAGAATTCGCTATTCTTCTATTCCTGTGGTGGTCGCACCTCACGGGCTTACTTTGGGTGGTGGTTGTGAAATTTGTCTGCATGCGGATAAAGTGCAGGCAGCAGCCGAAAGTTATATTGGTTTGGTAGAAGTAGGAGTGGGGCTGATTCCCGGAGGTGGAGGAACCAAAGAATTTACTTTACGTGCTTCTGATGCCATTCAGCAGAATGAGCCGGAAACAATTCCCTTGCAAAACAGGTTTATTACGATTGGAACTGCCAAAGTTTCCACCTCAGCTTTTGAAGCTTATGATTTAGGAATACTACGACAAGGGATAGACGAAATTTCAATGAATCAATCGAGGAGAATTGCGGATGCAAAAAAAAGTGTCATTGACCTGTTTGATCGTGGCTACTCTCAGCCTCTTCAGCGTACTGATATTAAAGTTTTGGGCCGTTCAGGGTTAGGAATGCTTTATGCCGGCATCAATGGAATGTTCCGTGGAAATTATATCACTGAGTATGATGTTTTCATAGCAAAAAAACTGGCTTACGTGATGTGTGGCGGAGATCTGAGTGAAGCGACAATAGTAAACGAGCAATATTTATTGAATCTTGAAAGAGAAGCTTTTTTAAGCCTTTGCGGCGAGCGAAAAACTTTAGAAAGATTGCAAAGTGTTTTAAAATCAGGGAAACCAGTCAGGAACTAGGTTGGGTTTAGATAAAAAAAGCTGCCTCACGAATGAAACAGCTTTTTAAAGCAAGTTTATGTAATTTTTTTACTTTACTATAACAGGTTATTCACCGGCTTCAGTGGTAGGAGCCTGGTGCGAAGGAGCATGTCTTTGTGTATCCTGTTTCTTTACGAAAGCGGGACGACTTGCAGCTTTTGCTTTTTTGTGCGTTTCCTGGCGTTTAGCAAATTCTGCATCATGCTCGCTGCTCCATTTGGTAAATTTTTCCATTGCCGCAGCTTCGTCAAATAAGCCAAGCGATACACCACGAAGCAAATGCTTCAGGTATAATACGCCTTTAAAACTTAAAATACGACGAACTGTGTCAGTAGGTTGAGCACCTTTGTGCAGCCATTCCAATGCCTTCTGACGATCTACCTGGATAGTGGCAGGAATTGTCAGGGGATTGTAAGAACCTAGTTTCTGAATAAATTTGCCATCGCGTGGGCTACGTGCATCTGCAACTACGATAAAGTAAAATGGTCTCTTCTTTGAGCCATGACGTTGCAATCTCATTTTTACAGCCATAAAAAATAGAAATTTTCTTGGGTTGTGAATAAATTGGGTTTCTAAAAAGGATAGCAAAGATAAGAGGTCAAATCAATTTCACAAAAGAATATTTTATCTTTTTTAAAATAACAATCGCAAGGACCGTATTCTCAATTACAAAGAAAGCGTGAATGAATTTTGCTTTATATTTTTGATCCGCGAACATTTGGAGGGCGCACCTGCCAAATTTCCTGTTTTTTTCATTACCTGATATTCCAACTATCGTGCAAAACCGACAAGTTATCGTGCAATTTGTGTCATCCGTCGTAAATATTTTTTTGGTGATCGAATAAGAATCAATTTTGTCAATCATTGGATTAGGAATGCGAATGCAGATGCGATAAGAGATGGGAGGTTGAAAGAAGCAGAAGGTTACTTTTCCCGTCTTTGTCACAGAAAAGACATTTTATGAAACAGGATATGGAATTATGGCGTTAATTTTTAGATTTGATTAACAATTGATTGGATGCGATTGATAAAATACCAAAATAACTTTTAAAAGCCCCCTAACTTTTCAAAGTCAATTTTTAAGAAAAACACAAGTTCCTTTTTGATCTTTATTGTTTAAAAGAATAATCATAGATCAGCTTACTAATACTTATCAAACAAACACGAATAAGCTCTCTAAAGTAACTGATGCCTATAATGACAATACGAGTACCCTCGGTGACTTTAAATATGATCCTGCAACAAAAGGCGCCACCGATTATTCGTATGACGTGAATGGAAATCTTATCCTTGATAATAATAAAAAAATAAGCGGCATCACCTATAATTATCTGAATCTTCCCTCTGTTATAACGGTAACAGCCAAAGGCACTATTACTTACACTTATGATGCTTCCGGCAATAAATTGCAGAAGCTGACCCAGGAAAATAATGCAACGGTGCCTTATAACGGCACAAATTACACTTCGAACATTACTACTACCACTAATTACATTTCAGGCTTTGTTTACGAATCCAAAGCATATAGTAATGCTTCTTTGTCTTCGCTTCAATACAGTGATGTCTTACAATTTACCGGGCAGGAAGAAGGAAGGATAAGGAGGAAAACAGATGGAACCTTTGCTTATGATTATTTTTTAAAAGACCATTTGGGCAATGTAAGAATGGTGCTTACTGATGAACAGAAAACGAATTTGTATCCTGCTGCCACTTTAGAAGGAACTTATGACGCCACTACAAATAGTATGGTCAATTTTGAAAAGAATTTTTACCGGATAGACAATACGAAAATTTCCTTAGAAACCTCCATACCATCATGGGGCACTGAAACGGTTGCTAATACAAAACTTTATTATAACAACAACGGAACTGCTCCCAATACCAATTATCCTGCAGGATGTACTCCTTTGGCAGCAGATGGTAGCACAAAGCTGTATAAATTAAATGGCGCTACCAATCAAACCGGTTTGGAATTTATGATAAAAGTGATGGCGGGAGACCACGTTGATATTTTAGGAAAATCATACTATTTAAATACCACCGCAATTACTAATACCAATTCAACAACACTTACTGCTCTTGCCTTAATGACCGATATGTTGTTGTCGCCAGCAAATGCAGCAGCAGCAAAGGGAATTACAGCATCGCAACTGAACACGATAAACAGTAGTGTAATACCTTCCTCATTTTTCAGGGGGAGTAATTCAGAGCCGACA